>DASYRZ010000175.1:0-14939 GCA_036003865.1 Gemmatimonadales bacterium | reverse complement strand
GTGACGCATAGGGCGGTTCGGCGGTTAGGCGGTTTGCGAACCGCCCAACCGCTCAACCGCCTGTTTATCCAACGTCCCGCTCACATAGATGACCTGCGCTAATCCGAGCACTTCGATCGTATGCGGCAGGTTCGGCGGCAGGTCGAGCCGGTCTCCAGGCCCGAGGTCGACCGCCTCTGCGCCGGCTGTGATCCGCAGATAACCCTCGACGACCCAGCGCGTTTCGGGAAACGCGTGCGCGTGCTCGGTCATCCGCGCGCCCGGGAGATCCGACCACCACGCGGTGACCATGCCTTCGCGCTCGAGCGCGCGACGCACCGTGGCCACCTGCAGCGGCCCGAGCCGCGCATCCCAGCGCCGCGGCGCGAGCGTCACGACACGAACCGTGGCGCCCCGACGAGAATGCGTCGCGCGAAGAGGATGATCGCCCCCGCGTAAAGCAGGTGAATCGCGCCGCTGGGAACGTGCGCGACGAAGAGCAGCAGCGCCCACACGATCAGCATCACGACAGCGGCGAGCAGCGTGAGATTCAGGGTGATTGACCTTTGAGGGACAGAAAGTATTCTAGTACCCAGGAGCGGGGAGTCAAATTATTGAGCCAACAAGCTCGATCGTGGACCCGGATACTGCGGCCCATGTCATGCCCCCTCGTTGGGGAAGACAGAATTCGTGGTGAGGGACCAGTCATTTCTTTCGGGCTTCAATAATCCTCTCCGTTCCTGTTCTACCCGATCGGTCGGCCTCGCGTTACGCGGCGCCGGCCGATCGTTTTTGTCGGAGCGTCGCCCAAAAATATTTCGGGGCGAGCAACGCGTGGCCCCGGATCACGAACCCGACGAGCAGGATCACGATCCACAGCGCATAGGCCACGGACACTTCCTCGCGCAGATGGGGGGCGAGGAACTGCACGATCCAGAGGACGAACAGCGCCGTCGCGTCGAACCAGTCGAACTCCATGTTCGCGAGCAGCACAATGCCCAACCCGGTCTGCAACAAGGTCAGCACGATCTCCAAACGCTGCGCCGCGTCGAAATGAAAGTCCGCCCAGCTTCCCGTGTGATGGTAATGCGAATAGCCGAAGACCAGCGGAATCATCGCGGCGAGCACCGTCCATTGATTGATGTTACTCGACACCATGTTCATCAGCGCCATGGGCGCATGGCTGACGCGCCGTGCCCAGAGAAATGCCGAGACCTTTTCGGGAAACTCCGAGAGGAAGGGCGCGACCCACTGCACCAGCACGAACTGGCTCACCCCGAGCAGTCCCGCGACCGCCAGCATCGATTCGAGGAAGGGATGCGCGGTGACGTACAGCAGGAACCCTCCCGCCGCGAACAGCGCGCCGATCGCCGCTTTCTGGCGCCAGCCGCGCTGGCGGTACGCCCATTGTGACACCCGTGGTGCGTCCGCCAGCTCCTCGACGTTGTGCGGTGGATTGCGCAGGAGCACGAGGAGATAGGCGACGTACAGCAGGAGTAGCACGACGGCATCGATCCAGCTCATCGTCTGCTTCAAGACGATCACGATGAAGTACAGCAGCGGCGGGACCAACCCGATGACTTCGATTGCGTGCTCGGGCTGCAGCGTGATGCAGCCGAGCTTCTGGTCACCGCGCCGCCGGCCCGATATGGCGAATACGAAGTAGATCATCGGCCAGCCGAGGCCGAGCAGCAGGCGAATCGCGCCTGTGAGATTCGCGATGGCGAGGTGGGAGCGTACCGGGTTCGCCCCCGCCTCCCACGCGATCACGGCCTCGACGGCGAATTCCGGGAGCGTCTGGAGCCAGGCCAGGATCGCGAGCGCGAGGCCCTGAGAAATGAGGAATTGCGCGGCTTCCGCGCCCCAGGCCACGAGAAACGCCGACAGCAGCATGCTGGGGAAGGTCCACAGCGCCGCGAGCGCCGTGCCTCCCGCCTGGATCGCCGGGGCGAGTAGCTTTAAGAATCGCACGGGGGTCCAAGATACCATGGCTCAACATCAAGTGAAATTCCACGAATCGCACACGGAGCCGACCGAGGTGCGCATTCCATTCCAGACGCTCGTCCACGAGATGCTCGAGCAGCTCGGCGAGGATCCCACGCGCGAGGGGCTGCGGCAAACGCCGGCGCGGGTGGAGGCCTCGCTCAAATGGTTGACGCGCGGCTATGGGATGAACGTGGACGAAGTGATCGGCAATGCGCTGTTCGAGGAGAAGCACGAGAGCATGATCTGCGTGCGCGACATCGAGATCTACTCGATGTGCGAGCACCACATGCTGCCGTTCTTCGGCCGGGCGCACGTGGCGTATCTGCCGAACGGCCGCATCGTCGGGCTCTCGAAGATCCCGCGCGTCGTAGAGGTGTTCGCCCGCCGGCTGCAGGTCCAGGAGCGGCTGACCGATCAGGTGGCCGAGGCGTTGTGCCGCGTGCTGAAACCGTTGGGCGTCGGCGTGGTCATCGAGGCCTTTCACCTTTGCATGATGATGCGGGGCGTCGAGAAGCAGAACTCGAAAACCGTGACCAGCTCGCTGCGCGGGGCGTTCCGGGATGACGGCAAGACGCGCGATGAATTTCTCAGGCTCGTGCACGGCGGCAGCTTCGCGCTGTGAAAACCGCGCTCGTGACGGGCGCGTCGCGGGGGATTGGGCTGGCCGTCGCGGACGCGCTCCGGTCGGGGGGCATGCATGTCGTCCGCCTGGCACGCAGCCTGCGGGAGGCGACGGCTGAGCGGCGCACCGACATCCCCTGCGATGTCACGGATCCCGCCGGTGTCGAGCGCGCCGTGGCTCGCGTCGAGCAAATGCTCGGCGTGCCCGACGTGCTCGTGAACAACGCGGGGATCTTCTTCATCAAGCCGCTCACCGAGACCACCCCCGCGGAGTTCACCGCCGCGCTGACGACCAACCTCACCGCGGCGTTTCTGTTCGCCCGCGCGATCGTGCCGAAGATGGTCGCCCGCGGCAGCGGGCACCTCGTGACGATCGGATCGATTTCCGACTACGTCGGGTTTCCGGGCTCGACCGCGTACGCGGCCAGCAAATTCGGGTTGCGGGGAATGCACGAGGTCATTCGGCAGGAGACCGCGAAGAGCGGCGTGCGGACGACGCTCGTTTCCCCGGGCCCCGTCGACACCGACATGTGGGACGCCGTCGACCCTGATTCCAAGCCCGGGTTCACCAAGCGCAAGGACATGCTGCAAGCCGATGACGTGGCGGCGGCCGTGGTCTACGCGGTGACACAGCCTGAGCACGTTGCGGTGACGGAGATCCGTTTGTTGCCGGCGATTTATACTCCACGGGGATGAGCCGATACCCGACACCCGATACCCGATAGCCAATAGCCGATAGCCAATAGCCATCGCCATGCACATCGAGCTGACGGAAATGCTACGCTGCCCCGAGCCGCACCGCGAGGAGATGCTCGTGCTCTCAACCGGCGAGGTGAAAGACCGCATGGTGCGGTTAGGGCTCCTGGGGTGCCCCGTCTGTCATAAGGAGTACCAGATCTCGCGCGGCATCGTGAATTTCCGGCGCAGCACGGAGCGGGTGGCGAAGGAGTCGTCCGGTCCCCGACCCGCCTACGTACCTCCGTCTCCCCTGCCGTCGGCGGATGCCAACAATCTCCGGGCGCTGCTCGAGCTCTCAGGGCCGGGTGGCTACGTGATCCTGATCGGCTCCGCGGTCCGCCAGGCCCAGCGCCTCGCCGCGTTGATGGAGGGGATCCACTTCGTCGGGATCAACGCGCCCTCCGAAATGGAAGAACGGCCGACGCTGTCGCTGCTCTACGCCAACGAGAAAGTGCCGCTGCGCACCGCGGTCGCGCGCGGCGTCGTGGTCGGCGCTGATCTGGCGACCTCTCCCTGGCTCGTCGAGGCGCATCGCGTGCTGCTGCGGGGCCGGCGGTTCGTGGTGGAAAACGAAGAGCCCGAACTGCCGATCGGGCTCGTCAAACTCGCGGCCGAACACGGCCTCTGGGTGGGCGAGAAACGGTAGTCGTAGGGGCGCAGTATGCTGCGCTCCTACCCCGTTGACTCGATCGCCGCGGCCAGCGCGTCGTCCGCCGCGTAGGCGGCGTCGATCAGATCCTTGTAATGCTGCTCCACGACGCGACGCTTCACTTTGAGCGTCGGCGTCAATTCGCCTGACTCGATCGTAAAGTCCTTCTCCAGCAACACCACCTTCTTCGGCGTTTCGAACCTCGCGAGATGCGACAGCATGCTCATCACCTCGCGCTCGATCTTCGCCCGCACGTCGGCCAGCTCGATCAGCTCGGCCCGAGTCCCATAGGTCAGGTTTCGCTCCCGCGCCCAGCGCTCCAGGGTGTCGAAGTTCGGCACGATGACAATGATCGGGAACTTGCGCCGGTCGCCGTACAGCATGGCGTTGGCGACGAACTTGTTGCGCTTGACCGCCAGCTCGATCGGCTGCGGCGCGATGTACTTGCCGCCCGCGGTCTTGAGCAGCTCCTTCTTGCGGTCGGTGATCTTGAGGTATCCGTCGGAGTCGAGCTCGCCGATGTCGCCGGTGTGCAGCCAGCCCTCCGCGTCGACCGTCTCGACAGTCGCCTCGGGCAACTTGTAGTAGCCCTGCATGATGTTCGGCCCGCGCGCCAGGATCTCACCGTCCGTCGCGATCTTCAGCTCGACACCCGGAATCGCGCGGCCCACGGTCCCCAGCTTGATGCGGTCGAGCGGATTGAGGGTGAGCACCGGCGACGACTCGGTCAGCCCGTAGCCCTCGATGACCGGCAGGCCGGCGCTGTAGAAGAACTTCGCGATGTCGGCCGACAGCGGCGCCGCGCCCGAGACAAAGAAGCGAATCCGGCCACCCGTGCGCGCGCGCAGCTTGGAGAAGACCAGCCGGTCGGCAACCTTCCGCTTGAACGCGAGGCCCTTCGGAATCGGCAGGCCCGCGAGCGAGAGGGTCGCCCATTGCTCGCCGGCGCGCTTGGCCCAGAAGAAGATCGTACGCTTGATCGCGCTGCCCGAGAGGGCGTTCTCGAGCACGCGCGCGTACACCTTCTCATAGAGCCGCGGCACCGAGAGCACCACCGTCGGCTTCACCTCGCCGAGATTGGCGGCCACCGTGTCGAAGGACTCGGCATAATTGATGATCACGCCGGCCTGGAACAGCGTGTAGTCCACCATGCGTTCGTAGCTGTGCGACAACGGCAACATCGACAGGCACTCGTCGCCGGCACCGATTGGAATCATCTGCAACACCGCCTGCACGTTGGACCAGATGTTGTGATGCGACAGCATCACCCCTTTCGGGTCGCCGGTCGTTCCCGAGGTGTAGATGAGCGTCGCCAGGTCGTCCGGGCCCGTCGCGAGCGCCTCGGCCTTCCAATGAGGATGCTTCGACGCCACCGCTCGCCCCTTGGCCTCGAGCGCCGAGAGCGACAGGACGCCGGGGCGCTGAGCCGCTGCGGCGCCATCGAACACGACGATGTGCTTGAGGCTCGGGAGCGATCCCTTCACCTCCAGGACCTTGTCCAACTGCGCCTCGGTCGAGACGAACGCCGCGACGGACTCCGAATCGCGGATGATGTACTCGGTCTGCTTGGCGGTCAGGGTCGGATAGATCGGGACGTCGGTCGTGCGCGACGTGAGGCACGCGTAATCGGTCAGCGCCCACTCGGGGCGATTCTCGGAGACGATCGCGACCTTGTCGCCCGGCTTGATCCCCAGCTCGCGCAGACCCAGGGAGATCGCCTGCACCCGCTCGAGCGCCTCGCGATGCGTGATGGCGACCCAAGCCCCAGCGACTTTCGACCGGAACGCCGCGGGCAAGCCGGCATGGCGGTCGACCGTGGTGAAGAACAGCTGGGTGAGCGTGCCTCGGTTCATGGCCTGAACTCCACGACAAAAGTCACCGGACTGCCCGGCAGCGGAGCATGATGAAAGGTCACCATCGTGGCCGTCACGACCACCGAGTCTGGGAGCGCGCCGTTGTGCAGCCGCACCTGTACGGCGGCGGTGCCGTCCGAGAACGTATACATCGTGTCCCTGGGGAATAATGTGACCACCGGACCGCTGTCCGGATAGGTGGTGAAGGAGTAGATGACGCGCCGGTTGGACGCGGGCCCGCCAAACGCGAAGGTTTTGATTTGCAGCAGATCGGAGAGCGAATCCACGGTGGTGGGCGTTGGCGTCACGTCCAGCGTATCGCGCGTGGGGCCGGCGGTTGCCATGGAGTCGAGCCGCCACAGCACCGAGACGTTTTGCGGATTCGCGATGAGGTTCCCGGTGCGCACCTGCAGGCGCGCCGTCCCTTGCGCTATCCCGATTGAAACCCCGGTCGCGCTGTCGAGCACCTCGAGGGTGGTATCGAGTGAAGCCCAGGACAGCGGGGCCTGTACCGAGTCCCCCAGACCGTTGAGGACCAGGGCGGCCGGCCGAAAGGTGTCGGTGACCTCGACGCGCCCGCTGTCGGGGAGGGTAATCTCGATGGCAACCGGCTGGTCCGGATCAGAATTGATTTTGCAGGCGAACCCAGCGGCAAGCGCAAGCAGCGCAACCGTCCGAATCAGGGGCTTCCTGTCCTCTCCTCGGCGGGGCGAGAGGTGGCAGGGGGAGGGGGAGCGGTTCCTCCCGCGCGCAACTCCTGCAACGCCTGGGCCGCGTGCTCGATCCACTTTTGCGCGTCGGGTCCCCGGGGCGGGTGCGCGAGGAAGACCTTCAAATGCTGGGCGGCGCCGTCAGGGTCGCCGCGTTGCAGCAGCAGAAACGCGAGTCCGTAGTGCGCGCCGGCGAGCGAGCTGTCGAGCTCGAGCGCGCGGCGGTAATGGCGAATCGCCTCGTCGTAGCGGCGGGTCTTGGTGAAGGCGATCGCCATGTTCTGGAGAATCCGCGCGTCGTTGGGATGATCGCGCAGCGCCAGGCGGTAGGACGTGAGGGCCGCGTCATAATCCCCCTGCCGTTCCAGGGCTAACGCCTCGTTCAAATAGTCGAGGCGTTGAGGTTGGATATCGTCGCCTGAGGAGCCTCCGCCGAACAAACGGCGCCAGAAACCCATGGGGCGAAAATAGCTTGCGGCTGCGGACGCTGGCAATGTAGAATCCCCAACCATGGCTCAGGTTCGCAGTAAGACCCCCCGGGGCGTGCTCCAGGTGGACTGGCCGTTCTTCGGCGAGCTGTGCCGGGTGCTCGCCCTCAAGGTCTTCCGCGAGTACGACCCCGACGTCGTGATCGGCATCGCGAAGGCGGGCGTCATCCCCGGCGCCGTCGTCGCCAGCATTCTGCAACGTGACTTCGCCTCGATCGCGATCAATCGGGAAGGGTCGGTGATCGCCGGTCCGCCGCGCCTCGTGACCGGCAAGAAGGTGCTGCTCGTCGACGAGACCTGTGAGTCGGGCAACACGATGAAGCTCGCGCTCGCCGCGCTGCGCGACCTCAAGCCGGCCGCCGTGAAAACGGCGGTGTCGTTCAAGACCGGAACCTACAAGCCCGATTTCTACGCCCTCGAGAACGAGAACTTCATCATCCTGCCGTGGGACCTCGAGGTCATCGTGAACGGCGAGATCGTCGTTCGCCCCGATTACCGCGCCAAACTGAAAGAGCCCAGTTGAAAGATCGTTTAGCCGCCGCACTCAAACAGTCTCGCGCCGATTACACCGAAATTCGCGTCGAACGCACCTGGAGCTCCGCGGTCGCCTTTCGCGGGCGCCGGCTCGAGACCGCCACCGTCAGCGAAGATCAGGGCGGCTTCGTTCGCGTGTTGAACAAGGGGTGCGGGTGGGGGATTGCGTCGTTCACCTCGCTCGATGAGCTGCCGGCGATGGTGAAACGCGCCAACGAGCTGTCCGGGGCCGTGCGGCTCGACGAGCCGATCCGGCTCGCGGAATCGGCGCCCCAGACCGCGGACGCGGTCCTCGAGCTGGACGGCGACGTCCGCGGCGTGTCGCTCTCGGAGAAGAAGAAGCTGCTGGACCGCTATAACAGCGCCATGCTCGCCGTGTCCAACGCGATCGTCGATACGCAGTCGAGCTACCGCGATGAAGTCTCGGAAGTCTGGTTCGTGAATTCCGAGGGAACGTCGCTCTATCAGCTGCGCCCCGAGGTCGTGGTGTCGGGCACGGCAATCGGGCGGCGCGACGGCACCATCGAAAAGGGCCTGGAGTCGATCGGGCTGCGCAAAGGTTGGAACAGCGTCCAGAGCTTCGACGATCAGTTTCGCGTCGTCGCGCAACGCGCCGTCGACCTGCTCGACGCGCCGCGCGTGCGGGGTGGCGCATATCCCGTGATTCTCGACAACGAGCTGGCGGGCGTCTTCATCCACGAGGCGTTCGGCCATCTGTCCGAGGCCGACTTCGTCTATGAGAACCCCCAGGCACGCGAGATGATGACGCTCGGCCGCCGGTTTGGAAAACCGGCGCTGAACGTGGGCGACAACGGTGCGGCGAAGGGCCTGCGCGGCACACTGCCGTACGACGACGAGGGCACGCCGACGCAGGACACGCCGCTCATCAAGGAGGGAATCCTCGTCGGGCGCCTGCACTCGCGCGAGACCGCCGCCAAGCTCGGCGAGCGCCCGACCGGCAACGCCCGGGCGATCTCGTTCCGCCATCCCCCCATCGTGCGCATGACGAACACCTACATCGCGCCGGGGAAGAAAGGCGTCGGCTTCACCGATCTGATCCGCGACATCAAACTCGGCGTCTATGCCTGCGGCGCGTTCGGCGGGCAAACGATGCTGGAGAACTTCTCGTTCACCGCCGGCTGGGGCCACATGATCCGCGATGGCAAGGTCGCGGAGCTGGTGAAAGACGTGGTGTTGGCGGGGAATCTGTTTCAGACGCTCGACCGCATCGACCACATCGCCGGCGATTTCACGTGGAATCAAATGGGCGGCGGGTGCGGCAAGGGCGGCCAGTTCCCGCTGCCGGTGACCGAAGGGGCCCCGCACGTGCGCATAGAAGAAGCGCTCATCGGCGGCGACGTATGATCGATCGCCTGCTCGAGAACGCGCGCGGCACGGTCGACGGCGCCGACGCGCTGTGGCGCCGCGAGGAACAGACCGCGGTCGCGTTCGAGTCCGGCCGGCTCAAGGCGGCAGGCATCTCGGAAGAAGCCGGACTCAACCTCCGCGTGCTCGCGCGCGGCCGCATGGGAGTCGCCGGCACCACTGCCGCAAAGCCCGATCCCGCCGAGCTCGTGGGGCGGGCGCGCGCCTCCGCGGAGTTGGGCGAGGTCGTCGAGCTGGCGTTTCCGGGCGCGGCGCTGGAGGCGCTGCCGCCGATTCCCACCTTTTTCGACCACACCGCCAACGCGTCGCTCGCTGAGCTGATTCGCATGGGCCGCCTGCTCGTCGAGCGCTTGGCGCGGCCCGGCTGTCAGGTCAACGTCGCCGTGCAGCGCGAAGTCCAGGATACGGCCGTCGGCAATACCGCCGGCGCACACGGCGAGTACCGCGCTACCGGCATCGCGGTCACCGCCGACGTCACCCGCATCGCCGGCGACGACGTGTTGATGGTCTACGATCAGTACGTGGGCGCCGACATGCCGACCGACGACGACTTGGAGAAGGTGGTGCGGTCGGTCGAAACCCGGCTGACCGCGGCGCTCAAGATCGTCACGCCGCCTGAGGGCGCGCTCCCCGTCGTCTTCACGCCCGCCGGGTTGGCCGCGGTCGTGCTGCCGCTCGAGCAGGCGCTGTCCGGGAAGACCGTCCTGCAGGGCAGCTCACCGTTGGCCGGCAAAGTCGGGGAAACACTGTTCGATGAGCGGCTGGCCATCATGGATGATCCGCTCACCCCCGGACGGCCGACGTCCCGGCCGGTCGACGACGAATGTGTGCCGTCCCGCCGCACGGCCCTCGTGGACCGCGGGAAGGTGGGGCATTTCGTCTACGACCTGGAAACGGCGGCGCGCGCCAAGACGCAGAGCACGGGAAACGGCCGCCGTGGGATTTTCGGAAAACCGCACATCGGATACACCAACATCGTTTTTCGAATGGTTGATGGAGGGGCGCAGCACGCTGCGCCCCTACAAACGCACGCACTGGGCGGCGGCTTGATCTCGAACATCGACGACGGGCTGATCGTCGACGATTTGATCGGCGTGGGGCAGGGCAACGTGATCAGCGGGGCCTTCAGCCATCCCGTGGGACTCGCCTATCGCGTCCAGCGGGGCGAGATCACGGGGCGCGTGAAAGACGCGGCGGTCGCCGGAAACGCCTACGATCTGCTCAAACGGATCGGCGCATTTGGAAACGACGGGAGATGGCTGGGGGCCCGGTGGTCGCCGTCGGTGTTGCTGGAGGGCGTCAGCGTCGCGCGCCGGTAGGGGCGCCCAGAGCCTCCGCGTACGTCCGACCCGACGTCATATCGTTGTAGACCTTGTCCAATACCTCCGGCGTCGCGGACAGGAAGCGGCACCGCTCGTCCCCGCGACTCCGGCATTCCACTTCCATCACCGCGATCGTTTCCTCCGAGATCCGTCCCAGAAAATCGGCGAGCATGCCGGCGGAGAAGAAGCACATCGGCGTTTGCGCCGTGCCCGGCGCCGCTTCCGCCCATTCGGTGGAATCGATCGCCAGGGCGCCCGTGCCGATCGGCGTGATCGTGACGCTCCCCCAGCCACTCGTCCGGAAGAAGTCCGACAGCGTGTCGCCCAGCAAGTCGGCGTCGAGCTCCGCCGGGTTGTTCGCGGCGGCGAACGCCTGGTACAGGCCGGCGCCGGCGGCGTAGCCGGCCTCCTGCAGGATGGCGATGAGCTGCTCGGGAGCATGCGCGGCGAGGCTCGCGTGCAGCTGGCGGACGATACTCGGGGCCGTCATATGGGAAGCCAACTTAGGGTTTGCGGTTCGCGCGGCGCAAGAGTTCGGCCTCGTCGATTTGCTCGACGCCGAGGGCTTTCGCCTTTTCGAGCTTCGATCCGGGGTCGGCGCCGACGATCAAAGCCGTCGTTTTCTTCGAGAGGCTGTCGGATACATGGCCGC
Organism: Gemmatimonadales bacterium; assembly: GCA_036003865.1. GTDB lineage: Bacteria > Gemmatimonadota > Gemmatimonadetes > Gemmatimonadales > GWC2-71-9 > 20CM-2-65-7. Next base: position 4,021 of record DASYRZ010000175.1, on the reverse strand, counting down.
CGGCGCCTTCGATCAGGTCGCGGGCCTGCTGGCGCGACAGCGTCGGGAGCGTTCCGGTGACGACGTAGGTCTGGTCGGCGAGCGGCCGGGGGCCTGTGGCCGTCGCCGTTTCCTTCAACGTCAGTCCGGACTTGGCCAGGTTCTTGAGCAGGTCCTTGTTGCGGGCGTCCTTGAAGAACCCGACCACGGCCTCGCCAATGGCCGGTCCGATGCCGCGCACCGCTCCGACTTCCTCGGCCGCAGCCCTCGCAAGGGCATCCATCGTGCCGAAATGCCGCGCCAAGAGCTTCGCTCCTTGCTGGCCGACGTGACGAATGCCGAGCCCAAAGAGCAGGGCGGAGAGCGGCTGCTGTTTGGACTCGGCGATCGCGTCCACGAGCTGCTGGGCCGATTTCTCGGCGAATCCCTCCAGCGTGAGCAGCTTCCCCGGCGTCAGCTCATAGAGATCCGCCACATCCTCGATCAGTTTGGCATCGAGCAGCGCGCGCACCCGCTCGTAGCCGAGCCCGCGGATATCCATGGCGCTGCGGCCGGCGAAATGCACGATCGATTCGAGGATGCGGGACGGGCACGAGATGTTGGGGCAGTACGACATGACCTCGTCGGGCGGATGCTCCACCGGCGAGCCGCAGGTCGGGCAGCGCTCCGGCATCTTGTACGGCTTCGTGGCACCCGACCGCTTCTCTTTCACGGGGCCGAGGATCTGCGGGATCACCTCGCCGGCACGCGTCACCTCGACCCAGTCGCCCTCGCGAATGTCTTTGGCGGCGATCAGCTCGGCATTGTGGAGCGTCGCGTTAGAGACGGTGACGCCGCCGATTTCCACGGGCTCGAGCACGGCATACGGGTTGAGGGCGCCGGTGCGGCCCACGTTGATGCGGATTTCGAGCAGCTTGGTGACCTGCATTTCGGGCGCGAACTTGCGCGCCACCGCCCAGCGCGGCTCGCGATTGCCGATCGTGCCCAGCTCGGCGTAGAGCGCGCGATTGTCGACTTTGACGGCGACACCGTCGGCTCCGTAGTCGAGCGTCGGCAGCAGTGACTCGAGCTTGGCAATCGCTTTGTGGGCTGCGTCGAGATCGTCGACCCGCGTGTGGTGTGGTTCGACCGGCAGTCCCCACTCCAGCAGCTTCTCGAGCAGCTCATGCTGCGAATCGATCGCGAGCTTCAGCCCGGGCGCCTCGACCTGGAATGTGAATACGCGTAGACCGCGGGCGCGCGTCTTTCTGGAATCGAGTTGTCGCAGCGCGCCGGCCGCGGCGTTGCGCGGATTGGCGTACGGCGCCTCGCCCGCTCTCTCGCGCTGTGAATTGGTCTCTGCGAACTGGCTCTTCGGTAAGTAGACCTCGCCGCGCACTTCCATTTTCTTGGGCCAGCCCTTGCCCCGCAGGCGCAGCGGCAAATCGAGGACCGTCCGCAGATTCGGCGTGACGTCTTCGCCCTCGACGCCATTCCCGCGCGTGACACCGGTGACCAGCACGCCATCTTCGTAGGTGAGGCTCACGGCGGCGCCGTCGATCTTGACCTCGAGCGTGTAGCCCGCCGTTTTGACTTCCGGCACGAGCCGGGCGTTGCGCTCCTCCCACTCCTGGAGCTCCGTCTCGGTGAACGCGTTGGCCAGCGAGAGCATGGGGACGAGGTGGCGGTGTTTGCGGAACCCGGTCGCGGGCTCGCCGCCTATCCTCAGGGTCGGGGAGTCTGGAGTCCGGAGCTCGGGATGTTGCTCCTCGAGTCCCTGCAGCTCGCGGAACAGCTTGTCGTACTCCGCGTCCGACATCTCCGGCTTGTCGAGGATGTAGTACGCGTGATTCGCCCGCTCGAGAATGCGCCGCAGCTCCGCGGCGCGTGCCGCCGGCTTCACCGCCCTTTGGCTTCTTCCTGGATGACGGCCATGGCCACGCCCACGAGCCGATCGAGCTCCTCGGCGCTGGCTTTGGGAAGCAGGCCCTCGCCCCACGCGCCTTCGCGATGGCCGAAGGCGTCGAGCAGCCGGCGCATGAACGCGAGCAGGGCCACGCGCTCGAGCTCCATGCGGCGCAGACTCTCGCTCGTCTCGTGCGTGCGCTGCGCGAGACGCTCGTAGCGGTGCGCGTTCCGCAGGCTTTGCGCCGTGAGGGAGGCGACGACCTGGACGAAGCGCACGTCGGCGTCGGAGAAGGTGGGGCCGTCGCGGTAGGTGCGCAGGAAAATCGCGCCGATGGCCACCGTCCGCCACGTGATCGGCACGACGGTGATCGACTTTACGCGGCGATTGATCAGCTCGCTCTTCACATGCCGCAGCGATGGATCGTTCGCGGCGTCGGGAATGAAGACCGTCTCGCCGCTCTGCATCGCGCGCTTCAGCTCGGGATAGCGCTCCAGATCGACGACGTAGTTGCGGATCGTGGGATCTTCGTACGACGCTACGAGACGGACCTGCTTGCCGCCCTTTTCGCCCAGGAAAATGGAGCAGCGGTCGAGCCCGAACGACTCGCCCAGCTTGCGGGCGGTGGACTGCAGAATGTCAATAAAGTGTAAGGAACTGGAGGCTTCCTTCAGGATCTCGATGACGGCCAGCAGGTGCTTGCGCTCATGCTCGAGCTCGGCGATCCGCGCGGCGAGCCGTTCCGCTTCCGCGTGTGTGAGGGCCGAGTTGATCGTCATGAGTGCAATAGTTTCGCTCAGGGACGCGAGCGCCGTCAAGCACGTGTAGATTAATCGCCATGCGAATCGTTCTGCTCTCGGCCGTCATCAGCATCGCACTCTGCACGGAATCTGCGTCACAAACAGGCTCGACCGTAGTTGGATCCGGCGCGCCAATCGGCGCGTACACGGTGGTGCCTGAGCTCCCGGGCATGGGCCGGCCCGTCGACATCGCCGCCACCGCCGCCCGACGGCGCGCGCTGATGCGGCGCATCGGGCGTGGCACGGTGCTGATCCCCGCCGGCCACGAGCGCGACATCGAGCAGGACTACGTCCAGGACAACGATTTCCGGCAGGACAACACCTTCTACTATTTCACCGAGCTCGAGACGCAGGACGCGGTGCTGCTGATGACCGCGCGCGGGTCCGACTCGGTCGAGACGGTGCTGTTCCTGCCGCCCCGTACGCCCTCGCAAGAGCGGTGGACCGGCCTGCGGCTCGGCCCCGACAGTGTGGCGGTGCGGCTCTCGGGCATTGCAACCGTGCTGCCGACCGATTCGCTGGAGGCGCGCGCTCGTACCGCACTCCAGCCTGTTTACAGCCCCCGGCCGCGGCGGGCGGATGCGTGGGCCAACGATCTGACGCCGATCGTGGACTCCATGCGGGTCGTGAAAGATGCCGACGAGATCATGCGGCTGCGCCGCGCGGTCGACATCAGCGTGGCCGGCCACATCGCCGCGATGCGCGCGGCGCGCCCCGGCATGTACGAGTACCAGCTGGAGGCGGTGCTGGAAGAGGGATTCCGGAACAACGGGGCGGACCGTGTGGGCTACCCGTCGATCGTGGGCAGTGGTCCCAACACGACCACGCTCCACTACGACGTGAACCGCCGCAAGACCGAAAACGGCGACTTGGTCGTGATCGACGCCGCAGCCGAGTGGGGCCAGTACACGGCGGACGTCACCCGCACGTTCCCGGTGAACGGCAAATTCACGCCGCGGCAAAAGGCGATCTACGACCTCGTCCTCGGTGCGCAGCAGGCGGCGTTCGACTCCATCCGGCCGGGCGTCACGATGCGGCAGCTCGATGGAATCGCGCGGCGCTACATGCGCGACCACTCGGGCAACCTGTGCGGCGCGCGGACCTGTGACGACCGCGAGTACTTCAATCACGGGCTCGGCCATCCCATCGGGATGGACGTGCACGATGTCGGCTTCGGCCGGCCGCTTGAGCCGGGGATGGTGATCACGCTCGAGCCGGGGATCTACCTGCAGGCCGAACGGCTGGGGGTGCGGATCGAGGACGACGTCCTCGTCACCGCCAAGGGTGCGGAATGGCTGTCGGCGGGCGCGCCGCGGACCACGGAGGCGATTGAGCGCCTGATGAGTGGCCGGTAGGC
>DASYRZ010000174.1:0-3390 GCA_036003865.1 Gemmatimonadales bacterium | reverse complement strand
CGCTTCGGCAACATGTCGACGACCAAGGCGTTCACCGCGCTGCTCGTCGCCATGCTGGCCGACTCAGGGAAGCTGGCGTTCGACGATCCGGTGACGAAGTACGAGCCCGGAGTGCAGTTTGCCGATCCGTACGTGACGCGGGAAGTGACGGTGCGCGACCTACTCACCCATCGCGTCGGCTTCCCCGATCCCGACTATCTCTGGGACAACAGCGGCCTCGAGTTTCCGGAAATGGTGCGGCGGCTGCGGCTCGTCCCGCCGACCTCGAGCTTCCGCTCGCGCTTCGAGTACAACAACGTCGGCTACGGCCTGGCGGGGGACATCACCGGGCGCGCCGCGGGCAGCACCACCTGGCAGGCGCTGATGCAGAACCGGATCTATCGGCCACTCGGCATGAGCGAGAGCTACCCCGACGCGCGCACCATGCGGGCCGCCGGCGTCACCGACGTCAGCGCGCCGCACGGCATCGTGCGCGACACGGTGCGCGTGCTGCCCGTGGGCCCCGATATCGTCGATCCCGTCGCGCCGGCCGGCGCGGCGTTCTCGACCGCGACCGACATGGGCAGGTGGCTGCGGTTTCTGCTCGACAGTGGCCGGGTGGCGGGGAAGCGCCTCGTGAGCGCCGAGAACTTCGCGCAGCTGTTTCGGCCGCAGCAGGTGCTGACGGGCGTCTTCTATCCCGCCACCGAGCTGACGCATCCGCGCTTCCAAGCCTATGGGTTCGGGTGGTTCCTGCGCGATTATCGCGGCGAATTCGTCGCCTATCATACCGGCTCGATCGAAGGGCGCTCGGCGATCGTCGGCTTGATCCCCGACCGCCGGCTCGGGGTCGCCATTTTCACGAACCTCGACCACTCCGAGCTGCGCCACGCCCTGATGTACGCGGTGTTCGATCGCTACCTCGGCCCCGCGACGCCAACACACGACTGGAGTGTGGAGATGCGCGCGCTCTATAGAGGATTGGCCGACAGCGCCGCGGCCCGGCGGCGCGCGCAGGAGAGCAAGCGCGTGGCCAATACGAAGCCGACCCTGTCGCTCGACCGCTACATCGGGACCTACGCCGACAGCCTGTACGGCACCGCGACGGTGGGGCTGAACGAAGGACGATTGACCTTCCAGGCCGGCACCGCCAGGGGCCAGCTGGAGCATTGGCAGTACGACGTTTTCCGCGTTACCTGGCCGGATCCGTTTTGGCAGCCGGCCTACATCTCTTTTGGAATGGATCCGGATGGCACCGTCGGCGAGCTGCGCGTCGTTGACGGAGGCAGCTACCGGCGAGTAAGGTGATGCCATGACACGCCACCTGATTCCTCTCCTCGCGCTCGCGCTGCCGCTCGCACTCGGCGCGCAGGAGCGCGCGACGACGACCTCGGGTCGTACCGTGCTGCTCTATCCCAACGGCACCTGGAAATACGCCGACTCGGTGCCGGCTTCCAAAGGCGCCTCCGGCGAGCGCAAGCGCCCGGCCGCAGCCACGGCACGACTCGATTTTCTGCGCGGCAAAGCCAGCCTGTATTACGATCCGACGAAATGGCGGGAGCAACAGTCCACCGAGCCCGGCCGCCTGCAGCTCGAGCATATCGACGGCGACGGCTACGCGATGATCATTGGGGAGCGGCTGCAGATGCCGCTGGCCGGGTTGCGCGACCTGGCCCTGGCGAACGCGAAAAACGCGGCGCCCGACGCGCAGATCGTCAGCGAGGAAACGCGCCGCGTGAATGGGCACGACGTCATGGTGCTGCAGATCCGCGGCACGCTGCAGACGATCCGCTTTGTCTACCTGGGCTACTACTATGCGGGACCCGAAGGGACGATTCAGCTGCTGACCTACACCGCCGCGAATCTATTTGACGAGTACCGGCCGCAGTTCGAGGAGCTGCTCGACGGCTTTACGATCAACCCCTGACTGAGCGGAAGCTACCGCGGCTGCCAGCGTGCTTCTTTGAGCAGCTGCGCGATGATATCGGTTGCAGTCCGCCCGCCGGCTTCGGCTGCAAAATTGATCACGATGCGGTGCGTCAGCACCGTCGGCGCGACCTGGCGGAGGTCGTCCTCGTCCGCCATCGGCCGGCCGTCCAGCGCGGCGCGCGCCTTGGCGCCGAGGATGAGGTACTGGGAGGCGCGCGGCCCGGCGCCCCAGGAGATGTATTCCTTGATGAACGGAGGCGACGACTCCTCGGGCGGACGCGTCATCCGCACCAGCGTCACCGCCGCCTTGACCAGCGCCTGCGACACCGGAATCCGCCGGACCAGGTGCTGCATCGCCACGACGTCATCCGACGTGAGGACCGAGTTGACATCGGCCAGCACGTCGCCCGTCGTCGCCGTGACGATGGCCTCTTCTTCTTCCTGCGACGGATAGTTCACCCGCAGCTCGAACATGAAGCGGTCGAGCTGGGCTTCCGGCAGCGGATAGGTGCCTTCCTGCTCGATCGGATTCTGCGTGGCCAGCACGAAAAATGGCGCGGGGAGCCGATGGGTCTGACCGGCCGCGCTCACCTGATGCTCCTGCATCGCCTGCAGCAGCGCCGCCTGCGTCTTGGGAGGCGTGCGATTGACCTCGTCGGCGAGCACGATGTTGGCGAATACCGGCCCGCGCACGAACCGGAAGCCGCGCTTGCCGGTGGCGAGGTCCTCTTCGATGATCTCGGTGCCGGTGATGTCGGAGGGCATCAGGTCGGGCGTGAACTGGATGCGATTGAACGCGAGGTCGAGCGTCTCGGCGACGGTCTGGACCATCATCGTCTTGGCGAGGCCCGGCACGCCCACGAGCAGGGCGTGTCCGCCCGAGAAGATTGCCGTGAGAATCCCATCCAACACTTCGCGTTGCCCCACGATGCGCTGACTGACCTGCGCCAGTAGATCCTTGCGCGCATCAGCGAGCCGCTCGAGCAGCTCGACGTCGCCGGAGGAGGCTGGACGGTGGGAACGGGGTGTAGACGTCATTGGGCCAAGGTGAATTTAAATGATTGCGGAGTAAATAGTTGTAGATCTGACGATTTGCTTGCGAAAAATTTCACAAGCGCCTAGGTTTCCCGGCGCAACACATGACTCCCGCACAAAAAGACGAGACGCCCGAGTCCAAAGGATACGGTCAGGGCTACGAATACTTCGGGATGGCGCTCAACTTCACGGTCGCGATCCTCCTGTTCGGTGCCGGCGGCTGGTTTCTCGATGGCTGGGTGCATACGCGACCGCTGTTCGCGATCATCGGGGCGTTCGTGGGCGGATTCGCGGGGTTCATGAGCATCTACTATCGGGTGAAGAAAGAAACAGACAAGGGCGGTAAGGGGCGGTAGGAGGCGGTAAAGGGGGCGCGACGATGAAAGCATTCGGCATCCTCGTCGCGCTCGGTGTGGGGTTGGTCGCAGTAGCGACCTTGCTCGGTGG
>DASYRZ010000173.1:0-14314 GCA_036003865.1 Gemmatimonadales bacterium | reverse complement strand
GGTCACCGCCAACTGCGCGCCACCGCGGGGCGATTCCGTGCTGGTGCCCTTCCCGTTCGGCGCGGCGCTCGTGGGCGCCGCCGCGGCAGGCTCCCCGCAAACGCTGGACTGCACGGAAATCCAAACCGTCCAGCCCGCGGAACTGGTCAAGCTCGTGAGTACGGTGGCGGCGTATAACACCTACATCTCCGCACAAGCGACGGCGCGCGGGTGGGCCTATCTCGATCCGAACGTGACGTTCGATTCGCTGCGCACGGTGCCGACCGCGGTGCGGCCCTTCCCGCTGATCGGGCAGCCCTGCACCGCCAATCCGTTCGGGACGGCGTTCTCGTGCGACGCCGTACATCCGAGCGCGGCCTCGCAACGGCTGATCGCACAGAAGCTGCGCGAAGCCGTCAACACCAAGTACACGACCGCAATTCCCCCGATTCCCTGAACGACAACGGGCGGCGATAGAAACGGCGGCGCAGGGCGGCGGAGGGCGGCAAACGGCGGCAATGGGGTATGCATCTCCATTGCCGCCCTTCTTTCGATGCCCCCGCCGATTTCTCGCGCTTGGCGCGCTGCTGTTGCTGCCCGCAGCAGCTCGGGCACAAGCTGGCGCTCGCACCGATACCCCACGCGGCGGGACGCTCCGCGTCACGTTCGAGCCGGTCATCACGACGTGGGAGCGCGAGTTTGCGAGCGACGGACACGAGCAGCGGATCGGCGCATCGCTGTTCATTGAGACGCAACCGGCGTTCGGGTGCTCGCGCGTCGGCGGGTTTCTGGTGTGTCGCTACAACTTCACGCCCGTCTTGGTTCGCAACGAACGGCGCGTCACACCCCTCGGCATCGAGTTCGGAATCACCAATCGCATCGCGGTCGGCGCTCGGGTGCCGCTGGTGCGCGTGAACACGCGCGCCGGTTTCCTGCTCGACAGTCTCGGCGGACCGGGGGCGGACAGCGCCGCCCACGCGCTCAACAACCTGCTCCGTGACACGACGTATGCGTTCGACTCGATTGCCGGCACCAGGCGTCACCTCCGCTACTTCCCGGGCGACATCGAGGTCGAGGCCAAGTACCGCATCCGCGAGTCACACAACTATGCGCTGAGCGGCGCGCTGGTCGTGAGGCTGCCCACTGGGCGCCAGGACTCGCCCAATAACTTGTTCGACCAGTCGACCGGCGATCACCAGACGGACATCGAGATCCAGGTGGCGCAGGAGTTGACGCTGTTCGACCGGCTCTGGGTCAACGCGCTGGTCCGCGTGGGGCGGCAGCAGCCGGGCACGCGCACGCGCCGCGTGGGCCCGCAGTCAGTCCTGCTGCTGCCGCACGCGGCCCTCGCCACGCTCGACTGGGATCCCGGCGACTACGCCAGGATCGATGTCGCTCCGATGTATCGCTTCTCGCGGGAATTCGGCGTGGGCTTTACGGCAGGCTATTACACGCAGACGCGCGATCGCTATGCCTATCGCACGGCGCAGGACTCGATCGACATCGCGACGCGACTGGGCGCACCGGTCTCCGCCGGCGTCCTGGACGCCGGCACGGCCTGGCGTTGGGCGCGACTCGGGTTCGTCATGACGTACGCGGCATCAGATGTCGAGGGGAGCCTCTCGGTCGAGCAGACGGTCACCGGCTCGGGTGGGCTCGTGCCGGTGGCGACGGTGTTCCGGATTGTGATGCGGACTTCTCGCTGGCCGTTTTGAGCAGCTCCACGGCGTGGCGGCGCGCGGTCGCCATGTCGGAATCACCCAGCATACGCGCGATCTCTTTGATCCTCCACTCACTCTCCACAACCTCCACATCACTGGTGGCGATCCCACCTTTCTGTCCCTTCTTCACCACCAGATGTTGATCGGCGTAGACCGCGATTTGCGGCAGGTGCGTGATCACGAGCGCCTGGCGGCCCTCGCGCGATACGTCCGTCAACGCCTCACCGACCTTGCCACCCACTTCGCCGCCGATGCCCTGATCGACCTCGTCGAAGACCAGCGTCGGGACAACGTCGTGGGCCGACAGCACGACCTTCAACGCCAGCATGAGGCGCGACAGCTCGCCGCCTGAAGCAACTCGGGCCAACGGGCGCGCGTCTAATCCCTCGTTCAGCTGTACCTCGAAGGTGACGTCCTCGGCCCCTCGTGCGGCGTGCGGCATGCGGCGTGCGAGCGTCACGGCAAACTTGCCCCCTTCCATTCCCAGCGACGGCAAGAGTCGGTTGACCGCGCGCGCCAGCTTCTTCGCGCCAGCGGTCCGCTTCGTTGTCAGGGCTTCGGTCGCACGCTTGAACTCGGCGGCTGCCGTCTCGCGATCGACCGCGATGGTGCGCAGGTCGAGATCCGCTGTATCGAGCAACTCGAGCTCGCGCGCCGCGGTGTCGCGGGCGGCCAGCACATCCGGGATCGTCGGCCCGTGCTTTTGCTGCAACCGAAACAGCAGATCGCGGCGCTGCTCCACGGCGATCAGGCGTTCGGGGTCCGCCTCGATCTCGCTCGCGTAGGTCCGCGCCGCCTGCGCCAGCTCGGCGGCGCTCGCGAACGCCGAGTCGAGCAACTCCTGCCATTTGCCGAGCGAGGGGTCGACCCGCAGCAGGCTCGCCAGGATGCGCTGCGCCCGGGTCAACCCAGCCGCGTCCACCGCCTCTTCCAGCTCGCGCGCCAGTCGGCCGAGCTCCTCGGCGTGCGCGAGCCGCTTGGCCTCCACCTCCAGCGCCTCGTCCTCGCCCACTTTCGGCTTCGCCCGCTCGATCTCCTGCAGCACGTGGCGCAGGTAATCGGCCTTCTTGCGGACATCGGCCTGGCGCGTCGTGAGCTCCGCTTCGCGCTGTTCCAGTTCTGTGAGGCGCATGTGCGCGTCGCGCACCGCCACACGTTCCACATCGGCGTCGGCGTAGGCGTCGAGCATGTCGCGCTGCGCGTCCGGCCGCAGCAGCGACTGGGTCTCGTGCTGACCGTGCAGATCGACCAGCAGGCTACCGATCTCACTGAGCACGCCGATCGTGACCGGCGAGCCGTTGACCCAGGCTCGCGACTTGCCTTCGCGCAGCACCTCCCGCTTCAGGACGAGCCGGCCTTCTTCCAGCTCGATTCCCAGCTCGGCGAATGGCGAGAGGAGATGGCGATGGACCGCGGAGGCGAACTCGAATGCCCCCTCCACGATCGTCTTCTCGGCGCCGGGCCGCACAATCTCGGCCGACGCGCGCTCGCCGAGCAGCAGGGAGAGCGCATCGACGACCATCGATTTACCGGCGCCGGTTTCGCCGGTGAGCACGTTGAGGCCGGGACGAAATGGGAGTGTGACGTCCGCGATGACGGCGAGATCGCGCACGCGCAGCTCGGTCAACATACCGTGAGAAGCGTTCCCCCTCTCCGGAACGGAGAGGGGGTCAGGGGGTGAGGACTATTTGCGAGTTCTGTCACTCAGATCGCCCCAGTGCAGCTTCTTCCGCAGCCGCTTGAAGAAGCCTTCGGGGCCGAGCCGGATGAGGTGAATGGGCCGATCCGCCCGCCGCACCTCGAGCCGTTCGCCCGGTTGGATCGGCGTGCCCACCTGGCCGTCGAAGGAGACCAGCACCTCATCGCTCCAGGGTGGAATCGGTTGGATCGTCACGACCGCCGTGGCCGCCAGGACGAGCGGCCGCACCGCGAGCGTATGGGGGCAGATCGCGGTGACGACGATGGCATCGACGGTGGGAGCCACGATCGGCCCGCCCGCCGACATCGAGTAGGCCGTCGAGCCCGTCGGTGTGCTGACGATGATGCCGTCGGCCGAGTAGTGCGCGACTTCATCGCCGTCCACCGACACCTTGAGCCGCACGACGCGCGCGACGCCGCCCTTGTGCACGACGACGTCGTTCAGGACGAGCGGTTCAACCCTACCGGCCTTGGCGCCTTTGCCGCTGATCGCCGACTGCAGGGCGAGGCGCTGCTCCGTCGTGTAGGCCTGGCGCGCCACGGCATCGAGCGCCCAGTCGAGCGAGTCCGGGCCGGCGGTCGTGAGGAAGCCCACGCGACCCAAGTTGACGCCGAGGATAGGCGTGTCGGCGCCATTGAGCAGGCGGGCCCCGCGCAGCAGCGTGCCGTCGCCGCCGAGGGTGATGAGACAGTCGAGGCTCGCCCCGTTCGCCATTCCCGGCAGGGGATTCGGCCAGAGCGCCTGAATGCGCTCCTCGGTGTACAGCGTGAGCCCCACACGCGACGCTTTTTGCTGCAGCGTCGCGAGAAAAGCGCCTAGATCCGGATAGTTGGGGTTCCCGACGACCCCGACGTTCATCGGGGAGTGAGCGACTCTTCGGCGGCGAGCGCGCGGATGCGGGCGGCGATGCCCTCGCCCGTCAGACCCACGTCCGCGAGCTGCTGGGCGCGCGGCGCGTGCTCGTACGTGCGGTCGGGCACGCCGACGGCGACGACTCGAGAGTCGGGCGCGGTGGTCTGGACCAGGGCGGCGACCGCCGCGCCGAAGCCGTTCACGACCGTCCCGTCTTCCACCGTAACGAGCAGCTTGTGATCGCGGGCCAACGCGTCGAGCATTTCGCGATCCACCGGCTTCAGGAAGCGGGCGTTGACGACGGAGACCTCGAACCCATCCGCCGCGAGCAGCTCGGCGGCGGCCAACGCGGGCTTGCACATGACGCCCACGGCCAGGATCGCGCAGTCTTTTCCTTTTTTCAGCAGCTCCCACGTGCCGTAGGGGACCGGCGGGACTTCGGCCGCGGGCGGCGCCTCGGCGGGGGCTTTGTCGCGCGGGTAACGCAGCGAGAACGGCCCGTCCTTGTGTGCCAGCGCGCACCGCAGCAGGCCGATCAGCTCGGCGCCGTCCTTGGGCGCCGTCACGGTCATGTGCGGGACCGCGAGCAGGTAGGCGATGTCGTAGAGACCCATGTGCGTCTGGCCGTCCTCGCCGACCATCCCGGCGCGGTCGAGGCAGAAGATCACGGGCAGCTTCTGAATCGCGACATCGTGGATGATGCTGTCGTAGGCGCGCTGCAGGAACGTCGAGTAGATCGCGACGACGGGGCGCACTCCCTGCGTGGCGAGACCCGCCGCAAACGTCGTGGCGTGCGCCTCGGCGATCCCCACGTCAAAGAACCGGTTGGGCCACTTTTTCTGGAAGATGTTCGTGCCGGTGCCCGAGGGCATGGCGGCCGTGATCGTGACGAAGTTCGGTTCCTCGGCGGCGAGCTGGGTCAGCGCCTCGCCGAACACCTTGGTCCACAGCGGCGCCCCGGGGTTCACGGGCTTGAGCTTGCCGGTGACGGGATCGTACGGGGCACGGGCGTGGTACTTCTCGAGATCGGGCTCGGGGAGCGGGAAGCCTTTCCCTTTTTCCGTGATCACATGGACGACGCGCGGACCCTTGAGCGTCTTCACGATCTCGAAGGTGTGCAGCATCTGCCCGATGTTGTGCCCGTCGATCGGCCCGAAGTAACGGAAGCCCAGCTCCTCGAACAGCATCCCCGGCGACCAGAGGTTCTTGATACTCTCTTCGACGTTCTTGGCGAAGTCGACGAGCTTTTTGCCCCCGATCAGGTGCGACGCGCGCTCGATGACGTGCTTGATGCGCTCGCGCATCCGCACGCCGATGGGGCTCGCGATGATCGAGCCGAAATACTTGCTGATCGCGCCGACGTTGGGCGCGATCGACATGCCGTTGTCGTTGAGCACGACGATGATGTCGCGGCCCGAGTCGCCCGCGTTGTTGAGCGCCTCATAGGGCAGGCCGCAGGTCATCGCCCCATCGCCGACGACCGCGACGACCGCGAAGTCTTCCCCCTTCAGGTCGCGCGCGGCCGCCATACCGTAGGCTGCCGACAGGGCGGTCCCGGCGTGACCCGCGCCGAACTGATCGTGCACGCTCTCATCGCGGCGCAGGAAGCCCGACAGGCCGCCTTGCTGGCGCAGGGTGTGCAGCCGGTCGTTGCGGCCGGTGAGGATTTTCCACGGGTAGCCCTGGTGACCCACATCCCAGACGATCTTGTCGCGCGGCGACTCGAACGCGGCGCACAGGGCGACGGTCAACTCCACGACGCCCAGGCCCGCGCCGATGTGGCCGCCGGTTTGCGACACGACGTCGATGAGCCGCTGCCGCACCTCGTCCGCTAACGGCTGGAGCTTGTCGGGCGAAAGCGCCTTCACGTCGGCGGGACTCCGGATCGTTTCAAGGATCACTGGTTCCCCAATTCGAAATGCGAAATGTGGAATGCGCAATTGCACGATACGCTTCGATTTCGCATTTCGACTTTCGCATTTCGCATTCAGTTAGGCCTCGTGACAATGTAGTGCGCCAGCTCCACCAGTATGGGGGAAACTAACCCGGCATCCCGCAGATGGTCTACGGCCTTGGCCGCCAGCCGTTCCGCCTCGGCGCGCGCCGCCCCGACGCCCAACAACGTCACGAACGTCGCTTTGGCGTGCGCCGCGTCTTTCCCGGCCGTTTTGCCGAGCTGGTCGGAGGTCGCGGTGGCGTCGAGCACGTCGTCGGCGATCTGAAACGCGAGTCCAATAGCGTCGCCGTACGCGCGCAGCGCTTCGATGTAGCCGCGCCCGCCGACGTCGTCGCCCGCGGACAGGCCGCCGATGACACACGACGCGGCGATCAGCGCGCCGGTTTTGCGGGCGTGGACTTCGCGGAGCGCGTCGATCGGCAGCGCCTTCGCTTCGGCCTCGAGATCAAGCGCCTGGCCGCCGATCATGCCGCCGGCGCCCGCCGCCCGAAACAGCTCCAGCGAGATCTCGCGCCGCCGCGCCGGCGGCAGGTCGAGCGCCGCCAGGCCGTGGGCGAGGACACGAGCGGCGAGCGCGACCATGTCGTAGCCCGCGCGCGTGGCGCGCGGCACGTCGAACGCCCGGTGCGCCGTCTGGCGGCCGCGCCGCAAGTCATCGTTGTCCATGCACGGGAGATCGTCGTGAACCAGCGAATAGGCGTGCACCACTTCGACGGCGGCCGCCAGCTCGGCGACGCCGGCGGAGGATGACCCGTTGAGCGCCTCGTGCGCCGCGAAGACCAGCGTCGGGCGCAACCGTTTGCCTTCTCCCAGCAGACTGTAGCGGACGACTTCGTCCCCGGTCGTTGCCGCCGCCAATACCTTGTCGACGCGCGCCCGGGCATCGGCGAGATATCTAGCTAGCGCTTTCAATCTCGAGAACTTTTTTGACCTTGAGCTCCGCCTGCACGAGCTGCTCGCGCGCGACCCGCAGCCGCTCGACACCCTCCTCGAACAGCTTCAACGCCTCGTCCAGATCCAGGTCCTCGGATTCCAGACGACGCACGATGGCTTCGAGACGCTCGAGCTGCTTACTGAACTCGGCCATTCACCTCTCCATCCGTCACGCGCAGGCGAAACTCCTTGCCGGCGGGCAGCTGGGCGACGCGTTTCAGAATCGTCCCGTTCTCATCGCGCGCCACGGCGTAGCCGCGAGCCAGCACACGAAGCGGCGAGAGTGCATCGAGGCGTGCGCCGTACGCCGTGAGCCGTGCGCCGGAAATCTCAAGGCGATGGTCCATGCAGCGCACCAACCGATCGCCGGTGCGATCGAGCCGTTCGACGACGTGCCTAGACGCCGTTCGTAACGCTCTCGCTAGACGCTGTCCTAATACGCCGCAGGCAACCAGCACCTCGGTCCGATCCGGCGTAGCGGCTTCTGCTGCCGCTGACGGTGTTGGTGCACGTAGATCAGCAACCAGGTCACATAGTGTCACATCGGTTTCGTGCCCAATGGCTGAGATAACGGGCATCGGCATCGCGGCAACGGCGCGCGCGACTTTCTCGCTGTTGAATGCCCACAGGTCTTCCACGGACCCGCCGCCTCGGGCCACGAGGAGGACATCGACGGGCAGCCGCCGGATGCGATTGAGCGCCGAGCACACGGATGCTTCCGCCTTGGCGCCCTGGACCTGCGCCGGCACCACGATCAGCTCGGCGACGGGCCAGCGGCGGCCGACGACTGCCTGGATGTCGCGCAGCGCCGCCCCGTCCGGACTCGTGACGACGGCGATGCGGCGCGGGAATGGCGGCAGGCGCCGCTTGCGGCCGGGATCGAGCAGTCCGTCCTTGGCGAGCGCGGCCTTGGCTTTCTCGAATGCCAGCTTCCAGAGGCCGCCCTGGTCCGTCGACAGCAGCTCCATCACGGTGAGCTGGAACTCGCCCTTTTCTTCGTACATCGACGGCCGTGCGAACACGAATACCTGCATCCCGTCGGCCGGCGCGGGCAGCATGAAGTTCTGTTTGGCGAACATCACGCAGCGCAGCTGCGCCGTCTTGTCGCGCAGCGAGAAGTACCAGTGGCCGCTGCGCCACGCCTTGAAGCCCGCGATCTCGCCGCGGACCCAGAGCGGCGGCAGCCCGGCTTCGATCACCGCGCGGGCGCGCCGCGTCACCTCGCCGACGGTCCACGCGCCTTCGGCCGACGCGGCCGCGAACTCCGGGGCCCCGTGGCCATGCCCCGGGGTTAGGGACTGACCCACTGCCGCGCGGCCTGGACGGTGTTGTAGAGCAGCATCGTGATCGTCATTGGGCCGACGCCGCCGGGGACGGGCGTGATCGCCGCCGCGACCTGCTTCGCTTCCTGGAACTTGACGTCGCCGACGAGGCGATAGCCCTGCTTCTTCGATGGATCGTCGACGCGATTGACGCCGACGTCGATCACGACGGCGCCCGGCTTGACCATGTCGCCGCTCACGAACTCCGGCTTGCCGATCGCGACGATCAGGATGTCGGCCTGGCGCGTGTGCTGCTCGATGTGGCGGGTGCGGGAATGGCAGACCGTGACCGTCGCGTTTCCGCCGGGCCCGTCCTGCAGCAGCAACGCCGCCATCGGGCGACCCACGATGTTGGAGCGGCCGAGGATGACCGCGTGCGCACCCTTCGTCTCGACGCCGCTGCGGACCAGGAGCTGTTGCACCCCATAGGGCGTCGCCGGCCGGAAGCCGGTGGGATCACCCACCGCGACCTTGCCGACGTTTTCGGGATGGAATCCGTCCACGTCTTTGCGCGGATCGATGCGGTGCAACGCCCGATTGGTGTCGATCTGCTTGGGCAACGGCAGCTGCACGAGGATCCCGTGAATCTTGGGGTTGGCGTTGAGCCGCTCGAGCAGGCTCATCAGATCGGCTTCGCTCGTCTCCTTGGGCAATTTGATGGTTTCGTGATAGAGGCCCGCCTCGTCGCACGCCTTGCCCTTCATCCGCACGTAGACCTGCGACGCGGAGTTATCACCCACCAGCACCACGGCGAGTCCCGGGGTGACACCCTTCTTCTTGAGTGCCGCGATTTCGCCGGCAAGCTCGGCGCGCATCGTCGCACCGATCGCGTTGCCATCGATGAGCTTGGCGACGCCCTGCAGCGCCGCGGGATTAGCGTGCAACGCCCACCGCCCGTGTCTCCCGAATCACGACGACCTTGATCTGTCCCGGGTATTGGAGCTCGCGCTCGATCTTGCGCGCGATTTCGTCGGTGAGCTGGGCCGCCGCGGCGTCATCGACCGACTCCGGGGTCACGACGACGCGCACTTCCCGACCCGCCTGGATCGCGAACACCTTCTCCACGCCCTTGAACTCGGAGGCGAGCTTCTCGAGGTCGCCGAGGCGCTTTACGTAGGTCTCGAACGCCTCGCGCCGCGCGCCCGGGCGCGAGCCCGAAATCGAGTCCGCGGCCTGCACGATCACGCTGACCGGTGATTCGTGCGGGACGTCGTCGTGATGCGCCGCGATGCAGTTGATCACCACGGGATGCTCGCCGTACTTCGTGGCCATCTCGACGCCGAGCTGCACGTGGGTGCCGTCGTGCTCGTGCGTCAGCACCTTGCCGACGTCGTGCAGCAAGGCGCCCCGCTTGGCCAGGTGCACATCGAGCTTGAGCTCGGCCGCCATCATCCCGGCGAGATAGGCGACTTCCTTCGAGTGCTCGAGGATGTTTTGGCCGTAGGAGGTCCGGTACTTCATCCGGCCGACCAGCTTCACCAGCTCGGCGTGCATGCCGCGAATCCCGGTATCGTAGACGGCTTGCTCGCCGGCCTCGACGATGCTTGCGTCCACGTCGCTCTTGGCCTTCTTGACGATCTCCTCGATGCGTCCGGGATGGATTCGCCCGTCGGCGATGAGACGCTCCAGCGCCAGGCGGCCGACTTCGCGGCGCACCGGCTCGAAGCAGGAGACCACGACCGTGTCCGGCGTGTCGTCGATAATCACATCGACGCCGGTCGCGGCCTCGAACGCGCGAATGTTGCGCCCTTCG
The DNA here is from genome assembly GCA_036003865.1 of Gemmatimonadales bacterium. Lineage (GTDB taxonomy): Bacteria > Gemmatimonadota > Gemmatimonadetes > Gemmatimonadales > GWC2-71-9 > 20CM-2-65-7. The sequence continues at coordinate 4,098 of DASYRZ010000173.1, read as the reverse complement.
CGGCCGATGATGCGGCCCTTCATCTCGTCTGACGGCAGCACGACCGCCGATACACTCGACTCGGCCGTCTGCTCGGCGGCGATCCGCTGGATGGCGAGGGCCACGATCTTCTTGGCTTCGCGGTCGGCGTTCTTTCTGGCCTGTTCGGTGATGTTGCGCACCAGCGCCGCGGCCTCGTCGCGCGCCTCGTTCTCCAGGCGGCTGACGATCTCCTGCTTGGCCTCCTGCGCCGTCAGGCCGGCGATCTGCTCCAGGCGCGCGCCGATCTCCTGCTCGCGCTTGTTGAGGGCGCGCTGGCGGTCCTGCAGCTGCTGGTCGAGCTTGCGCAGCTCCTGCTCGCGGCGGTCGACGCCGGCCAGTTTTTGGTCGAGGCTCTTATGGAGGTTTTCGCGTACGGCCATCAGCTCTTCTTTGGCCGCCAGCACGAGCCGCTGGCTCTGATCCGTCGCGCGGCGCTCGACGCGCCGTCCCCACATGTAGAAGACCAGTGCCGCGACGAGCACGCCGCTGAGCACGGCCGCAATGATGCTGGACACCTCTGCCATTGATCTATCTCCACCTCTCCCCCTGACGGGGGTGAGGACGATTATCAGCCGGCGGTCAGCGCCTTCCGCTTTGCCGGCGGCAGCATTTTCGCGAGGTCATCGGCGACGGCGGCGAGCCGTGCCGCCACCTCGCGCTCGGTTTGCTTCGCCTGAAACAGCTCGTTCGTGATATCCAGGGCCGCCAGAATCGCGGCCTTATGCGTCTCCACCAGGGGACCCTGACTCAACACCTTCTTCAATGCCTGATCGAGGTACGCCGCGACTTCACGCGTGTATTCGGGCGAGAGATCGGAGCGGACGGTGTACTCTTCACCACCGATCATCACCCGGACGGCGTGCTTCTTCGCCGTCACTTATGCCCCCCATTGTCGCGCGCCTGTTCTTCCAAAAACGAGAGCCGTTGCATGAGATCGTGAACGCGCGTCCGCGCGCCCTCGACCCGCTGCCGCAGTGCCTTGTTCTCCGACTCGAGCTCGGTGTTCTTCACCGGGGTGCCCCGCGACTTCAGGTCCGCTTCGGCCTTTTGCGCACGCGACCGCCAGCCCGCCAGCTCCTCCGCGACGTCGCGGAGAATCGCCTCGAGCTGGTCGATAGCCTCCCGTACATCAGTTGGTGGTCTGTCGCCGCCGTACACCAAGTTGCTCCTCCAGCGCCGCCAGCATCCGGCCGAGCAGCGCATCGATCTCCCGCTCCGTGAGCGTTCGCACCGGATCGCGGAACGTGCAGCGCCACGTCACACCGCGCGTTCCTTCCGGCAGCCCCGGCCCACGGTACTCGTCCAGCACGTCGAGCTGTTCTAGCAAAGACCCAGCCGCTCGACGCAGCACTCCTTCCACGGCTGCCGCCGTCGTGTCTCCGCCCCCCGGCAATACCAGGGATATGTCACGCACGACGGCCGGTTGGGTCGGCAGCGGCTGATAGCTGCGCACCGGCTCGGGCTCGACGGCAATCGTGACCTCGAGTCCGAACAGCGGGCCGGCCCACTTTGGCGCATCGGCGTCAAGCGGTGCAGCCGTCCCGACGCTCTCGCCTCCGTCCCTCGCGACCGCGACCCAGCCCGTCCCATTGGCGGCCGGTTGCACGTCGCAGGAGGGGGCTGCCACCCCTACAGCTAACTCAAAGTGGTGCTTTAGGTCCCATATGTCCATATCAGGTAGTTTCACAGCGTTGGAACTACCGCTCCAATGCGGCGGATGACGAGCCCCGGTCAGCACAATCGCCAGGTGGAGCTCTTCGGTCGGCCGGTCGGCCGCACGGCCGGACGGCCGGCTGAAAACCGTTCCTACCTCGAACAAGCGGATGTCCCTTTCACCCTGACTCCAGTTGTGCTCAACCCGGCGGACAAGCCCGGGGAGCAGCCGGCTGCGCAGATGGGCTTCTTCGGCCGACAGGGGGTTCAGGACCGCCACCGCGTCGGGGCCATCGGCCGGGCCCAGCGGCAGCGTCCGGGCCTCCAGCAGGCCGCTTCCGCTCCCGACCAACCGCTCGCGAATGCGGCGCAGCGTCTTCTCCGAGGGGGCATCGGGGACGGTGCCGGGGCGATATGGCCGAAGCTCGTCGGGGAACGTGTCATAGCCACGCAGCCGGGCGACCTCTTCGATGAGATCGACCTCGCGTGTCACATCCGGCCGCCAGCCAGGGATTTGGACCGCCAGCCGGTCGTCCTTGGGCGCAGCGACGAAGCCAACCGCCGCGAGGAGGCGCTCGATTTCTTTGCGCGGCACGGCGACGCCGAGGAGGTGGCTGACGCGCGCCTCGCGCAGGAACACCGAGCGCGGCTTGTGCGGCTCGGGCCAGAGGTCGAGCGGCGCTGCGCGAATCTCGCCGCCCGCGACGGCTCGGATCAGGTCGATGGCGCGGGTGAGGGCGTCGGGCATCCCGAACATGTCGATGCCCCGCTCGAACCGATAGCTCGATTCGCTCGAGAGCCCCAGCGCGCGTCTCGTGCGACGGATGCGGGTGGGCTGGAAATAGGCAGCCTCGAGCACGACGTCCGTCGTGCTTTCCGTGACCTCGGACTCGACGCTCCCCATCACGCCCGCCACGATCGTCGGCCGTTCGGCATCGCAGATCACCGTCATCTCGGGATTCAGCTTGCGGGGGATGCCGTCGAGTGTGACGATCTGCTCATTCGGCTTGGCGCGGCGCACGACGATCGCCGGCCCGCGCAACTTCGCGAGATCGAAGGCGTGCAGCGGCTGGTTGACCTCGAACAGGATGTAGTTCGTCGCGTCGACGATGTTGTTGATGGACCGTTGACCGACGCTTTGGAGGCGCGTCGCAAGCCACGAAGGGCTGGGCCCAACCTTCACACCGCGAACGACAGCGATCATGTACCGCGGGGCGCCCTCGGCATCTTCGAGGCGGACCTCCACACCATCCACGTCGGCACGAGTGGCACGAGTGGCACGAGTGGCACGACTCGAATCGTGCCGACGTGCAGTCGTGCCGACGTGTATCTCGGGCAGTTTCACCGTCGCTCCAAGACTCACCGCGAGCTCGCGGGCGACGCCTTTATGACAGAGCAGGTCAGGCCGGTTCGCCGATACATCGATGACGATCTGCTCATCGGCCACTGGAATCGCTTCGAGAAACGGCGTACCGGGAGCCGCGTCGGTTTCGAGCTCAAGAATCCCTTGATGATCCACGCCTAGGCCGAGCTCTTTCGCCGAGCAGAGCATGCCGTTGGACTCGACCCCGCGGATCTTGCGGCGCTCGAGCTTGAGGCCGCCGGGGAGCGTCGCGCCTACGGGGGCGAAGGGGTACGTCTTGCCCGCTTGAACGTTGGGGGCACCGCAGACGACTTCGAGGGGTGTGCTGCCGGCATCGACGATACACAAGGTCAGGCGGTCGGCGTTGGGGTGCTGCTTGACCTCGAGCACGCGCCCGATGAGGACGTCGCGCAGGTCCTGGTGAATCGGTACAACCCCATCGACGGGCGCGACCTGGCGGGCCAGCCGGTCAGCGATGTCCTGACCCTCGAGAGGTTTCCGGAGCAAGGCCTCGAGCCAGCGACGCGAAACAATCATGAGAATTGCTCGAGGAAGCGGACGTCGCTGTCGAAGAAGAGCCGGATATCGGGGATGCCATGGCGCAGCATCGCGATCCGTTCCGGCCCCATGCCCCAGGCGAACCCCGTGTACTTCTCGCTGTCGAGTTTGCAATTCTCCAGAACCGCCGGATGGACCATCCCCGAGCCCAGGATTTCCATCCAGCCGGTCTGTTTGCAGGCGGCGCAGCCCGACCCGCCGCAGATCTGGCACTGCACGTCCATCTCGGCCGACGGCTCGGTGAAGGGGAAGTAGGACGGGCGGAACCGCACCACGGTGTCCCGCGCAAAGACCCGACGCGCGAACGTCGAGAGCGTCGCCTTCAGGTCCACGAAGGTGATGCCTGCATCCACGGCCAGCCCTTCGATCTGCTCGAACACGGGCGAGTGCGACGCGTCGAACGGATCGCGGCGGTAGCACCGTCCCGGGATGACCACGCGCACCGGCGGCGGGTAGGTCTCGAGGGTGCGGATCTGCACCGGTGAGGTGTGCGTGCGCAGCAC
>DASYRZ010000172.1:0-2625 GCA_036003865.1 Gemmatimonadales bacterium | reverse complement strand
TAGGTGACAGGCTCGGCGCCGCCGACCTCGTGCACACCCGAGATCTCGCGGCGCTCCACGGCGGCCATGAGTGCCTGCGCGATGTCGTCGACGTGGACAGGCTGAAATCGCGCCTTGCCGTCACCCGGCACGGGGACCACCGGAAAGAGAAGACTGAACGCAAGGCGCGGGAAGAAATCGTCGCCCTCGCCGAAAAGGAGCGACGACCGGAGCACGACATGGGCTATGCCCGACCCCGTGACGAGCGCTTGCCCTTCGCCCTTGCTCCGTAGATATGGATAGGGCGACGCGGGATCCGCGCCCAGAGCCGACATGTGGACGATGCGTCCGACGCCGGCGCGCCGCGCCTCGGCGACGACGTGCGCGACACCGGCAACGTTGACCTCGGCGAAGCGCTGCTTTCGCTCGGTTGGGATCGCGACTGTGTGGATGACTGCGTCGACGTCGTCGAACACGCCAAAGAGCGACTCGGGCCTGCGCACGTCGCCGCGGCGCACGTCCATCTGCGTGCCGGCCCCGGGAAGCTCCTTCTCGGCACCGGCGCGTTCGCTGATGAGGGCCCGCACCTCGTGCCCTCCGAGGAGCAACCGGGCGACCGCGTGCCGCCCCACGAAGCCGTTCGCGCCGGTCACCGCGACGCGCATACGCTCACCGCCGTCATACTACGTGGCTGTAGTAGTAGCACGCTGCCCGCCCGAGTCAAGGCGCGCCCGCGCGCTCAGGATCGGCAGCATGATCGCGCCGGCCACGGCATAGATCAGGCCGAGCAGCTGCGCCTCCTGGAGCCCGTCGATGAAAAGCGGATCGAGGCGAAGGAACGACGTCAGGAAGCGGAAGCCGCCAAAGAGCAGGAGATACGCCCAGTACACCCGGCTTTCCGGCGGACGCCCGCGGACGCGGCGCCAGTACGCCACCAGCACGATGAAGATGAGAACCATGATGAGGCCGTCGTAGGCCGCGACCGGATGCACATAGTCGGTCTGGCCGAGCGTCGCCGGATGCGTGTAGCGCACGCACCACGGAACCCCCGAGCAGGCGGTGGCGTGGTGCTCGCCGTTGATGATGTCCCCGATGCGGCCGATCGCCTCGCCGAGGGCGATACCGATCACCGAAATATCGAACATGAAGCCGACGGGCAGGCGCAGCCGCCGCGCCGCAAAGAAGCCCGCGATCGTCGAGCCGACGGGCGCGCCAGTCGTCCCGATCCCGCCGTTCCAGAAGGCGAGCGCATCGAGGGGCCGAGGCGCATAGACGCTCCAGTTGTCGAGGACGTGCGCGACGCGGGCGCCCACGAGTCCGCCGATGACGACGGCGATCGCGAACGGATAGATCCGGTCGTCACGGATCAGATAGCGCGCCGCTCGAAAGGACACGGCACTCCCCGCGATCATCCCGATCAGCGAGAAGATCGAGTGCCAGGCGAAGCTGAGCGATCCGACGTGGAGGTTCGGATCGAAGGGGAGATCGATCAGACCGCGAAAGTACGCGTCTGCGCGCGCCAGCGCGTCGTGAGGCGGAACAGCACCGTCACCGCCGCAGCGAACACGAGGAGCCCAATGGTCTGGTCCTGCCGGAGACCGAATGCGTACGTCGGGTCGCCGATGCGCAGGAAGCCCAGGACGAAGCGGCCCACCGCGTAGTGCGCTGCCCAGATCCAGAAGATCACGCCATCCGGCCAGCGCCCTATGAACCGGCGCAGCCAGAGGGTCAACGCGACGGCCGACAGGTCCCAGAGCATGTCGTATGCGACGACGAGGTGTACGGGGCCGGCCTGACCGAGCCCGCCCTGATCCTGAGGAAAGGTGTAGCCGACGCAGATGCCCGCCGGTGCGGTGCACGCCACGGCGTGGTGCTCGCCGTTGATGATGTCGCCGATCCGGCCGATGGCGAACCCGAGCGCGAGTCCGGGTGCGGCGGCGTCGGCGCCGGCGCCGATCGGAACGCCGCGGCGGACGGCCGCGATGAATCCACCGAGCACGCCGCCGATCGCGGCACCCCAGATAGCGATCCCGCCCGTCCAGATGAGGAAGACCTGCTCGGGGTGCGCGAGGTAGTAGGGCAGCTGGTCGATGACGTGGACGAGTCGCGCACCCACGATCCCGCCGACGACCCCCCACGTCGCGACCGCCCACCCGTCGTCTTCGTTGATCTTGCCTCTCAGAAGACGCAGGGGCAGCCAGACGCCGAAGAAGATGCCGACCACCGTAAAAATGCCGTGCCACGCAAGCGAAATCGGACCGAAATGAATGTTGGGGTCGAAGGGAATCTCGATCACGATCGTGCCTGCGCGCCGCGCCTTGCTTCCTCGATCACTTCCCGTGACATTTCTTGAATTTCTTTCCCGATCCGCACCAGCACGGCTCGTTGCGGCCCGGCAACTTATTTGGCGCGGATCCAGATGCAGGCCGGCCGTTTCCGCTCGTTCGAGTCGTGGTCGTCGTGCTCCCCCCGCTCGTCTGTGTCGTCTGCGTCTTCTCGTCTTGCTCGGCCTGTTCAGCGGTTCGAACCGTCACTCTCAGGATCGTTTGGGCGACACCGCTCGCGATGCGCGCCTCCATCTCCTCGAAGAAGCCGTGTGCCTCGCGCTTGTAGGCGACGAGCGGGTCCTGCTGCCCATAGCCGCGG
>DASYRZ010000171.1:0-24947 GCA_036003865.1 Gemmatimonadales bacterium | reverse complement strand
GAGGCCGAGACCGGTGCCGTCGTCCTTGGTGGTGAAGTACGGCTCGAAGACGCGCTGGCGCAGCTCGGCGGGAATGCCGGGGCCGTGGTCGGCGATCGTGACGGCAAGCCCGGAGCCGTCGCCGGTCACGGTCACGTCGATCGCGCCGCGGCCTTTCATCGCCTCGGCGGCATTGCGGTACAAATTGGCGAACGCCCGGCGCAGCGGTTCGTAGTGACCGAGCAGCGTGCGCGGCCCGCCGTTCGCGTACACCGTCACCCGCACATCCTCGGGCACACCGGTGCGCCCCAGCTCTTCAAGCAGCTCGACCAGATCGACCTCGCTCTGCGGCCCTTCGGGCAGCCGCCCGAATTCTGAAAACTCTTTCGCGAGTCGTTCGAGGCGGTCGGTCTCGGCCGACAACACTTGCACCGCGGTGGCCGTCCGGCCGTCCGGCCGTTCGACCGTCCGTTGCAGTTGATCCACCGCGATCCGCATCGACGTCAATGGATTCTTGATCTCGTGCGCCACTCGGCGCGCGACTTCCCGGAACGCGCGCAAGCGCTCGGCCTCGAGCTCCCGCTCGCGCGCGGCGGCGAGCGCGGCGGCCAGCTCGCGCAGCGCCTGGCGCAGCGCCTCGAACTCCGGGGCACCACGCGTCAGCTGGCCGCCCGGCAACGGCTCGTGGCGCCGGATGAGCTGAGTCCACCCGACCAGCTCGTCGATGGGGCGGGAGAGCTGCCGCGACAGGTGGCCGGCCAGGTTCACCGCCGCGTACAGGACCGCGGCGCCGAGCAGCAGAATGACCACAGCGATGCCGGCCGTGTAGTAGCGCAGGAACGTTTCGGCGCGCCGCGCGAGGCTCACCGACGCCGAGACTTCGTTCAAGTGGTGGCGCAGCAGCGCGCGCTCGCGCACCGTGAGGTGCAGCGTGTCGACGCCTTCCAGGAGGGACCGCGCGGTCGAGGCGACGCGTTCCGTGGAGGCGCGCGCGCCGGCGGCGGGGAGCAGGCGCCGCACGGACAACACCCAGCCGGCGACGGCCAGTACCGTCGGCACCACGGTCATGACGACGAGAATGAGGAAAATCCGCCGTCTGAATGGCAGAGCCATATCCGGCCGAATCTAGGGAATCGGGTGGCCTGTGACAAATCGACACATGCAGAATTGCGGATTGGTGATTGCGGATTGCGGATTTATGGGGGTAGTTCAATCCACAATCCGCAATCCGCAATTCCCGAGGATCCAGTGAAATCCCACACTCATTACCTGTGGTTCAACACGAAGCGTCGTCAGGAGATCATCGACATAACTGAAGCGGTTATGAAGGAAGTGGAGGTCAGCGAGGTGCGTGAAGGTTTCGTGCTGGTGAGTGCCATGCACATCTCTGCATCGGTTTTCGTGAATGACCATGAGTCCGGCCTCTGGGAAGACATCTTGAAATGGCTCGAGGGCACGATCGCGCCGTGGGATCCGCCGCGCTATCGCCACAACGCGACGGGTGAAGACAACGCGGCGGCGCACCTGCGCAGTCTGACGATCGGTCACGAGGTCATCGTGCCGATCACGGCGGGGAAGCTGGACTTCGGGCCGTGGCAGCGGGTGTTTTACGGAGAATGGGACGGGCAGCGGAAAAAACGGGTGATCATCAAAGTCCTGGGGGAGTGAACATGATCGCACTCTTGGTTGCGGCGCTGCTCGTCGTCACGGTGCAGGATGCCGATACGCGCGAGCTGTTGAAACTGGAGGACGATTGGGCGAGCGCCTTGGTGAAACGCGACCGCGTCACGTTCGAGCGGCTGTTGGCGGACGGATTTGTCTATACGGAAAACGACCAGACGATGGATCGCGCGAGCGTGCTGAATTCGGTGGTCGCCGGAGCGGACACGGTCGTGGTGGCGCACAACGAACAGCTGCAGGTGCATCGCTTCGGTGCGGTGACGGCGGTCGTGACGGGATGGCTCGTGGTGGGTGGTCGCGGGGCCACCGGTGAGTTCCAACGTCGCTATCGCTTCACGGACACGTGGGTCAAGCGCGGCCGCTGGCAGATCGTCGCGGCGCAGGACTACGTCGCTCCCTAGCGTGCGAGCTTCATTTCCGCATCGTAGCTTGAGGGGCGCGATGCCCCTCAAACGGTGAAGCTGCCACAACCGGTGGTGCTCGAAGGTCACGGCATCAGGCTCGAGCCGCTGACCGAAGCGCACAGTGACGCGCTCGCCGCCGCGGCGAGTGACGGCCGCCTGTGGGACTTCTGGTACATCGCCGTCCCGCCACCCGACGGCATGAAGTTCTACGTCGCCGACGCCCTCAAGGGCCAGCGCGACGGGCACATGCTGCCGTGGATCGTGCGCGACGTGCCGAGCGGAGCAATCGTCGGCTCCACGCGCTATCACGACATCGTGCCATCGATCGACCGCGTGGAAATCGGGCACACCTGGTACGGGCGCAGCCGCCAGCGCACGCACGTCAACACGACGTGCAAACTGCTCTTGCTCGGGCATGCGTTCGACGCCCTCGGTTGCCAGGTGGTCGGACTGCGGACCGACAATTTCAATTTTCGGTCGCAGCGCGCCATCGAAGCGCTGGGCGCCAAGAAGGACGGCGTCATTCGCCATTACGGGATCCGGCGTGACGGCAGCGCGCGCGATGTCGTGATGTACAGCATCCTGGCCGCCGAGTGGCCGGACATCCGGCGCCACCTCGAGCTACGACTGCAGCGGAACAAATGACCGAGCCCGCCCCCACAACGCCGCCGTCGATGGTGCGCCGTTTCGGCCTGCTGCACGCCACGGCGCTGAACATGACGAACATGATCGGCATCGGGCCGTTCATCACGATCCCGTTGCTGATGTCGGCGCTCGGCGGCCCGCAGGCGATGCTCGGCTGGGTCGTCGCGTTGATCACCGTCTTGTGCGACAGCACCGTCTGGAGCGAGCTCGGCGCCGCAATGCCGGGGTCGGGCGGCTCGTTCGGGTACCTGCGCCAAGGCTACGGGGCGGAGAAAGTCGGCCGCCTCATGGGCTTTCTGTTTGTGTGGCAGTTCGTGCTGAGTGGGCCGCTCGAGATCGCGTCGGGATACATCGGGTTCTCGCACTACCTGGGATACATCTGGAAGGGGATCACGCCGCGCGAGACGATGCTCGTGATTACGATCATCGGCCTCGTCAATCTCGCGCTGCTCTACCGCCGGATCAAATCGATCGCCGCGATCACGGTCGCGCTCTGGATCGGCACGATCGTGACCGTCGTCGCCGTGATCGCAACGGGGGCGATGCACTTCGACGCGAAGGTCGCGTTCGACTTCCCGCCCGGCGCCTTCAACTTCTCGCTCGGCTTCCTGCTCGGCCTTGGCACGGCGTCCCGCGTAGGCGCGTACGATTACCTCGGCTACTACGACGTCTGCTACATCGGTGACGAAGTGGAGAATCCGGGCCGGGTGATCCCGCGGTCGATTCTCATCAGCACGATCGCCGTGGCGTTGATTTACATCGCGATCAACTTCTCGATCATCGGCGTCGTCCCCTGGCGCGAGTTCGTTCCGAACGACACCCACCCGGACGCGGATTTCGTCGTCTCGATCTTCATGGAGCGGATCTACGGCTCCGGCGTCGCCACGATCCTCACGGCAATGATTCTGTGGACGGCGTTCGGATCGGTCTTCGCTCTGCTCCTGGGTTACTCGCGCGTGCCCTACGCGGCGGCGCGAGACGGCTACTTCTTCAAGGTGTTTGCGCGGCTGCATCCGTCTCAGGGCTTCCCTTACGTCTCGCTGGTGGTGCTCGGCGTGCTGTCGATCGTTGCGGGGTTCGTTTCACTCGGCATGGTGATCGACGCGCTGCTCACGACGCGGATTCTGGTACAGTTCATCGGGCAGATCGGCGCCGTGACGCTGCTGCGGCGCCGGGCGCCTGACATGCCGAGGCCTTATCGGATCTGGCTCTATCCGCTCCCCAGCCTGGTTGCGCTCCTGGGATGGATATTCATCTTTGCCACGACGCCCCCGCTCGTGATCGCGTTCGGACTCGGCGCGTTGCTGCTCGGTGTGGTGTGCTTTGGCGTGTGGTCGTGGAATGCTCGGACCTGGCCGTTCGCGGAGGTAAGATGACGGACGACATCAGCCGCCGGAATTTCCTCGCGGCCACGGCGACGCTGGCGGCGGGTGCGCAGCTCCCCATCGGCGCGCTCGCCGATCCGCCGCAGGCTGCGCCGGCAAAAGGTTCGGTCACCGTGTTTCAGGGGGATTCGATCACCGACGCAGGCCGCAACCGTGAGTCCGCGGACGCGAACGCCGCGGGCGCGCTCGGCAACGGTTACCCGCTGCTCGTGGCTTCCGCCGTGCTGGCCGCGCGACCCGCGAGCGGGTTCCGGTTCTACAATCGCGGCATCAGCGGGAACAAGGTGCCCGATCTGCAGCAACGCTGGACCACGGACACGATCGACTTGCGGCCGGACGTGCTCAGCATTCTGATCGGTGTGAACGACTTCTGGCACAAGCTGGACCATGGCTACAACGGCACGGTGCAGGACTACGAGCAGCAATACACGGCCTTACTCGACGAGACGCGCAAAGCCCTGCCGCGCGTGCACCTGATCGTGCTGGAGCCGTTTGTGCTCCGAACCGGCGCAGTGGATGCGCGCTGGTTCCCAGAGTTCGATCAGCGACGGGCGGTGGCGGCGCGGGTCGCGAGGCAGGCGCACGCGACGTTCGTGCCCCTGCAGACGGTCTTCAATCAGAAGACGCGGACTGCTCCGCCCGAGTACTGGGCGGCCGATGGTGTGCATCCCACGCCCGCCGGCCATGCGGTCATCGCCGAGCAGTGGCGTCGCGCGGCGCGCCTGTAGGTGACGGCAGCGAGAGAGAGACGTCGAATGAACTGCGTCAAGAGAGAGGCGTCAATTGGAAGGTCGTCGAAAGAGACGTCAAATGAACTACGTCAGAACGACGTTGATTCGACGACTCTTTCGACGTTGTTTTGCTTGACGGTTCTCAGCTCGACGACGTCAATGCGACGATTCTCATTCTACGTTGTTGTACTTGCAGCGTGCGCGTCAGGTGCCGTGTCGCCACCGCCACCACCGCCGCCACCAGGGCCGCCGCCGCCTCCACCTTCCTGGCAGCTGGTCTGGAGCGACGAATTCAACGGCTCGGCCGGCCCGATCGACACCACCTTTTGGCACTTCGACGTGGGCGATGGGTGTCCGGGCGTTTGCGGCTGGGGCAACAACGAACGGGAGTACTACACGCGCGACACCGCGAACATTCGGCTCAACGGACAGGGACAGCTCCAGATCGTCGGCCGCGTCAACCAGGATACCAGTCTCCACTGCTACTACGGCATGTGTGGCTACACCTCCGCCAAGATCACGACGGCGGGGAAGCTCATGCCCTACCACGCGCGCGTCGAAGCGCGGATCAAGTTGGCCGCGGGGCAGGGGCTGTGGCCGGCGTTCTGGATGCTCGGACAGAACATCGGAACCGTCGGGTGGCCGACCTGCGGCGAGATGGACATCATGGAGAACAAGGGGAGCCAGACCGACCGGATGAGCTCGGCGGTGCACGGGCCGGGCTACTCCGGTGCCACCCCGTTCGCACACGTCGATCCCCCCGTCACGACCACCGATTTCCATATCTACGCCGTCGAATGGGACGGCAATTCGATTCGCTATTCGGTGGACGGCAGTCAGCATTACAGCGTGTCCCGCACGACCGTCACCCAGAAGGGCGCCTGGGTGTTCGATCAGGGCTTCTTCATCATCCTGAATCTCGCCGTCGGCGGGAATTTCGACGGCAATCCGCAATCGGACAGCATCTTCCCGGCGACGATGCTGGTGGACTACGTCCGCGTTTACCGGCTGCAGTAGATGACGGCCTGACGGCCGAACGGCCGGACGGTCGTCAATTCATTGGCCGATAGTTCACGTCGAGTACGTTGAGTCGTGCCAGGTGCGCGCGCAGCCGCGCGGTGAAGTCCGCATAGTTCTTCAATCCCGCCGGCGTCCACGCGACCTCCGCGAGCGCGATCAGCCGCGGAAACACCATGTACTCGACGTTCTTCGGCGTGCGCTGGTACTCGGTCCAGATCTGTCCCTGGGTGCCGAGGACGTGCCTGGCCTGCACGGAATCGAGCGCGGGCGGAATGGGCTCGTAGGCGTACACCGTATCGAGCGGCAGGAAGCCGCCGATTGCGAGCGGCTCGCTCGCCGTGTTTTGTGATTGGTAATAATCGAAGTACGTATTTGACGTCGGCGTCATGACGACGTCGTGTCCGGCCTGCGCCGCTGCGATCCCGCCGTCGATCCCGCGCCACGACATCACCACGGCGTTCGGCGCGAGTCCTTCGGTCCCACCTTCGAGGATTTCGTCCCAACCGATCAGCGATCGACCACGCCCGGCGAGCCACTGGCTCATCTGTGCGGTCATCCAGCTCTGCAGATGATTCTCGTCGCGGAGCCCGAGCTGCCGGATGCGCGCTTGCGCCACGGCGCTCGCCTGCCACTGGGCCTTCGGTGCTTCGTCGCCGCCGGTGTGAATCCAGTGACTCGGGAACAGCGCCAGCACCTCCGTCAGCACGTCCTGCATGAAGTGCATCGCCGAATCGGAGGGATTCATGATGTTTTGGTCGACACCCCAATGGGTGAGGACTTCGAGCTGCTGGCCGGTGTTGCCGAGCCAGGGGTAGGCGGCGATCGCGGCCTGCGCGTGGCCCGGCATCTCGATTTCGGGGACGACGGTGATGAAGCGGGCCGCGGCGTACGCCACGACTTCGCGGATGTCGTCCTGGGTATAGAACCCGCCGTGCGGAATGTTGTCGTAGACCCACTGTGACGTGTCCGCGTACGCATGCTGCACGCCGACGAGCGAGTTGCGGCGCCACGCGCCCACCGCCGTCAGGAGCGGGTACTTCTTGATCTCGATGCGCCACCCCTGGTCGTCGGTGAGGTGCCAGTGGAAGCGATTGAGCTTATGCAGCGCGAGCAGGTCGATGTACTTCTTCACGAATTCCTTGGGCATGAACGAGCGCGACACGTCGAGATGCGCGCCGCGCCACGGGAAGCGCGGCATGTCCTCGATGTCCACGGCGGGCACGGTCCACGACCCGCCGGAGACCGGGGCTTGGCGGAAGATGTCGGGCGGCAGCAGCTGGCGCAGCGTTTCGACGCCGTAGAACACGCCGGCGGGCCGATAGGCCCGAATCGTGATACGGGTGCCCGTCACCGTGAGGCGATAGCCCTCGTCGCCGAGGCGCGAGAGCGCCGGATCCAGTCGGAGCGAGATCACGCGGGCTGCGGCGCCGGCAGCGCCACCGACCGAAAGCCGATAGCCGGTAGCCGGTAGCAGCCAGTCAGCCAGCTGATAGCCGATTTGGCGCGTGGCGCGATCGGTGACCACGACGGTGGCCGGGGTGAGGAGGAATGTTCCCGTGCCGCGGGTCAGGTGCGCGGGCCGCGGGATCAGGGCGAGCGTGGTATCCTGGACACCGGCGACGAGCGCGAGCAGCGTAAGGAGGTTGATCATGCGGATAGGATATCGCTCGCCGTGACGTTCGGCGAACGGTAGAATTCTGTGGGTGTGTAGGGGCGCAGCATGCTGCGCCCCTACCTTCCGCAACCTTCCCTGAGGTCACTGTGAAACGACGCGATTTTCTGCACACGCTGGGAGCCGCAGCCGCGGGTGGAATGCTGGCGCGCGCTCCCGTTGGTTCCGCGAAGCGGCTGGAGCGGATCGGCCTGGAAACGTATTCGTGCCGCCATGGCATGGCGCAGGATCCCGAGCGCACCCTCGCCGCGATCCGGGCGATCGGCTACACCGACGTCGAGCTGCTGTGGTCGTTCAATCTGTTCGGGCGCACGCCGGCGCAGGTCGCGGCCACGCTCAAGAGCGAAGGGTTGCGCGCGCCATCGTGCCACATGTCGCCCGAGACGATCTTCGTGGGTTGGGAGCGCAGCCTCGAGATCGCCAAGCAGCTCGGCCACGAATACCTCTTCATTCCCGACGTCGATGTGTGGACGAGGTCCACGCTCGACGGCTGGCGCGAATGGGCCGACCGCTTCAATGCCGCCGGCGCCGTCGCCCGCAAGGCGGGAATCTGGCTCGGCTTCCATAACGAGGCGTACCACCAGAAGCCCATCGACGGCAAAGTGCCGCTCGACGTCTTCATCGAGCGTCTCGATCCCTCGGTCACTCGACTCCAGCTCGACGTCGGCAACATGCTCGTCGGCGGCGGCGACCCGATGGCCTACCTCCAGAAATATCCCGACCGGTTCTGGAGCTTCCATCTGAAGGACGCGAAGCCCGACCGCTCGAGTGACACGGGGCTCGGCAAGGGGATCTTCGACTTCAAGCGCTTCCTCGCCGCCGTCCCGGCGATCGAGCAGAAGATCGCGCATGTCGAGCAGGAGAGCGCAATCGAGCCGGCCGCCGAGCTGACGGACGCGCGTGCCAATTTTCAGTACCTGCGTGGGCTCGAGTTCTGATGGGCGGTCAAAAAGCAAAGGCGGCGGTCGGGTGGTCGAGGCGGTCAAGAAGCACATGCGACGGTCAACCATCGAGCACCGGGACCGACCGCCGCCGTCGCTTCTTGACCGCCGCCGTTGGTGTTTGACCGCCATCTAATCAATGATTCCCGTCCTTGTCGCGGCGCTCATAGCTCAGGACACCACCATCAGCAGCTTTCTCAAAACTGTCGACGTCACCACCGGGAACATCGAAACGGTCTACAGCGAGAACCGCCGATTCGAAGCACCCAACTGGTCCCGCGATGGCTATTTCCTGATCAATAGTGAAGGGCGCCTGTATCGACTCAGCGTCGCTGGGAGCCGGCTCGCCGAGCTCCCGATCACGTTGGCGACGCCGCGGATCAACAACGATCACGGCATCTCTCCCGACGGGAAATCCCTTGTCATCAGTCACGAGCCCACCGACGACTGGTTGACCTCGAGCGTCTACACCCTCCCGATCGAAGGCGGCACGCCGAAACAGATCACGACCAACGCGCCGAGCTTCTGGCACGGCTGGTCGCCGGACGGCAAAACGTTGGCGTTCGTGGGGCGGCGTGACGGCGAATTCGACATCTATACCATTCCCGTGTCGGGCGGCGACGAGCGCCGCATCACCACCTGCAAGGGACTCGACGACGGGCCCGACTATTCTCCCGACGGCGCTTTCATCTATTACAACTCCTTCTGCAGCGGGAAAATGGAGATCTGGCGCATGCGGCCCGATGGCAGCGGCGCCGAGCAGTTAACCCACGATCAGTACGCCAACTGGTTCCCGCATCCGTCGCCGGACGGGCGTTGGGTCGTGTACCTGTCGTTCATCCAGGACCAGGGCCAGGACCATCCGTTCGGCCGACAGGTGAAGCTCCGGCTCATGGACTTGCGCGACCGCTCGGTGCGCGATCTCACGCCGGAATTCTTCGGCGGCCAGGGAACGATCAACGTTCCAAGTTGGTCACCTGATAGCCGACGAGTTGCCTTCGTGACATACGAACAGCACACCGGTGATAGGAGACGCTAAGACGCCAAGACGCCTGAGCAGTCGGTAGCGGACAGCTGTCACCTGTCACCGCTCAGGCGTCTTAGCGTCTTGGCGTCTTCTGTCTCCGGGGTGCATGTTACCCCCTCCTGGCCGCGATACCAAGGAAGACGCATGACTCTCATCCGATTTCGCTTACAGGAACAAGACGTCGATCTCTCCCGAACCTATGATGCCGTTGTTGTCGGGTCAGGGGCCGCAGGCGGCATGGCCGCCCACGTGCTCACGTCGCAGGGGATGAATGTGCTGCTGCTCGAGGCGGGGAAGCGCATCCCGATCAACGAAGAGCTGCGCTCGATGCAGTGGCCCTACGATCACCCGCGCCGCGGCGATGCCCCTCCCGGGTACCACGCGCTCCGTTACAACGAGTACAACATCCGGCAGCCCCCCTACGCCAAAGGCTCGGCGTTCAAGCACGTGTTCTCGTATGTCGGCGGGTGGGGCGGGTCGGATTACGTCAAGAACATTCTCGTCGACGAGAAGGACCATCCGTACACCGGCACCCACTACGCCTGGGTTCGCGCCCGCGTGCTCGGCGGCAAGACGAACATCTGGGGCCGGCTCGCGTTGCGGCTGTCCGATTACGACTTCAAGGGAAAAACCCACGACGGCTACGGCGAGGACTGGCCGATCTCCTACGCCGATATCGAGCCCTACTACGACAAGGTCGATCTCTACCTCGGCATCTCCGGCCACAAGGAAAACCTGCCGCATCTGCCGGACAGTCTGTTCCAGCGCCCCAACAAGCTCACCGCCGCCGAGGTGACGCTGCGCAAGAGTATGGCGACGATGGGACGCACGGTGACCCCGTATCGCGCCGGTGTGACGACGGACGGCGTGAAAAATCGCTATCGCAGCCGGTGTCTCGGGCGCGGGGCGTGCAGCCGGCGTCCCGGCGGGTGCGACATCCATGCCGCGTTCGATTCGCCGACCGGGCTGATCTATCCCGCGATGGATACCGGCAACCTCACGCTGCGCACCAATTCGATCGCGCACGAAGTCCTGGTCGATCCGAACACCGGCAAGGCGCGCGGGATTTCATTCGTCGATGCGGTGAACCACAAGACATACGAAGCGAAAGCGAAGGTCGTTATCCTGGCGGCGTCCACGCTCGAGTCCGCGCGCCTGCTCCTGCTCTCCAAGTCCCGGCAATATCCCAACGGGATCGGCAACTCCAGCGGCCACGTCGGCCACAACTTCTGTGAGCACGTGATGGGCCCCGGGGTCACGGGACTCGTCAAGGAGCTCGTGGGCACGGAGCCCACGCTGGATGACGGCAAGCCGGGCGGTTTCTACGTGCCGCGCTTCCGCAACCTGCAGGACAAGCAGCCGAGCTTCATTCGCGGCTACGGCTTCGAGGGCGGCGCCGGGTTCTCGATATTCCCCGGCAACGCCTGGGACACGCCGGGCTTCGGCGGGCAGTTCAAGAAATCGGTGCGCGAGCACGCGGGGGCATTCATCAGCATGGGGGGGTTCGGCGAGGTCCTGGCGCGGTATGAGAACTATGTGGATCTCGATCCCCTGGTGAAGGACAGCTGGGGCATTCCGGTCCTCCGCTTCCATTATCAGTTCAGCGACAACGAAAAGAAGATGTGCGAGGACATGGCGAACGCCGGCAAGGAAATGTTCGAAGCGGCGGGCATCGAGGTCGTCGGCGTGGACAAGAATATCCTCACCGAAGGCTGGTCCATTCACGAGCTGGGCACGGCGCGCATGGGCACCGATCCCAAGACCTCGGTGCTGAACCAGTTCCAGCAGTCGCACGACGTCAAGAATCTGTTCGTCGTGGATGGCTCGAGTCATGTCAGCGCGTCGTGCCAGAACCCCACCTGGACGATCATGGCGTTGGCGTGGCGCTCCTGCGAGCATCTGGCCGACGAATTCAAGCGAGGGAACGTATGAAGATCTCGCGTCGCGAGATGATCCAGCAGACGGCAGCGGCAGCAGCAGCGCTGCCCCTTGTAGGAGCGTTGCCGCCCTTGGCGCCCGTGCCGCCAAAGTTTTTCACAGCAGCGGAATTCGCGCTGGTCGACGAGCTGAGCGACATGATCATTCCGACGGACGCGCAGTCGGGCGGTGCGCGCGCCGCCGGCGTCGCGGCGTACATCGACGGGCGCCTCGCCGAATCGTTCGAGAAAGAGCCGCCACAGCGCTGGCGCGCGGGGATCCAGGCGCTGGAAGCCGTGTCGCGCGAGATGCACGGCAAGACGTTCATGGCATCCACGCCCGAGCAGCGACTCGCGCTGCTCACGCGCATCGCCGCCGCGGAGTCGGACCCCAAGACGGACGCCGAGAAGTTTTTCAAGGAGATCAAGGGGTCGACGGTTCAGGCGTACTACACGTCGAAGATCGGCATCCACGACGATCAGCACTACAAAGGCAACGTCATTCAACCCGGAGAATATGCCGGCTACGATGCCACTTGATCGAACCGAGCTCGACACGCCGCGGCTGACGCTGATCGCGTCCACCCCCGAGCAGCTGCTCGCGCTGATCGAGCAGCCGGGGGGGGAGCGCTTCGAGGAGATCGCCGCCCTGACCCCCGCGGATGGACTGCGGGGGTTTTACGTGTCCAGCGAAGTCTCACCGCAGTGGCTCGCGGCGTTACGGAACGCGGTGGGGCAGGGCCCCGATCCCTGGCGGCACGGCTTTTGGGTCGTCGAGAAGTCCAGCGGACAGATCGTCGGCGGCGCGGGATTCAAAGGCGCGCCCGACCCCGAGGGCATGGTGGAGATTGCCTACGGCATCGTGCCGTCTCGCGAAGGCCGGGGATACGCAACGGAGGCCGCGCGGGCGCTGATTCATTTCGCGACCAGCGATCCACGCGTGCGACAGCTGCGCGCGCACACGCGCCCCGAGGCGAACGCGTCCACGCGCGTACTCACGAAATGCGGCTTTGTCCATATCGGCGACGTGGTCGATCCCGAGGACGGCCCGGTCTGGCGGTGGGAACGAAGTGCGCGCCATATTGGAACCCCATGAGAGAGACTGTTGTGAACGGAACCGGCCAGGCGGTGTTCGTTCCGGGCGAGTGGCGCTCGCTCGCGAGCTGTCTCGGTCTCTCGCCGCGCGAATGCGGCATCGTGCGCGCCGTGTTCGACGGCAATTCCGAGAAGGACACCGCCGAACGGCTCGGCTTGTCACCGCACACCGTGCACACCTATCTCTGGCGCATCTACCGCAAGCTCCAGGTGCAGAGCCGCGAGGAGTTGCTGGTGCGCGTCTTCGCAGAATTCCGATCCCTTCCGAAGCGGTCCACCAGCCGCAAACGCCAGGAGCCGAGACACCACGCGTTGTAGCCTGATCAGGTGACCCGGAGTGGGGGTCTTGTCCTTCCTCCCTGCAGGGACATGTTAGGCGTTCGTTACACGTTCGAGACCGTTCGCCAACGGGGGGACGCCGTCCATGCGCCTAATTCGAACCGTCACCTTGCTCAGCTGGATGCTGTCGGCCAGCGCGGTGACGGTTGTGTCGGCGCAAACCACTGCTCCCACCGCAGTTTCGCTGATCATCCGGACCGACGACATCGGCATGAGTCACAGCGTCAACATGGCGATGCAGAAGCTCGTCTCGACCGGCCTGCCGGTCTCGGTCTCGGTCTTGTTCGTGTGCCCGTGGTACCAGGAAGCCGTGGAGATTCTGAAGCAGCATCCGAACGTCTCCGTCGGGATCCATCTCGCGTTGAATTCGGAGTGGAAGAACTACCGCTGGGGTCCCGTCACGGGCAGTGCCGCCGTTCCGTCGCTGGTCGATGAGAACGGCTTTTTCTTTCCCTCTTCCGAAGCGCTGTACCAGCACCATCCCAGCGTCGCCGAAGTCGAAAAAGAGCTGCGGGCCCAGATCGAGCGGGCGCTCCGCTCGGGAATCAAGATCGATTACGTCGACGAGCACATGGGCACCGCGACGCACTATCCCGAGTTCCGCGACGTGACGGAGCGGCTCGCGCGGGAATACGGTCTGGGGATGTCCGGTTACTTCGGAGAGGCGATGGACGCGCCGCAATATTTCGCGGCGCCGGATAAGAAGGCCGATAGTCTGGTCGCGTTCATCAATCGGCTCAAGCCCGGCGTGAACGCCGTGGTGACGCACGTCGGTATCGACGATGCCGAGCTCGGCGCGCTGCTGGACATGAACACCGACCAGCCGCTGCCCGACATGAGCAAGAACCGGCAGGGCGAGCTGACCGCCCTGACGTCGCAGCGGTTCAGCGCCGCGCTGAAGGCGCGCAGCGTCCAGTTGTTGACGTATCGAGATTTGATCGCCCGGGAAGGTTTGCAGTCTATGCGGAGACCCGTCGAATGAGGGAGGCGGAGGCGTTCATGGAAAAGAAAATCATTCGTGCTTTCGTTGCACTGGCAACGGGCCTGGTGTTCGCGGTCACGGTGACCGGCACGGCCCTGGCGCAGGAGACGCAAGTCTCCGGCACCGTCACCGCCGCAACCGGTGAGCGGCTGCCCGGCGTCACAGTCCAGGTGCGTGGGGCGACCACCACCACCACGACCGACGCCAATGGGAAATACACCATCTCGGCTCCATCCGATGGCGTGCTCCTGTTCGCGCTGATCGGGTACAAGGGCGCCGCGCGCACGATTGCGGGACGTCCGCAAATCGATGTCGCGCTGGAATCGGCCGTCGCCGTGCTCGAACCGGTGATCGTGACCGGATACACGGCCCAGCGGCGCGCGGACATTACGGGCTCCGTGTCGAGCGTCAACGTCGAGAGCGCGCAGGAACAGACCTCGACCAGCGTGTTGCAGCGGCTCGATGGCCGGGTCGCCGGCGTGACGGTCGAAACGGGCGGCGCGCCCGGTTCCCGCAGCACGGTGCGCATCCGCGGCGTCACGGGCTTTCAGAACAACGACCCGCTGTACATCATCGACGGGATGGCCGTGTCGGAGTCGTATCTCAACTTCTTGAACCCGGACGACATCGCGTCCATGCAGGTTCTGAAGGACGCCTCGGCGGCGTCGATTTATGGATCCCGCGCGAGCAACGGCGTCATCATTATCGAAACCAAGAAGGGGAGACCTGGACAGCGGCAGGTGACGCTGGACGTCCGGACCGGCGTGGCCACGCCGACGCACGGCTATGACGACATCCTCATCACGAACTCGCTCGATTACTTCCAGGTGGTGAAGGCGGCGTACGACAACGCCGGGCAGGGGGTCCCTAGGAACATCTACGGCGATCCCAGTAATCCCTCGGTGCCCGGATATATCTGGCCGAACGACGGGGTCGGCCAAAGCTGCTCCGCCCCCAGCTCCACCTGTACAACCGTCGTCGATCCGTCGACGTATGCGTTTCCGACCACCCTGATCATGCCCGGGAGTCCGGGGACCAACTGGTGGAAGGCGGTGTTCGGCACCGGCCAGTATCGGGACGCGAACCTGGCCCTCTCGGGCGGCGGGGACGACAACGCCTATCACCTCTCCCTCAATTATCTGGACCAGGAAGGGACCGCGGCGTATACCCGGTTCCAGCGGGGCGGGGCGCGGATCAACACTACGTTCAACATCGGCCGCGCGAGCATCGGGGAGAACGTCTCCTTCTCGCGCGAGCAACACCACGGCGCCGAGGGGCTCATCGATGATAACGTGGGCGAGGGGGGCATCGTCGGCAAGAATATCTTCCAACAGCCGGTCGTCCCGGTCTACGACATCGCGGGCAACTTCGCTTCGGGCAAGGCGACCGGTCTCAGCAACCTGACGAATCCCCGCAAGATCGCCTTCTTCGCGCAGCACAATATCGCGACCAACGATCGCGTGTTCGGCAACGTGTTCGGGACGGTCGATGCGGGCCATGCCCTGTCCCTGAAGACGAACTTCGGTTTCAACCTCAACCAGGGTTCGTACCACGGCTACACGCCCGCGACGCCAGAGGACCACGAGCCGACGGACATCGACGGCATCAACGAGAACTACAGCCTGTTTTCGTCGTGGAGCTGGAGCAACACGCTGAACTATTCGCGGACGATGAACCAGCACAACCTCACGCTGCTCCTGGGTCAGGAAGCGAACAAGGGCGTGTTCCGGTTCGAGGCGGGCAACTGCGCCAAACTCCTCAACAACGGCGTGGACTCGCGCTACATCCAGGACGCGCTGTGTGATCCGACGACGAAGAACGTGACCAGCAGCGGCAGCAAACGGGCGCTGCTGTCCTTCTTCGGCAAGGCGGATTACAACTACGGCGAGCGCTACTATCTCAGCTTGACGGTGCGGCGTGACGGCTCGTCCGCGTTCGGGGTAAACAACCGCTGGGGGACGTTCCCGGCGGTCGGCGCCGGCTGGCGGCTCTCGCGCGAATCGTTCTTCCAGAGTCTCCCCGTGCAGAACGTCATGCTGCGCTTCGGCTGGGGCGTGACCGGCAACCAGAACGTCCCGTTCCGGATCTACGATCAGTACGGCGGCGACCGCGGCGATGTCTTCTACGACATCGGCGGGACTGGCTCGTCGATTCAGCCGGGTTTCAAGGTGACGGCGCTTGGGAACCCGAACTTGAAGTGGGAAGAGAACCACTCAACCAACGTCGGGCTGGACCTCGAGTTCCTCAGCGGTCGCGGCAACTTTACCGCCGACCTGTATCGCCGCAACACGACGAACCTGTTGTTCGATCCACCGCAGCCGGCGACGGGCGGCTCCGCGGCACCGCCGATCCTCAACATCGGCAGCATGCGGAATACCGGTGTGGACTTCTCGATCGGGTATCACAGCACGATCGGGAGCACGCTGTGGAGCGTGACGTTCAACGGCAGCCACTATAAGAACAAGATCACCAAGATCGACGGCGTGCAGTCGTACTTCCTCGGGCGCGGCAGCTCTGTGGTGCGCGAGCAAAATGCGGTGCGCAACGAGCTCGGTCATCCGCTGGGCGCGTTCTACGGTCTCGTGGCGGACGGCTACTACGTCGACTCGCTCGATGCCGATCCGTACTGGTCCTCGGGCGCGCGCCCCGGCCGCATGAAGTTCAAGGATCTGAACGGCGACGGCTTGATCACCAACGACGACCGCACGATCATCGGCAGCCCGCACCCCGATTTCACGGCGGGGCTCGATCTCGCGGTGCGGCGCGGTTCGTGGGAGGTGAGCGCCACGGTGTTCGGGACGTTCGGCAACGACATCTTCAACACCCAGAAGTACTGGTACGTGTATCGGTACTTCGCCACCAACGTGGCGAAGGACCTGCTTGCCAACTCCGTGGAGCTCGATAAACCGTGCGACGGGGTGAACGGGTGCAGCGGCAATCCGCGCGTGCTCAACCCGGGCGCGAAGTACCCCAGAATCGACAATAGCGACGCGTTCAGCCGGCAGTGGAGCAGCTACTGGATCGAGGACGGGTCGTACGTGCGGCTGCGTACGTTGCAGATCGCGTACAATCTGCCGCCGGCGTTGGTCCGCTGGATCCCGGCCGCCCGCGTGTACCTGCAGGCGGAGAACCTGTTCACGATCTCCGGATACTCCGGGCTCGATCCGTCGCTCCCGGTGCCCGCCGCCGGCGGGGCCACGGGCGACATTCGCGACGAGTCCCGCGGCATCGACCAGGGCGTGTATCCGAGCAACAAGATCATCACGATCGGCATTTCGACCACCTTCTAACGCACTCGTCTTTATTCACGAGGACGGAAGACGATGAACAGACACATGTGGCAGCGACTGATGTACAGCGTGGCGGGACTGGTGGTCATCGCCGGCGTTACGTACGCCTGCAAAGACTTCCTCGACCAGCCGGCACAGGGCACGGTCGATCAAGCGACCCTGGCGACGAAGGCCGGTGTCGAGGGCTCGCTCATCGCCGCCTACCGGGCTTTGGATTGCAGCAGCAGCTCCGCCGGATCGTGGGGCTGCGCCGCGAGCAACTGGGTGTGGGGCAGCGTCACCGGCAATGACGCCTACAAGGGGTCGGATCTCGGCGACCAGCAACCCATCAACGACATCGAGACATTCCTGTGGAGCGTCGGCGAGGCCGACGGCTACCTGAACCAAAAATGGGCGCAGGTCTACGAAGGCGTGTCGCGCGCCAATGCGACGCTACGCCTGCTGGAAAGCGTGCTCGCGGCACACCCGGGGGATTTCGCCGCGGGTGAGGCCGACCAGATCAGGGGGGAGGCGCTCTTTCTCCGGGCGCATTACCACTTCGAAGCCTACCGGATGTGGGGACACATTCCGTACTACTTCGAAACCGATGCGGATCTGCGGAAGCCGAACGACGCGAGTCCCGACTCGATCATCAAGCTGATCATTGCGGATCTCTCGACGGCTCAGACGTCGCTGCCCGTCCTACCGCGCGGCGGGGACAAGGGGCGCGCCACGAAATGGGCCGCCGCCGCGTACAAGGGCCGCGTGATGGTGTACGGCGCGGCGCTGAACCCCGCGTACTGGGCGGCGGCGAAAGCGGCATTCGACTCCGTGAAGGCTTCGGGCGTCTACGGTTTGGAAACCAGCTTCGATCACGTCTGGACCGCCTATCCGGCCTACCGGAACGGCAAAGAGACGATCCTGGCGTTCCAGGCCTCGGTGAAGGACGGAGAGCCGGCCGGCTGGAACTCGAACTGGGGCGAGCGGCTGAACTTCCCGTACGGTGGCGAGAACCACTTCACGTGCTGCGGTTTCCACCAGCCGTCGTTCAACCTGGTGAATTTCTTCCAGGTGGATGCCGCCGGTCTCCCCCTTCCGGTTACGAGCGGCGCCTGGAACAGCCCGCCGCTCGACGCGTCGCCCCCGCCCTCCGACACAGCCTCGACGAATCCCTGGCGAGGCCAGAACTTCCGCGCCGGCATCATGAGGCCCGTCGATCCACGGCTCGATTGGACCGTCGGCCGGGACGGCGTCCCCTACAAGGATTGGTCGGTGCACCGGCGGTCCTGGATCCGGGATGCCGGGTACAGCGGCCCCTACAGTCCGAAGAAGAACATTCATGAGCAGGGCGCGCCGGACGCGGAAAACAACGTCGGCTGGGTGGCGACGCAGACGAACGACGTGCCGATCCACATTTTCCGCTACGCCGATATGCTGTTGCTCTCGGCCGAGGCAGAGGTCGAGCTCGGTAACCTCGAAGCCGCGCGCGCGATCGTCAATCAGATCCGGGCACGGGCGGGGATTGCCGCGCAGGGCTGCGGCAGCAACGACTCAACGGTCACGAATCGGTACCCCGCATGTGTTGGGGATACGCGGATGGTGGACACGCTCCAGGCGAATCTGACGGGGACGCTCGATTCGCTGCAAACGCCGTGGGCCTTCTATAAGGTCGGGCAGTACACCACACCGTGGACGGGGAATCCGACGCTCGCGCGGAACGCGGTGCGGGCCGAGCGGCGCATCGAGCTGGCAATGGAGGGCCAGCGGTTCTTCGACTTGCGTCGCTGGGGAGTCTCCGACACCGCCGTCACCAACTACGTCAATAGCGAGAAGGCGCGGATCGGCTATCTCAGCGCGTCCGCGGCGTTCACATTGCCGAAGTTCCTGTACTATCCGATTCCATCTGTGCAGATCGAGCTGAGCAAGGTGGGATCGGAATGCCGGCTGACGCAGAATCAGGACTGGGGCACCTGCCAGTAGGCAGGTCCGCCTAGCGCAGGCGAGGCAGAGTAAAGGCCTGCAGGGAGTCGCCCGTGTTCGCTACGAGCACGGCGCTCCCTGCAGGCGTTTTCATGAGCGCCAATCCCGAGACGTCCCGAGTCGCGAGGAACCCGCTCGCGAACGGCGTGACCGGCGTAAAGTGCCCATGGCCATCGCCCCTGAGCCAGAGCCCGTTGCCGGCATCGGGCGGCGTCGTGTTCGGCTCGGTATCGAACAGATTCCCCGCGATAATCAGATCGAGATTCCCGTCACCGTCCACGTCGTGCGCGAGGATGCCACGGATCGGGGAGATCTGCGCCAGGTTCGGCAATGGCGTTCGCGTGAAGGTGCCGTCGCCGTTGTTCTGCAGGTAGATGCTGGCGAACGTGTCCGTCTGATAATGCAGGGCGCGCTGGAGTCGCGCGGTCCCGAAGAGCTGGTCGACCGTGGCCGCCGCGAATGTCGAGTAACGCGGGAACCGGAGCGCGATCGGATAGATCGGCGGCCCCAATCTCGCGCGGCCAAAGAACGGGTACTCCTTGCCGGCGGTCTGCTGCGTCAGCACGATGTCCGTGCCTTGCTCACCCGTGAAATCCCCGGCGTACACCCCGAACGGACTTTGGGGCGACGTCGTATACATGAAGTTCAGCCCAACATTGCCGGCCACCAGATCGGGGCGGCCGTCATGATTGAAATCGGCGGCCGCGAGGCTCCACCACCACCCGCGCGTGCCGCCCATCCCCACCGACGCGCTCACATTCCGAAACCGGTTCCCCTCGTTCTTGAACACCTGGAGCGGCATCCATTCGCCGGCCGTGACGAGGTCCAGGCGCCCGTCGCCGTCGTAGTCCACCCAGACCGCGGCGGTGACCATCCCGCTCGGCTGCGCCAGCTCCGGCGCAAGCTCACTCGTGACATCGGTAAAATGGCCGCCGTCGTTGCGCAGGAGATAACTCCGCGCCGGGTACGGGTAACTCCGCGGGGTCAGCCGCCCGCCGACGAACAAGTCCAGCCGGCCGTCGCTGTTGAAATCGCCGGCCGCGACGCTGGCAGTGCAGGTCAGCATAGCCGGCAACGCCTGCGAATCCCGAGCGAACCGGCCGCCGCCCTGGTTGATATAGAGCCGGTCCTGCAGCAGCCGGGACACCGGTGTGTGCTGATATCCGCAGCTCGCCACGTCCAGATCGGGCCGGCCGTCGCCATTGGCGTCGAAGAACACCGCGCCCCAATCCTCGTAGGCCTTGTCCGCCGCCCACGGCTGTCCTACGGCCGACTCGACGAAGCTGCCGTCTTTCTGCTGCAGAAAGAGCTTGCCCGGCACGCCGGCCGTCCCGCCGACGAACACGTCGTCGAGTCCGTCGCCATTGACGTCCGCGACCGCAATCGGCGGCCCTTGCCGGGATGGCTCGTAGGGAAGCAGGGGTTGGACTTCGTAGTCGGGTGAGGCTGGCAGGGCCTGGGTGTAGCGCGGAGCTGGTGCGGCCTCGAAAAAACGGGAAACGGGAAACGGGACACGGGATGCGTCTCCCCGTTCCTCACGTTTCCCGTTTCTCGTTTCCCGTTTCCCGGCCTCTCGCTGCCGCACCGTTATTGTCTGATCGACGCCGAGGCGCGTGAGCAATTGCATCCGGCCATCCGGCCAATTCACCACCAGGCTGTCGACGCGCATGGCGCGCCCCAGGCCGAAGTGCTCGCGGTCGTCCATCGTCGACATGAAGCCGCGGTAGGGCGAGTGGTAGAGATATTGCCGTCGGCCGTCTGCCGTCAGCATCAACGTCGCCCCGATGCCCCGGCGGTTCGGTGCCTCACCTTCGAGTTTGACCGTCAAGTAGTGTGAGGCTGAGTCGGCGGGCTGGACATTCTCGTAAATCGACGCAGGCGCATCGGTGTTGTTCACGACGAGATCGAGCTTGCCGTCGTTGTTGAGATCCACGTAGGCTGCCCCGTAGGAATAGCCCGGCTGGGTCATCCCCCACGGCTTGCTCATGTCGCTGAACGTCAGATCGCCGTTGTTGCGAAACAGGTAGTTGGGCACGCGGTAGCTGCGCAGCTCGCGCAGCTGCTCGCGCGCCGCTGCCTCGTTGTTGTTGCGGCGCGCCGCGAACACGGCGGCCTGATAATCGAGATCGTTCGGCGCCTTGGGGTATCCGTTGGTCACGAAGATGTCTTTGCGCCCGTCATTGTCGAAATCGGCGAACAAGGCGCTCCAGCTCCAGTCGGTGGCCGCGGTGCCCGCCAGATTCGCGATTTCGCTGAAGACCACGTCGCCGCGTGGCGTCACGCCGTTGCTGAGCTGCAGCGCATTGGCGTCGTAATCGTCGCGAAAGCCGCGGCGCCGCTGGTCGTTGCGCCGCGCGTACGTGAGATACCCACTCATGCGTTTGCGTTCCTCGGGCTCGGCCGGGAGCATGTCCATCTGCACGATGTCGGGCCAACCGTCGTTGTTGAAGTCCGCGATATCCACGCCCATGCCGGCAATGCTCGTGTGTTTCAGCGAGACCGCCGCCTTATCGGTAAACGTGCCGTTCCCGTTGTTGATGTAGAGCGCGTCGTTGGGGGACACGTCGTTGGAGACGTAGATGTCGGGTCGACCATCGCGGTTCACATCGGCGACCACGACGCCCAGCCCGTACCCGATCTGGCGCAGGATCCCGGCTTCCGCGGAGACATTGGTGAACGTCCCGTTGCCGTTGTTGCGGTACAGCGTGTTCCACCCTTCCGGGCTCTCACTGCGCACGCCGAGGGGGTGCGCGTCCGCCGCGCCGCGCGCAAAGTCCTTCGGCGAGTTATTGAGCAAGAAGAGGTCGAGGTAGCCGTCGCCGTTGTAGTCGAGGAAGACGGTGTGCGTCGTGAAGCCGGTGTCCGCGATGCCATACTGGCGCGCGGCCTCCCTGAACGTGCCGTCGCCGTTATTGACGAACAGCAGATTGGCGCGATCGACTCCCTTGGAGTCCGCGCCGGTCCCGGAAACGGAGACGTAGATGTCGAGATAGCCGTCGTTGTTGATGTCCACCATCGTCGCGCCCGTACACCAGCGGTCCGTCTTGACCCCCGCGCGCTCGGTGATGTCCTCGAACTGCATGTTGCCCTTGTTCAGGTACAGCCGGCTCGACACCATGTCGCCGCTGAAGAACAGGTCGGGGAGGCCGTCATTGTCGATGTCGCCGGCAGCTACGCCGGCGCCGTTGTAGACGTAGACGTGACTTTGGATGTTGAGGGAATCGTTGGTCGTAATCGTGTTCGCGAAGGTGATGCCGGTGGCGCGGGGGGAGAGGAGCTGAAACAGTGGCGGGGCCGATTCCCGGCCACAACTCGCCACCAACGAAAGCAGCAATACGAGCGAGCGCTTCAGCGCACGGTTACCGATCGAGCAGATGGCCACGCGCAACATGGGCAGGGAAGCTAACGCGCTCTTGCGAGGCCGGATATCGTTTAGGCCATGATTTCATGGCGTCGTTCCATTGTGATCGTGGCATTCGTGGCCGCGATCGCCGCCGTCGTCGTGTTGAATGCCCGCGCCGCCGGCACCGCGACCGACGCGAGTGAAACCATCCACCTCAGCGAAGTCGCGCAGGCGAGCGGTATCGACTTCGTGCATCAACCGGCCACCCTCGATCCCAACGTCGCGCATATCTCCGCCCACATCGCGGCGCTCGGTGCGTGCGTGTCGGTCGCCGACGTGAACAACGACGGCTGGCCCGACCTGTATTTCACCAGCTCGCGCTTCGGTGCTTCCAACGCACTCTACCTCAATCAGCACGACGGCACCTTCAAGGACATCTCCGCCGCGGCCGGCGTCGGCGCGCTGAATCGCGCGGGCGAAGGCGTGTCGATGGGCGCGGTGTGGGGCGATTACGACAACGACGGCAATGAAGACCTGTTCGTCTACAAATGGGGCTACCCGCAGCTGCTGCACAACCTCGGGAACGGGCGGTTCGAGGACGTGACGGCGCAGGCGGGCCTCCGCACCTGGATGAATTCCAACGGCGCCGTCTGGTTCGACTTCGACCGCGACGGGCTGCTCGATCTCTACGTCACCGGCTACTTCCGCTCCGACATCGACTTCTGGCATCTGAAAACCACGCGCATCATGCAGCACAGCTGGGAGTTCGCGTCGAACGGCGGCAAGAACCGGCTGTTCAAGAACCTAGGGCTAGGCCACTTCCGGGACGTCACCGACTCGCTTGGCGTGGGCAGCACCCGGTGGACGCTGGCCGCCGCGGCGGCGGACTTCAACGACGATGGTTGGCCCGACCTCTATCTCGCCAACGATTCCGGGCCCGAGGAGCTGTACCTGAATCAGGCGGGGAAGCACTTCGAGCTGGCGCGCGCGGGGCTCGAGGACGACTCGAAGAGTGGGATGGCGGTCGCGCTGGGCGACGTCTACAACCGCGGCGAGCACGACGTATTCGTCACCAACATCTCCGAGAAGGGCTTTCTGTTTCAGGGCAACAACCTGCGTCTCAACTTCCTCAAGCAGCTCGGCCGCTTCGATGAAGTTGCCAAGGGCGTCGTGGCCGATGCCGGGTGGGCCTGGGGCGCACAGTTCGGCGATCTGAACAACGACGGGCTGCTCGATCTGGTCGTCGCGAACGGCTTCATCTCGGGCGATTCGACCCGCGATTACTGGTATGCGATGTCGAAGATCGCGGGCGCGCAGGGCAACATCTTCGAAGACGCGAAAAACTGGCCGCCGATCGGCAGCGCCAGCCTGTCGGGCTATGAGCGCTCACGGGTCCTGCTGAATCGCGGGCAGGCGGGCTTCGTCGATGTCGCGCCGGAGGCGGGAGTCACCGATCTGCTCGACGGGCGCGCGGTCGCGATGGCCGATCTCTGGAACCGTGGAGTGCTCGACGTCGTGATGGCGAATGAGAAAGCCAGGGCGTTGATCTATAAGAATGACCTTCCCCGGAGTTCCCCCTCTCCCGAAGAGCCTGCCCTGAGCGTAGCGAAGGGGAGAGGGGGCCAGGGGGTGAGGACCCACTGGGTGGAGTTCAAGCTCGTGGGCACCCGCAGCAATCGCAGCGCGATCGGTGCCGAGGTGACCGTGGAGTTAGGGTCTGGGGGTGGGCGCCAACGGCAGGTGGTGGACGGCGGCAGCGGATTCTGCAGCCAGAACGACCGGCGGTTGCACTTTGGGTTGGGCGATCACCGCCTGGGTCGAGTGACGATTCGCTGGCCTTCGGGCACGGAGCAGATCCTGAACGACGTGGCGATCGATCAGCTGCACGTGATCACGGAGCCACAGTGACAACGACTCCCGCACAACCCCCCAGGCTTCGTCCCCCCTCTCCCGAAGGGAGAGGGGGTCAGGGGGTGAGGACCGCGATCGATCCGAAGTACCTCATCGTCTTTCTCATCACGCTCGTGCTCGTGGTGGGCGAAGCGCGCTACCACATTCTGGGCGGCTACCAGCGTCTGGTGACGACGCTGGGTGTGTGCCTGGCGACCGAAGCGCTGGTGTCGTGGTGGCTGCGGGGCCGAGTGGCCAATCTGGCGAGCGCATACATCACGGGAATCAGTTTGGCGCTGCTCATCAAGCCGCAGGCGAACATTCTCTGGCCGTTCGCCCTGGGCGCCTTCATCGCCATCGCATCGAAGTACGTCCTCACCTATCGCGGCCGCCACCTGTGGAATCCCAGCAACTTCGCGATCGCGCTGCTCGTGCTGGTCGCGGCCGATTCCGTCGCTATCCTCAGCCACCAATGGGGCAACGACCTCGGCACGAACCTCGTGATCTGGGCGTTCGGCCTCGTGATCGCGTGGCGCGCGCGGGTGCTGCACGTCACGCTGACCTACGTCGCCTGCTTCATCGTCTTTGCCGTGCTCCGCCACTTCATCGTCGGGGGGCCGCTGTTCGCCGAGCTCGCGCCGATCACCGG
>DASYRZ010000170.1:0-42276 GCA_036003865.1 Gemmatimonadales bacterium | reverse complement strand
GTGATGCTGCCGCGCTCCCCGATAAACCGAATCTCGGTCTCGCGCCGCCGCGCCGCCCAGGTGAGAAACATCGTCGCCATGCGGTCGGGATAGGTGAACAGGATCTGGGCGGTGTCCTCGACGTCGTAGCCGCCGTGGCGCAGGCGGCCGGTCCACGCCTGCACCGATTGCGGCGGCCCCGCGACGTCGAGCAGCTCGTATACGAGGTGCGTGCCGTGATCGAGCACCACGCCGCCACGCCCGTCGGCGCGGCGCCCGCGCCATGGCACGGGCGCCTGGCCGGCGCCGGGATCAGCCGCGAGACGATAGACGCGAAACTCCGCCAGGTACCAGCGGCCGATCACCCCTTCGTCCAGCCACCGTTTCACACGGAGCCACACGGGATTGAACCGGTACTGGTGACACGGCATGACCACGCGCCCCGCATCGAGCGCCGCCGCCGCCAACCGCGCGGCCTCGGCGCGGTTCACCGCTACCGGCTTCTCGCAGAGCACGTGATAGCCCTGCGACAAACCCCAGAGCGACAGGTCGAGATGAGACGACGTCGGGGTGCAGATGTCGACGAAGTCCAGCGGGCCCAGGTCGGACAGCTTATCGGGCTGAGATAATAGAGGAATCCCGTCGAAGGACCTTGACGCGTTGGGCGCGTCATCCACGATCCCGACGATCTGCAGTCGCGAGGCCACCTGAGGGTCTGCGCGGAACGCGGGCAGGTGTCCCAAGCGTGCGATCCCTCCCAGGCCGACGAGGGCGCCGCGATACACTTTGGGATCAGGCGAGCTGCGCATAGACCTTCGGCTCGCGCTCGTGCGCGAGAATCAGGACGACGAGCACCAGATTCAACGGGCCCACTACGATCCAGCAGTACGCCGCGGGCCAGTGCGGCACGGCGGTCAGCGCCAGGAGCAGGAAGCGAATGTTTTGCGCGATCCACGCGCAGCCCTGCACCACCCACCGCTGGCGCGCGGCCCACGAGCGCCGCAGCGATTCGGGCACCTCGCGCCCTGCATAGGCGCGGGCCAGCGCCGTGGTCCGCGGAAACAGCCACGCCTGGCGGCGCGTGTAGTCGCCGTAGATCCAGGACGAGATGCGCTCCCACAGTGAGGCGCCGCTCTCGATCCCGGCCTCCTCGGGGGTATCGAGCTCGTCTCCCTCGCCGACCGCGAACCGCAGGTAGGCCTGGCGAATGAAATCCGCCGCGGCTGCCTGGTAGGAGTGTGAGAACAGCGCGGCGAGCGCCAGCGCGACGCCGCCCCAGTGCCAGTGCGTGACGTAGAGGCGGGCGGCGAGATGCCCGTAGAGACTGACGAAGCGGCCGCTGTCGGCGAGCCCATCGAGCACGCGGCCCATGCGGGTGGACGTGCCGCGGAGACGCGCGAGCTGCCCGTCCACGCTGTCCAGCACGTCGGACAGAATGAAGAGCAACACGCCGCTCGCGTTGATCCATGCGCTGCGATACCAGAACAGGTGACCGGCGAGCACGCCCAGCACCAAGCTCGCGAGCGTCACGGCATCCGCCGAGATGCGCGTCGGCAGGAGCGCGGTGGCCAGGCGCCACCCCAGCGGCCGGAAGAACCGCCGGTCAGCCCATTCTTCTACAACCGGGCCTTTACTGGCGTACACGCGCGGTCGCCTCTTCCAACACCGTCTTCATCGTGGCGAGCGCTTCCATCGCCTGCTCGGCGGTAATGACGAGCGGCGGATTGATGCGCACTTCGGGATTGTAGATCATCGCGATCACGCCGCGCGCGAGCAGCGTGTCGAAAATCCAGCGGGTGATCTTCTTGTCGAGCAGTTTGCGGGTCCCGGGGACGACCAGATCCATGCCCAGCATGAGCCCGCGGCCGCGCACGTCGCTGACGATTGGAATCTCATCCTCCCAGGTCTGCATCTCCGCCAGCATTAAGGCGCCGACGCGGCGGCTGTGCTCGACCAGCTCCTCTTCCACGATTGTCCGGATCGTCACATGCGCCGCGGCCGCGGCGAGCGGATTGCCGCCATAGCTCGATGAGCTGCCGCTCGGATTCGCCCACGGCTTGGAGAAGGCGATCGGCTCGCGGATCACGATGCCGCTTACGGGGAAGCCGCCGCCGAATCCCTTGCCGACGAGGAGCACGTCGGGCACGACCGCATCGTGCTCGACCGCGAACATTTTCCCGGTCCGCCCGAAGCCGGTGATCATCTCGTCGCAGATGAGCAGCGCGCCGATCTCCGTGGCGAGCGCGCGGAGCTCTCGCAGATAGCCCGGCGGCGGCACGACGTTGCCGGCCGTCCCCTGCACCGGCTCGACGATGATCGCGGCGATGTCGTTGGTCGTCTCGAGCGCGATCTTGGAGCGCAGGAAGTCGACACAATGCCAGTGGCAGGACGGGAACGACTTCCCGAACGCGCAGCGCTCGCACGACGCGTAAGGACTGGAGTAGGCGCCCGGCGCCAGCGGGCCTAACCCGTGCTTGAAGCTTCCAGACAGAAGCGGCAGCACACCGCCGGTCTTGCCGTGGAAGCCGCCCCAGAAGCCCATGACCTCGTGCCTGCCCGTCGCGGCCCGCGCCAGCCGCAGCGCCGCCTCGACGGCCTCGGCCCCGCTCGAGTAGAGCTGCGTACGGTTCAAGTCGCCGGGCGCGAGCTCCGAGATCAGCTTGACCAGCGCGGCCCGATGCTCGGACGTAAAACTTCCCACGTGCACCCGCTCGAGCTGCCGCGACAGCTCCGCGACGTAGCGCGGATGGGCGTAGCCGAGGCTCGCGACCCCCACGCCGGCAAGCAGGTCGACGTAGCGATTGCCGTCGACGTCCCACAGAACCGCGCCCTCGCCCCGATCCATGCAGAGCCTGCTAAAGAGCGCGACGCTCTGGGTTCCGGGAGCGAGGTACTGCGCCTCGAGGTCGAAGATGCGCTGCGACTGCAACTGTAGATCGAGATCGGTCATGCCTGTTTTCCGTTCGATGCTTTCTCGTCGATATAGGCGGCGATCGCCGCGGCGGCGGCCACCCGCACGGGAGCAAAGGAAGGCCAGTCGTTGAGGTCGATCAGCACCGGGGAATCGGGCGCCGGAAACGCGACGTCGCCGCCGAACACCTCGAGCCCCACCGCGCGCGCCGCCGCGAACACGAGCTCCCGCAGGCGTTGCTCCGAGATGTCGATGGCGCGTCCATCCGCTGGATACCAGGAGAAAAAGCGCCCGTCGGCAACGGCGTAGAATTTCACGATCGGGCCGGCGACGTGCGCCTGCAGTGCCACGCGCGCGACACCGCGCCGGGCGAAGCCGGCGATGGCGTCCGTCACGCCGGCCTCCTTGGCGGCGACGACGTCGGCCCTCGTTTCGGCGTGCACGTCGCCGCGCTTGACCCACACGGGCCGGCCGTCGCCGTTCAACTGGTGCACGAGCGGCAGTACCGCCTGTGGCTGGGCGGTTGGAACGATGAGCGTGCGCGGAAAGGGCAGACCGGCCGCCGCCATGTGCCCCACCAGTCGATGGCGATGGCAGTTGAGCACGCTGCCCGGCGGATTCACGGCGAGCGCTTCCCGCGGCACGAGGTTCAGCAGCCGCTCCGATGCCGCGGGGCCCTGACACATGTTCACGTAGAGCTCCGCGGCCGGCAGACGGCCCGCCGCCACGTCTCCCTCGGTGGTGCGCGCCACTTCCCAACCGCGCTGCTCCAGTCCCGCGACCGTGGCGTCCAGAATCGCGGTGTCGTTGCTGCGATGCACCTCGGGCGAATACGTGGGACTACGGTACAGCGCGACGAGGCGCTTCACGGTGCGTCTCCGGCGCGCGCCGTCAGCCAGCGCTCGGCGGCTTCCAGATCTCGCTTATGATCGAGATCGATGATGCGCGGCACCTCGACCGTCGCTACCGGCGCCTTCAAATCCACGAGCAGCCGCAGGAACGCGCGCATGCGGTGCAACGAGGCGACCGCAACGCGGGCGAGACGCCGCGCGGCTGGAGTCAGGCCGTACACACCGCCGGTGACCAACAGCTGCACATCGGGCGGGGGAGGTGTGTCGAGGATGCCCGTGGCGAGGCCATTCGCGCCCCGCGTGACGTACAGGGGCAATTCGTCGTCGACAAATGGCGTGACCGCGAGCACAGCCAGTGACCCGGCGGCGAGCCGGTCAGTCACCCCGCGGTACAGGCGGCGCCAGTCGGCCGGCGGCATCACCGTGTCGACCATGGCGCAGAAGACCGGGCCGGGCGGGACGAAGGCGAGACCCGCCACCAGGGTGTGCAGCGACGAAGGCGTGCGGCACCCGCGGATCACGGCAGGTCCCGGCGTTTCGACCGTGAGCCCGTCGCGAACCATGCAGGTGATGGACTCGCAGCCCAGCTCCGCGAACGTCTCGATGAGATTGACGATCTGGGGGCGTCCGGCGACCTCGACGAGCGCCTTCGGCGCCTCGACGCCGTCGGCGGCGAGCCGAGAGCCACGGCCACCCGCGAGAATCAGGCCGTGCATCAGGAGTCCAGCACCTGAGCGAGGTCCGACAGCGTGGTCAATCGCACGGTCGGCAGGTTTTTCTCGCGCGACTTCTCGGTCGCGGGCGCGAGCCATGCGGTCGAGAGACCCAGCGCGGCGGCGGGGCGGATGTCCGAATCGAAGTTGTCGCCCACCATCCAGGCGGGGCGCGACGCCAATCCGGGCCAGCTGAGCGCGTGCTGGAACAGGCGCAAATCGGGCTTGGCGATCCCGACGCGGCCGGAATCGGCGACGACGGCGAAGTACTGCATCACACCCAGCTCGTGCAGGCAGAGCTCGAGATTTCCGGTGAAGTTCGACACGACGCCGAGGTGGTAGGATTTGGAAAGGTGCGCGAGCAACGCTTCATTGCGGCGCACGACGGTGCAGGTCGAGGAGTGGAATTCATTGGCGATGGCTCGCGCGGAGAGTCCGGCGCCATCGGAGAGCCGGGGTAGCAGCAACGCGGTTTGAGCGTCGACCATCGCGCGGAATCCCAGCCTCTCTATGCCCGAGAGCCGCTCGAGAGCGCGGTCCGACTCGCGAAACGCCCGCTCGAAGGCCGCGAACGATTGTGTGCCGCCCGCCGCGCGGTAGGCGGCGTGAAAGCGGACGCTCCAGCGGGAGCCGTCCGCGTCTAGCGTCCCGCCAAAGTCGAAGAGAACCAAGCCACGCACTCCGACAACGACCCGGAGATGAGCCCTATGGTCACACTGAAACGGCAGCACTCAGGCGCAGCAGACGCAACAGACGCAGCAGGTCTACGTAGGCGGGGGGTCTACCTGAAGAGTGTGCCCGAGATGAGCGCCAGGAGGGCAAAAACGCCTGCGACTGTCGCGAAGATCGCTTGCCGCCGGCGCAAGCCCGCGAAGCTTTCCGGCAGCTCGCCGCGCGGGTCGAGGTCCAGCCTGCCGAGCCGGGCGGCGGTGGGGGTGACGATCGCGATGGCCACGATCGCGCCCAGCAGCCCGAATGCCTGCATCGCCATGAGCCAGGTTGGAACGGTCGCGTTCTTGAAATA
Source organism: Gemmatimonadales bacterium (assembly GCA_036003865.1). Lineage (GTDB taxonomy): Bacteria > Gemmatimonadota > Gemmatimonadetes > Gemmatimonadales > GWC2-71-9 > 20CM-2-65-7. The sequence goes on along the minus strand of DASYRZ010000170.1, from coordinate 36,798 downwards.
GGGAACGGACAGCACGAAGCCGCTCACGACCACGAGCACGGCGCCCGGGCCGATCAGATTGCGCGTGACCACGCTCATCACGCGGTAGACGGCCAGCCGCTGATCGGGCGCGAAGTATTTGGCGGTGATGCCGCTGAGCATGACGGCGAGCCCGCCCCCGATCCAGGCGACGAACCCCATGACGTGGAGGAACAGCCAGAAGCCTGTCACGTGCCGCTGAGAACCTCGGGCAGCGGCTGTCGCCCCGCGAACCCCGCCTCGAGCTCGTGCCAGTGCGTGATGCGCTCTTCGCCGAACTTCCAGCACCACAGGATCTCGCGCTCGTCCAGCCGGCCGTGGAAGTCGACGAGCCCCAGGTCGAAGCCTTTGAACTCGCAGCCGATCTGCTCCAGCTCACCGAGGAACTCGTTGATCTTCGCGGCAACCGAATCGACCTGGGCCTTGAGCGCGATCTGCTCCTGCGATTCACCCCATTCTGGGCGGGCCTTTGCGGCGATCAGCTCGTACTGAGCCACAAGATCCTTCCACTGCGGATAGACGCTCATGATGTCGGAGACGACGCGCTTCACCAGCGGGAGCGTGCGGTTGGCCTCGGCAAGAGTGAAGAACCTTTTCCCCATGGTTTCTAGACGCCGAGGGAGACGCCTACACGCCCAGACGCCGAGCGGATTCGAGGACCGAGGAAGCGGTTAATCAACAACAATTCCCTGGACGTCTTCGGGATGTGGAATGAAGCCAACGACCTTCTTGTCTCCGTTCAGTACAACAATCGTTGACCGTACATGATGGTCGTTGGCGTCCAACTGCTTAGCGATCCGAAAACCCTTCAGCTCAGTATCGGGCTTCACGACTGGAGTGTCGGTGCGAGCATGAGCAGCAGCAGAACAGTCGGTGGGATCGTGTCCGGCACCCACGCAGCGTGCGACGATATCACGATCCGAAATCGTGCCAAGGTAATGGCGATCCTTGGGATTATCGACCACGGGCACCACGGAGATGTTCTTCACACGCATGAGCGCGGCAACTTCTGACGACGTGGCTCCCGCGGCTGCAACAACCGGATCCGTGATCATGATCTCAGATGCCCGCATTTGTCTTCCTCTTCCCTCGCTGCTCGGATCCTCTCGGCGGCTCGGCGGCTCGGCGGCTGCCTGGGCGTCTCGGCTATCCTAAAGCCTTTTTTGTAGCCTGGTAACCCATCTCCACATACTCCTGCACACGGTCGACGGCAAAGGTCGCTTCCCGCTCAGCGACTGCGCGCACATAAATGAGCTTCGGTCCGTCCTTGGGCCAATCCGCGAGCGCCCGTTCGGTCTGTTCCGCCATCATGATGCGCATCGCTTCGCCGTGGGTGCGCACCACGCGCGGGATGCGCGCGGGGACGGGAGCGTCGGGCGGCTGGGGCTGGTCGCCATTCGTCGAGGGCCCAGCCCCGCGTTCGTCGAAGCCCGGGCCGACGTCGACCGCCACGAATAGGTCCGCGTTCCGCTCCAGCGCGAGCGCCGGCTCGATCGGCAGCACGGCCCGGAGGCCGCCGTCGCCGAGCCGCCGGCCGTCCGCTTCCAGGGGCGGGAAGTAGAGGGGCAGCGCGCACGAAGCGTACAGCGCGTCCGCCAACTCGATCTCTTGGCCCCCTCCCCGGCGCTCCGGACCGCCGAGCAGCAGCAGCTCACCGGTATCGAGATCGGTGGCGGTGACGGTCAATGGGATGCGGAGGTATTCGAAACGCGTCCGGGGAACGATGCGCTCGATGGCGCGGCGCAGCGCCGACGCCGGAAACAGGCTGCGAGCGAACAGGCCCAGCAGCAACACCCGCGGGTCGAACGGGGCCACGTCTTTGCGCCGGATGCCCATCGCCCGGCGCCGCACCTGATCGAACGGCATTCCCGAACTCAAGGCGGCACCCACCACGGCGCCCATCGACGTCGCGACGATATGACTCGGGACGAGATTGGCCTGCTCTAACGCCCGAAAGGCTCCTGCGTGAGCGAGAGCCTTGGCTCCCCCGCCGGAGAGGACGAGGACGACTCTCATGATTTCGGATTGCGGATTTGGGATTGCGGATTTTCAATGCACAATCCGCAATCCGCAATCGGCAATCGGCAATTACTCCCCACGCCCCTGATCATATCTCCGTTCCATCACCCGATTGGCCCGCCGTTTGGATGCCCGATCGTAGCGACGCTTCTCGTCGGGAGTCTCGGGAACGATCGGATCGACCTCCGTCGGCCGGCCGTTCTCGTCGAGCGCGACGTACGTGACGTAACACGAATTCGTGTGGCGCTGATCGCCCGTCAGTACGTTTTCGGCGAGCACCTTCACCCCCACTTCCATCGACGTCCTGCCCGCAAAGTTGACGCGGGCCAGCGCCGTCACCAGCTCGCCGACGTGGATCGGCTCGCGGAAATCGACCTTGTCGACCGAGACGGTGACGCACTCGCGGTGCGCGTGCCGAATCGCGGCGACGGCGGCGACGCGGTCGACGAGCGCGAGGATGTGGCCGCCGAACACGTTGCCCATGATGTTCGCGTAGTGCGGCATCATCAGCTCCGTGAGCACCGCTTCTGATTCCCGGGGCTGACGGCCCTTGCGCGGCATCAGTAGTCCACCGGCCGCAGATAGAACTCGCCGATTGCAGTCTGAGACAGCACGGCCACGGTGGGGAGCCGCCGCTTCCAGTGGGTCGAGTCGAGCCGCTTCCGCACGATCTCCACCTCTTCCTTAGTAAAGCCTCTCGGCTCCTCGCCCCGGATCAGGTGGTAGAGGACCCGGTCGGCGTTGACGTACGAAACGCCGAGGTCGCCCTCATCGGTCTGGCCCTTAATGAGGTCGGCGGTCGCCGGCTTACGGACGATCTCTTCCGGCACACCGACGTGCCGCGCCAGAGCCCAGACCTGGGTCTTGAAGAGGTCGCCGAGGGGGTTCACGGGCGGCGCGTCGTCGCCATGCCAGGTGAAGTAGCCCAGCAGCCGCTCCGATTTGTTGCTGGTGCCGAGCGGCAGCGCCTTGTGTTTGGCCGAGAGGTCGAACAGGACGATCATGCGCTGGCGCGCCATGATGTTGCCCAGCCGGTGCGGATCGTCGTCACCGACCTGCTTGAGCAAGCCATCGACGGCATCCGAGATGTCGATCGTGAGCGACGGGATGCCGAGTTTGTCGATGACGAGCTGGGCGTGCTCGAGACTCTCGGGGCTCGAGGTGCGATACGGCATGCGCACGCCGATGACGTTGTCCTTACCCAGCGCCTCCGCGGCGAGGAAGGCGGTCAGCGCGGAGTCCACGCCGCCCGAGAGCCCGACCAGCCCTTTCTTGAAGCCACGGCGCCGGACGACCTCGTCTTTGAGGAAACTGACCAACCACTTCCGCGTGAGTTCCGGGTCGATCCCGAGGGGGTCGGGATCCGGGGGCACCGTCCCAAACACATGACTCCGTTCCGGAGGGAGATGGGAGAGGGGAGATGTACCATTCGTCGCAGGGTCGAACTTCACCGGTACGTACTTCTCCCCTCTCCCTTCTCCCGCTTTCAGGCCTTTCGTCAACACCGGCAATGCACTCTGCAGGTCGGCGAGGAGCGGCGAGTCGGAACGCGCGGTCGTCAGCGAATCGAGATCGACATCGGCGGTGAGGAGCGCTTCCTCGAAGAGCGGCCCGCGCGCGATGACTCGGCCCGTCGGATCGATCACCGCCGACGCGCCCGGAAATCCTTTCCCTCCTTCGAATCCGACCAGATTCGCGAGCGCCACGAACACCCCGTGCTCCTCGGCGATGCCGCGCACGATCCGTTCCCAGCGCACGACCGAGGCCGGCAGCGCCTGGCCTTCGCAATCCTCATCTTCCCCCAGCCCTCGTGCGGGTGAGGCACTCGGCACGATGATCAGCTGGGCGCCTTGCAGCGCGGCGACTGTCGCGGCGAGCGAGTGCCACGCGTCTTCACAGATCAGGATCGCGGCCTTGCCACCCCCCCCCCAGCCCGTTTCGAACGAGCGCACGCCGTCCTGGCCGCGATCGACGAACCGTTCCTCATCGAACACGCCGTAGGTCGGCAGGAACACCTTCCGGTGCACATGCCGCACTTCCGGCTTCTTTTTGTTGAGTGTGACGTACAGGGCGGAGTTGTAGATGTGATTCTGGAAGCGCTCATAGAACCCTACGGTCACATCGATCGCGGGGCCTTCGTAGGCCGCGGTGAGATCGCGGGCGAGCGTGCCGGCCGTGACGGCCAGCTCCTTCACACCACCTTCGACGAAATAGCCCGACGTCGCGGTCTCGGGGAAGACGACGAGGTCGGGCTTGGGGTCGAGCTGGGCGGCTTGCGCGACGACGGCACCGATCCGGGTGACGTTCTCGGCGTACTCACCCTTCGTGGGTCTGAACTGCGACAGTGCTATACGGAGCTGCGGCATGCTGGGAAAGATATGACGGTAAGGGACGGTAAGGGTAAGCACCCTCACCCTTACCGTCCCTTACCGTCTCTTACCGTCGTAGTTCGGTGCGACGCCCGTGGCAGATCCCACGACCGGAATCGGTGAAACTCTCGCCCGCGACGGGCACGAACTGCCAGGTGTAGGTGCCCGCTCCGAGCGTCAGCTTGAGTACTCCGTACGTTGTGCCGTTAAAGACTTCGCTGTTGGGCAGCGGCTTCATGTCGTCGTAGTGGCTCATCCCACCGGTGCCCACCACGAACTCCCGGATTCCGTGGTTCGGGTCGGCCGCTCCCGTCGGCGTTTGGGGCGCGAATCGCTCGTAATTGTGTTCGTGTCCGGCGATCACGATCTCCGCGCCGGCATCGTACAACGCCTCCCACAGCGGCTGCGTGCCCTCGTTGCTTCCGTGCTCGGTGCCGGAGCTGAAGCGGGGCTCGTGCCAGTAGGCGAGGGTACACCGCTTGCTGCTCGCGGCAAGATTGCTCCGGAGCCACGTCTCCTGCGGCGAGCCGGGGCTCATATCGATGTTGCTGTTGAGCGAGATGATATGCCAATCCCTGAGGTCGTAGCTGTAGTAGCCTCGTCCCGAGTCTCCAGCGGCGGCGCCGAAGTAGGCGAAGTAGGCCGCGCCGTCCGATGTCTCGTAGTCGTGGTTGCCGGGCGATGGGCGGGTGCGGGCCTTGTGCCGGCCCCACGTCGGGTTGTAGCACTGAGCAAAGCTGGTGGCCGAGCCATCGGGGTAGGCGTTATCGCCCGCCGTGAACACGGTGCCCGCGATGCGGTCGAGCAGGGCGGCCGTGGCCGTGTCGCCCCCGGAGGAGCAATAGGCAATGTCACCGGCGCCTACCAAGACCACCGGTGCGCGCCGTGTTTGTCCCTCGACCGGTCGGGTGCAGAGGACCTGCAGCGCCGCGAGGACCACCCACCCCTTGGTGGGCCTGAACTGGGACAGTGCGATACGGGGCTGCGGCATGCTGGGAAAGGTATGACGGTAAGGGACGGTAAGGGACGGTAAGAGACGGTAGAAAAAACGTATATTTGTACCCGGCGATGGAGTTCGCCTTAAACCGCCCATTCGGGCTGATGACTCCTACCTGAACCATCGACGGCGGGAGTTTTTCTTTGACCATTCTCTACATCGCGCTGGGCGGCGTCGCCGGCACATTGTCACGCTACGGGCTCGAGGGCTGGATTCAGAGCCGTACCGCGATCGGCTTCCCCGTCGGTACCCTCGCGGTCAATCTCTCCGGTTCCCTGCTGCTCGGGTTCATCCTACGACTGGCGACCGGTGCGGCGGTGATTTCCCCGGACGTCCGAGCCGGTTTGACGATCGGATTTTGCGGGGCATTCACGACCATGAGCACCTTCAGCTATGAGAGCGTGGCGCTGCTCACTGACGGTGATTACGTGCGGGCCGCGATCTACATGACCGCCACCATTCTGGGCTGCGTGATTGCCGTGCTTGTGGGAACGGCGCTCGCCAGCAAACTCCTGTGAGGTCCCGATGACCGAACGATTCCGCGGCGAGCGCACCTTGATGCGCGTGTTCATCGGGGAGAGCGACAAGTATCACGGCACGCCGCTCTACGAGGCGTTGCTCGAGCGCTTCCGCAGTAAAGGCCTGGCGGGGGCGACCGTGCTGCGCGGCGTGGCGGGCTTTGGGGCGTCCAGCAAGATGCACACGGACAAAGTGCTCCGGCTGTCGATCGATCTACCCATCATCATCGAGGTCGTGGAGACGGACGAGGTGATTCAGGCGATCCTGCCGGACCTCAGCGAGATGATCGGAGGAGGGCTGATCACTCTCGAGAAGGCGAATGTGATCCTTTACCGACCGGGATCCAGCTGAGCCCCCACGCGCCGACCAGCACACCTCCCGCAATCATCACCAGCCCGGGCTGTTTTATCGCCGTCCCCACCAGCAGCGCGACGTACACCGCGATGAACAACACCGGCACGATCGGATACAGCGGCACCCGATACGGCGCGTCGGGCTGACGCGCCCGCAGCGGAAACAGCGCGGCGATGGTCACGCTGTCGAGAATCAGCACGAGGGCGATGGCGATCGAGAGGAGCTGTGGGAAGGTACCCGAGGCCGCGAGGGCAACGGCCACGATGCCGACCGACAGCATCGCTTCCGACGGCGTTCCACCCGAATTCACTTCCGCGAAGACCCGCGGCCCCAATCCCTCCCGCGCCAACCCGAAGATCACGCGCGGCGTGACGAAGATGTTGCCGTTGAGCGACGCCAGGACGACGAGCAGCGCCAGCACCGTGATCACCAGGTCCCCGTGCGGGCCGAAAATCGTCGCGGCGACGTCGCCCGCGACCAGCTCCGAGGCGGCGAGGCGATCGAAGGGCAAGACGTGCAGAAATGCGGCGTTGAGCAGCAGGTACAAACCCGTCGCAATCACGATTCCGAACAGAAACACGCGCGGCAGCGTTCGTCCGGGATCCACCACCTCTTCGGCGATCTTCGCGGCGTCGACGTAGCCGTAATAGGACCAGATCACCGACTGGAACGCGACCGCCAGGGCGCCGAACAGCGCTAGTCCCGCGGGAGCGCTTGGCAGCGCGCCGCGCCAACCCGCTCCATGCCCCGCCGCGAACGCGACGACCACGATGCCGCCGAGGGCGAGCACCTTGGCGCTGGTCGAAACGTTCTGAACCCAGCGGCCTGAGCTCACGCCGCGGAGGTTGATCGCGACGAACAACGCCACCGCGGCGACGCCAACCCATCGGCTCGCTCCCGGAGACCAGCCGACCAGCCGGCCGAGGAACTCGCCGGTCACGACGCCGAGGGCCGCGATCGCCGCCGGGTACAGCGCGAATCCCTCACACCACCCGACGACAAAGCCGATGCGCGGCCCGAACGCCTCGCGCGCGTATACGTACTTGCCGCCCGCCTGAGGATGGCGGGTGGCCAGCTCGGCGAAGCACAGCGCGCCGAGCAAGGCGAGCACGCCACCCAGCAACCAGGCAACGAAGGTGAGCCAGGGGCGGCCGAGCTGCTGCGCCACCAGACCGGGCGTCCGGAAGATTCCGGAGCCGATCATGATGCCGACGACCATGGCCAGGCCGTCGAAAAGACCAAGCGACCGCTTCAGCTCGATGTTCACCGGCCGAAACGGTCGCTCCCAACGTCAATCATTGCAAATGTAGGGGCGCGAGCATCGCCGTACTGCGAGAGAGGTAGGGCGCGGTCCAATATTCGAAATTGACTCGCTGAATGGCAGCAATTGCGGAACCCGTTGCGGCACCTGGGTATGTTAGAGGCCATGCGACTATCCCTGCGATTTGTCGTGCCGCTGCTCGTGGCGCTCGCGCTGCTCGGCTGGGCCGTGGTGCCCCTCGTCGACAAGCTGACGCTGCAGTGGTTCGTGCGCGATCTCGACGTCCGCGCCACGCTGGTCGCGAACACGCTGCAGGAGCCGCTCGAGGACCTGCTGCACGCGGGCAATCGCGCCCGGCTCGAGCAGTTCTTCGGGCGCATCACGCAAGACGAGCGCCTGTTCGCGATCGGGTTCTGCCCAGCCGAGCAGGGAGGCACGCGCGTGGCGACGTCGTCGCTCCCCGCCGCGGTCACCTGCGACTCGCTCCACCAGTTCGCAGGCACCCCGGGCCACGTCCTCAGCGCCGGCACCGCGCCAATGCTCGTTTCGGTACGGCCAATCGCGATCGCCGGTCGTCCGGTCGGAAACCTCGTGCTGGTGCACGACCTGAGTTTCGTGGCACGGCGCAGCGCAGAGACACGCAAGTACGTGTTTCTGTTCTTCGTCGGGCTGGGCCTGACCGTCGCCCTGATCACCGTCGTCATCGCACAATTGTCGTGGCGCGGCTGGGTGCAGGGGCTGCGCGCGCTGCTCCGCGGCGAGGGGCTCCTGCGACCGTCCGGTAAGCCGTACGTCCCCGAGCTGCGGCCTATCGCCCGCGACCTGCGGGCGTTGATTCGCGAACTCGAGACCGCGCCCCGCCGTCCCGACGACGACCACGTCGCGTGGACGGCCGACACATTGCGCACCCTGCTCCGTGGGGAGCTGCGCGGCCAGGAAGTCATCGTCGTGTCGAACCGCGAGCCCTACATCCACATGCGGCCGAACGGGGGGGGCGGCGCGATCACGGTCTGGCGGCCGGCGAGCGGCCTAGTGACCGCGCTCGAGCCGATCATGCGGGCGTGCTCGGGAACCTGGATCGCGCACGGCGGCGGCTCGGCAGACCGCGATGTCGTGGACGCGCACGATCGCATCGCCGTCCCGCCACCTCCCGCGCAAGCCGCCTACCAGTTGCGCCGCGTTTGGCTGACCGAGCAACAGGAGGCCGGCTATTACTACGGGTTCGCCAACGAGGGCCTGTGGCCGTTGTGTCACATCGCGCACGTGCGCCCGATATTCCGCACGTCCGACTGGGAGCAATACGTCGCGGCGAACCGCCTGTTCGCACGCGCGGTGACCGAAGAGGCCCGGTCGGACGACCCGATCGTGCTGGTGCACGACTATCACTTCGCGCTGCTGCCGCGCCTGCTCCGCGAGTCGCTGCCGGACGCCACCATCATCACGTTCTGGCACATTCCGTGGCCCAACCCGGAAGCGTTCGGGATCTGCCCGTGGCGCGAGGAGGTGCTCGACGGCCTGCTGGGGAGCAGCATCCTCGGATTCCACACACAGTTTCACTGCAACAATTTCCTCGACACGATCGAGCGCCTCATCGAGGCGCGCGTCGATCGCGAAATGTTCACCGTCACCTACCGCGGCGAGCTGACGGCCGTCAAACGCTACCCGATCTCGATCGAATGGCCGCCCTCGCGCGCCGCGACGGCCGTGTCGGTCGAACAGTGCCGCGCCGCCGTGCGGCAGCGCCATGGGCTGCCGGAGGGGCATGCGATCGGCATCGGGGTGGACCGGCTCGACTACACCAAGGGCGTGGAGGAGCGGCTGCGCGCCATCGAGCGCCTGTTCGAGCTGCAGCCCGAATGGCTCGGCAAGTTCACGTTCGTGCAGCTCGCGGCACCGACGCGCACGCGCATCGAGCACTACCAGCAATACCAGGCGCGGGTCGAGGCGTTGGCGGCGCGCATCAATGAGCGGTTCAAGCACGCGGCGCACCCGGCCGTCGTCCTCAAGATCGAGCACCACGAGCCCGAATCCGTCTACGAGTACTACCGCGGCGCCGACGTGTGCGTTGTGACGAGCCTGCACGACGGGATGAACCTGGTGGCGAAAGAGTTCGTCGCCGCACGGGACGATAACGGCGGCGTGCTGATCCTCAGCCAGTTCACCGGCGCGTCGCGCGAGCTGCCCGAGGCGGTGATCGTGAATCCTTACGACACCGACCAGTGTGCCGCCGCGCTGCAGCTCGCGCTCACGATGCCCCGGGAGGACCAGCGCGCCCGGATGCGCCTGATGCGGGAGTTGATCAAGGAGTTCAACGTGTACCGCTGGGCTGGGCGGATGCTGCGCGACGCGGCCGGCATGCGGCGGCGGGGACGGCTCTCGCACCAGACCGTGGCGGTCGCCCGCTCCGCCCTGTGACGCGCGCGGCGCTCGCTCCTCCCTCGCCAAGCTTCGACTGGGCCTACTTCTTTGATCTCGACGGGACGCTCCTCGACTTCACCGATGTTCCGGGCGGCCTCCGCATCGACGACGCCTTACGGGGGCAAATCGGCAAGCTCTACGACAGGACGGGAGGTGCCGTCGCGTTGATCAGCGGCCGCGCGCTCGCCGACATCGACCGTCTGCTCGACGGCGTCCGTCTCCCCGCCGCGGGCCAGCACGGCACCGAGCGGCGCGACGCCCGCGGCCGCATCACGCATCACGACTTTCCGCGCGAGCGCCTGGAATGGGCGCACGCGCGTCTGGCGGAGGCCACCGCCGGCCGCTCCGGCCTGCTCGTCGAACACAAGGGGCTGTCGCTGGCCCTGCACTACCGCCGCGCGCCGCGCCTCGGCGGCTACGCCCACCGCCTGGTGCGGTCCCTGGCGCCCAAGCTGGGGACTCAGTTCTGCATCCAGCCCGGCAAACGCATCGTCGAAGTGAAGCCGGCCGGCAAGGACAAAGGCGTCGCGCTGGTCGAGTTCATGGCCGAGGAGCCGTTTCGCGGGCGCACGCCGATCTTCGTCGGGGATGACCTAACCGACGAGTACGGCTTTCGGGCGGTCAACCGGCTGGGCGGGTACTCGATCAAAGTGGGCCCCGGCCGCACGGCGGCGCGCTGGCGGCTCCCGAACGTCCGGGCTGTCCGCGAATGGCTGGCGTCATGACGTCACTGGATCTCGCGCTGATCGGCAACGGCACGATCGGCGCGTTCGTCGACCCCAACGGCGAAATCAATTGGGCGTGCTTTCCGCGGTTCGACGGCGATCCGATGTTCTGCGCCCTGCTCAATGGCCCCGGAGTCTTCACGGTCGAACTGCTCGAGTGCGTGAGAACCGAACAGCGCTACATCCACAACACGCCGGTGGTCGTCACCCGCATGACGGATTCCGCGGGTGGAGCGATCGAGATCACGGATTTCGCGCCGCGCTTCGAGCTTCACGGCCGGGTGTTCTGTCCCATGATGATCGTGCGACGGGTGCAGCGGTTGGCCGGACACCCGCGCATCCGCGTGCGCTGCAGGCCGGCGCAGAACTACGGACAGCCCCTCAACGGGATTACCAGCGGAAGCAATCACATCCGCTACCTCGGCAATGCGCTGGTGCTGCGGCTCACCAGCGACGTCCCGGTTTCGGCGATTCTCGAGGAAAACGCCATCTTCCTCGATGATGCGCTCACGCTCGTGCTTGGTCCCGACGAGACGCTTCAAGAGCGCGCCGACGACGTGAGCAAGCGGTTCCTTTCCGAGACCGTGGCGTACTGGCGCGAGTGGGTGCGCTCACTCGCTATCCCGTTCGAGTGGCAGGACGCCGTGATCCGCGCCGCGATCACGCTCAAGCTCAATGTTTTCGAGGACACGGGCGCCATTGTCGCGGCGTTGACCACGTCGATCCCCGAAGCGGCCGACTCGAGCCGCAACTGGGACTACCGCTACTGTTGGCTCCGCGACGCGTACTTCGTGGTGGACGCGTTGAACAGCCTCGGCGCGACGCAGACGATGGAGCGCTATCTCCAATTCATCCTCAACATCGTCGCCGAAGGGGCGGGAGCGGGTCGGCCGCTGGACCCCGTGTACACGACCACCGGCCACCGGCTGCCTCCCGAGCGCTCCGTGGAATCGCTCCGGGGCTACCGCGGCATCGGCCCAGTGCGCGTAGGCAACCAGGCGGCCGAACAACGACAGCACGACGTGTATGGCTCGTCCATTCTCGCGGCCACACACGTCTTCTACGACCGCCGGCTCGTTCACCAGGGCGACGAGTCGTTGTTCCGGCGACTCGAGCCGCTGGGCGAACGCTGTATCAAGCTGTTCGATCAGCCCGACGCCGGATTATGGGAGCTGCGTGGGAAGACGCAGATCCACACGTTCTCGGCGGTCATGTGTTGGGTCGGGTGCGAGCGCCTCGGTCGCATCGCCACACATCTGGGCCTCACCGATCGCGCGGCGTACTGGTGTACGAAGGCCCGCGAGCTGCACGAGGTGATCGCGAGACGCGCCTGGAATCCGAAGCTCGGCACGTTCGTCGCTACCTTCGACGGCGACACGCTCGACGCGAGTTTGCTGCAGTTGAACGAGCACTTCTTCGTTGCGGACGACGATCCGCGCTTCGTCGCCACGGTGCGCGCCATCGGCAAGGAGCTCAGGCGCGGAGAATTCGTGTTCCGCTACACCACCGCCGACGATTTCGGAACCCCCGCGAACGCGTTCCTGGTCTGCACGTTCTGGTACATCAACGCACTCGCGGCGATCGGCGAGCGCGACGAGGCGCGCCGCCTCTTCGAGTACGTGCTCGCATGCCGTAACCAACATGGCCTGCTCGCCGAACACATCGATCCGAAAACGAGAGAGCAGTGGGGGAACTTCGTCCAGACGTACAGCATGGTCGGATTGATTAGCTCGGCGATTCGACTTTCGCAGAGATGGGATCAGGCTTTTTAACTACTCACCACATCCTAAATCGCGCTAGACGTCTAGGCGTCTAGTTGTTGCATGTCCTGGCTTGCACTGGCTGTGCGCATAGTGCCAGCGCCACACCGTTTGTCCACCCAAATCCGTCCTGCGTGGGGTATTCGCCGCCGCCGGCCTTCCTGTTCGTATTCACGACGTCGTATTTCTCCATCATTCTTCCCGTCGCGCGATAGGTTCGCTGGATCAGATTCAGCCATCGGCTAGCCGCCTGGTCCGCCAGGTCAGCGCGACCGTAGCGCCGCACCCCTTCGATCGCGAGCCACTCGAGCGGCGGCCAGCCATTGGGCGCATCCCACTGCTGCCCCGTCGTGATCTTCGTGGTCACAAAGCCGCCGGGGCTGAGAAACTCGCGCTCCAGCCGCAGCGCGACGTGCCTGCCCTGATCGGGTGTGGCGATCCCGAAGTAGAGCGGCGCAGCCGCGGCGAGTGTCGGCCGGTCGCGCACGGCCTCTCCCGTGCGCCAGCGCCGGTCGTAAAAGAACCCATTCTCGTACATCGAGAGGATCGCCTGCCGACGCTGCTCGGCCTTCTGCGTAAAGCGGCGGGCAACGTCCGCATCTCCAGCGCCATGACGGAAGTTTCGCAGCGCGGCAATCGTGCGCTCCGCGTTGTACAGCAGACTGTTGAGATCCACCGGGATCAGCTCCGTCGTCTCGAGCGTGCGTAGGTCCTTGGGATCGCGCATCCAGCGGCTCGAGAAATCCCAGCCGCTCTCTGCCGTCGCGCGTGCCTCGCGGTAGAAATTCGCGCGCAGCGACTCCGGCAGGGTCTGTCCGATCTCGACGTCAGGACGGTAGGATTCCGGTCGGGGCTCCGCCATGTCGTCCCAGTAGCGATTCAGGTAGACACCGTCCGGCATCCGCACGACTCGACGATAGAACTCGCCGGGCTTCAGCTGGTCCGCGCCGTCCATCCAAAAGGCGTACTCTTTCTCGAGCGCGTCGAGATACGGCAATGCCTGCGACGTGTCGGTTGCCGTCGCGTACAGACCCACCATCGCGGCGAAGTAGGGCGGCTGGCTCCGGCTCAGATAGTAGGTGCGATTGCCGTTGGGGATATGCCCGACCGTCCCGATCAGATGCGCGAAATTGTCGAGCATGTTCTTCACGAGATCGGTGCGGCCGTTCTGCACCAGGCCGAGCATCGTGAAGTAGGAGTCCCAGTAGTAGACCTCGCGGAAGCGCCCGCCCGGAACCACGTACGAATTGGGAAGCGGAATCAGCGACGAGCGCGCGTCGGCGCTGTCGTGCGCCCGCGTGAGGACGGGCCACAGCGCCTTGACGTGCTCGAGCATGGTCTGCGACGCGACGGTGTGGTACCCGTCACCTGCCGGCTGCGGCAGCAGGAAGTTTTGCTCGACGAACGCGCGGAGGACGAATCCCGGCGTGCGTCGGGCCGAGTCGTAGCGCGCTTCGATTGTCCCCGGCGCGGACTTGGGATGGGCGTCCACGAATTCTTTGGAATCGGGGAAGATTCCCGACAGCTGGACGTCTGAGAAGAGCGAGCCGATGTCGTGAGCGGGATCGTAACTGGACGGCCTGACGGCCGGACGGCCGGACGGCCCGCAGGCGGCCAGCGCGAGCAGTCCGGCGCACAGCGTACGGCGCACGGCGTACGCAGTCATCAGGCGAACACGATCCACAGCACGCCGATGATCGCCACGAGGAGAACCGACAGTCCGATCTCGATCTTGCGCTGCTGCGACGATTCAGCCATCGCCGCCTCCCCGACAGGCTTGGCGTACGTGAGGCCCGCGGTTTTCTCGGCACTCGGCGCGGGCGTGGCCATACTCACCGCGAACAGCACCGCGGTACAGATCACGAACAGCAGCACCGCGTAGTGCAGGAAGTTGAATTCGGCGATCCACTCCCACAGTGAACCGGCAGCCAGTCCCGTTTTGTCGGTACCGTTCGCGAACTCGAGCACGAGCCGCAGCACGCCGAGGCCGAGACCGGTGAGGAGCGATGCCATCGCGCCTTTCCCGTTCAGGCGCTTGAAGAAGATGCCCAGCAAGAAGCAGGCGGCGATGGGTGGGGCGATGTAGGCCTGAACACTCTGCAGGTAGATGTAGACCTGCGACGAGATGTACTTCATGAACGGAATCCAGGCCAAGCCCAGCACCACCATGAGACCGGCGGAAATGCGGCCGACCTTCACGAGCTGCTGTTCGCTCGCGGTCGGACGCATTTTCTTGTAGACGTCCCACGTCAACAGTGTCGAGCACGCGTTGAAGGCGGAGGCGAGCGAGCTCATCAGCGCCGCGAGCATGCCGGCGAGCACGAGGCCCTTGATGCCTTCGGGGAGCAACCGCGTCACCAGCGACGGGTAGGCCGAATCACCCTTGATGTCCGAGAACAACGCCGCGGCGACGACACCGGGCAACACGAAGATGAACACGGGCAGAATCTTCAGATAGCCGGCGAAGATCGTGCCGGTGCGTGCCTGTGGAATATTCCTGGCGGCCAGAACCCGTTGCACGATGTGCTGATCGGTGCACCAGTACCAGATTCCCAGTATCGGAGCGCCGAAGATGATGCCGGTCCAGGGGAAGTTTGGATCGCTGGCGGGTTTCCACATCGAGAAGAATCCGGCGGGGACCTTCGCCTGCAGCGCCGCGATCCCGCCCACGTGCTGCAATCCGATGATCATCAGCGTCGCCGACCCGAGGATCAGCACGATCGCCTGCAACACCTCCGTGTAAACCACGGCGCGCAGGCCGCCAAAGATCGTATAGAGCCCGGTGACGACGATGAGCACGACCGCGGCGGTAAAAAAATTCCAGCCCGTGACCGCCCGAATCACCACCCCGCCCGCGTACAGCGTCACGCTGATCTTCGTGAGCACGTAGCCGATCACGGAAACCCAGGTGAAATACGTCCGTGACGCCGAGTTGTATCGTTTTTCGAGGAATTCGGGCATCGTGTAGACGCCGCTCTTCAAATAGTAAGGCACGAATAGCCAACCGAGCAGCAACAGGATCAGGCAGGCGAGCCACTCGAAGTGGCCAACCGCGAGTCCGGTGGTTGAGCCCGACCCCGCCAGCCCGACCAGGTGCTCGCTGCCGATGTTCGAGGCGAAGAGGCTGGCGCCGACAGCGAACCAGCCCACATCGCGGGCCGCGAGGAAGTAATCGGAGCTCACCTGCTTCTCGCGCCGCGCCGCCCAGTAGCCGATGCCGGCCAGGATGAGGAAGTAGGCCGCGATGAAGAAGATGTCGAACGCGTGGAGATTGCTCATTGGGGGGGCCTTGGGGAGTTGAGGAGATATTGAACCGCCATGTCGGCCAGGGTCCACAACTGCACATCGGAGCTCGAGCCGTAGCGCACCGGCCGCAAAGCCCCTCCTTCGAACTTGTAGCTCCACAGCTCGGAGTACTCCAGCCCAGAGCGTCTGGCGGCCGCGCGCACGGAATCGATCGCGCCCGGGCGGTTGCGGCCGCCCTGTGCCAACGCGACGAGCAACGTGTTCACTTCGCGACTCCACACGACGCGCGGCGAGTGATACAAATCGCGCTCGAACATCTGCCAGACGTTAGGGGAGGCGTAGGCGTCATTCGCCACCGCGAGTCCGACGCCGTCGATGAACAAGCCGACGGGATAGGGCAACAGGAATGGACGAAGCAGCTCGGATTCCTGCGCTGAATCCTGATGCTGGAGCAGCAGCCACATTGCGGGATCGGTGCTCATCACGGGAATCGGATTCCCGGCGCTATCGAGCGAGACCGCGGGGAAACGGAGCGTGTCGGGCCACAGCGGCAGGTGGCGCGACACCGAATCCCAATGCGCCCGCTCGACTTCCGTCAGCGAGGTGAGTTTCGCGCGCACGCGCGACTCGATTTCGGTCAGCGGCAACGTGACCATGAAATGCTGCGCTGCCCCCTGCCAGGTCTTGAGGCCCGCCGGGACCAGCTCGGCATGATCGATCCGGGGCTCGCCGAGCGCCCGCAGCGTGCTGTCGATAGCGATGATCGCCTTCAAGGCTTGTGGAACCCACACCACGTTGACGTCGAACGCGAAGCACCCGCCGGCATAGCCCACCCGGCTATCGCGCCAGCTCCCCGGATGACAGTAGCCGTCCGGGTCGCGCTTGAAGCTCACCAGATTCGTCGGGATCGGATCGTGCGCGTATGGCGCCGCCTGGTGCATGACGTACCCGAGGTTCTTGCGCAGCGCAGCGCCCCAGCGCCGCACGAAGGCGCGCTTGCGCGCGTCGGGAACGCGCGCATTGGCGAAGTAACGCCCGGCGACCACCGGCAGCTGGAAATCGTCGTCCACCATCCAGTAGTTCTCACGCGTCGCCTGCAGATTGCGCAGCAGCGTGCGGTCACCGGTCCTCAGGAACTCGGCGGCGTTTTCGCGAATCGCCTGGCCGCCGAGTGCCTCTTCGTGGCTCACTTCACCGCTCGGCGCGAGCTTCGCTAGGCCTGATCCGATCACAAACTCCGCCATCGTGTCGGACCAGACAGGCTCCATCAGCAGCGCGGTCAAGAGCATGTCGCGCCCGAAGTAGGTCGCGTAGGTCGGCAGACTCGCGAGCAGCTTTTGCCTGGAGCTGAGCAGCTCGAAGCCGCGAATCTCGCGCTCGAGTCGGGGGGATTTGGCGGAGTCGGCGAAGCGGCGGAATTGCGCGTTGAAGATCTGAGTGCGATTCAGGGGGCTCAGGGCGGCGCCATCGGTGGCGATCTCGACGCTCACCGTGGCCAGCCGCGCGCCGAGGGCGCGAATCGTCAGCACGGTACCGGCGAGCGTGGCGCGCGTCGTGCGCGAGTCGCCGCTCAAGGTGAGCCACAGATGGTTCTTGCCGTCGAGGCTTGGCTGCGATGCCTGCAGGCTCCAGCCACGCGCGGTGCTGGTCAGGCGCACGCTCGGTGCGAGGCGTGCGGTGTAGGGCGGACCGAGTCGCTCGGCGAGCCGCTTCATTTCGTCGACGACGAACGTCGGCGCGTCGATCGGATCGCGCACACGTCCGGAGTAGCCGAAGTCGCGCTCGATCCGCATCGAGCCGAGTAGAAACTGTCCGATCTCGACCGCCCTCGACCGCCCGCCATTCAGCGTGAGCCAGTAGCGCAAACCGCGACGACCGCCCGTACTCCACACCGTCGCCGTCCCTGCACCGAATGCGACCGCCGCGACCGCCGCGACCGCCGCTTTTGCTTCTTGACCGTCCCGACCGTCCCGACCGCCCGCCAGACGTACAGTGAACCCGATGCTCTCGTTCAGCGCATCCGCCCACAGGTGCACGACCCGGCCGGTTTTGCCGTCGATATAGATCTCCACGGAATTGCCGCGCGAGTCGCGATAGAGCCGCGCCGTGTAGCCCTCATAGGCCGCGGGGTCGTCGAGCCCTGAGGTGGGAAATCGCAGTACGGGAGAGGCTTCCCGGGCGGGTGCAGTCTGCATCGCGAGCAGCAGGGCTACCAGCATGGCCGTAGATACTCCGCCCCCCGGCGGCCCTTGACAAGGTCTGCAGCGGGCGGCATTTCGGAGGCATAACTGTCTTCTCGAGGTCCAAGCGATGAGATTCGTTCGACACGCAGTCCCCGTTTTCGCGCTGCTGTCCCTCATGGCAATGCCTCTGGCCGCGCAGAACGCCGGCACCATCAAGGGGCAAGTCGTCGACAGCACCACACGGCAGGCTCTCGCCGGCGTCATTATCCAAGTCGAAGGCACGCAGATCCAGACGGTCAGCGGTAACGACGGCAGCTACACACTCGGCTCCGTTCCCGCGGGCAGCGTCCTGGTGCGTGCGACGCGCATCGGCTACGGGCCGCAGCGACAGTCCGTCACGGTGACGGCCGGCGGAACCGCCGACGCCCAGTTCGCGCTGGCACCACAAGCCTCATTGCTCGAGGCGGTCGTGGTGACAGGGTACGGGACGCAGCGGCGCGAGGCCATTACCGGTTCGGTCTCGACCGTCAATCCGGCGCAGGCGAATGTCGGCGTGACGACTAACGTCACGCAGATGCTCTCGGGTCGCGCGTCGGGCGTTGACATCGTACAGAACAACGGTGAGCCAGGCGCCGGCGCGCAGATCCTGATCCGCGGCGGCAGCTCCATCAGCAACACGAACGATCCGCTCTACGTGATCGACGGTGTCCCGATCAATAACGTCCCGACCGAGCCGGAAGGGATGAGCGGCGTCGTCGGAACGCCGGCGTTGCCCCGCAATCCACTCAACCTGCTGAATCCCGCCGACATCGCTTCGATCACCGTTCTGAAAGACGCCTCCGCAACCGCCATTTACGGCAGCCGTGCCGCGAACGGCGTGATTCTGGTCGAAACGAAGAAAGGCACCGGGGGCGGCGGCCCGACGATCGAGTACGACAGCTACGTCGCGGCGGCCTCGCCGGCGCGGCGGCTCGAGGTGCTCGATGGCGACGAGTACAGGGCCTACGTGAACCCCCAGTTCGCGACGTGGCGCTCGGATTCGACCGCCTGTGCGGCACGGCCTACTTGCTCTGCCGGCTTCGCGGACTCGTCCGGTGGCTTCGGTGGGATCAAGCCGTATACCCTTGGCTCCGCCAACACGGATTGGGAGAGGGCGGTCACGCGCACGGCCGTCACGCACAATCACAACCTGTCGTTCTCCGGCGGGACCGAGGACACGCGTTACCGGGCGTCGCTCAACTACATGAAGGATGAGGGCGTCGCGCTCTCCAGCGCACTGGAGCGCATTCAGGGCCGGCTCGCCGGAACGCATCACGCCCTGAACAACCGCCTGCGGCTCGGCCTGAACGTCACGACGTCGCGCGTCAACAATCAGTACTTGACCTTTGACAATACGGGCGGGTTCGAAGGAGGGGTGTTCCAGAACGTCGCCATCTTCGATCCCACGCAGCCGGTGACGTTCAGCGATGCGAGCGGCACGCATTTCTACGAGGGTGGAGGGAGCTCGGTCCGCAATCCCGTCGCGCTGGCAGAGCAGCTGGTCGACATCGGCCAGACGACCCGCACCCTCGGCAACGCCACCGCGGAGGTGGATATTGCCGGGGGTCTCACCGGTCAGGTGACGGTCGGCCTGGACCATGCGACCGGCTCGCGGCAGACTTATTACCCGAAGGCGAATCCGATCGGCAATGCCCTCGGGGGCGGGGTGGCGCGGGTGGCGGATCTCGACAATTCCACCCGGACGCTGCAGACGCTCCTGACCTACCGCCGTGAGAGTGGCGACAAGAGTTTCGACGTCGTGGGTGGCTACGAGTACAATAAGTTCGCCACCAGCCGCGTGGACGCGAATGGGAGCGGGTTCTTCACCGACGCGTTCAGCTTCGACAACCTCGGCGCCGCGACCACGCGGAACAGTTCGTCGTACGCGGAGCAGAGCCTCCTGGTGTCCTTCTTCTCACGCGCCAACTTCGGCTACAAGAGCAAGTACTTCTTCACCGGCGCGCTGCGGTATGACGGTTCGTCCAAATTCGCCGCCGGCCACCAGTGGTCCTCATTCCCGGGCATTTCCGCTTCGTGGCACTTGAGCGACGAGGGCTTCATGCAGAGCTCGCCGTTCTCGGACTTGCGCCTGCGCGTCGGCTGGGGTGTCCAGGGCAATCCTGGCATCAGTGCCTACTCGGCGTTGCCGCTGCTCGCCGCCGGCGGCGGTGGAACGTATACCTGGGGCGATACGCCGCAGACCGGTGTCGCGGGCAAACAAAACCCCAATCCAGACCTCAAGTGGGAGCGGACCGCGCAGTTCGACATCGGCGTGGACTTCGGACTGATGAGCAATCGTCTGACCGGAAGCGTCGAGTACTACGTCAAGAACACGTCCGATCTGTTGCTGTCGGTCAAGGTCCCACAGCCGGCCGTCGTGGAAGAGCGGCTCGAGAACGTCGGCAAACTGCGGAATCGCGGGTTCGAGCTGTCGCTCGACGTCCTCGCCATCTCGCGGCCGACGTTGACGTGGCGGGCCGGCCTCACCTTCGCGGCCTCACGCAACAAGGTGACGAACCTCGGGCCGTACGCCGCGGGGCTGACATCCGGCGGCGTCAGCGGTCAGGGGCAGTCCGGTCAGGTATCGCAGCTCATCCGCAAGGGGCTACCGCTCGGCACCTTCTACGGGCCCCTGTTCCTCGGCGTGGATGCGAACGGGAAGCAGGTCTTCGCGTGCACGTCCGCATCCACCAACTGCACCAACGGCCGCACCAACAACGGGGCGGGACCCGCGGCCGATGACTATCGGGTGATCGGGAACGCCAATCCCGATTTCACCGTTGGCCTCCACAACCAGCTCACATTTGGGAAGCTCGATCTGAGCTTCCTGATTCGCGCGTCGATCGGGCAGGACGTCTTCAACAACACGGCGCTCGTCTACTCCACCAAGGGGAACGCGCTGCAGGGCAAGAATTTCCTGCGTCCGGCGTTGACCGATGGAATCGGCCTGCACGAGCCGGCCATCTTCTCGTCGCTTTGGGTCGAGAATGGCTCGTTCGTGCGGCTGCAAAACATCACGCTGGAGTACCAGCTCAACCTCCCGATGATTCGCTCGGTGCAGAGCGCGCGAGTCTACGTGTCGGCTGACAATCTGCTGCTGCTCACCGGCTATTCTGGCCTCGATCCGGAAGTTTATGCCAGCTCGGGTCTGGCTTCGCGCGGGATCGATTATCTCAGCTACCCGCGGCCCCGTACGATCACGGGTGGCCTTCGTCTGATGTTCTGAGGAGCTCGAGACTATGATGCAAACCATGTCGACGAGATCGATCCGCGGAGCGTGGCTCGCCGCGCTACTGCTGGGATCAGTGCAGGCGTGCACCAAGCTGGATGAGCTCCCGAAGAGCGATATCTCTCCGGGCACGTTCTTCAACAATGAAGCGGAGGCGCTGGCCGGCCTCTCCGGTGTGTATGCGCAGCTCAGGGGCGGGTTCCCCGGCTATTGTTGCGCGTACTACGCGCTCAGTGAGATCACCACCGACGAAATGGTCGTGCCGACGCGCGGTCAGGACTGGTACGACAACGGCCGCTGGCTGGAGATTCACCGCCAGACGTGGAGCGCGACCAGCCCGTCGACGCTCCAGGACATCAATTCGGCCTGGGTGAACGACTTCACCGGCATTGCGAATGCAAATCTCGCATTGTCTGCGCTGCAGAGCCGGATCATCATGGACTCGGTGAAGCAGGCGGGGATCATCGCCGAGCTGCGGGCGCTGCGGGCGTTCTACTATTACCAGCTAATGGATCTGTTCGGTGGCGTGCCAATCGTCACGACGCCGGACGTGGCACAGCGGGACCGCGCGTCACGCAACGAGGTGTTTCAGTTCGTCGAGTCGGAGCTGTTGGCGGCTCGGGCTGATCTGCCCAGGACGCGGGACGCGGCGAACAACGGCCGCTTCACCAAGGGCGGGGTGGACGCCATCCTGGCCAGCATGTACATCAACGCGGGCGTCTTCACGAAAGACGCCGGGCAATTCAGCGCAGTCGCCTACAATCCGTGCACCGGGATTACCGTCGCGGGCGGCCTGACCGCCTGCCAGGCGGCGAAGGACCGCGCGGACAGCACGATCCTCTCCGGTGTCTACCAGCTGGCGGATACGTTCGTGAAGAACTTCCGGGCCGACAACAACCTGTCGCCCGAGAACATCTTCGTCGTCAAATTCGCGCCGCGGGATGGCCTGGGGTTCCCAATCCTCCAGACAACGCTGCATTACAACCAGTTCTCCACGACCCCGTGGAACGGCTTCGCCACACTCGCGCAGACGTACCAAGCGTTCGACACCTTGAACGACAGGCGCAAGAGCATCTTCCTGGTCGGCCCGCAGTTCAATATCGAGACCGGTGACACGGTGTGTATCCGGCCGGGTTGCGCTAAAGGGGCGCCGCGGCTCGTGTTTACCCCATCGATCGCCGACGTGCAAGCGGCCACAGAAGGCGAAGGGGTTCGCATCTACAAGTGGCCATACGATCCGAACCACGTCGCGCAGAACAACGGCAACGATTTCGCTTACTTCCGGCTGGCGGAGATGTACCTGATCAAGGCGGAAGCAGAGCTCAATGGCGCGACGGGGACACCGACACCGCTCGCGTTGCTGCAGACCGTGCGCGCGCGGTCGTTTACCGCCGACACCTTGAGCGCGGTGACCCTGCCCGTGATCCTGCGGGAGCGGTTGTTCGAGCTGACGTTCGAGGCGAAGCGGCGCCAGGACCTCATTCGCTTCGGCCAGTACACCGCGGCGTGGCAATTCAAGAGCGCAGGGCAGCCCTATCTCACGTTGATGCCCATTCCGCAGACGCAGATCGACGCCAACCCGAAACTGGTACAGAACCAGGGATACTGATTGCCGGAAGCGTCGCACAACGTAGCTGATCAGAGAGGGGCGCGGCGGCTCGCGCCCCTCTCGCTTCTCGTACTGGTTCTCTCCGCGTGCTCGGGATCGCCGGACGCCGTTCTCCCCTCGGCAGGCTCGACGTTATTCACACTCCTGCCGTCAGGCTACACCGGGGTGAGGTTCACCAACCCGCTGGAGGATACGCGTGAGTTCAACGTGTTTACCTACCGGAATTTCTATAACGGTGGTGGCGTCGCGCTCGGCGATCTCACGGGCGACGGGCTCCCGGAAATCGTCCTGACGTCAAATCAGCACGGGCCGCGGCTGTACCTAAACCTCGGCCGCTTCCGCTTCCGCGACGTGACGGATGCGGCCGGCATCACAGAGCAGGGCCGCTGGACCACCGGCGTCACGCTCGCTGATGTGAATGGCGACGGGCTGCTGGACATCTACGTCTGTCATGCCGGGCTCAAGCCCGGAGCCCTGCGGGCGAACGCCCTGTATGTCAATCAGGGATTGCGCGACGGCATACCGCGGTTTCGTGAGATGGCGGCGCAGTACGGCATCGCGGATACCGGGTACTCCACGCAGGCCGCGTTTTTCGACTACGACGGCGACGGCGATCTCGATCTGTTCCTGATCCGCAACTCCCCCAAAGCGGTCGCCGCGCTCGCGCCCCGCAACACCCGCACCACGCGCGACCCCCTCGGCGGGCACGAGCTGTACCGCAACGACGGCGGGCACTTCGTCAACGTGAGCGACCAGGCGGGCATCTACGGGCCGGAAATCGGGTTCGGCCTCGGCATCGCCGTGGGCGACGTGAACCGCGACGGCCGCCCCGACGTCTACATCGCAAATGACTTTTTCGAGCGCGACTATCTGTACATCAACAAGGGCGACGGCACGTTCGACGAGGTGCTCGACCGCGCGCTGCCGACCTCGAGTTACTTCTCGATGGGAGTCGATATCGCGGACGTGAACAACGACGGCTGGCCCGACATCTACACGTCCGACATGCTCCCGGAAGACGACCATCGCCTCAAGACGACGTCCGCCTTCGAGCCGTGGGAGCTGTATCGAGCCAAGGCGCGCGAAGGCTTCGACCACCAGCTCATGCGGAACATGCTGCAGCTGAACAACGGCAACGGCACATTCAGCGACATCGCGCTGCTGGGCGGCGTGGCGGCGACGGACTGGAGCTGGAGCGCGCTCATCGCTGATTTCGACCTCGACGGCAACAAGGACATGTTCGTCGCCAACGGGCTCAGCAGGGATGTCACGTCGCAGGACTACATCGCCTTTCTCGCCAACGACCAGACGATGCTGGCCGCCACCCGCGGCCAGCGCGTGGACCTCAGGGCGCTGATCAACGCCATGAGCTCTACGCCGCTGCCGAATTACGCGTTTCGCAACAACGGCGATCTCACATTCACGAAGGTCAGCTCGGCGTGGGGACTCGATCGGCCGAGCTTTTCGAACGGAGCGGCGTACGGCGATCTGGACGGAGATGGCGCGCCCGATCTGGTGGTGAACAACGTCAATGGTGAGGCGTTCCTGTACCGAAACAACGCGCGCGCGCAACTACCGAGCAATCACTTCCTGCAGATCCACCTGGTGGGTGACAACGCGAACCCCTTCGCCGTCGGGGCGCGCGTGACGCTGCGCGGCGGTGGTCGCGAGTTCATGCAGGAGCTCGAACCCACGCGCGGATTTCAATCGAGCGTCGATTACACCCTGACCTTTGGAGTGGGCCGTATCGATACGGTGGAATCCGTTATCGTCGACTGGCCCGATGGTCGCACGAGTGGCATGTCGCACGTCGGCACTAACCAGAAGCTCACGATTCGCGAGGTGGACACCAGTTCCACGTCGCACGTCGGCACGTCGGCACGACCGCCGCAGTTGCCTCTTGACCGCCAGACCGCCGCAATTGCTTCTCGACCGCCCGACCGCCAGACCGCCGCAGTTGCTTCTCGACCGCCCGACCGCCCGACCGCCCGACCGCCGCTCTTCCGTGACGTCACCGCGCAGATCGGCCTGGACTTCGTCCACCACGAAGACGACTTCGTCGATTTCGATCGCGAGCGGCTGATTCCCAAGCTGGTGTCGACCGAGGGACCGTTCGTCACGGTGGGAGATGTGAACGGCGACGGCCTGGACGACTTCTTCATCGGGGGCGCGAAGGGACAGCCAGGCGCGCTCTATGTCCAGCGTCCCAACGGCACGTTCGGCGCGATGAACCAGGCGCTGTTCGCCCAGGATCAGATCTCGGAGGACCTCGGCGCCGCGTTCTTCGACGCGAACGGCGACGGCACGCCGGACCTGTATGTGGCGACCGGCGGAAGTGAATTCGCAGACCTCGCCTCGGCACTGGAGGACCGCCTCTATCTCGGCGACGGGCAGGGCCGCTTTACGAAGACGACCGCGCGCTTGCCGCCGCTGTTCACGAGCGGCTCCCGCGTCGCCGTGTCCGAGGACTACATCTTCATTGGCGGCCGGGTTGTCCCCGGTCGCTACGGAATCGATCCGCGCAGCACGCTGCTCAAGAACGACGGGCATGGGCGATTCAGTGATGTCACGGCGCGCGTCGCGCCGGAGCTCGCCCACATCGGGATGGTCACCGACGCGCTGTGGACCGACGTGGATCGCGACGGGCGGCTTGATCTCGTCGTGGTCGGCGAGTGGATGCCGATCACGATCTTCCACAATAGCGGCACGAAGCTCGAACGCGTGGCGACGCGCGGTCTCGAGCACAGCGCCGGCTGGTGGAATCGGATCGTCGCGGCCGATGTCGACCGCGATGGCCGTACGGACTTTGTCGTCGGCAATCTCGGCCTGAACACGCGACTGCACGCCACCCCGGCCGAGCCGGCGCGGATGTACGTAAAAGACTTCGACGGGAACGGGTTCCCCGAGCAGATCGTCACCTGCTATCAAAACGGCGTCTCCTATCCGCTCGTGCTGCGCGACGAGCTGACCGAGGCGCTGCCCTACTTCAAGCCGCGCTATCCCAAGTATTCGGATTACGCGGGGCAAACGGTCGAGCAGATCTTTGGCAGCTCGCTGCAGGGATCAGTCGTCAAGCAGGCGGAGATCTTCGCGACTGTTGTGGCGCGCAACAACGGCGACGGCTCGTTTACGCTGGTCGCGCTGCCGCACGAGGCGCAGATCGCTCCCGTGTACGGCATCCTGGCGGCCGATTTCGACCGTGACGGCAAGACCGACCTGTTGCTCGCCGGCAACTTCGAGGGGATGCAGCCTTCTGTCGGGCCGATGATGTCGAGCTACGGACTGTTTCTGCGTGGAGACGGGAAAGGGACCTTCACGCCGGTCCCCGCGAGGGAAAGTGGCTTCTTGGTGCCGGGCCAGGCGCGAGATATCCAGCGGCTCCGCACCCGCCGCGGCGAGCTTTACATCGTGGCACGCAACAACGATCGCCCGCTGTTCTTCCGGGCTAAGAGCCCTTCATTTTGATGATGATCACTCCGTTGGAGCCGCGCAGGCCGTACATCGCCGTACTCGCGGCATCGCGCAACACCTGAATGGACTCGATGTCACGTGGATTGATCGAGCTCAGATTGCCGCCGACCGGGTTCTCCAGCGGCAGGTCGTTGACGATGAACAATGGTTCTTGATCGCCCAGCAGCGTCGTCGTTCCCCGAATGTGGATCACGAGGTGGCCGTCGGGCGCGCGCGAGAGCGACAGACCGGGGACGCGGGTAACCAGGAGCTGCTCGAGCGACAGTCCGGGCGCGTGCTCGATGTCCTCGGCCGTAATCGTCGTGATGGATGATTGCGCAGCCGGCGGGGGCGGGGGCGGGGGCGCCGAGTCCCGTTTGTGCATGGCGCAGGCGGGGAGCCAGGCGAGCAATACGGCAGTGATGAGTTTCAGCATGCGCAACCCCCTAGCCTTGTTTGGTGCGTATGAGAATCACGCCGTTCGCACCCCGCGAGCCGTACGACGAGGTACTGGCCGCATCCCGGAGCACGGTGATAGACTCGATATCATTGCGATTGATCGCGTTCAGGTTGCCGGAAGCATTGGGGGCCAGCGGAACGCCGTTGAGCACGACGAGCATTTCCTTTCCGGACCCCCGCAGGCTGATGACGCGTTGGCCGTCTTCGTTACGTGCGATCGTGAGCCCGGGGATGCGCGCCAGCAACAGCTGCTCGAGCGGCATGCCCGGCTCGCGCTCGATATCCGCAGCCGTGATGATTGTTCCAGAGCCGCGCGGGGAAGACGCGGGACGAGCTCCGGACGATTGATTGCTGGAGCACGCGACCAGCATCAGTGCGGCGACAGTGAAGGGGCGGGCGCTGGAGCGTATCATGCGATTCCCCCGGTAGGTGTACGCAGTTCCGAATATACACAACGACGGAGCACTCGATGAGGACCTGGCTTCTCGCTGCGCTCGCCTTCCTGCCGTGCCCGGCCGCGGCACAACTTCGCGTCGCTTCACCCGACGGGCGCAACGTGGTGATGGTCGACACCCACGAGGGGAAACTTTATTACTTGGTGCAGCGCGACGGGCATCCGCTGCTGACGCCGTCGCTGCTGGGATTCCAGTTCCGCGGCCAGCCCCCGCTGCGCGACAGCCTGCGCATCGTGGATTCGAGCCGCAGCACCTTTGACCAAACGTGGACGCAGCCGTGGGGTGAAGTGTCGCGCATCCGTGATCACCACAACGAATTGAAAGTCTCGGTCGCAGAGACGCAGGCGCCCAATCGCAAGTTCACGCTCGCCGTCCGCGCCTTCGACGACGGCGTGGCCTTCCGCTACGAGTTCCCCGCGCAACCGAGCCTCGCCGACTTCGAGATCATGGACGAGCTGACCGAGTTCGCGCTGGCCGACAATGCGCGCGCCTGGTGGATCGCCTCCAATCGGCCGCGGCTCGATCGTTCGGAGCAGCTCTGGTCGTCCGGTCCCGTGAGCACGCTCGACAGCGTCCAGACGCCGCTCACCATGGAGCTGCGGGACGGCAAGACGTTCGTGGTGATCCACGAGGCGAATCTCGTGGACTACGCCAGGATGAACCTGCGGGGAGCGCGGATGGAGAGCCGCACGCTGCGCGCGGACCTCGCGCCCTACGCCGACGGCGTGAAGGTGCGCGGCCACACGCCGTTCGTCACGCCGTGGCGGACGATTCAGATCGCCGATAAGGTGACCGAGCTGTCGCCCTCGGTCATCGGCCTCAACCTCAACCCGCCGAGCGTCATTCAGAACACCGCCTGGATCAAGCCGATGAAATACGTCGGCATCTGGTGGGGGATGCACATCGGCACGATGACGTGGAGCTCGGGGCCGAAGCACGGCGCCACGACCGCGAACACCAAACAGTACATCGATTTTGCGGCGGCGAACGGGTTCGGCGGCGTCCTGGTGGAAGGCTGGAACGTCGGCTGGGACGGCGACTGGATTCAGAACCGCAACGCATTCTCCTTCACTCGAGCCTACCCCGACTACGACCTCGCCGAGCTCGCGCGCTATGCGCATTCGAAAGGCGTGCACCTCATCGTGCACAACGAGACGTCGGGCGGCATCCAGAACTATGAGCGCCAGATGGACAGCGCCTTTGCGCTCTACCATTCCCTCAGCCTCGACGCCATCAAGTCCGGATACGTGACCGATCTGACCAGTGAAGGGCATTCGCACTGGAGCCAGTTCATGGTCAACCACTATCGCCACGTGATCGAGAAGGCGGCGCAGTACCAGATCATGCTCGACGTCCACGAGCCGATTCACGACACCGGCGAGCGCCGCACCTACCCCAACATGATGAGTCGCGAGGGAGCCCGCGGCCAGGAGTACAACGCCTGGGGCGGCGAAGGCGGCAACCCGCCCGAACATGAGACGATCCTGTTCTTCACCCGCTTGCTCGATGGGCCGATGGATTTCACGCCGGGCATCTTCGACATCCTCCGTACCAAGACCGGACCCGCGCGCACCAACGAGGACGCACGGGTCCGCACCACCATCGCGAAGCAGCTCGCGCTGTATGTCGTCATCTACTCGCCGCTGCAGATGGCCGCCGACCTGCCCGAGAACTACGCGCATCAACCGGCGTTCCAGTTCATCAAGGACGTCGCGGTCGACTGGGATACGAGTCGCGTGATCGACGGCCGGATCGGCGACTACGTGATCGTCGCCCGCAAGCAACGGAACAGCCCGCAGTGGTTCATCGGCGCGATCACGGACGAAGAGGCGCGCACGTTCAACGTGCCGCTCACGTTCCTCGACCGGAGGAGCTACATCGTCGACGTCTACGCCGACGGGCCGGGCGCCAACTGGCTCACGAATCCCACGCCGGTGGCGATCTCCCACCGCACTGTCACGCGGAACTCGGTCCTGCGCATCGCGATGGCCCCGGGCGGCGGCCAGGCGATTCGCATCCGCCCCGCACGTCCATGAACCGGGCGATCTCGCGCGTTATCAACCTGATCCCTGACGCGGCACAGCAGCTTTGGTCAGGTGACCTCGCCGGCGCACGCCGCGCGCTGCTCGCGGCCGACCCGGCTGGCGTCCTCGAGATCAACGGCTCGTTCGCCCTCGTGGCGCAGGAGGGGGAGCGTGTCGTGCTGGCGCGGAGTCTCGAACGACCACTCCGCTATTTCCTGGCGAAGGCGGCTGACGGCCCAGTCCTGATCGTGGCCGAGCGAATCGATGCGATCGCGGCGGAGCTGGAGCGGCGTGGCTGGAGCGACCAGTTTCATCCCTCCTACACCCGCATGGCGCCGGCCCACCACGTGACGACGCTGCGCCTGATCGGCTGCCCCGATCCCAATCCATCGTACCGGCGCTTCTTCGATCCGCCGCGCGCCACGCTGCCGGCGGAGCTGGATGTGATTGGCACGAAATACATCGAAGCCCTCTACAGTGAGCTGCGCGGCTGGCTCGCGGCTCAAGATCGTGCCGCGCCGATCGGCGTGCCGTTCTCCGGCGGCATCGACAGCGGGGCCGTGCTGCTCTGCCTGCACAAATTGCTGCTCGACCACGGTCAAGCACCGGCGCGACTCAAGGCATTCACGCTCTCGCTCGATGGCGCGGGCGACGATGCGCACCAAGCGCGCGAGTTCCTGCGCCGTACGAACCTCGAGATCCTGGGAGAAACGATCGACGTGCCATCGAACGCGCTCGATCCACTGCGCGCCGTCGCCGTCATCGAGGACTATAAGCCACTCGACGTCGAGTGCGCGGCCGTGAACCTGGCGCTGCTGCAGGAGATTCGGAGCCGCTATCCCGAGTGGCGGCTGTTGGTGGACGGCGACGGCGGCGATGAGAACCTCAAGGACTATCCGATCGAGGCGAACAGCGAGCTGACGATCCGCAGCGTCGTGAACAACCGCATGCTCTACCAGGAGGGCTGGGGCGTCGACTCGCTCAAGCATTCGCTCACCTACACGGGCGGCTATAGCCGCGGCTGCGTGCGCGGGTATGCCTGCGCCCGTCGCTACGGCTTCCGCACGTTCAGCCCGTACACGCGGCCGGCGGTCATCAGCGTCGCCGAGGCAATCCCGTTCGCCGAGCTGACTCGAGGATCACACGAGCGCCTCTACGCCTTGAAAGGTGACATCGTGAGTCGAGGCGTGCGCGCGGTACTGGGCTGTGACATGCCGGTCTATCCCAAGCGGCGGTTCCAGCACGGGTCAGCCACAGCGGAGGCAGCCGCACGCCTGTTCACGGAAGACGAGGCTCGCTATCGCCGCCATTTCCACGCCCTCCACAGTTGATGCGCGGATTCGGGGGCTCCGGCCGCCGAAACCGGTTGTCGATCCCTGGAAGGCGCACGGCACCGTTCTCGAGGAGGAGCGCGCCCCGAACGGCGGCATAGAGCGCGCGGTGACGGTGTTCCTCGCGGGCGCCGAGTGTCCCTTCACCTGCTCGTTCTGCGATCTGTGGCGCTGGACCCTCGACGGCCCTACGCCCGTCGGAGCGCTGCCCATCCAGTTGGCGCGAGCGCTGGAAGATCTCGCAGCGCCCGTTCCCGAGCGCGTGAAGCTCTACAACGCGAGCAATTTCTTCGATCGCCGCGCGGTGCCCGCGGAGGACCTGCCACGGATCGCGGAGCTGACACGGCCTTTTGCCGCGGTGACCGTGGAATCACACGCCAACACGATCGGCCCGATGGCGTTGGAGCTGCGGACGCTGCTGTCCGGGACACTCGAAGTCGCCGTAGGCCTCGAAACGATTCATCCCGGCGCGATCGAACACCTCAACAAGCGGCTCGAGCTCGACCGCTTCGACCGCGCAGCCGCCTTTCTGGCGGAGCATGGCATGGACTTGCGCGTCTTCGTGCTGCTGGGGGTGCCACATGTCCCCGCCGCGGAATCGATCGAATGGGCGGTGCGCTCCGCCGAGTATGCCGCGGCGCGGGGCGCGAAGCGGATCGCGATCATCCCGGTCCGCGGCGGCAACGGCGAGCTGGAGCAGCTTCAGGCCCTCGGCCACTTCGTTCCGCCGACGCTGGCGCAGCTCGAAACCGCGCTCGAGCGCTGCCTCGGACTCACCTCAGCCGTCGTCACGGCAGACCTCTGGGACGTCGAGCGCCTGCCCGCCTGCGACGCCTGTCGCGGCGAGCGCGTTGCCCGCCTGCGGCGGCTGAACCTGACCGGCGCTCTCGAGCCCGCGCTTCACTGCGCCCTGTGCGCGTAGCAGTCGTCGGCAGCGGCTTTGCGGGTTCGCTGCTCGCGCGCGTGCTCGCCGTCCAGGGACACGACGTCGTGCTGCTCGAGCGCGGCACCCACCCGCGCTTCGCGATCGGCGAGTCGAGCACGCCGCTGGCGAACCTCACCCTCGAGCGGCTGGCCCGCCGCTACGGCCTGGACGACTGCTACGACCTGGCGGCCCACGGCCGCTGGGTCGCGCGCTTTCCGGAGCTGCGGCGCGGCCTGAAGCGCGGCTTCACGTTCTATCGCCACCACGCCGGCCGCCCGTTCGCCGGGGACGGCACCCGCACCGAGCGGCTGCTCGTCGCCGCCAGCCCGAATGACCACGTCGCCGACAATCACTGGCTGCGCGCCGACGTGGACCACTATTTCGTGCGCGCCGCGATCGCCGCCGGTGTGGAGTACCACGATCGCGTGGAGGTAACGGCCGATCTGCTGAAGACGCTGCACAGCGATTTCGTGGTCGACGGCTCTGGACCTGGCGGGTTCCTGGCACGCCAACTCGCGATCCCCTCGGCGCTGCACCGCATGCACACCAGGGCGGGACTGCTGTTCAGCCACTTCGACGGCGTCCGCCTGTTTTCAGGCGTCGTGCCGGGCCTGCCGGCCGGCCCCTACCCGGATGATTGGGCAGCGGTGCACCACATTATAGATGAAGGGTGGATGTACTCCCTGCGCTTCGACCATGGCGCGACCAGCGCGGGGTTCTTGCTGAGGGATAGGCTACCGGGGGGGGGAGCACCGGAGCAGATGTGGCAGCACCTGCTCCGCCGCTATCCCACGATCGGCGCCCTGTTTGGGGCCGCGAAGCCGCTCTTGCCGCTCGCGTACAAGCCACGAATCCAGCACCGCCTGACGCGCGCGGCCGGCCCCGGCTGGGCGATGCTGCCACACGCCTACGCCTTCGTGGATCCGTTGTACTCGACCGGCATCGCCTGGAGTCTCCGCGCCATCGAGCGGCTCGGCCTTTGCTTCGAGAACGGTGGCCCGACTGCGAACGACCTGGCTCGCTACGACGCGATGCTCAGCGCCGAGGCCGATCAGATCGACCTGCTGGTCGCGGGTGCTTATCACGCGATGGCGCGCTTCGAGCTATTCGCCGCACACTCGATGATCTACTTCGCGGCGGTGTCGTTCGCCGAGGTCCGCCAGCGCCTGCTCCATGCCGCCGCCGAATCCGCCGCGTGGTCGGGATTCCTCGGCGTCGGCGACCCGCGGCTCGGCGGCCTGCCGCGCGCCAGTCTGCGCCGGCTGCGGCACGTCCGCTCCCCCGCCGATCGGCTGCAGTTCGTCAAATGGGTGAGCACGGCGATCGCGCCGCGCAATGTCTGCGGTCTCGCCAACCGCGCCGCTCATCACTGCTACCCTGTCGATCTGGATGTGCTCGTACAGCGGCACGCGGTGCTCGGCATGAGCCGAGAGTCGCTGATCAACGCTCTTCCGGCACTCCGAGGAGGCGGGGGGGATGCTTGATGATCCTCGTGTTGTATTCGCGCCGGTAACGCTGGCGCGCCGTATCGGCGGGATAGGAGTCACCGCGCCCGTAGGGATACGACCTGATCGCGTGATACGGGAGCGGCTCGACCGTGGTGCCGTATGCGGTGTTCAGGTCCGAGTCTTTGATCCAGCCGTCGCTGTAGAGCAGGAAATCCCGCTTCCAGCCGCGCGGCGGCGCGGCCGCGGGAGTCTCGAACTCCACGGTGACTTCATCCCCCGGCACCATGATGACGTACTGATCGTCGCTGCGATCGAGCAGCGGCCGCACGTCGCCAAATCGAGTTGCCGCACCGGTAATCGGGCGCCACGGAGACTGCGTCGTGACGCTGTCGTAGTCGAACCAATGGGGGCCGTAACGGCCGCCGCGCCGGTACAGGCGTGAGAAACCGCGGAAATGCAGATCGCCGGATTGGGCTACGAGCGTTGTGACACGCGCGACCGCCGCCGTTGCCTCTTGACCGTCCGACCGCCGCCGTTGCCCTTTGACCGCCGCCATTGCCTCTTGACCGTCCGACCGACGCAGTTGCCCTTTGACCGCCGCAGTTTCCGCCACGAACGCCTGGTCCCAGTAGATCTCCAGGTTGGTGCGCAACCGAACATGATGATCCCAGGTCGGAAAGATCCCGGCCAGATCGATGACCATCGTCTTGTCCTTGCCCGACGGGAATCCCACCATCCCGCGCGACATCCAGCGCCCCCGGGCGTCGCGTACCTCGAGCACCGGAGGCTCGGCGCGCACCTTGTGCTGCTGCGAGAGCGCGACGTTGATGCTGGCATCCGAGGGGAAGATCCAGCCCCGTAACACGAGCAGCGTCCCCGGCCGTCCCGCCTCCGGATCGAGATCGAGGATTAGCTCGTGCGGCTCGGTGAGTCCCTGGTATTGGAGCGGCGTCAGGTTCGAGACATAGCGATCGTCATGTTCGCGAAGCTCAGCGATCACATCGATTCCTCGACCATCCACGGCTGACAGCGGCGCTCGGGCATGGACGGTCTGGTACAGCCGCAGCCCACTGGCCCTGGAAGCGGGGGGGAATCGCTCGTCCACGAAGACGTCCACCGAGTCCGGATGATCCACCGCGAGCAGCCGCAGCTGGTCGAGGTAGGCGGTCTCCCACAGCTCTTCGGTGACTTGCAGGACGTAACGGCCATTGCGCGGCTGCAGGGCTTCACCGGGTATGCGGATGTATTCCTGCGAGGCCGCGGCGGGAGCATAGGCGGCATTGCCACCCATGATGCCGAGCGGCATACCGAGCGCGCTGCGCCACATGACGTCGGTGATGAAGCGGAAATGCTTGCCGTCCCAAGTATAGAGGAAAGCGCACGAGCCCTTGAGCTGCTGTAGCTCGAGTACGTCCTGATCGGTACCGGGGAAGTAGATCACCTGCGGCACGCCGTTGGGCCACTGCACCCGCAGGACATCGGCCTTGAAGTGGGTGCCGAGTCCAAACGCCGTGGACGGGGCCGTCACCACACGGGTCTGGTACAGCTCGCCGGCGCGCACCTCGAGCTTGGCGCCGATGCCAAACGAATTGTTCTTGCCGCTTCCCGCGCCAAGCGCCGTCAACTGCACCTTCATCGCGAGGTGGGCATTGCCACCGTCGTTGCGGAGCAGATGCACGCCGCGGGCGTCGCCGAGCACGATATCCGCGTCGCCGTCACCATCGACATCGGCGACCAGCAGCGGCCCGATGGAATCGCGTTGCACGGCGGCGGGCAACAGGCGGCTGGTATCCACCAGCCGGCCGCGGCCATCGTTGTGGAACAGTACGGTGCCACGCGGCCCCGTGATGACCAAATCGAGCCACCCGTCGTTGTCGTAGTCCAAAAACGCGGCGGCGGCGCCACCCGGCAGGCGCTGCGCCTCGGTCAGTTTGCCGCTGCCGTCGTTGCGCCACAGGATTCCGCCGGTGGGGCCCACGACCAGGACATCGAGCGCGCCGTCGTTGTCGTAATCGCCCACCGCGACGGCGCTCGAGCGGAAACCAATCCCAGCGCCCGTGGCGGTGAAGCCGCGGACTCCGTCGTTGTGAAATAGCGCGTCGCCGCCAGTCTCGCTCGCGACAAACACATCGGTCCGTCCGTCGTCGTCGAAATCGCCGAACGCGGCGTCGCTGCCTCCGCGCCTGATGCCATCCGCGTTGGGGAAAAGGCTGAACGTGCCGTCGAGATTGTTGCGAAAGACGGCGAGCGAGCCGCCGCCCACCAGCAGCAGATCGAGATCGCCATCGTGGTCGAGGTCCACAAACAGCGCTCGGCGAGCACCATCGACGTCGCGCACGCCGGCTGCATCGCTCAGATCCTCGAACCGCTTCCCCTCGCGGTTATGGAGCAGGTAACCGCGCCCGTCAGTGCCGATCGCGAACAGATCGAGCCAGCCGTCATTGTCGTAGTCGGCGAAGGTGGCCGTGACGGCGCCGGCGGGCAGCGGTAACGGCATTCTGCTGCTGACGTCGGCAAAGAAGCCGCCCTGGACCCCATAGAGTGATACCAGGGCCCGGCGGTCCTTGGTGACTGCCGCAACGAACAGGTTGTCGCCGCCTTCCTGGTCGTAGTTTCCCCACGCCAGCGCTGTCGGTGGCGCGCCCAAGTCAGGCAGCCCGCTCTCGCCTGTGACGTCGGTGAAGTGGACCTGGCCGGTTTCCGGTCCGGCAGAGATGCCTCGCATGGTGATGAGCGACTGCGGATTGAATGACAGAACTGGACGGCCGGCGAGCGGCCCTTCGATCCAGTCCACCTGCGCGAGCGATTCCTGATAGGGCGCGGTGACTTCGATCAGCCGGAGGAAGCGATCGAGCGCCGCGCGGCCGTCCGAGGCACGCCCGGCGTGCAGCGCGTCGAGCGCGGCGGCCAGGTACGGCTTCGCTTCGCGCGGCGGCTCGGGACGGAGGCGGCGCGCATCCTCGAGGTAACGAATCGTGCTGTCGCTCTCACCCAGTCTGAGGAACACATCGGCGAGCTTGAGCCGGACGGCGAGATTGGCGGGCGAGCGCTCGAGCACCTGCCGGAGCCGCTCGGCGTAGCGCCGCTCGGTGCAGCTGTCGCCGCTCTGCCGCTCGAGCTCGGCAAGTGCATACAGCACCCGAGCGTCGGGCGGAAGCGTCGCGAGCATTTGGAGCGCTTCCGCCGACCGGCCGGTGAGCGAATAGAGTTTCGCCGTGATGAGCGCGATTTCGGGATTGGTCGGGTCGAGACGCCGCGCCCGCTTGAGCGGTGACTCGGCGTCGGCATAACGCCCGCCGCGGAGATACGTGAGCCCCAAGTTTGCGTATCCCAGCGGGTCGCGCGGCGCCAGCTCGATCACTTTCTTGAATTCCTGCTCGGCGTCGGTCAACAGACCTCGCTGCAGCTGCTCGAGGCCGACCGTTCGCGCCGTGATCAGCGCACCGGTATCGATGGGCTTCTCGGGGCACCCCGCGAGGAGCACGACGAGGGCAGCGAGCGAAACGAGAGTTTTCACGCTATACTGGCGCCCCTTGAAAAAACGTCGGCTGTTTCTGTTCGCGACCGCCCTCACCCTCTCGAGCTGCGAGCGCGGTGCTGCGCCGGTGCCGCGTCTCTTCGAGTCCGTCGCACCGGAAGCGAGCGGGGTGACGTTCGCCAACACGCTGCCCGAAGATTCCGCGGTCAACATCGTCAGCTACCTGTACTACTACAATGGCGGCGGCGTAGCGGCGGGCGACATCGATGGCGATGGGCTGCTCGATTTGTATTTCACCTCGAACCTGGGCCGCAATCGCCTGTACCGCAACCTGGGTCACTTCCGGTTCGAAGACATCACGGACCGCGCCGGCGTCGCCGATTCGGAGGGCTGGAAGAGCGGCGTCACCATGGCCGACGTCAATGGCGACGGGCGTCTCGATATCTACGTCTCAGGCGTGAACTACCTCGGCATGCAGGGCC
>DASYRZ010000169.1:0-2128 GCA_036003865.1 Gemmatimonadales bacterium | reverse complement strand
GGATGACAGGCTCCGCTCGGCGCTTGAGAAAGAAAGAAGGTTAGAAGCGGACAGTGTGCAGGATTGTGCCCCGTCCTAAAGAAAAATGATGAGTGCCCCGATGCTCACGTCCACGATCTTCGTTGGCCATGCGCGTCTACTACGTGTATGTCATGGCAAGTCGGTCGCGAGTGTTGTACACAGGTGTCACGAATGACCTCGCACGGCGCGTCAACGAACACAAACAGGGCCTCACTCCCGGTTTCACCAGCAGGTACCGCATCACGCGGCTGGTGTATTTCGAAGAGTTTGCGGACGTCCGTGAAGCCATTGCGCGTGAGAAGCAGATAAAGGCCTGGACGCGCGCGCGCCGAATCAGCTTGGTCGAGGGACGCAACCCTTCCTGGCAGGACTTGGCGGAGGGCTGGTTCCCAATACGACGCCTAACCCCCTAATCTCTTTTCTTATGAGACGCACGGCGCATTGTCATCCCGAGCGGAGCGCGCGATAGCGCGCGACGCGAGGGATCTGCTTTCAAATGAGGGCGCTCGGAGACAGCCACGGAAAGCAGATCCCTCGCGCGTACGGCGCTCGGGATGACATGCCTCGCGCTCGGTTCGGTGAAAGAGAGAAGAAGGGGAAGGTACGATGTCAGCGCCGCGCGCTCTTCCTGATTTCTTCCAAGGCCTCGATGTCAGCGGCATCCTGGAGCCGTCCGGTGCGCTTGGTTTCGATCAGATCGTCGACGCTGATCAGGGGGATGCGAACTCCACCAACCTTGACGATACTGCCGTTCGGCGCGGCCTGTTCGTACTTCACCTTCCATGCGACCGTGAAGATGTCGACGCTGGGGTCGTCGCCGATGATGGTGATTTGCTTCTTGAGCACCTCAGCCGGGTTCCATTCCCGCGCGAATCCATAGCCGGCGTGGGACAGCGCCCTCAGCACCCGCGCGGCGTTCGACTCGGTCCGCTCGATCAGGATGTCGATGTCGTCGGTCGCGCGCGCGTAGCCGTGGAGAATGCAGGCGATGCCGCCAATCACGAGGTACTTGGCGTTGCCGCGGTTCAGGGCGGCGCAGACCGTCGTTATGCGCGATTGTGCTTTTTCCACTCGTAAAACTCCTCATACGAATCGAAGCCGATGATTTGCTGCCTCGGCTTCCCCGCGCGGGAGCGAGGACGCCCGGTCCGTGCCAGCCGGGCGAGCTCCTCGGCGGCGGCCAGGCGCTCGGCGGGTGAGCGGGCGAGGTCGCGCTCGAGCTGCGTGCGGCGGGCGGCGCCGAAGGCGTCCGCGGCATAGGCGGGTGCGAGCTCGCGCACGACCGCAGGGGCGCTGAGGTAGGCACGAATGGCGGCGACGATCGTACGGCTGCGCGAGCTGTCGAGCTGTTGGGCACGCGTGTCGAGCTCGGCGAGCACGTCCTGGGGCAGCGTGATTGCGATGCGGGCGTAGGGCACGGGGTCCTCACAGTATTACTGAGTATTACTGAGTATAGCTGACGAGCAGGCCGTTCGCTACTCGAGTCCCTCCGGGCGGCGCTTACCAAAAAGCAGGTCCCTCGCGCCTACGGCGCTCGGGATGACATGCGTCGCGTTTGGTTCGGTGAAAAGAGGAAGAGAAGGGAAGGTGTCAGCGGTTGACGATCCGCCCGGGTATCGTCAACACCAGCAGGCTGCCGATGGACATGATCGCTGCGAGGGCGTAGACGCCAAGATCGGTCGACCGCGTGCGATCGATGATCCAGCCGATCACCCAGGGACTGAGAAAGCCCGCGAGGTTGCCGATCGAGTTGATGAGGGCAATGCCGGTCGCGGCGGCCGCGCCCGCGAGGATGGCCGTGGGCAGGCACCAGAATTGCGACAGCGACGTGGTCACCCCGGCCATCGCGAAGGTCATGCCGAGCAGGGCGGCGGCGCTGTTCGCGCCATAGCGGACGGTCAAGAGCCAGCCCGCGGCCCCTACAAAAGCGGGGATAACGAGATGCCAGCGCCGCTCGCGCGCCGCATCCGAGCGGCGGCTGATCGCCACCATCGCCACGGCGCCGGCGGCGTTGGGCAGCACCGTCAGCATCCCGATCGCGAGTGGGCTCGCGACGCCGGACCGCTCGATCAGCGTCGGCATCCAGAACCCCGCCCCGTAGAGCCCA
>DASYRZ010000168.1:0-25081 GCA_036003865.1 Gemmatimonadales bacterium | reverse complement strand
CCTCTGGGGCAAAACGATCGGCTATGGAGATTTCGCGCACTTCGTGAAATACACGGCCGAAGTGAATTCCTTCATGCCCGCCTTCACGATTCCGTTTCTCGCCTGGGCCGCCACCGTGGCCGAGCTGGTGCTCGGGATCGCATTGATCAGCGGTGTCTGGCTACGCTGGGTGGCGCTCAGCAGCGCGCTGCTGCTCGTGTTGTTCGGAACTGCTATGGCGATCTCGTTTGGTCTCAAGTCGCCGCTTGATTACTCCGTCTTTTCCGCCTCCGGGGCAGCCGTGCTGCTCGCGCTCCGTTCGTCCGGTTCGTCCTCACGGTCCCCGCATCAATCGCACGAAACCTCATGAAGGCACGCGATAGGTGAGATCATCAGTCCGCTGTGTTGGGAACATCCAAGAGCCGTTGTAGGAATTCGCGGATCCCTGTCGGGCCCGTCACCTCAAGCGCTACGTGCCCCCCATCTGGCTCAACAACAACCATAAACCGCATGAACGGACAGCACTTTCGCTCCGTCTCAATCACCTTACCGATCTCCGCTAACAGTCCATCCGTACAGGCGAAGGTCCAGCGGAGGCCGGTTGGCAGATCAGCTCGTTCGCGGGCACGAGCAACCAGTCCCGGCAAAAGCTCGCGGGCTCGTGAGTGAATCTCTTGGGAGTCAATTGAGCAAGCTAACGTAATGTCAGTCATGAGAATCTGGTCGCCATCCTAACGATAGAATCGGCCAAACTGGTCAGAAGCCCGCAAGAATAGCCACACGGACTTCGACCGTGTGGTCGAATGTTCGATCGAGCAGCTCCACGCGCAGTTTGTCGCGTTGCGTCGCCCACTCCAGCACTGGCCCTATGCGGTGGCGTGCGGTCTCGTGATCCGCGAGCGCCGCCGTATACGCGGCACCCGCCCAAAGGTGATCACTCACGCGCACGCGTGGCGAGATGGGATTCACGTCGAATTGCCGCGTGCCCGCACGGCCGAGAGGTTCGTACCACTCAAGTGTCCCAGAAAGCGCTATCCGGCCGGTGGTGATCGACGGTATGAGGTACATCTGCAGGTATTGGCTTTCCGATGCATCCGCGTAAGCAATGGCTACTAACACGCTCTGCCTGTTCCAGTTCAGTTGCGTGAAGGTGCCGGCAATGAGCTCGCGGTACTGGGTCTTGGGATTCTGGATCATCGCGACGAAGCCGCCGATTGGTCCGAGCCCGCGGGCCGCGTACAGCACCGATGCGCTGGCCGACGCGTAACGCGCGTACACAAAACTCGACGTTCGCAGCTGGAGCCCTTCGCGCTCTGCTTGCTGCGCGGCCGCAGCGGACGCAACGACGGATGTCGTGACGGCAAGCACGAGCAAGCGGGGGATCAGTGACCACTCCACCGTTCTTCTCGCGGCGCGAGACTGACCGGCACAGCGACACTCAGTGTGGTGTCGCGATCGCACAGAAAGACGGCGACGAATCGAGCCGACTGCTGCCCGCTCGCATTTGCGGAAACGATATGAACCCCGCCAGGTGCTTCGAAAAAGCCTTCGCCAACTCCATAGACTGCCTCGGGTTCCCCGCGCACCTGTGTTCGCAGCATGCCAGCGATCACGTAGACAAGGACCGGACACGGATGACTGTGTGGCGGGGAGGATTCGCCCGGCGCATAGGCTACCTCAACGACTTTCGCTTTCAGGGAGCCGCTATTCCCAAGCGGTACCGTCGCTGACAGCGCTAAACGCGACTGTGCGTGCACCCTCGCAGGCAGTGAGCTCCGACACGCGGTCCCTAGCAGAAGCACAAGCACATAGCACCAGTTTCTCATCGCGGAAGCCTCCGGCTACATCGTAGCCGGACGAATTGGTCTAACACAATGAGCCATTTAGTCCAGTTTCACAGTGCCACTTGCCCCATGCGCCTCCTGTGCTGGAGAGCACATGCGAACGACTCAGCTGTTCTTCTGCACGAAAAAAACTCCGGCGAGAACTAGAAGCCCACCGACGATGGTGGTCACGAGGATGGGCTCTCCTAGGAGTAGAAGCGCTGCGGTGACCGTGACGAGCGGTTCAACATAAAGAAACACCGCGACCCGCGCAGTCTCCAGATGTTCGAGCGCAACGTACCAAAGCAGGTAGGCGACACCAGAACACCCGATACCCAGAAACAGAATGCTGATCGCACCGGTCGTCGACAGGCACCGATAATCACGCCAACCGGCTGAAAGCAGAAAGAACGGGACGATCATCGCCCAGCCCGCGAGTATCGAGAAAGCGGTTGCTCGTCCGCTCCCAAGTGCTTTGAGCGTGCGGCGCCCAATCACGCTGTAGATCGCCCAGTTCACGGTGCTCGCAAGTATCAAGAGGTCGCCGCGCGTTGCTGGAAGAGACAAGACCCGCAGCGAAAGCTCACCACGGGTGATGACGAGTAGAGCACCGATAGCGCCGAGGAGCAGTCCGAAGGTCAGGCGCGGACCGAGACGCTCGCCGAGAAATATGACTGCCAGTACGACCGACCAAATCGGAATGAGCCCAATGAGCCAGCCGGTGCGAACTGCCGTCGTAAGTTTGAGGGCATGCGCCTGCAGCATTTGATGGACAAACACACCAACGAAACCCATCAGTGCCAGCATCGGCCACATTGACGGCGGCGGAGTCAAGAGCTGACGCCTCAATTTCAGTATCGTGAAGAGGACCGCGAGGCCAAGAGCGAAGCGGCTGAAGATCAGGGTAACCGGTGATACGTCCCGCAATGCCGTCTTGGTGGCGACGAAGGACAAACCCCAGAGGCTGACCGCAGCGAATGCAGCGAGTCGTGGACGCGGCCTCAATGTGCCGTCATTTGGCTCCGCGCACATCG
This sequence comes from Gemmatimonadales bacterium, assembly GCA_036003865.1. Taxonomy (GTDB): domain Bacteria; phylum Gemmatimonadota; class Gemmatimonadetes; order Gemmatimonadales; family GWC2-71-9; genus 20CM-2-65-7. The sequence continues at coordinate 22,245 of DASYRZ010000168.1, read as the reverse complement.
CGCATGAGTGCCAGCCGCAACCCGAGGGCTAGCATCACACTGCCCGCCACACGTTCCTGCCAGATGATGAAGTTGGGTCGTCGCGCGAGCCATCCTCCCACGAAGCCAGAAGCAAGAGCCACAGAGCCTTCGATCACCAGAGCAGTCACCTTCATTATTCCACCCAGGAAGAGCAGTTGAAGCGTCACTGACCCCGCCGTTCGGTCCACGAACTGGGGGAGAAACGCCAACAGGAAGATCAGTCCTTTCGGATTCGTCAGACTCGCGACGAAGCCATCTCGAAGGGCGAGCGGCGTGGTGACATTTGCTCGAGGGGTTGCAGGCGTTGTCCGTCGCCGCCGCAGGAAGATTTGGATACCGCGCCAGATCAAATACGCTGCTCCTGCATAGCGTAGCGCTACGAACGCGATGGGCGAGGCCTCGAGTAGCGACGCGACTCCCAACGCGAGGAGCGGAAGCTGGACCAGGCCGGCGAGAGTAAAGCCCACGGCCGTGTAGAAGGCAATGCGTGGTCCATGTCCCACCCCCCGACTGACGAGGAGCATCATGTCCGGTCCAGGGGTCGCAGCTAACACCAACACAGCCGCGACGAAAGTTGCCAAGGTGCTAACTGCGGGCATATCCGTTAGGCCATGTCGGCCACACCATCCACAATAATCATGTCCGTCTCGGCGCACGACTGGCGAATGCGTTTCGGTCCCAAATAATCCGCGGAATCCCACCAGTCCTTGGCCTTCTGGACAGTCGGGAATTCGACGACAACAAATCGCTTGGGTTGCCATTGGCCCTCGAGGACCACCACCCTGCCACCGCGCACGAGGTACTTGCCGCCGTGTGCGGCGATACTCGCCGAGGCGGTGCGCTTGTACTCCTCATACCGCTCCGGATCCAGCACATCGATGCTGGCCACTAAGTAGGCCACCATGTCTCCCCCTTGGAGAACTCGGCGGATACCACATCGAAATGCCGGACGCTCGTTTCAAAACTCGTGAGCAGACGGCGCGCAGCGTCTGCGACCACCGCCGCCGTAACGTCCGGGCCCGCAAAGCCTCTCACGGCATCGAGTGATTCCCAAAACGTGATCACCTGAATGCGCACCGCATCACCCGCTCGCTGCGTGAGCAGCAACGCACCCGCGAAGCCTTGCACCGCCTGGACTGCCGGCACGACGTGGCTCGCGAAATGCGCGGCGTACGCCTGCCCATTCGCCGGCGACGCTTCGGCCGTCCAGATCCGCGCAATCATCGCGTGGACGGACGCACCGGATTGGCAGCCTCATTCCCCACGACCGTGCTCCATTCGCGCACCCGCCACTTCTTGACCAGTCCGTTCACCACATAGGGATCATGCTTGGCGAACGACTCGGCGACCTCTGCTGACGCGCCCCGGAACAGCAGCGCCGCACCGTCAACCGGATCCGCGAATGCGCCGGCCTGCAGCAGCTCGCCTCGCTCGTAGGCGTCCCACGCCCGCTCGAGGTGAGCATCACGGAACACCCCACGCCTCGCGACGTAGTCAGCGACGACTTCGTAGAACAACAAATAGTGCTTCACCGGATCTCCCATGATGAATTGTGCTAGACGTGCTCGATCCAGCCGTGGCGGTCGGGGGCGTTCCCCGTGACAATGGCAACGAGCTGTTCGTGGACCACGGGGCCGACCTTGCGGGTTGCCACCGGTGGGAGAATCAAATCGTCATCTTTGTAATGCAGCCGCCGAATGTGGGAAACGGTCGCGGCGGTTCCAGTCCCGAAGCATTCGAGCAGCCGACCCGTGCGGTGGTTTTCGATCACCTCCTGCACCGAGATGCGCCGCTCTTGGACCTCGAGTCCCATGTCGCGAAGCAGCGTGATGACGCTGTCGCGTGTCACGCCAGGGATGATCGTCCCGCTCAGCGCCGGCGTGACAACCCGGTCCTCCAACACAAAGAACACATTCATCACACCGCATTCCTCGACGAATCGGCGTTCGCGCCCGTCCAGCCACAGCACCGTGCCGAATCCCGCCGCCCGCGCTTCCTGATCCGCTAAGAGCGACGCGGCATAGTTCCCGGCGGATTTTACGTCTCCCGTGCCACCGGGAAATGCGCGGACGTAGCGTTCGGTGATCAGCACGTCGAGCGGATCCGCGTAGTAATTGCCGAACGGGAACGTGAAGATCGTAAACGCGTACTGCTCGGCCGGCTTGACCCGGACCGAGCCATCGACCGAGAAGAGACAGGGCCTGATGTAGAGGGCCCCCTTGCCTGCCGGCGGCACCCAGTCGCGATCCAGCCGAATGAGCGACCTCAAACCCTCGAGAAACAGCGCCTCCGGCACATCGGGCATCGCGAGCCGGGCCGCCGAGCGGTTGAGGCGGCGGGCGTTCTCCCAGGGGCGGAACAGCACGATGTCATCGCGCGACGTGCGGTGCGCCTTGAGGCCCTCGAATACCGAGACACCGTACTGCAACGCACTCACATTGGGCGGCAATTCCAAAGGGCCGTAAGGGCGCAGCTGCGGTGTCTGCCAGGCGCCGGCTCGAAACTCCGCCAGCAACATGTGATCGCTGAACACGCTGCTGAACGGGACGTTGCTGAGGTCGACCGTCGCCAAGCGCGACTGCGCCGCTCGCAATACGTGAGTCGCGGGCATCTGCTCCCCTCCCTGAATGGATCGGACCCAGGACAAATCGACTGCAGATGCTTGACAGAGTCAAGTAGTTAGGTTACTTGAGCACAACAGGCGGTCGGAGGGGGCAGATGGACAAGACACAGGCGCAGCGGGTCGACGCGGTGCGCCGCTTCAATCGGTTTTACACGAAGCAAATCGGTGTGCTCCAAGAACACCTGCTGAAGAGTCCCTTCTCGCTGGCCGAGGCCCGCGTCGTCTACGAGCTCGCGCAACGCGAGTGGACCACGGCGACCGCGCTCATTACGGAGCTCGGGCTGGATGCCGGGTACCTCAGTCGCATTCTGCTCGGCTTTCAAAAGCGTAGGCTGCTCGAGAAGAAGCCGTCGGAAACCGACGGCCGCCAAAGCCTGCTGCGTCTCACTGCCTCAGGCAGGGAGGCCTTCGCGCACATCAATCGCGACGCCGCCCGCGAAGTCGCGGCGATGCTGAAGGACTTACCGGAGGAATCCCAATCGCTCGCGGTCGCAGCGATGCAAACGATCGAGCGGTTGCTGGGATCGCGGCGTGAAGGAACAGCACCGTACGTCTTGCGCCCGCCACGTCCCGGCGACCTCGGCTGGGTGGTGCAGCGGCATGGGGAACTGTATGCGAAGGAGTACGGGTGGGACGATCAATTCGAGGCGCTGGTCGCCGAAATCGTCGCGACATTCGTTCGGGCGTTCGACCCGAAGCGCGAACGGTGCTGGATCGCCGAGAAGGATGGGCAGAATGTCGGTTCCGTGCTGCTCGTGAAGAAATCGCAAACGGTCGCGCAGTTATGTCTCCTGCTGGTGGAGCCCCAAGCCCGCGGATTGGGAATCGGGTCACGCCTCGTGGCCGAGTGCACGCGCTTCGCCATCCAGGCGCGCTACCGGAAGATCATGTTGTGGACCAACACCGTGCTTGGCGGCGCGCGGCACCTCTATGAGAAGGCCGGCTACGTTCTCGTGAGCGAGAAACCACACCATAGTTTTGGCCAGGATTTGATCGCGCAAACGTGGGAGTTGCAGTTGAAGAACTACGAGGGACGCAGTGTGGAGCTGACTCCGGGGGAGATGCGCGATGACGCGGTATCTCTGTCATGACGAGCCGCTGCTCTTCGACTTCGATGCGCAGGCGCTCGCCTGCCGCGCTGATGCCATCCTCATGAGTCGCTCCGCGTTTCACCCCGGCGGTGGCGGCCAGCTCCACGACCGTGGAATCATCAGTTGGGGAGGCGGCGCGCAGCGGGTCGTAGGCATCGACCAACAGTCCGACGGATTGGCCTGGCACTATCTCGACGGAAGCGCGTGTGAGACCGGAACCGCGGTGCGCGGGAGTGTTGATCGGGCGTTTCGGTCCCTCATGTCGCAGCTGCACACGGATCTCCACATCCTGAACGCCCTTGTCTTCCAGCGTTTTGACGGAGCGCTCGTCACGGGAGCGCAGATCGCCGCGGATGGCACCGCCCGCCATGACTTCGACCTTCCCGAGGTCGACAACGCCAAGCTCAAAGCTCTGGAAGCGGATGTGAACGATGTGATCGCCCAGGGCCTCGAGGTCCGCACCTATTACGTCACCGTGGAGCAGGTCATGGCCGAGCCCGGACTGATTCGCAGCAAGTCAGTGGCCCCGCCGCCAACTCCCGACGGCAAGATTCGAATTGTCGAGATCGTGGGCCTCGATCGTCAGGCGTGCGGCGGAACGCATGTCGCCAACACACGAGAGTCTCGCCCGATTCGGTTGGTCAAGGTCGACAACAAGGGACGGCATAATAGGCGGGTGTACATCGCACTGGAGCCAGCACATTGATACCGTTCGCGCTTATGTCGCGGTCTCGCTCATGATCGCCAGCGTGTTCCGGTCTTCGTCCTGGAAGAACGCCATCCAAAGCTCGTAGTCCACGTCCTTGTGGATCAGATGCGGCTCATCCTGGAAGGTGACACCGCGGTTGCGCAGAGTGGCGTGCGCCTCCCTGATATCAGAGACGCGAAAGTAAATGATCGAGCTACGATGTTTTTCTTCCGCAACCTTATCCAGCATCAGTCGCACTCCTGCACAGTCGAAAAACGCGAGGCCGGGAGGCGCTTGAAACAGGAACCGCAGACCCAAGGCATCGCGGTAGAACGCCACGGCCCGATCGAGGTCCTCCACCGGGACCGCAATCTGGCCGATGGCAGAGAGTCCAAAGCTCTTGTCGTTCTCGCTGCGAGCGGGATTCAACGCAATTAGTGAGGCTGATGGGGTCCGCAGATGACTTGCAGTGCCGCCGCAACGTCGCGCAATTGCTTTTCTGTCAGCCGCGCCGTGAAATGCTGCCGGATGCCTCGTAAATGCGTCTGCGCCGCCTTCCGCACGTGAGCATGGCCTTTGCTGGTTAGTTGCGCGAACACCACGCGGGCATCGGCCCCGCCCCGTCGTCGTTCCACCAAGCCTGCTTTCACCAACCCATCGACCACCCGTGTCAATCCGCTGGGGGAGATCATGACCCGTTGCGCGAGCTCGGCCATGCGCAGGCTCCGATCCGGGGCGCGGGCCAGCCGGACCAGTACGTCGTAGTCTCCTAATGACAGGCAGTGCTCCGATCGGAGCTCGGCGTCGAGCGTGTTCGTGAGCTGATGATGCGTGTGCAGCAACGCCTGCCACGCATCCATCTCCGTGTCAGTCAGCCTCGAGGACATGCCGAACATTACGCCATGATACTTGCGTACGCAAGTAATTCGCCATATCCTTCGCAATGCAACTATTTCGCGGGGAGGCGGCCGCAGCATACCGCGGGGGCGCGCGAGCGGTGCTGCCATTCGCCCCGGTGATCGCCACCGTCGGCGTGCTGTTCGGATACCTCGCCACGGCCGCCGGATTGAGTCCCCTCGCCGCGGTGCTGATGTCCGGTACCACCTTCGCCGGATCCGCGCAATTCGCTGCCCTCTCGGTACTCGGCGCCGGTGGCACCGCTTGGGCAGCTGTGAGCGCCTCGGCGTTACTCAATGCCCGTTATGTGCCGCTCGGGGTCGCGATCGCCCCTGCGCTGCAAGGGCCGTTTTGGAAACGCCTCTTGCTCGCGCAGTTCGTCGTGGACGAAGCTTGGGCGGTGGCGTATCTCGGTGAAGGCCGCTTCAGTCGTCAGCGTCTGGTCGGCGCGGGAATTGTGCTGTACGCGACGCATGTCGCTGCGACCGCGCTTGGCACAGCCGCCGCAACGTTGCCGGGGGACCCCAGCGCCTGGGGACTCGATGCCGCCTTCCCCGCCCTCTTTGTCATTCTGCTCTGGCCGCATGTGCGGGGCGTCAGTCGCATTGCCGGCGCGGTGTTGGGCGCGATCATCGCGCTCGGCCTGACCCCGCTCACGCCACCCGGCGTTCCTGTCGTCGCTGCCGCGGTTGCCTCTGTGCTCGGCGCGAAGGGCGGATGACTCGGGCGTGGCTCACCGTGCTCCTGCTGGGCGCTGTGACCGTCGCGCTCAAGGCGTTGGGGCCGGTCGCGTTTGGTGGGCGAACGCCGTCGGCCCGGCAAATGAAGATGCTGGGCCATCTCGCGCCCGCGCTCTTTGCCGCCCTCATCGTCACTCAGGTATTCGTCCGCGGCAAATCGCTTACCCTCGATGCACGCGCGGCAGGCCTCGCCGTTGCGATGGTCGGAGCCTATCGCCGTGCGTCTCCAATACTCATCCTCGCAGGAGCTGCGGCCGTCACCGCGGTAGTTCGCCATCTGCCCTGACGCCAGGGAGGAATGATTGATTCTTGCGATTCCGGGAAGCATCCGGAAAGGCTCGTACAACCGGCTCCTGCTCCAGGCGGCCATCCAATGCGCGTCGGGATTGGCGATTCGGATCTACGATGAACTGGCAGCTATCCCGCTCTTCAGTGAAGACCTGGAGCGGAAGACCGGCGGAATGGGACCCGATGTCATCGTCCGTTTTCGTCGGCAGGTTGCCGAAGCCGATGGGCTCCTGATCGCGACGCCGGAATACAATCAATCGATTCCAGGCGTGTTGAAGAACGCGATCGATTGGCTGTCTCGACCTGGACCCGAGGAAGTTCTCGCGGGGAAGCCGGTAGCCGTCATGGGGGCATCGGCGGGACGCTGGGGGACCCGGCTCGCGCAAGCTGCGCTGCGGCAAACCCTCTACGCCGCGGAGTCCGTCGTCTTGCCGAGGGTTGGGTTGTATGTGCGCGAAGCAGCGGGCGTGTTCGACTCGAATGGTAGACTCATTGATCCGTCGATCAAGAAACAGCTCGAGTCTCTGTTGACTACGTTTACCCGGTGGATCGAGGTGGTTTGATGATACTCCGCATTTGGCGAACCGGCGTCGATCCCGGACGTTGGCGCGAGTACGCAGAATTCGAACGAGAGCACTCCTTACCGATGTTTCGTGCCCAACCCGGATGTCGCGGTGTCCTTTTTGTCAGATTGCCGCAAGGAGTCGGCGCAGCCGCGTGTTCCTTTTGGGATGATCAAGAATCGATCGAAGCGCTCAAATCATCAGCGACCTATCAAGCGACGGTGGCCCGGCTTTTAGCTACCGGGCTACTGACGGGAGATCAGACGGTGGAGATCCTCGAGGTGGCGGGAGGTGCTATCGACATTCTTAAGGAACTGGATGAGTTCGGTGGGCGCTAAACCCCGGATTGTGTAGCGTTGTAACCGCAGGCCTAGGTTAGCCGCAGGGAGCTATCCGCCCGCGATAGCCCCGACCACGAGCAGCGGCTCCGCGCCCGACGCGACGGCGGCTGGCAGCGGGCTGTCCGACGGCTCGTGCGACCAGTCGCGCGCGCACGCGAAGACCCGTACGAACGGCCGCCGCTCCAGCGTCACGTGATCGCGGATCGTCCCGCGCAGCACCGGATAGCGTGCCTCGAGTGCATCCAACACAGACCGGGGAGTGACCGGCCCCGAAACCTCGAGGGTCACCTCTCCGCCGACGCCCGCCAGCGTCCGCAGATGCGGCGGCAGCTCCACCCGAATCACGGCAGCGTCTGGACCTCGACCGACAGCACCGGCGGGAGGTCGCGCACGATCGCGTTCCAGCTGTCGCCGCCGTCGGCCGACCCGTACACCTGTCCCCCCGTCGTACCGAAGTACACACCACACCGATCGAGCGAGTCCACCGCCATCGCATCGCGCAACACGTTGACGTAACAGTCTCGCTGCGGCAGGCCCTTGGTCAACGCCTCCCACTCGCCGCCGCCCGTGCGGCTGCGGTACACGCGCAGCTGGCCATCAAGCGGATAGTGCTCCGAGTCGCTCTTGATCGGGACGACGTAGATCGTGTCGGGTTCATGTGCGTGCACATCGATGACGAACCCGAAGTCGGTGGGCAGGTTGCCGCTCACTTCCCGCCACGATGCGCCGGCGTCATCCGAGCGCATCACATCCCAATGCTTTTGCATGAACAACACGCGGGGACGCGCGCGGTTCATCGCGAGGCGGTGCACGCAGTGTCCAACCTCGGCCGTCGGATTCGGGATGTATTGGGATTTGAGACCGCGGTTGATCGGCCGCCACGTCGCGCCTGCGTCGTCGCTCTTGAACGCACCTGCCGCCGAGATCGCCACGTACATCTGACGCTCGTCGGGATCGAGCAAGATCGTATGGAGGCACATGCCGCCTGCTCCCGGTTGCCATTGGGGGCCGCTGCCGTGGCCGCGCAACCCGGCCAGCTCCTGCCACGTCGTGCCGCCATCCGTCGAGCGGAACAGGGCGGCATCTTCCACGCCCGCATATACCGTGTCCGGATCGGTGAGGGAGGGCTCTAGATGCCACACGCGCTTGAACTCCCAGGGGTGCTGCGTGCCATCGTACCACTGATGCGTGGTGAGCGGTTTGCCGGTCTTGGGAGTCGTGTCGTAGACGAACTTGTTACTCTCTCCCTTCGGCATCCCATCGGCCGATTTCTCAGGGCCGCCGCCGGGCGCTTCCCACGTCTTGCCGCCGTCGCAGGAACGCTGCATGACTTGCCCGAACCAGGCGCTCGACTGCGACGCGTATAAGCGGTTGGGATCGGCGGGGGAGCCCTTGACGTGGTAGATCTCCCAACCGGCGAAGAACGGACCGCGCACGTCCCATGTCGTTCGCTTACCGTCCGCCGCCAGAACGAAAGCACCCTTCCGTGTACCGACCAGCACGCGCACTGCGGTCATGGCATCTCCAGCCGATTGTACGCTTTACGTTGGCAGTGCGGGACGATCCTTGCCAGACCCCATCCTTGGCTTCGCTGAAACGGGCGGTCGTGTTGAGTTCCTTGCCCATGGCCGCCGAGCTTGCTTACGTTCCCGACGTGATCAGCCGCAGACTCGGATCGCACGGTCTCACCGTCTCCGCCCTTGGCCTCGGCTGCATGGGGATGAGCCAGTCGTACGGCACCCCCGAAGAACGCGACGACCGCGAGTCCATCGCCACGATCCACCGCGCCATCGACCTTGGGGTGACGTTCTTCGACACAGCCGAAGTGTATGGGCCGTACACCAACGAGGAGCTGCTCGGTCGCGCGCTCAGCGGGAAGCGCGACGGCGTCATCATCGCAACGAAGTTTGGGTTCACGTTTCGGCGGGGGGCGGGGGGCGGGGGGAGCAGCGGAGGGGGCGGCATCACAGGCCTGGACAGCCGGCCGCAGCACGTGCGCGAGGCCGTCGAGGGCTCGCTCCGGCGGCTCGCCACCGACCGCATCGATCTCCTCTACCAGCACCGCGTCGACCCCGCCGTGCCCATCGAAGAAACAGTGGGCGCGATGGCCGATCTCGTCCGGCAGGGCAAGGTGCGATTCCTTGGCCTCTCCGAGGCCGGCGAACAGACGATCCGTCGCGCGCACGCGGTCCATCCGATCACCGCGCTGCAGAGTGAGTATTCGCTATGGGAGCGGAACCTCGAGCCACAGATCATTCCGCTCCTGCGCGAGCTGGGCATCGGCCTTGTGCCGTTCGCCCCGCTCGGTCGCGGCTTCCTGACGGGCGCGGTGAAGCGGGCCGAGGAGTACCCGGCGAGCGACCACCGTCACACGGACCCGCGCTATCAGGGGGCGAACTTCGATGCGAACATGCGAGCCGCGTCGGTCGTGCGCGCGCTGGCCGAGCGCAAAGGCGCGACGCCCGCGCAGATGGCGCTCGCCTGGCTGTTGCACAAGGGTCCCGACCTCGTCCCGATCCCCGGCACCAAGCGGCGGCGCTACCTCGAGGAGAACCTCGGCGCGGCAGCTGTGTCGCTGAGCGCTGCCGAGATGGCCGCGCTCGACGCGGCACTCCCGCCAGAGAAGGTCGCAGGGCTGCGCTACAACGAGAAGCAGATGGCGATGGTGGACCGCTGAGTCTACACCTCGATCTTCGAGAAGCGCCACGCTCCCGCCGTCACAAACAACACGCCGACGCCCACTAGCACGCCGACATCCAGCGGCACGCCGAAGTGCGACGCGCCGATCATCGTGCCGCGCACCCCATCGATGCCGTACGTCAGCGGGTCGATCCGCGTCAGCACGGCCAACGCCGCGGGCAGGCCCTGCAGCGGATACAGCGCGCCGGACAAGAACCACAACGGCATCACCAGGAAATTCATCACCATCTGGAAGCCCGCCATCTCTTTCAGGCTTGATCCGATCGCGGTCGCAAGCGCCGAGAACACGACCGCGATCAGTGCGATGATGAGAAATGCCACCAGGACGGCGAGCACACTCGCCGGGCGGAACCCCGCGATGAGGGTCACGGCGAAAATGATGCTACCCTGCAGCACCGCGACGGTCGCGCCGCCGAGCGTGCGGCCGATCATGATCTGCACCCGAGGCACCGGCGCGACCAGCGTCTCCTTCAGAAAGCCGAACTGGCGATCCCACAACATGGCGATCCCGGAGAACATCGCCGTGAACAGGACCGTCATCCCGATCACACCCGGCGCGACGAACTGGAGATAGCTCCCTTCCCCGGCGCGACGAAACACCGGACCCAACCCGAACCCGAGCACCCCCAGGTACATCAGCGGCGTGCCGAGCGAGGCCACGATCTGCGGCTTCGACCGCAAATACTTCTTCAGCTCGCGCAGCCACAGGATATACACGACGCTCATGACGCTATCGCCTCCACACCCGCGAGACCTGACGCATCCGATCCTCCGCGCTGAAGCTCTCGTCGCGGATCGTCGTGCCGGTCAGCTTGAGGAACGCCGCCTCGAGCGACTCCGCACCGGTCTGCTGCTTCAGCTCGGCGGAGGATCCCGTCGCCACGATTTTGCCATGGTCGATGACTGCGATCCGGTCCGCGACCCGATCCGCTTCGTCCATGTAGTGCGTGGTGAGGAACACCGTCACCCCTTCGGTGGCATTCAGATTCTTGACGATGGTCCACATCTGATTGCGGCTCTGTGGATCGAGCCCCTGCGTCGGCTCGTCGAGGAACAGCACCCTGGGCGTATGCAGCAGCCCGCGCGCGATTTCGAGGCGTCGCCGCATGCCCCCCGAGAACGTCTTGACCAGGTCGTTTCGCCGGTCCCACAGCTCGAAGAGCTTCAGCAGCACCTCGCCGCGCTCATGCCGGATCCGGCGCGGCACATGATACAGCACGCCGTGGATGTCCACGTTCTCCCAGGCGGTGAGCTCGCTGTCGAGACTGGGATCCTGGAACACGACGCCGAACCGCTTGCGAACCTCGGTGCTGTCGGTGACGGGATTCAGACCGTCGAGCTCGAGCGTGCCGCTCGTGGGCCGCAGCACGGTCGTCAGCATCTTGATCGTCGTCGTCTTGCCGGCGCCGTTGGGGCCGAGGAACGCGAACGTTTCGCCGCGGCGCACGTCGAACGTGACGTCGTTGACCGCGGTGACACTGCCGAATGTTCGAACGAGATGCTGCACGCGAATGATGTGGCTATTGTCGCTCAGAGGGATCTCCAGAGGGACTCGGCGTCTCAGCGGCTTCAGCGGCGTGGCGTCCAGCAGTTCAGGGTGGCTGACGGGGATTGAACCCGCAACCTCCGGAGCCACAGTCCGGCGCTCTAACCAATTGAGCTACAGCCACCATACTACTGGTTGTCAGACGCAGCAGACGCAACAGACGCAGCAGGTAGACGAAATTAACCGGGTCAGACCGTGAATGAAAGCGCAAAGCGAGTTCCGTGACCTGCTCCGCGGCGGCGACCGCCGCAGCATCGCTGATTCAGCTCGGGTGAGAGCCCTCGTCGAGCAGCGCCCCGCGCGGGTCAAACAGCTCGCCGCGCTTACAGCCGATGAAGACTGGCTGGTTTCGCAGCGCGCGCTCGACCTGCTCGAGAAGCTCGCCCATGAGCACCCGGAGTGGGTCGAGCCGCACAAGCAGGCGTTCATCGGCCCGCTGGCGGACAGCGACAAGTGGGAAATCCGGCTGCAGATCGTACGCGCGCTGCCACTGTTCCGCTGGACCGCGGCCGAAGCGCGGCGGGTCGAGGCGATCTTGACGCGCGACGTCGCCTTTCCGCAGACCTTCGTGCGGGCGTGGGCGCTCGACAGCCTCGCTACGCTCTCGCGGCGCAAACCGCGGCTGGCGCCGCTGGTGATGCGCCATCTGGCGGAATTCGAGCAGTCATCCAGCAAAGCATTGCAGGCGCGCGCGCGCGCGATTCGCGAGCGCCTAGTGCGGTCCTAATCGGGCCAAAAGCCGGCCGCCAACTCGGCGGTTTTGGGATGCCGCGGGACGCGCTCGCCGTTCACCGCGCCGATCTCCACGATTCCCCGCACCGCATTCACCAGAAACAGACTCTTGCCCCGAATCGCCGCGACCGGTACCTGGCGCTCCCGCACCTCCGTCAACTCCATGACGCGTTGCCGTCCCAGACCCGGGAGCACACCGAGCTCCGCCGCCGGCGTGCAGAGCGCCCCGTCGTCCCACCAGAGGAGATTCCACGCGGTACCCTCGGCGACGAATCCCTCTGCCGTGACGAGCAGCGCGTCGTCGGCGCCGGCGCGGCGCGCACCGGCCAGCGCGCGGCCAAACTGCTCGCGCCGGGTGATTTTGTGCGGGTAGGGATGGTGAACTTCGCTCGATACGATGAGGCTGATCGCATGCTGCGCGTTCACGTCGCGCGTCGCGATTTCGGCGTGACCATTGGTCAGCTGCAATCGCACCACACGGTCGCCTGCTTCGACCGCGAGCCGCACGAGATCGACGATGTCGTCGGGAGGCAGGGGCACGCCGAGGGCCGCGCTGGAGGTTCGCAGGCGGGCGAGATGGCGTCCGAGCCAGGGGAGGCCGTCCCTCCCGGACTCGAATCGTCTCGATCAAGCCGGCGCCAACCGCTGTGCCCGCCGACCCTACGCGCGGCATGGCGTCAAATACTACATTTGGTCCGACCTTTTCGGAGGAGGGCCTCTTGGGCAGCCGTGGGTTCCAGACAGCACTCGTCGGCCTCCTGGTTACCGCTGCATGCACGCACACGACCAGAACGGTGATAATCGGGCCCAATCCGGAGACGCGGGGCAATGCGCCGATCGAATCAAACCGCTGGGGAGGCCCCAGCACCGCCGCGCCGCTTGGCATTCCGCCCGGTCACCTGCCGCGCGCGGGTGAGTGCCGGGTCTGGATTCCGGGGACTCCCCCGGGCCACCAGCCGAAACCGAAGTCTCGACCCTGCCCCGGAATCGCGACCGTTGCCCCCGCGGGGAGTTGGATCGTCTATCGCCAGACCGATGACAAGAAGCTCGTGCACGTGCGCGAGGTCGACTCGCGCCGGGCGGGTGTGGTGGTGCGGATCCGCATATTCGACATCGAGTCCAGCCGGCTCGTGCGGGAGGAGAATCCATGAGGTGTGCCGTCGCCGTCGCGCTGATCGTCACCGCCGCATGCGGACCCAAACGACCACCGGCTTCGTTTGCCCCCGATCCGGGACTCGTGGAGCAGATCCGCGAGCTGCGCATGTCGACCAGCACGAGCGCGTGTCCCGGTGAAAGCTTCGGCGCCGTCTACACCGCCGTATTGAACGATGGGTCGCTCGTGCCGTTCGAAACGCGCTACGACAAGGACAATCCGCCGCGCCTGCACGTCGTCTTCCTCCAACGGTGGAGCAATGAGGCGACGCCGCTCGAGGGCGGCGGCTGGAGCCCCTGGCGTGATCCCCTCGCGACCGCAATCACCGGGTTTCGTCTGAACGCCTCACTGAAGGCCAAGCCGAGCATTACGACAACAGCGGTCGTGACGCCGGAGTACAGCTGCTTGCAGCATGCGTTTGCCTTTAGCGGCGCAGGCGCGGGCGCGAGCGGGCCGCAGGTGACGGTGCGGCTGGGCATCCTCCGCTCGCCGTTCTACGACCGTCTGCTCGTGGCGGACCTCGAGGTAGAAGAGGCCCCACCCTTCTACGTCCTGGCGGATGCGCGCGCCGTTCCTCCATCCGACTGGCTGATCGTCGAGTCGCGTGGCGCGCGCGGCTCACGCGGCGCCGACGGAGCCGCCGGAATCGAGGGGACGGCGGGACGAGCGGGCTGTCCGGGCGGAGCCGGGGGCCCCGGAGGCGCGGGTGGGAACGGCAGCCCAGGCGGGCCGGGTGGGCGAGGCGGGCAGATCACAATCATCGCGCCCGCGGAGGAACCGTTCCTCGCAGGGTTAGTCGACGCGCGCGTGCCGGGCGGTCAGGGCGGCGACGGCGGCGCGGGTGGCAAGGGTGGCGCCGGCGGAAAAGGTGGCGCAGCCGATCCCGCGAACGACCCGCGGTGTACGGCCGGCAGCGCCGGCGCTGCAGGACCGGCGGGTGCAAGGGGTCAGGACGGCCGCGACGGGCTCCCGGGTACCAGGCCCCAGATCGTGACGGTTCCGATGCGCGATCTGTTTGGCCAACGCATCCCGCCGGCGTTGGCGGAGCTACTCAACTACCGGCCGTCGCCCGCGCGTCGCCAGTAAAGGTAGGCCGGCAACCCGATCAGAATCAGCGCTGCGCCCATCGCCGATTCGCGTGGCTTGGTCCAGATCGTGTTGCCGACGAGCAAGGCGGCGCAGGCGATGAACACGAGCGGCGTCCACGGATAACCCCACGTACGGTAGGGTCGCGCGAGCTGCGGCGCGCTGCTGCGCAACCGCAGCACCGCAGCCGCCGACAGCGCGTAGAACAGGAACTCCGCGAACACGACGTAGGTGAACAGCGCGTCATACGTGCCGGTGGCTGCGAGCACGGCGGAAATGATGGCCTGCGTGATGAGCGCGACCGTCGGCGTTGCATAGCGGGGATGGACGTACCCCTGGGCGCGAAAGAACAAGCCCTGCCGTGCCATCGCATAAGGAATTCGCGCCGCGGTGAGGATGATGCCGTTGTTTGCCCCGAGCGCCGAGATGAGGATTGCGGCCGCGACCAGGCTCGCGCCACTCGGTCCGAGAGTGCGCTGCACCGCATCGGACGCCACCAACGTCGACGTCGCCATGTGACTCGGCGATAACACGTACGAGTAGGCGATGCTCGAGAGCACGTACAGCGCAATCACAATGAGCGTCGAGAGAATGATCGAGCGCGGCAAGACGCGTCCAGGATCCCGGATCTCGCTGCCGACGTAGGTCGTCTCGATCCAGCCGTCGTACGCCCACAAGACTGCCACCATCGCGACGCCGAACGGTCCGATCAACTCCCGCCACGATCCTGCCGGCCACAGCGGTTTGAGATTCTCGAGGGATCCTCCGGGCAAGGCAAACGCCGTGATGATCAGCACCAGCAGCGCACCGATCTTGAGCGTGGTGAGCACGTTCTGCGTCGTCGCGCCGAGTCGCACGCCGCGGCAATTGAGCGCCGTCAGGGCCAGAACCGAGAGGATTGCGGTGACCCGAATCGACGGTTCGGACAGCGGCGTGAAGTATCCCAGATAGCGGGCGAACCCGACCGCGATTGCGGCAATCGACGCCGGATTGATGACGAGTAGGCCGGTCCAGCCGTACAGAAACCCCCAGAGCGGCCCGTACGCTTCGCGCAAGTACGCGTATTGTCCGCCGGCTTCCGGATACGAGGCGCCCAGCTCCGCGACCGACAGCGCGCCTAGCAGCGAGACCGCGCCGCCGACGATCCAGACCAGGATCATCAGCAGCGAGCCGGGCACGGCGGCGGCGACCTCGGCGGGGACGATGAAGATCGCGGTGGCGATCATCGTCCCCACGTTGATCATCGTCGCGTCGAACAGCCCCAGCTCGCGCTTGAGGTCGGTGCCTGCGGAAGACGATTGAGTGGGTGCCGTCATGGGTTCCCAGGCTCAAGCCTGGGCCCAATAGAACACTGTCCTGAAGGACAGTGCAATCAGAGCGCGGCGTCGGTATAGAAATCCAGCCGCCACCCCGTGGGCGATCGCACCGCACGCGCCAGATCCACGCGGATCAACCCGTCGAGGAAGCTCGCGCCGATGCCGAGGCCGGTGAGCGGCCGCGCGAGCGAGAGCTGCTCGCGCGGGCCCGCGCGTCCCACGTCGGCGAACACGACGACGCGCGCGCCCGGCCAGCGGTTCGCGAGCTCCAACCGCGCGCGCCAGAACGCATCGCCGCTGGACGCGTTGCCGCCGTACCCGCGCAGCGTGCCGGGGCCGCCCAGATACCAGTAGCTCTGCACCGGAACACGGCCATCCACCATGCCGCCCGCAAGCTCGACCCCTCCCGCGAGATCGGCGCCGAGCGGCGCGGTCACGCGCAGCGTGCCGCTCAGCCGCCCGAACCGATACGTTCCCGCGCCGCCGTCGAGCGTCAGGTCCGCCGTCCATTGCGCGTACGCGGGATCGATCCCGCGCTGCGTCCGCACCGTGAGCGACGCGCCGAACTGATTCGCCGAGTCGGCCGTGATGTTGGGACGGAACACGTGCTCGGCGTGCAGCGCGTGCGGGAACGAGAAGTCCGTCTGCTGCGGCGCGCGCCGCTGCTGCTCGGCGTACAGCCGGATCGTGAAGCGCTGCGGCAGCGTCGCCGCCGGCATGATCGTCAACTCGGCGCCGGTGGCGCGAAAGTAGTCGCCGTCGTCGCGCCCCAGGACCAGGGCGCCGAGCGAGTTGCCGATCGCCAGCGACCGCGCGGTGGGATCGACGGCCGCGAGCCGATGGTAGCCCGCGAGCCGGAAGCGCGCCGTCCCCGTCTCGCGCAGCACGCCCGTCACGAGGTCCGGCTCGCCATCGGTCGTGGCGATGCGAGCGGCAGCGTCCAGCTGCAACCGGCCGAGATCCAGCTCGCCGCGCGCCCCGAGCGACAGCCCTTCCACACGGTTGTAGCGCGCCAGGCCCCAGCGTGGCGGGCGGGCTTGGAACTGCCACGGCGCCTGCGGCAGATCGCCGAGCCCGTGCGTCAGCTGCGCCATCTCGCCTTCGGAGATGAGCGTGTCGTTGGGCGACCCGAATGGTGGCGGCAAGTCGCTGCTCGCAATCAGCGCCGCCGTGTCGATGGGGATGTGCACCGTGAACGCCGCGCAGCGGCCGTTCGCGCATCTGCAGGAGATGTGCTCGCGTTCCTCTCGGGCATGGCACGCCGCCCGCGCGACCGAGTCTTCTGCGGCGGTGGCCACGGGCGGTCGGGGAGCGCGTGGCGCGGCCGTATCACCGCTGACTTCGTATTCGTCGTAGATGCGCTCATAGCGCATCGGCATCTGGAGGAACGAGCCGGCCGTCGCAACGGCGTCCATCGCGATCAACCGGGGCAACCACCAGCGCCCCGTCGACAGGCCATAATCGATCGTCAGATACCGCACCTCGACGCGGATCGGCTTCACGAAGCCCGGGATATCCTTGTCGTCCTCGTCGCTGACGTCCTGCTCGAAATCGAACGGACGCGCGGGACGGATCAGCGCACGCACGACGCCGTGCGAGTCTTCATCGATCCAGAACGAGCCCGACATCAACCGGAAGTCCAGATGGCGTGGGATGATTCTCAGCTCTCGCAGCCTGATCGTGCGGCCATTCGGGAACACGACGACGCTGGAATCGCCCGCCGCAAACCGATAGTAGGCCTCGCTGCCGGGTGCGAGCGGATGGCGGAACACGACATCGCGATGCTTCGTCGAATCCCGCCCGCTGTCGGGCCGCGACCTGCCGAACCCGATGGTGAGACGGTCGTCGGCGGGATCGAAGGCGTAGTCTCCCGCGTCGCTCCTCAGGTCCTCCGGGAGTTGCGGCTTCGGAATCGCCGCCGGGACCGATTGGCGCCCGCCCAGGACGCTGATCTGCGATACGCCGTCGCGCCGCCAGTCGATCTGGAGCGCAATTTCGCGCCGGAAGAGCATGCGGTCGCGTCGCAGCGCGCGGATCCCGACGCCAATCCGCTCGCGCATCCTGGTGCGGTAGGCCGAAATGGATCGATCGATCGTCTCGCGCCGGGTTCGGGCCGCCGCGACGAGCCGGCGGGCCTCGGCATCGAGATACGCACCACTATCGCCGGCGGCGCTCCCTCGGCCGGCGGTGGGGGCTTGGATCATGAGGACGGCGGTAACGAGGCTAACGAAGCTCACGTAGGGCTCCGTACGGAACCGGGTGAAGGATAAGATTCAGGATGATGCACACCTACTGGCAGGCGAGCCGGGCTCCCCGCTACAGCCTGCTGTTCGCGTTGCCCCTGTTGATCACGTATCAGGTCCTGGCTGCGGTCGCGCCCCCGGGTCCGGGCGGAATGGGCGTCCGCAACGGCGCGGACGTGATCCTCCAGGCGGTGTTCGTCTGGCTGGCCGGCCCCTGGGGCCCGCGCTTGTTCATGCTGTGCCTGATCGGCCTCGGCGCCTGGCTCATCGCCAAAGACGTGCGCGCGAACCGGGGCCAGCTGAGACCCTCGGTGCTCGGCGGCATGCTGCTCGAAGCTGTGTGCCTGTCGCTCGTGTTCGGCGTCGTCGTCGGAGGTCTGACTGCCGCGCTGCTCGGTGCGCCACCGCCGCCGCTGGCGATGGCGTTCGACAGCCGCGAGCTCGGTCGCGCGACGCTCCTCATGCTTTCCATCGGCGCGGGGATCTACGAAGAGCTGCTGTTTCGCGTGGTGCTGGTCGGACTGCTCGCGTGGGGCGCCTCGAAACTGCTGGGCTGGCGGCCGCTCGTCGCTGGCGTCCTGGCGACCGTCCTCGGCGCCCTGATCTTCTCTGCCTTCCACTATATAGGCCCGTACGGCGACCGGTTCGACGTCTACTCGTTCACCTTCCGCACCATCGCGGGACTGTTTTTCAGCGCGCTCTACTTACTGCGCGGATTTGGCATAACTGCTTGGACGCATGCACTTTACGACGTCCTGCTGTTGCTCCGCTGAAGCGCCGTTCGCTATTATAGGCGGCCATGAAATCCCCCATCGTCATCCTGCTAGCGCTCTCGTGCGCGGTCGCCCTGGGCGCATGCTCAAAGAAGAAGACCCGGCGCGGCGAAGTCGTCGAGTGCAGCTCCATCTCACTCGACACGAAGGGCACCATCCAGTGCCTCGTCGGGATCTACAACTGGAAGCTGGCTGACGCGCAGAAGGCCGCCACGGACCGCGCTCGCGAACTGGATTCCCTGAGGACGCACCAGGACGATTCCGTGTGGGCGCTCAGCGCGTCGAAACACAAACGCGATCTCCAGAACTGCAGCCGGGGCGACGATCAGCTCAGGAACTGCCTGCTGGTGGCGGGGTGGCCGCTCAAACGCGTGAACGCGACGCAGGACTCGGTGTGGAACGCCGAGCTGCCGAAGCATCGCGGCGAGCTCCAGACGTGCATGAGCAAGCGCGATTTCAACCTGTCGTCGTGCCTGACACTCTACTACAAGTGGGATCCCGATCGCGCCCTCGCGACCGCTGACTCGGTCACGCGCGCGCGGCTCGCGCGCTAGGGCCTTGGCCCGTTAAGGCTGACTCACGATCCTGAAGACCGCCCCTTCGCCCTGATCCGAAGCGACATATAGCGACCCGTCCGGACCGACCGCGACGCCGGTCGGGCGGGACCGTGCGCCGTTCGGCGATACCACGGGCCCGGCAAACCCGTCGGCGAATATCTCGGCTGGTCCCGTCGCTACGCCGCGCGCGATCGGCACGAACATGACCTTGTAGCCGGCCTGGGGCAGTGGCGCGCGATTCCACGACCCATGGAACGCGATGAACAGCCCGCCTCGATATTTCAGCGGGAAGCGGCGGTTGCTGTAGAACGCCATGCCGTCCGGTGCCCAGTGGCCCGGGAACGCGACCACGGGCCGCGGTGCCGAGTCGCAGCGGCCCTGCGTCTTGCCGTCGCCGCCGTATTCCGGCTGCAGCACATTTTGGCGGCGGCGCCAATCGTAGTAGCAGTATGGCCAGCCGTAGTCCCCGCCCGCTTCCAGCCTGAAGACCACTTCAGCCGGCAACTCCGCGCTTAGGGCGTCGTTGTAGAGCTTGGGCCAGTTCGCGGCCAACTGATCGCGGCCGTGCTGCGCGGCGAACAGCGAGCCGGTGCCGGGATCCACGGCGAGCGCGACGGCGTTGCGCAGTCCCGTGGCATAGCGCTGGCCGTCCGACTGCGTCTGCCCCCCGTGCCGCGGATCGAAGCGCCAGATCCCTCCCGCGATGTCGAGCAGCGGACAGGGGTCCTGCCCCGGCGACTCCGGCGCGCGGTCCTGCACCTGACAGGAGTTCGACGGCGCGCCGATGTTCACGTAGAGCATGCCGTCGGAGCCGACGACGATGCTCTTGGCGGCGTGCTGGCGCCGGTTGGTCAGCCCGCCGACGACGGTATCGGGACCGCCGTTGGGTGCCAGCTGGCCGATTTGCCAGTGCCAGCGCACCACGGCGTCGTTCGTCGCAAAGTAGAGGTACTCACCGGCGAACGCGATTCCGGTGCCGCCACCCACGCCGAACGAGCTGACGACGTCGGCCTTCCCGTCTCCGGTCGTGTCGCGCAACAGGCGCACGCCGCCTCGCGCCCCCGAAGTCGCGACGAGCAGGTCGCCGTTCTCCAGCACGATCAGATGCCGCGACGGGCCGATCGATTCCGCGACGAGGAGCGCGCAGAACCCGGGCTGCAACGTGAGCCCGGCGTTGTCAGAAGCGCAGACTGGTTTTCTGGCTTGTGGCGCCGGAGCCACAATGAACGCCGCGATGGCGAGCAGCAAAACGCGTATCATGCGAGAGGTATCCTGCTGGACGTGAGTTGCGAGAATATACACTTTTCCCCGGTCCTCACCCCCTGTCCCCCTCTCCCGACGGGAGAGGGGGAACGTTCATTACTCGGAGGCTATCGTGCCGTCGCTCCATGCGCTCCTGCTCCTCGTGCAGGCTGCAACGTCGCCGTCCCCACAGCTCGCCGCGTTCAAGCAGGAAGTCGTGCGCGACGTGGCGAGTCGCGCGCAGGTCACGCAGCAGATGGTCGATCAGATCTTCAGCTTTGGCGAGCTGGGGTTCCAGGAGACGGAGACCTCGCGCTACCTGATCGACGTGCTCAAGAAGAACGGCTTCACCGTGCGCGAGGGGATCGCCGGGATTCCGACGGCCTGGGTCGCGACGTGGGGCTCGGGCAAGCCGGTCATCTCGCTCGGTTCCGACATCGACGACATTCCGCAGGCGTCTCAGAAACCCGGTGTGGCGTGCCATGCACCGCTGATCGAGGGCGCGCCGGGCCACGGCGAAGGCCATAACTCCGGGCAGGCGGTCAACATCACCGCGGCGCTCGCCGTGAAGCGGATCATGGAGCGCGAGCACCTCCCCGGTACGCTGCAGATCTGGCCCGGCGTGGCCGAAGAGCTGGTCGGCACGAAGGCGTATTACGTGCGCGAGGGCCTGTTCAAGGACGTCGACATCGTGCTGTTCTCGCACGTGGACGACAACCTCGCGACGTCGTGGGGTGACATCTCCGGCAACGGCCTCGTGTCGGTGCTGTTCAGCTTCCAGGGGCGCAGCGCGCACGCCGCTGGCGCGCCGTGGCGCGGCCGCAGCGCGCTCGATGCCGTCGAGCTGATGGACATCGGCTGGAACTTCCGGCGCGAGCATCTGCGGCTGCAGCAGCGCTCGCACTACGTCATTACGAATGGCGGCGATCAGCCCAACGTCGTCCCGCCCACCGCGTCCGTCTGGTACTACCTGCGCGAGCTGGATTATCCGCACATCCAGGAGATGTTCGCGCTCGCCGACACGATCGCCCATGCCGCCGCGATGATGACGAGCACGACGCTCCTGCCGGAGCGCATTCTCGGATCGGCGTGGCCGGGCCACTTCAACAAGGTCATCGCCGAAGTGATGTACGAGAACATCAAACAGGTCGGCCTGCCCGAGTGGAGCGACGCCGATCAACGGCTCGCCAAAGCGCTGCAGCGCGAGCTCGGCGTGCCCGACTCGGGGCTCGCGACGCGCCTGGACACACTGCGTCCGGCCCTGAAGCCGAATGAGCGCACCGGCGGCGGCTCGGACGACATTGGCGACGTGTCGTGGAACGTCCCGACCGTCACGCTGCGCTTCCCATCGAACATTCCGGGACTGCCGGGCCACAACTGGGCGAACGCGATCTCCATGGCCACGCCGATCGCGCACAAGGGCGCCACGGCGGGAGCGAAAGTGATGGCGATGACGATTCTCGATTTCCTGATGCGGCCCGAGCTGGTCACGCAGGCGTGGGACTACTTCCGCAACGTGCAGACCAAGGACATCAAATACCAACCGCTGATTCGGCCGCAGGATCGTCCCGCGATCGAGCTGAACCGCGACGTGATGGCGCGCTTCCGCCCGCAGATGCGCCGCTTGTACTACGATCCGACGAAG
>DASYRZ010000167.1:0-4988 GCA_036003865.1 Gemmatimonadales bacterium | reverse complement strand
GGTAGGACGGCAGGGTTCAAGTAGGGGCGCAGCATGCTGCGCCCCTACTTGTGTGCTGGCCCCTGTTGCTCAGTTGCTGATGGTCACCATCACAGCGGCCGAGGTCGTCGTGTTGCCGGTGGCATCTCGCGCGATCGCCGTGAGCGTATAGGGCCCGTTCACCGCACCGTTCGAGTCCCACGACAGCTGGTACTTGGTGGGGGACGATTCGGCCGTGACTTCCGACCCGATGTTCACTCCGTTCATTTGGAACTGGACGCCCACGACACCCCGGTCGTCCACTGCCGTCGCGGTGAGGTCCACCGTGCCCACGAGCGTCGCGCTCCCCGTCACGCCCGGCGAGAACAGCGACACGACCGGCGACCCGATGTCCGCGAGCGTATTCGGATGATTCGCCTGCCACTGCGCCACGGCGTTGTTCCAGTACGCGAGACCGGCAGCGCCGGTCATCAGCGTGAAGCAGGGTTTGCCGTTGAACGTCGTGGGTAGCGTCTCCGGAAAGGATCCCGACCCCAGCCACACCATGACGTTGTTCTCGCAATCGGCGAGCTTGCCGGGGCGGGGGGCCATGAACATGTCGGCGCCATTCCCCTCCTCCGAGCCTTCGTCCGCCCGGAAGACGTTGTTGTAGAGGGCGAGCTTCGGGGCGATCGCGCTCCACTTCCAGAAGGCATTGTGGTTGGGCAGCGGGCCCGAGTAGGCCTGGTCCATCGCCTGGAGCCGCCACAACGAATTCCGGATCACGACCAGGTTGGAGCTTCCGTCCGGGACGGACGTGTACTCCTCCGAGCTCATGCCGTCGTAACAGCCGTCGAAGAATGACGAATCGATGGTGCCGCTATTGAGGAAGTCGTTCTCGACGCAGTCGTCGCGGCTGTACTTCACGTGCACGTGGCGAATACTCCATTGGGCATCGCCCTGGGCGTCCATGCTCACGCCGTCGCCGTAGTCGAAGAACTCGACGCCCTCGACCTGGAAAAAGCCCGCGTCGCGAACCACCATGCCATAGCGGTCGTGCATCGTGGTCCAGGGGGTGGACGGGGGACTCTGGCCGATGACTTGTCCGCCGTGGTAGCACACCCTCGGGTTGCCGCCCACCCTGATGGCGACGTCCGCGGTTGTCTGGAACTGGGCGGTGGACGCATCGAGCTTGGTGTCGGCGGCGAGGCTGGTGTTGTCGATCGCCGACGTCTGCGGGCCCGACACAGGCGTAGTGGGCCCCGCCTGGTTGAGGCAGATATAGCCGCGCACCGTGATCGCGGCCCTGGCGGTGTCGCCCCCGCTCGCGGCGGTGATCGTGGCGGATCCCGCGGCCATCCCCGTCACGAGCCCGGTGCTGTTCACCTGCGCGACGGTCGCATCGCTCGTGGTCCAGGCAACGGGAGCTCGGGAGACGGTGAGCTGGACCGCCTCGTCCACGACGAGCGCAAACGCCGTGGGCTCTAGGGTCAACGAGGTCAGTCCCGGCTGGGTTGTACCGCCGCAGCCCGCGAGGAAGGCGGCACCGGCCGTCAGGAGCAGGGGGATCGCTGGAGATTTCATCGATTGAACCATAACGCCCGGAGGGCCTGGTCCGCCCGGCGCGGCGGTGGGGGTTGCCCTAACCCCAAACACCCCTCTATCTTGCACGTCTATTTGGCAACTTTTTCTCAGGGGTTATGCCGACCATCAATCAGCTCGTCCGGCACGGGCGCCGCGACATGGAAGCGAAGGAGAAGGCGCCGGCGCTGCGCGGCAACCCGCAGAAGCGCGGCGTCTGCACGCGCGTCTACACCACGACGCCCAAGAAGCCGAACTCGGCGTTGCGCAAGGTTGCGCGGGTCCGGCTGACCAACGGGTTCGAGGTGACGGCCTACATCCCGGGCGAAGGGCATAACTTGCAGGAGCACTCGATCGTGATGATCCGCGGCGGGCGCGTGAAAGACCTGCCGGGCGTACGCTACCACATCATCCGCGGCACGCTCGACGCCGCCGGCGTGAACGAGCGCAAGCAGTCGCGCTCCAAGTACGGCGCCAAGCGTCCCAAGGAGGCCGGCAAGTGAGTCGTCGCAAAACCGCGGTCAAGCGCCCGGTGCCGGCGGATCCGCGCTACGATAGCCAGACCGTGTCGAAGTTTTTGAATAACCTGATGGTGTGCGGCAAGAAGTCGTTGTCGGAGCGGATCTTCTATCAGGCGATGGACATGATCGAGCAGCGCACGGGGCAACCCGGCGTGAACGTGTTCAAGCAGGCGTTGTCGAACGTGAAGCCCGCGCTGGAAGTGAAGTCACGGCGCGTCGGCGGCGCGACGTATCAGGTGCCGGTCGAAGTGCGCCCCGAGCGGCGCACGGCGCTGGGGATGCGTTGGATCATTCAGTACAGCCGCGCGCGCAAAGAGAAGACGATGGCCGAGCGCCTCGCCGCCGAGCTGATTCTGGCGTCGAAGGGCGAAGGCGAAACGATAAAGAAGAAGGAAGACACGCACCGGATGGCGGAGGCGAACCGCGCCTTCGCGCATTACCGGTGGTAAACGCCTAGACCAACAACTTCGGGACCCTGCACTAAGGGATCCTGCATCGAGGGGGCAGAGCCTCCCGATGATGGCGGAGCGAGACCGGCCCACTCGTGGGCGTCCTGGTCGCCCCGCGTTTTTGCTGACTAGATCGATGTAAGGGCACGACATGTCGTGCCCCAACACCATGAGGAAATACTCGAACTCGTATGCCACGCACGACGCCGCTCGACAAGATTCGGAACATCGGCATCATGGCCCACATTGATGCCGGGAAAACGACTACGACCGAGCGTATCCTCTATTACACGGGCCGCACCTACAAGCTGGGTGAGGTGCACGAAGGTACGGCCACGATGGACTGGATGGAGCAGGAGCAGGAGCGCGGCATCACCATCACCTCGGCTGCGACGACGGCCTTCTGGACCCGCCTCAATCAGCAGTACCGCATCAACATCATCGATACGCCGGGACACGTGGACTTCACCGTCGAAGTGGAGCGCAGCTTGCGCGTGCTCGACGGTGCCGTCACCGTGCTCGACGCGGTCGGGGGCGTCGAGCCGCAGACCGAGACGGTGTGGCGCCAGGCCGACCGCTACGGCGTGCCGCGGATCATCTTCGTCAACAAGATGGACCGGGTCGGCGCCGACTTCGACATGTGCCTCAAGATGGTGCGGGAGCGCCTCGGCACGAAGGCGGTGCCGATTCAGCTGCCGCTCGGCTCGGGAGAGCTGTTCACGGGCCTCATCGACCTCGTGCGCGAGATCGAGATCGTCTACGACGACGACACGCTGGGCAAGAAGTACGTCGAAGGGCCCGTGCCGGATTCGTTGAAGGAACGCGTGGCCCAGATGCGACACGAGATGATCGAGGCATGCGTCGAGTCCGACGACGCCATCCTGCACAAGTATCTCGAAGACCACACGCTGACCGAAGCAGAGATCCGTACCGTCATTCGCAAAGCCACCATCGCCGGACACGTCGTGCCGGTGATCTGCGGCGCGGCATTCAAGAACAAGGGCGTGCAGGCGCTGCTCGACGCGGTCGTGGATTATCTGCCGTCGCCGGTGGACATCCCGCCGATCAAGGGTCATCTGCCGCATCACGACGCGACCCATGCCGAGCGGCCCGCGACCGACGACGCGCCGTTCGCCGCGCTCGCGTTCAAGATCATGACCGACCCGTACGTCGGGAAGCTGACGTTCTTCCGCGTCTACAGCGGCGTGCTCGCCGCGGGATCGTACGTCTACAACAGCACCAAGGATCGCAAGGAGCGCATCGGGCGGCTGCTCCAGATGCACGCCAACAAGCGCGAGGAAATCGAAGAAGTGCGCGCGGGCGACATCGCCGCCGCCATCGGGCTCAAGGACACGCGCACCGGCGACACGCTGTGCGAAGGGTCGCACCCGATCATTCTCGAAGCGATGCGGTTCCCGAACCCCGTCATCTCGGTCGCGATCGAGCCCAAGACCAAGGCCGACCAGGACAAGCTGGGAATCGCGCTGGCGAAGCTGTCCGAGGAAGATCCCACGTTCCGCGTGCACACCGACGCCGAGACCTCGCAGACGATCATCAGCGGCATGGGCGAGCTGCATCTCGAGATCATCGTCGAGCGCATGCGGCGCGAGTTCAAGGTGGACGCCAACGTCGGCCGCCCCCAGGTGGCCTACCGCGAGACTGTGCGCCGGCGCGTCGAATACATCGAAGGGAAGTTCATCCGCCAGACCGGCGGGCGCGGGCAGTACGGCCATGTGGTCATCCACATGGAGCCGGGAGAGCCGGGCACGGGCTTCGTCTTCGAGGACAACATCGTCGGCGGCACGATCCCCAAGGCGTACATCGGGCCGGTGGAGCAGGGGGTGAAGGAAGCGCTCGAGAACGGCGTGCTCGCCGGTTATCCGATGGTGGACGTGAAGGTCGAGCTGGTGGACGGCTCGTTCCACGACGTGGATTCGAGCGAAATGGCGTTCAAGATCGCGGGCTCCATGGCGGTCAAGGAAGCCGCGCGCCAGGCGCATCCGATCCTGCTCGAGCCGATCATGGACGTCGAAGTCGTGACGCCGTCGGACTACATGGGCGACGTGATCGGCGATCTCTCGGCGCGGCGCGGCAAGATCGGCGGGATGACGCAGCGCGCCGACGCGCACATTGTCGCTGCAAGTGTGCCGCTATCGGAGATGTTCGGTTACTCCACTACTCTACGCTCTATGAGTCAGGGGCGGGCGATATACAGCATGGAGTTTTCGCATTATCAAGAAGTGCCGAAGGCGAAAGCTGAGGAAATAGTGTCGAAGGTAAAGGGCTAGGAAAGGCGTCAAAAAGAGAAGCGTCAAAAAGAAAGCGTCAAAAGGTACTTCGTAACACGGTTTTATTTTCGACGATGTTATTTTCGACGGTTTTATTTTTGACGATTTTCATTCGACGGTTTAGGAGAGTTCATGGCAAAAGCCAAATTTGAGCGCACCAAGCCCCACGTAAACGTGGGCACGATTGGCCA
>DASYRZ010000166.1:0-4879 GCA_036003865.1 Gemmatimonadales bacterium | reverse complement strand
GCCCGACGCCGCGAAGGACATGTCGATCCTGTACGACCATGCGTACACGTCCTTCGTGCCACCCACGCCGCCGGAGACGCAGCCCCGCCGCGCGCTGGCCTACCCGACGCTGACGGGTGTCCTGTGGGCGGCGCGCTGGTACGAGTTAGCCGTGCTGGAGCCGCTCGAGCCGTTCGACAATGCGGTCGAACGCGATCGTGATCTGGCGACCGTCGCCGAGCGCCTCAGAGGCAAGCTTTCGTTCGGAACGCCGCCCAATGCCTTTCCGGAGGAGCTACCACTGGCGCCGGCGATCGCGCCGGGGCTGGTACTGTTGCACAACCGATCCGCGTCAATCATCGACAACCTGAGCATGATGCTCGACGTGCTGACCGACGTGCTCGTGCATCCCAAGGTCGCGAACCGTCGCGCCGCTGTGGACGAGGTGATTGCGCAGTTCACCGATCGGCAGTATCGCTGCGTCCAGATCGACGAGTGGATCATCGTCGCGCTGCGGCACAGCATTTTCGCGCAGGGCGGACCCGCGCTGTCGACCATGACCACGTACGAGCGAAACGGGTTTTCTGGCACACACGGTCAGCACTACGGCCCACGTCGGCCGCCGCCGTCGTGCGACCCGGAATAGCAATCCGCCGCCACCCTATGAACGCCAAGCCGGATACCCTGAACGCGCCTTCGCCCAATAGCGCTGCGCGATGGCCCTTCCACCGCTCTCCTTCGGAGATGCCCTGCTGCTCGAGTGGCGCGTGGTCCGTACTATTCGAAAATTGGATCGACATTCCGTTCCCAGAGCGGTGGCAGGTCGTAGTGTCTGAAAACTCCGCCGGTTTCTGCCCGCGGCTCACGTCAAGTGCCGGAGTGGCGGATTGCCGCTCCCAGGCGTGTGACTCCGCAGGGATGGGCCGTCGAGTGCCGCGCTGGGAGCCGTTCGACCTGCTTCACCCCCGACGTTCTGCCCGGCAAACACCCGACTGAGGTTGATCTTTCGGCTCGTGTAGCAGATCCGGCCGCAGTGGGTAACCGTCCCTGTCCAGTCATGGAGCGGATACCGCAGGTCGACGAGTCCCTCGTAGAGCCGCGGCGATCGGGTGTAGAGCTCGCCAGGAACCTTCATGCCGAGCGCCTGGTGCAGGCGCTCGTGATTGAAGCGGTCGATGAAGGCATCGAACCGCGCCTGCTGCTGCAGCGTTGGCCGCAGCGGGCTTGGTCGCCTCGGTCTTCAGCGTCAGGTGCATCCGCTCGCATTCCGTTCGAGCCGAAAGGGCGCCTCGCGCAGATCCTCAAGCGTCGGCGCTTCCTCGGCCCCAAGGCGTACGTGTTCGGCGGGGCCAGCGGCGAGTACCAGGGCACGATCCGTACGGCATGGGAGTCGCTTGTCCTGCTGGCGAACGGCATCGAGCCCACGATGGACGAGTCAATCGCGACAAGCTCGCAGAGATCAATCTTCACTGGCACGACCTCCGGCATCATGCCGAGTCCAAGATTATGCCGACCGCGTCTGAACAGAGGGCGTCAGGCTTGGAGGATCCCGCGACTTGCTGCGGGCGTCGCGCGGCATAATCACAGCGCTTCAAGAAAGGCCAGCAGCTGGTCGCTGGGCCGGTAGCGGGAAGGCTTCGTCAGGAACGGCGTGGTGTGGGAAAGGGCCTCTTCCTTCAACCGCAGGTCCGCGTGCAGATACATCTGCGTGGTCTCCACGGACTCGTGCCCCAGCCAGAGTGCGATCACTGATCGATCGACGCCATGCCGCAGGAGCTCCATGGCCGTACTGTGTCGCAGCACATGCGGCGTGACCCGTTTGCCTTTCAACGAGGCACACCGTTCGGCTGCGGCGGCGGCGTACCGCGTGACCAACCGCTCGACGGCATCGCGACTGAGTGAATGCCCTCGGATCCCCGGAAAGAGCGGATCCGTCGGCGAGCCAGGCTGCGTCCGCAACCACGCCGCCAGCGCGGTGACGGCATCGCGACGGAGCGGCGTACACCGGTGTTTTCGGCCTTTGCCCAGACAGCGCAGATATCCGCTCGGGCCCAAGACGATGTCCTCGCGTCTGAGTCCGATCAACTCGGAGACGCGCAGTCCCGTTTGGAAGGTGACCAAGAGAAGCGTGCGGTCGCGGCGCCCGATCCAAGTCGAGGCATCGGGCATCGCCAGGAGCGCGTCCATCTCGGAGGCCGTGAGGAACTCGACGACCTTGCGTTCGTAGCGTCGGCTGGGAATGGCTAACAACCGCTGACACAGGAAGGCATGGGCCGGCTCGTTTAACGCGACGTACTGCGCGAACGAATGGATCGCGGCGAGCCGCGCATTCCGGGTCCGATTGCTATTGCCCCGAACGCGCTCGAGATGGTCGAGAAAGTCGCTGACAAACGCCGGGGTGAAATCCTCGAGCGTCAGCACCGAAGGGGCGCGACCCAACCGCTCGGCAGCGAAGCGCAGGAGCAGACGGAACGTGTCGCGGTAGCCTGCCATCGTGTGGGGACTGGCCTGTCGCTGCTGGCGCAAGCGATCGGTGAAGAAGCGCTGCAGCAGGGACGGAAAGCTGGTGGCCGTCATCGGCGGCCCTCCTCGGGCGCGTCGGTGACGCGGGCCGCGGCCAGTTGCAGCAATTCCGGCACGGCTTCCAGATACCAGTATGTGTCCTTGATATGGACGTGGCCGAGATAGGTGGCCAGCTTGGGCAACTCACGCTCGACATCGCGTCCCGCGCGGTACCACGCCACGAGCGTGGATGCGGCGAAGCGATGCCGCATATCGTGGAGGCGGGGCCCATGGCCATGACGGCACGTCGTGGGCGCCCGCAGGCCGGCCCGGCGGGACACGAGCACAAAGGTGTGGCGGGTATTGTCACCGGCGAGTCGCGTGCCGCGCTCCGAGACGAAGAAGGCGAGCGTCGCCCGCTTCGGCAGAAGGCGGTCGCGGGCCTCGGCATACCGCATGAGGGCCCCCGTGGTCGACCGATGCACGGGGACGATCCGGGACTTGCCAAACTTGGTGCGACGGATCGTGAGGAGATCCTGGTCCAGCGCGACATCGGCGTCGTCGAGCGTCAGCGCTTCACTGACGCGTAAGCCCGTCGCGGCAAGCAGACCGAAGAGCGTGACGTAGGTGAGCCCGCGCAGCCCTCGCGGCGATGGGAGCGCGCCGGCGGCGGTCAGCAGCGCCCGGATCTCCCCGTCGGTGTACAGGTGCGGCCGCGGGCGCTGGAATCGATGTGGCAGGAGACCAGCCGGTGGCACCTCAGTACGCGGGTCAGTGGCCTGTCGCCAGATCGCGAATCGTCGCACGATACCGAGGCGCCACGCCCACGTCGCGGGCTGAGCGTGACGCGGGGCCATCGCCCATTGCACGGCCACCTCGCGAGTGATGACCTCCTGCCCCTTGCCGTGGAGAAAGGCGACAAACTGACGGAGCAGACCGGCGGGCACGCGCAAGCGGATGCCCAAGCCTTGGCGCATGCCGAGATACTCGTCCAACGCGGTCGCGAGCGACGTCATGACACACCTCCCGCGTCTGGCCACGGCTGCACCACGACCCGAAGACTCTCCAGATCGACCTTCGCATAGATCTCTGTCGTACCTGCGGCCCGGTGGCGAAGCACCGCGCCAATCTCGGCGAATGACGCCCCATGCCGGAGCATCTGTGTGGCGAGACTATGCCGGAGGAGGTGGGCGCCGCGTACGGGCGGATGCAGATCAGCTCGGGCGAGCGCGCGGCGCACAATCGTCGTGACCGCCGCCGGTCCGCGGAAGCTCCGGCGCGGCGCCCGCATGCAGAGAAACACGCGCCGCGTCGCGCTCGGCGGCCGATCGCGGACGTACATGGCCAACGCATCTCCCACGTCGGCTGGCAACGGGAACCGCTCATGTTGTAGCCCTTTCTTCCCGCGAATCGTGATCTCGCCTGCGCGCCAGTGCAGATCATCGAGCTCAAGCGCCACCACCTCGCCCGCGCGGAGCCCGAGGCGCGCCAAGAGCAGCAGGATCGCGTGGTCGCGCCGCCCCGTCGCCGTCTGCCGATCACAGGCGGCCAGGAGTCGTTCCACATGCTCCGCCCCGAGCGATCGCGGAAGGGTCGCCAGCCGCCAGTCCGGCACCGTGGGCACGGCGACGCTGAGATCCACGGCCAGCTCGCCAGCGTGAAAGAGGAATCGGAACATGGCTCGCAAGGCGGTCGTCATTAACTGGGCCCGCCCCGGACTTGCCGCCCGCGCGTGCCGCCGCACGAACGGCGCGACGTCACTCGCGCTCACCGTGGCGACCGACGCCGCGGCCTTCCCGACGTGCTCGCTCACGAACTGATGAAGAAACCCGACGTAGGTCCGCACCGTCGTCGCACACAGCCCGCGCTCGGCACGCAAGTAGTGCTGATACCGTTTCTCAAGCTGGGCGAGCGCGGAGTCGTCCACGACCACGACCGTCGGGTGGGTGACGCCTTGTGCTCGAAGGTACGTGAGCAACCGTTGCAGCGTCGCGCCACTGCCGCGCTGTCTCCGCCGCCCAGGGGGCTCATCGAGAAACGCGTCGACCACGTGCTCGTCCACGTCGGCGAGTGTCACGTGATGGTCCGCGATCCAGCGATCGAAGGTCCGAACCAGCGACCGCTGATTTCGGATCGTCGCCGGCCTGTACTCCAAGCTAACCAATTGCTCGATGAAGGGATTGATGTGTGGCCCAACCGGTCCAGCGCTTACACCGTCACGCACTGGCGCCGCTTCGATAACCTGACCTCGCATGTCTTCCCCCTTTCCGGCAAGAACGCCGACCGGAAGAAGACACCTGGATTATGCCGACCGCGCAAGCGGATCGCGTGACAGATTCCCCTGATCACATGCGGCAGAACACGCCGCTGTCCGCATAATCCTGGACTCGGCATGATG
>DASYRZ010000165.1:0-18663 GCA_036003865.1 Gemmatimonadales bacterium | reverse complement strand
GCGCCACGGCGGCTACGACGTCGAGGACACCGCCCAGATCCTGTTCACCTATCCCGACCGCATGGCGACGATGTTTCTCACCTGGGCGGCGCGGCGGCGCGAGACCGAGATTCGGTTTATCGGGGAGCGCGGCAGCATCACGTGGAGCGGCGGCATCCTGACCGTCGAACGCGACGGCCAGACGGAGTCGTTCGACCACACAGTCGATCTCGACAAGGCGTCGTACGCAAAGTGGTTCGCGGGGTTGTTCCGTGATTTCGCCGCGACACTCGATTCCGGCGACAGCGCTCGCCCCATGGCCGATATCGCCCAGGTCGCCGCGGTCCTCGAGGCGTCTTACGCCGCGGTCGCATGAGCCCAGCCAGGCGACTGCAGCTCGTACTGTTTGTCGTTGGCGCGGCGGTATTCGGATACCTCGTCGCGCGCATCGGCGTGGGGCAGCTCGTATCCGACGCGGCCAATACCGGCTTGATGTTCGTCCCGATCGTGCTGCTGTACGCCGTGGTGTACGCGTGCAGCGCGCGCGCCTGGCAACTGACGATGGGTGACTCCAGCCGGTCTCGGCCGCCGTTTCGGCGCAGCTACGCCGTAGTCATCGCCGCGGGCGCGCTGAACTTTCTGACGCCGCTCGTCAATGCAGGCGGCGAACCGTTTCGCGCTGCCGCGCTGACCCCGTGGCTCGGCAAACGGCGCGCGGCCGGATCGGTCATCCTGCACCGCATGCTGCACTCGTTCGCTTACGTGCTGGTGTGGCTCACGGCGATCGTCCTGGCAGTCGCGTTATTGCCGCAGCAGACGCCACCTGTTGTGCTGATCGTCCTGGGAATCGCCGGCATCCTATTGCTGCTCATCGTCGCGCTCTTCATGGCGGCGCACCGCAGTGGGCTGCTCGAACGCCTGCTCGACTGGATGCACCGCGTTCCCCTGATTCGTCGCCTCGGCGCGCTGCTCGAGCCCAAGCGCACCCTCCTGATCGAACTCGATCAACAGATCACCGATTTCTATCACCGCAGTCCCGGGCGTTTCGTCCGGGCGATCCTGCTCGAGTACCTGAGCCGCTGCGTCTTCATGCTCGAGATCGTTCTGATCGTCGCCAGTCTGGGATTCCATCTTGGCTATCTCCGCGCATTCGCGATCGGCGGGCTCGAGGCGCTCGCGGGCAACGTGTTGTTCCTGGTGCCGTTCGAGATCGGCGCGCGCGAGGGCGCGTACTATGCGCTCTTCAATCTGTTCGGCCTCGATCCCCAGCTCGGACTGTACGCATCCATCGTTGGGCGAGTGCGTGACTGTGTGTGGATTGCGGCTGGTTTGCTCTTGATCTGGGCGACTCCTGGTGCGTCTGCTGCGTCTGTTGCGTCTGCCTCATCATGACGATCGTCACACACGCGCTCGCGACGACCCTCGGCGTTCGGCTCCTCAAGCTCACCGGGAGCGACGCCGTTCTCGCCTACGTGTTCGGCGTCGGCGTCGATATCGATCACGCCATCAAGGCTCCGTTTTACCTGCGCACCGTCGGGCGTCGGCGGCAGCTGGGGTACTACTGGCGAACCTCGCTCCAGGAGCCGGTCGCGATGCTGTGGATCATCCCGCTGTGCTTCTTTTTGGGAACGTGGGTGCCTGCGGTGTTTTTTCTCATTCACCTGGCAATGGACTACGGCGTCGGATACGAAAAGATGCCCTGGTATCCCTACTCGCCGCTCGTGACGCAAGGCTTTCTAGTGGGCGTCTCCGACAAAACGAAGGAAATCATCCTGGTCGTGCTCCTACTATGTATGAATTTGCTCCTGTTCTTGGCTCCGCTTTAGACCGCGCCGTTCGGCCGGTCCTGCGATTCATGCACGTCACCCTGGGGCTCTCGCCCGCACAGGTGACGTGGGCGGCGTTCTGGGTGAGCGCCGCCGCGGCTGTCGTCTTCGCGACAGGTCACGTCGTTTCGGCTCTGGTGCTCGTCGCGGCCGGCCAGATCCTGGATGGGTTGGACGGCGGCATCGCGCGCCAGTTCGGTCTCGTGTCCGAGGCCGGCCGTCGGCTCGACACGCGGCTCGACCGCGCGTCGGAGATCGCGATCTTTCTCGGCTGCGCTGCCGGAGGGCTGGTCGAATTGCGGCTGGCGCTGCTTGCGGCCATTGCCGTCCTGCTGCTCACGACGATCGTCGATCGCTCCAAGCTCGATCCGGGCGTCAAGCGGTTTGCCCTGTATTTCGGGATTTGGGCGCCTTATCAACTGATTTTCTCGGCCATCTTTCTGGTGAACCTGGCGGCGTACGTCGTTGGCCTGCTGATCATCGATTGCCGGTTTCAGCGTAACATGGATGCCCTTGGCGGCGATCTGAATACCGTCGCCTCGCGCGCGGCCCGCCTCGAGACCTTGTCGTGATCGACCTACAACATCCGTACGTCATCGTGGCGGCGGCGGAAACGATGCACGTCGAGGCCTGGCCGGGGACGGGGCGTCCCGTCGCCGTCGTGCCGGGCCTGTTCGGCGCCTCGTTCACGTTTCGGAAAGTCGTCCCGCTCCTGGCCGCGCAAGGGTTCCGGCCGATCGTCATCGAGCCGCTCGGAACCGGATTCTCGAGCCGTCCCGGCAAGGCCGACTACTCCCTCGCCGCGCAGTCGCAGCGCATCGCCGCCGTGCTCGATTCGCTGAGCCCCGGCCCGGTGCTGGTGCTGGCGCACTCGCTCGGTGCTGCCATCGCATTTCGGCTCGCAATCGATAGACCAGACCTGGTTCGCGGCATCGTGTCGCTCGAGGGTGGGCCGACCGAAGAGGCGACGACGCCCACCTTTCGCAGCGCGATGCGCTACCTGCCGTGGGTCAAGCTGCTCGGGGGCATCAACCTCGTGCGCCGCAAGATCCGGGGCATGCTGCTCGATTCGTCCGGCGATCGCTCCTGGGTGACCGACGGCGTGGTCATGGCCTACACGCTCGGCGAGGAGCGCGATTTCGACGCGACGCTGAGGACGTTTTTGGCGATGTCGCGCGCGCGCGAGCCCGCCAAGCTCCGCCCGCATCTGAGCGACATCGCCTGCCCGGTGACGCTCGTGGTTGGGACGGCGCGCCACGATGGCGACGTGCCGCCCGAGGAAGTCGCCCTCATGAATCAGGCCATTCTCTCGTTCAGGGTCGACAGCGAGAAAGGCGCCGGCCACTACCTCCAGGAAGAGCGGCCCGCCGCCGTGGTGTCGGCCGTCGCACGGCTGGAGGAACGCGCGCGATGACGCCGCTGCGTGTGGCGCTGGTGGCGGAGGACTACTATCCGCAGCTCGGCGGCGTGCCGGAGCACGTGCATCATCTGGCCAGGGAGCTGGAAGCCCTCGGTCATCAGGCCACGATCGTCTCGTCACACATGCGGATGCATGGCAGCGTCGATCCGCCCTATGTCCGCCGCGTGGGACGGAGTCTCGTCATCTACGCGAACGGCGGCGTCGCGCGCGTTACCGTGGGCTGGCGCTTGACCGCGCGATTCGAGGCGCTGTTTCGCAAAGAACGGTTCGACGTCGTGCACGTGCATGGCGGTCTGAATCCAACGCTTGGGCTGGTCGCGCCGCGCGCGGCCTGGCGCGCCGGCATTCCCGTCGTTGCGACGTTCCACACCTGGTTTCCGCGCTCCATCGGCTGCCGGGTCTTCCAGCGGCCGCTACAACGGATGCTCGACCGGCATGCGGCCACGATCGCCGTGAGCACGGCGGCGCGCGAAGCGATGGCCAGGTACTTCACCGCGCCCTGGGAGATCATTCCGAACGGCGTGGACACCACGTTCTTCCGGCCGGCAATCGCCCGCAACGGTGAGGCCACGCCGCACCTCCTGTGGCTCGGGCGCATAGAGCCGCGCAACGATCTCGCGACGGTGCTCGCGGCGATGCCGCACATTCTCCACCGCCACCCCGGGGCGTGGCTGACCGTCGTCGGGGATGGCCCGTGGCGCTCGCGGATGGAGCGCCTGGCCAGGCGCCTGGGACCGTGCGTGCACTTCGCCGGTTATGCCAACGGCGACCGGCCCGCCTACTACCGCGCGGCCGACGTGTATCTGTGTCCGACGCAGCGGGCGTCGTTCGGCGTCACGCTGCTCGAGGCGATGGCGTGCGGCACGCCGCTGGTCGTCTCGGATATCCCGGCGTTTCGGGATCTGGCGGAACACGCGGTGTTCGCGCCGCCTGGCGATGCCGATGCCTGGGGCCAGGCAATCAACGCGCTCATCGACGATACGCAGCGACGTGAGCTGATGAAGCGGGAAGGACGGCGGGTCGCCGAGCGATATGCGTGGCCACTCGTGGCGCAGCGGGTGCTCGCGGTGTACAGGCGGGTGACGGGATGATGGGGATGGACCTGCTGTTCGGGCGATCTGTCGAGCGGGGCCCGAGGCGGCGGCGCGTCTATCTGACGTTCGATGACGGGCCGAACGAGCGTGCGACCGCCGCGATTCTCGAGACGCTCGCCACCGAGCGCGTGCCGGCGGCGTTCTTCATGGTGGGCGACCATGTGCGGCGGTATCCCGGTCTCGCGCGGCGCGTGGTGAGCGAAGGGCATCTGGTGGGAAATCACACGCACAATCACGTAAAGCTGCACCTGGCCGGTCCGAAACGAATCCGTGAGCAACTCGAGGTCGCGCACAACGCGATCGAATGGACCACCGGCCGCATTCCGCGAGCGTTTCGCGCGCCGCACGGCTACCGCAGTCCATTTCTCAAATCGATAATCGTGGATATGCGATATACGGTCTTCGGGTGGACGTTCGGTGTGTTCGACACCGCCAAACCAGGCGTGGAGGAGATACGGCGGCGCGTCCGCAAACGCTTGAGGCCGGGCGCCATCGTGCTGCTGCACGACGGCGACGGCTACGATGCCGAAGGGGATCGCCTGCAGACGGCGCACGCGCTTCCCGGGATCATCGCCGATGCTCGGAACGCGGGCTACGAATTCGGCCCATTGAGCGAACTGTTGAGCACTCACGTCTGACCGGGCACTGCGGGCAGTGCGGCGCTCGCGCCGTGCAGACCAGCGCCCCCAGCTCCATCATCGCCTGATTGAGCTTCCAGGCC
This sequence comes from Gemmatimonadales bacterium, assembly GCA_036003865.1. GTDB lineage: Bacteria > Gemmatimonadota > Gemmatimonadetes > Gemmatimonadales > GWC2-71-9 > 20CM-2-65-7. The sequence goes on along the minus strand of DASYRZ010000165.1, from coordinate 13,623 downwards.
CGCTTTCCATTCCTGGGCGTCAACTTCGTAGCGAAATCCCACACGTCCGCGGCCCGGAAAACTCGCTCGAGCACTCGTTTGACGTTGGTATCGACCGTCGGCACCGGCTTTTCATAGGCGAAGCAGGCCACGGCCCCGGCCGTGTAGCGCCCGACACCGGGCAACTCCTGTAACTCCTCCGGCTTATCGGATAAGGTGCCGTTGCGTGTCTTGCTGACCACACGCGCCAGCTCATGCAGATTCCGCGCGCGGGCGTAGTAGCCGAGGCCGTCCCACTGTTCCATGACGGCCTTGGGTCGAGCACGAGCCAGCGCTTCGAGCGTGGGGAATCTGGTCATGAAGCGCGGGAAGTACTCGAGAACCCGGGAGACCTGGGTCTGCTGCAGCATGAATTCAGAAACGAGCACGGCATAGGGATTGCGCGTGGCGCGCCACGGTAGGTCGCGCGCGGTCTTGCCGTACCACGCCAAGAGCTTGTCAACAAAGGCTTTCTGCTTGCGAGGGGTGGACGGGGGGGCCATGCGGACACAAGATACACAGCCATGAGAGCATTCACCGCCGCCATCGACCTGCGGCGATATGTCGGGCGGTGGTCCTTGCGCAGCGCCAGCCACGCCGGGCGCTTCTTTTTTATGCTCCTGGACCTCGTTCGGGGCATCCTGGAGTGGCGGGTCTGGGTCTCGCGCACGATCCAGCAGACGGTAGCAGTCGGGTACGGTAGCGCCTTTATCGTGTTGCTGGTGGCGGGTTTCGCTGGGGCGGTGACCAGTCTCCAAGCCGGCTATCAATTCACGGGCCAGCTCCCGCTCTATGTGGCCGGCGGGATCATCTCGGAATCGATGATTCTGGAGTTGGGCCCCGTGCTGACCGGTTTGATCCTGGCCGGCCGGATCGGTGCCCGTTACGCCGCCGAGCTCGGGAGCATGCGGGTGACGGAGCAAATCGACGCGCTCGAGAGCCTGGGGCGCTCCCCCGTGACGCACCTGCTCCTGCCTCGGGTCCTCGCGGGCATCATCGCCATCCCGGCGCTGGTCATGCTGGCAAACGCGTTCGGCATCATCGTGGGGTACATCACGGCCAAGTCGTCGCTGGGCCTGACGTACGCCGACTTCGAGTTCGGCGCGCGTTACTTCTTCAGGCCCCTCGATTTGTGGTACTCGCTGATCAAGTCGTACGCATTCGCGGGGGCGGTCACAATCATTCCCTGTTACATCGGCTTCAACACCCAGCAGGGCGCCGAGGGTGTCGGCCGCGCGACCACACAGGCGGTGGTGGCGTCGTCGGTGACGGTACTGATGCTCGACACGATCCTTACGAAAATCATCCTGGGGACCGCGAAATGAGCATCGAGCTGAAGCACGTCTCCAAGCGCTTCGTGGACAACGTCGTGCTCGACGGGGTGGATTTTTCCGTGGCCGAAGGCGAGACCGTCGCGCTGCTCGGCCCGTCGGGCGTCGGCAAAAGCGTCCTGCTCAAGCACATCATCGGGCTGATCAAGCCGGATTCAGGAGAAGTCTGGGTCGACGGCCAGCAGGTGCCATTGCTCCGCCGCAAGGAGTTGGCGCAGCTGCGCAGCCGCATCGGCTACGTTTTTCAGAACGGCGCGCTGTTCGATTCCATGGATGTCTTCGAGAACATCCGCCTCGGCATCACGGACGAAAGCCTGTATGCCGACAAGGACTATTGCATTCAGCGCGTGAAAGAATGCCTCCGGCTCGTGAACCTCAGTGAGGACGTCGGCGGCAAGTACCCCTCCGAGCTGTCGGGCGGGATGCGTAAACGCGTGGGTATCTCCCGTGCGATCGCCGGGAAGCCCACATATTTGCTGTACGACGAGCCGACGTCCGGGCTCGATCCGGTGAACGCCGACGTCATCGACTCGCTGATCGAGCGGCTGCAGCAGGAGATCGGGGTGACGAGCGTCGTAGTGACGCACGACGTGCGCGGCGCGTTTCGCGTGGCCGACCGGATCGCGCTGCTGTCGAAGGCGAAGATCCGGGCGGTCGGGACCGCCGAGGAGATCATCGCGTCGAAGGATCCGGTGGTGCAGCAGTTCCTGGAGCGGGACCTCGAGATGGCCGTGATCCAGGCGAATGAGTCGCCGACAGGAGAAAGGCGTATAATCGGGCGCTAATGGACCTCACATACAAGCAGGAAGTCGGAGTCGGGGCGATCGTGATCATCGGCGCTGCCGTCTTCCTCGCCGGGATGTTCTACCTGACGGGGCGGTCGTTCCGCGCCAGCGGTCTCTCCGTGGACGTGATGTTCGAGAGCGTCGCCGGCCTGAAGCAGGGCGATCCGGTCCTCGTCTCCGGCGTGAAGAAGGGCCGGGTAGCGCGTGTGGCGCTCGAACGCGTGAAAAGCGTGCGCGTCACACTCGAGCTGGCGAAGGACGTCGCGCCGCGCATCGACGCCAGTGCCGCCGTGGCCGCGATGGATCTGTTCGGCGCCAAGTTCATCGACTACAACCCCGGCTCGCGCGAGGAGCTGCTGGCGCGCGGGCACACTATCTCGGGGTCGACTTCGCCCGATATCGCGGGTGTGGCGCAAGGCGTCGCCAACCGCGCCAATGAGCTGATGGAGAACGCGGCCAACATCGTGTCCGATCGGCTGGGCGAAGACATCCACAACACCTTGCTGGTGACGCAGCACGCGATGAATTCGCTCGCCGGCATGCCGGAGGGACCGTTCATCAGGCAGACGACGAAAACGCTCGAGGCGACCGAGCGCGTGATGCAGCGCGTGGATTCGATGCTGGGCGCGGGGACGGGCCGGAACATCGATTCGATCTCGACGAACCTGGCGCGGCTGACGACTCATCTCGGCCACACGACGGCGGCCCTGGACACGCTGCTGACGCGGATGAATCGCGGCGAGGGGACCCTCGGTCGCATGGCGACCGATACCATGATGTATCATGACCTGCACGCGCTTTCGGTCTCGTTGACAGCGCTGTTGACCGATCTCAAAGAGCACCCGGACAAGTACATAAAGCCGGGGCTCGTCAGGGTAAAGCTGTTCTAACCGTCACGTTCCTCGGCACGTCCGCCGCGAGGCCAACAGTCGAACGCAATGTCTCGGGACTCGCGATTCACCGCGAGGGCGAGACGTTGCTGTTCGAATGCGGCGAAGGCACCCAGCGCCAGATGATGCGCTACGGGGTGAGCTTTGCCCTGTCCGAAATCTTCTTCACCCATTTTCACGCGGATCATTTTCTGGGCGTCATCGGCCTCATCCGGACCCTCGGGCTCCAGGGTCGCCCCGAGCCGTTGTTCTTGTATGGGCCCAAGGGCGCGAAGAGAGTCCTGAGTACCGCTCTGCAGCTTGGCGTCGAGCGCGCGCCGTTTCCCGTCGAGATCACTGAGGTCAAGGCAGGTGATACCGTGCAACGTGCAACGGGAAACGGGAAACGTGACGGCTACGACATCTGCGCATTTCCCACTGAGCACGGCGGCGGCCCGTCGATCGGCTACGTCCTGAGGGAGCACGAGCGCCGCGGCCGCTTCGACGTCGAGAAGGCAAAGGCCGCCGGCATTCCGGAAGGGCCCTTGTGGGGAAAGCTCGCGAAAGGGGAAGCGATCGAGCTGGCTGACGGCAGACGGCTGACGGCAGACGGCTTCGTCGGCTCCGCGAGGGCGGGGCGAGTCGTCGCCTTTACGGGCGACACTCGACCCTGCGCCGCCACCGTCGACGCGGCGCAGGGAGCCGATCTATTGATTCACGAGGCGACGTTCGGTGAGGAAGAGCGCGACCGAGCACGCGACACCGGCCATTCGACCGCTAAGGAGGCGGCTCAAGTAGCGCTGGCGGCTAAGGCCAAGCGACTGCTTCTCTCCCACGTTTCAGCGCGTTACTCGATGAGCGCCGACGAGCTGGTGCGTGAAGCGCGCGAAGTCTTTCCCAACGTGAGCGTGGCGAAAGACGGATTGGAAGTGGATGTGCCGTTTGCCGGGTGAAACAGCGGCGGTGACTGCTTCGGCCTCGGTGTCGGCTACAAGCTCGGCAGGTTCGGGTTGCGGGCCGAGGGCCGCAACCTCATCTACAAGTTCGACCGGGTTCGGTTACAGCAAGACGCAGAACGACTTGCTCTGGCAGGCCGGTGTCACGCTGAAGATGTAACAGCGTTACCCGCGTCCCATGGGGCAGGACATTATATTGACCGCCCCATGGGACCGGTCTCATTCACCTACTCCGCCAGCGTTCAATCACCGATCGACAAGGTCTTTGCGCTGATTTCGGATCCCCTGCGGATGCCGGAGTGGTTACCGCGTTGCGTCGCCGTGAAACCGACCACCAGCGAGCGAACCGGCAAGGGCGCCCGCTACAAGGTCACGTTCCAGCGCGATACCAATCGCCACGAAGCGGTCATCGAAATCATCGACTTCTCGCCGCCCCACACATTCGGGTGGGTCGAGATCTATCACCGCGCCGGTTCGAAGACGTTTTTCGCTCTTGGATTCGAGGGCGGCTCAACCAAGGTTTCGCTGAAGCACGTCTGGCACCCGACGGGCTTTCGGTCGTGGCTTAACGGCCAGTTCTATCGTCGCCGCAACGCGCACCGGATGTTCGAGGGGCTGATCAACAACTTGAGAAAGGCGTTGATCCGCTGAGAGACGCCCCCTTCACTACCAAACTCATCGCCGTAGTTCTCTCGGTCGCCGCGCTCGCGTTGGGCCGAGAGTTCTTCATCCCAATCGCGCTGGCAGTGTGCTTTCAGGCGCTGCTGACCCCGGCCGTACGCGGGCTCGGACGGCTGGGACTTCCCGCGCCGGCGGGCGCCGCGATCGTGGTTCTCGGCGCGCTCGCCGTGCTTGTCGTGGGTGGTTGGGCATTGTCGGGATCGGCCAGCGAGTGGGTGGACAAGGCGCCGTCGAACATCGCGACGGCGCGGAGGAAGCTGCGCGAGATCGGCCGTCCCCTCGACCGGTTGACCGCCGCGGCATCGGGCACGCCCGCGGACAGCTCACCGGCCGCGCCCGCGCCCGCAGCGCGCAAAGCCCCGCCACCACCGCCGGCCCAGGCGGCGCCGGGCCAGGCCGGGCCGTCATTATTCGCCCAGTTGCTGGGACGCGCGACCACGGTTGTCGCGGGCCTGCTCGAGGTCATCGTCTTGGTCTACTTGATGCTCGCGGCGGGGAACATGCTGTTTCGCAAGTTGGTGAAGCTGTTGCCCGCGCCGGATGATTTGCGGACGGCGACCGACATCCTGAACAAAACCGAGTCGATTGTGGCGAACTATCTCACCGTCACGGCGCTCATCAATGTGGGGCAGGGCATCGCCGTCGGTCTCGCGATGTGGGCGATCGGTATGTCCGATCCATTCATATGGGGCGTCGTGACGTTCGTGCTCGAGTTCATTCCGTATTTGGGGGGCGTGATCATTGTCGGGCTACTCCTGATCGACGGCTTTTCGGTTTTCTCAGGGCTGGGGCAGGTGCTCCTCGCGCCGGCGATCTATCTCGTCATCAGCACGCTCCAAAACAACGTGGTCTCGCCCTATGCTTACGGCAATCGCCTCAAGTTGAACCCGCTCGCGGTGATGATCTTCGTGCTGTTCTGGTGGTTCATCTGGGGGATCCCGGGGGTGTTCCTCGCCATCCCGATCGCCGCGACGCTCAAGGTACTGGGCGATCAATTGCCGCGGCTTGCGCCGCTAGGGGAGTTGCTTGGCGACTAGGCTTTCCACCTCCTGCCCGAGGTCCAGAATCTGCCGGCGGATGTCATGACGTTCGGCCGTCAGCCGCAAAAACGAGCGGCGCCGAAAGAGGAGGATTGCGAGCGCTCGTGTTGCTCCCACCACGCGGTCAAAGCGCTCGGCGAATTGCAGCGCTACGTAACCCGTGAGCGGCAGGATCGGCGCCACGACCGCGGCGGCCCACACGCCCTTCCATAACCACACGGCGACCAGCACTGCGGTCCAAGTCAGCGGGTACAGCAGCATGGCGCTGAGCAGCTTGACCGTCGCGAGTGCATCGTCTTTTTCCTTCGTGAGGCCGGTCGCGACCCACCCAGTGATGCGGTAGGCGGGATAGTTGACCACTCCCCCAAGCAGTGCCGCGGGTAAGCCGAAGGTCAAAAACAACAGGCTCTTCACGGCGTAGGTTGCGACTCGCCACCACACGTAGCTGCGCGGGGCGAGGTGCGTGGCGTCCAGCCCGGCGGCGCTGAGCGACGCCTCGTAACGCTCCAGTCTGGCCTGCAGGCGGGCGACGCGCTCGGGCCAGTGACGCCGGGCCAGGTCATATCCCACCAGCAGCCGGTGCCGCAGCTCGAACTCCTCGGCGAGCGACGGGGGCCGGTCCGGCGCGTCATCGGTGGTGCTGAAAATGTGTTGCGCCCGCGCGATGAGCGCGTGGGCGTTCACTTCTTCCGCTTCGAGCGTCACCGTGCGCAGCGCTGCTTCCAGCTGCGCCGTGAGCGCACGCACCGGCTCGGGTGGTGGCTCCGCTCCGGGGGCGAGCGCGATGCGCTCGACGGAGAATGGCGTCCCGAAGTGCAGTAGGGCGACGCTGCGGAATGTCTGCTTGGCTCGGTAATACAGCCCGACCGGGACGATCTCGAGGATCAGGTTCGGAGGTAACGCGGCGGCGGCGCCGAGTGCGATGCGCGCGGTGCCCGTCTTGAGTGGCCGGAGCTTGGGATCGCTGTGGGACGCGCCCTCCGGGAAGACGGCGATGGTGCCGCCGCGGACCAGCACGGCGCGGGCCGTCTCGAACGTTTCGGCGTTCTTTTTCAGATCGGCGCCCTCGTCCTGGCGGCGGTGCACCGGGATCGCCTCGAACGCCCGCGCGATCGCGCCAATGATCGGCATCTGGAACAGCGGCGCCTTGGCGAGAAACGACACGCGGCGTGGTGCGAGGCAGAGCAGGAATGCGGGGTCGATGAGCCCGTTCGGATGATTGAGCACGAAGATCACCGGGCCCGTCTGGGGCACGCGCTCCGCTCCGGTGACCTCGATCCGCCGGAAGAAGATCCGCAGCACTCTGCGGAGCAGCAGACGGAGCAGCGTTCTCATGTTGCCTGTGGGACCGGCGCGCGCCCCGTGCGCCACGCCGCGTAGGTCCAAATCACACCACTGAGCAGCACAGCCACGGGGATGATCAACACGGCGGTAGCCAGCGAGCGCGCATCGGAGATTATCCCGACCACCGATGGCGAGGGGACGTCGCCAAGGATGTGGGTCGCGAAGATGCTCAGCGCGACGGCGGTGGCGCGCATGTGCGGTGAGACGACGTTGACGAGCGCGGAATTAATCGGGCCGATGGAGGCGAACAGGCACAGCTCGGCGGCGACGATTGCCGGCCAGTAGACCTGGGGCTCTGGCGCAGCGAGGGCCACGAGTGTCAGCGGAGCCCCAATGAGGGTGACGATTCCGGAGACCCACAGGTACGCCTGCCGCGAAACCGCCAGCAGCCGGTCGCCCAGCCATCCGCCGAGGTAGGTCCCAAGGAATCCCGTGACGACGACGATCGCGCCGAACTGCACGGTGGCATGGGCTTTGGGAATGCCGCGCGCGCGCTCGAGAAAAGTCGGCGTCCAAAACGCCAGTGCGCCGATCGCGAAGGTGTAGGCCGCGTAGCCCAGAACCGTGAGCACATAGGGACGGTTGCGTATCAGCGTCCGGTATGCGCCGCGAGCGTCCTCCCCCCCTGACCCCCTCTCCACATTGTGGAGAGGGGGAACGGGGGAGAGGTCCGCGTCCTGGCTTCCGCGGGGCGGATCGTGGAGACGAAACGCCAGCGCTGCCAAGATCAGGCCAGGGACACCCGCCACGAAAAAGGCCTGACGCCAGCCGAAATAGTGATCGACTAGCCCGCCGACGATGTAGCCCAGTGCGGAGCCGATCGGAATGGCCGAAAAAAAGATGGCGAATACGCGGCCACGCCGCTCGCGCGGGAAGTAGTCGGCGAGCAGCGCCGGCGAGATCGTGCCATAGGCCGCCTCCCCGATTCCCACGGCCGCGCGCGCGGCGAACAGGCTGAAGTAGCTCCAGGCGAGTCCCGCGAGCGCCGTGGCGACGCTCCAAATGGCGACGCCGATGCCGAGCAGGCGGTTGCGCGCGCGCGTGTCGCCGAGCGTGCCGAACAGCGGTGCCGCGAGCATGTACACGATGATGAAGCCGGTCATGAGCGAGCCGAGCTGCGTATCGGAGAGGTGGAGCTCCGATTGCTTCATGCTCTCGGCCAACGCGGCTACGATCCAGCGATCGAGGTAGTTGAACAGATTGATGAGCGTGAGAACGATGAGCCCCGCACGGGCTGTCCGTACGGTGACGGAGGACTCGGTCGCGGTCATGGCGCCTTAACTTAGTCTTGAACCAGCCCCACCGTGGGTTTACTTTGCATTCCCCGCGCGGGGCTGTAGCTCAGCTGGGAGAGCGCCTGGATCGCACCCAGGAGGTCAGGGGTTCGAGCCCCCTCAGCTCCATCGAGCACGTCGGCACGACTGCACGACTGCACGTCGGCACGGCGTGTGGTGTGGTTGCGTCCCGACGTGGCGACGTGCCGACATGTCGCTTTCGTCCAGCCGAGGCGCCCCCCATGGTTGTCACGGCTCTCGAATAGCGAGGAAACCGCGTGCCGGCCCGCCAGCGACGGCCTGATACGTGCCGATCACGTCGCCGCGCGCGTTGATGCCGAATGCCCGAGTGGCGACGGCGCCGGGATAATCGAGGCTGGTGACTCCCTCCGCCGTCTTCACAAAGCCGTGCACGCCGGACGCGTCCCGGTACACGCCCACGATCTCCCCCCGCGCGTTCACATCCCAGGCTGCGGTCTGAGTGCTGCCGGGAATGACGAACGGCGTGAACACGCCCCGGTCGATGATGTACCCCTCCTGCCGGTTGCCCGCGTTCATGTTGGTGTAGAGGCCGACGACGAGCTGTCCATCCGGCGTGGCGCCGTTGTGCATCGAGGCGAACGCCTCGCCGATCTCGCTCAGGCCGTCGCGCGCGATCCGGATGCCGCGCATGCTACCCATCAAGTCGTGGTCGTGCCGGCAGCCGAGGATCGTGCCGTCCGCCAGGATGCGCTGCGGGATCTCGTAGAGGTGATCCGGAAAATGGACCGCGGAGAACTGGCCGTCGGCGCTGCGACGGAACCCGTGCGCCGCAGTCGCCTCCTCGTCGTCGTTCCGCCAGTTCCCGACCACGTCGCCACTCGGACCGATGCCGTGGACGCTGGTGTTGTCCGCGTCCGGAAAGTCCACGGTTGTGAACACGCCATCGCGGAGGATGAAGCTGTGGACATGCCCCGACGCGTCCAGATACGATCCGGAGATCGCGCCCGCGGCGTTGATGCCCTGCGGGGAGGTAGCGACCGCCCCCTGCACATCGATCGGGGTGAACGTGAAGGTCGTGGGCGCCGGCGCATTGCTCAGCAGCCGCGCCGAAAGGTCCGTGGCGCTCGAGGGTGCGGTCGGCGCGCTGTCGGCGCACGCGGCCCCGAGCCACGCGCCAACCGACACCAGGATCAGCCGGACAGCGTTGCCTCCGAAGTTTCGACGATGTGCGAGCATATCCGCCTCTCCGAGTAGGTGTCTATTCGGAAGACGCGGAATCGGGCCCCGAACGGGGCCAGGCGGCCGGTGCTCACACTCGCGCTCAGCGCGCGAGCTCCGGGTGCAACTCGCGAAACAGCCACGCTTTGGCGAGCTGCCACTCGCGCTTCACGGTGCGCGGTGAGCGCCCCACCACGTGGGCGACCTCCTCCACTGTGAGACCCGCGAAGAACCGCAGCTCGACGATGCGCTGCTGCTCGGGGTCGCGCGCGGCCAACCGGTCCAGCGCATCGTTCAGCGCCAGCACCTCCGCCGCTCGTGACGGCTGGGCCGCCTCGAGGTCCGCGTCGAGGGACACGAGCACGCCCCTCCCGCCCCCCGCCCCCCGCCCGCCGCGCTTTTGCGCCCCGCGGCTGCGGGCGTGATCCACCAGGATGCGGCGCATGAGCTGCGCGGCCACTGCGAAAAAGTGCGCCCGGTTCTGCCACGTGGCGCGCCGTTGATCGACGAGCTGCAGGTACAGCTCGTGCACGAGGGCCGTCGGGCTGAGCGTGTGGTCCGGGCGCTCGCGGCGCAGCTGCCGCTCGGCGATGCGCCGGCACTCGCCGTACACGAGAGGCAGCAGTTGGTCCAGCGCCTGCGCGTCGCCCTGCGACCAGCGGAGCAGCAGGCCCGTCACGTCCGCCGCCATGGTGCGCTAGCGGAGCCCGGCGCGCACGAGCATCGCCTGCAGGCGGGGATCGTCCCGCAGCGGGCTCGCCGCGACGTCAACGGCGAGATAGGCGATCGCGTTGGAACCCTCGTCGAACGCCCGGCTCATCCACGCCATGGCCGAGTCCGGCTCGTTCAAGTCCGTGTAGATCCACGCGATCGACGCCGGCGGCACGTAGCTCGCGCCTCGAGCCCGGGCCAGTAGCTCGGCGAGCAGGGCGCGCGCCGCCGCCGGGCGTCCGAGTCGCACCTCGGCCATCGCGAGCGTCGCCACCATGTAGGGTGCGCGGCCCGTCATCCGCACGGCGCGCTCCGCCTGCACCCGGGCCTCGGCGTAGCGGCGCGCGGTGAGGAGCGCTCTGGACAGGCGCGTACGCGCCTGGACGTAGGAGGAGTCCAGCTGCAGCGTCCACTCGAGCTGCGCGATCGCCTCGTCGGGCCGGCCGGCGGCCGTGAGGATCCAGCCGACGTTGGTGTTCACGATCAGGGAAAAGGGATCGAGGTCGCGGGCTATGTGGATCTGCGCGAGGGCCTCGTCCATCCGTCCGCGCGACAAGAGCAGGTTGGCGTACCAGACGTGCGCCCAGGGATAGCTCGGATTCAGCTCGATCGCCTGCCGGAACTCGCGCTCCGCATCGCTCCACCGCCACTCGTAATGGTGCACGTACCCGAGCGCCGCGTGCGCCTCGGCCGAGTACGGATCGATCTGGAGGGCGCGGATGGCGGCGGCGGCGGCGCGGGGACGGAACTCGCGCGGCGAGCCCGTGCCCACCAGCACGGTCCCGAGCTGGTTGTAGCAGTCCGCGAGCGCGGCATGCGCCGGCGCGTACGTGGGATCGAGCTCGATCGCGGTCGTATAGAGCGCGATGGCGCGCCGCAGGGAGGCCGGCGTGCGCTGATTCCATTCATACCGGCCCTTCAGATACGCCTCGTACGCCTGCGGGCTGACGGCGCGCACGGTCGCGAGCCGGCCGGCCGCGTCCGGACGCACGGCGAGTCGGATCGCGGCCGCGAGCGCGCGCACCACGTCTGCCTGGAGCGCCAACGCCTGACCGGCGGCGCGCTCGAAGGTATCAGACCAGAGCACGCGGCCGCTCGCGTCCGCCAGCCGCGCGTCCACCGCAATCCGGTCCTGGCTGTAGCGCAGCCTGCCCGTGACGATGGCGCCGGCCCCCAGGCGCCGGGCGACCGCCGCGAGCGTGTCGGTCGACCCGGCGACGCGCGCCGCCGACGCGGGGGCGATCACGCGCACGCCGGTCGCGGCGCCGAGCTCGGTGACGAGGCCCTCGGTGAGCCCGGCGGCGTAATAGTCCAGGGCTTGATCCCCGGTCGCGTTCTCGAGTGGCACGAACGCGAGCGTCGAGATCGCGGCGGCGCGCGTTCCGACCACGCGCTGCCAGGCACGCGGACCGAGGGTGGCCGAGAGGGCCACGAGCAATGCGGTCGCTCCGATCGCGTACAGCGTGCGCCGGCGGGTCGTCACGAGCAGTCGTCCGACGAGCGGCCACGCGTGCCGGCGCCGGATTGCCAGGAGGGCATCCCGCACATCGGCCGCGCGCTGATAGCGCGCGTCGGGGTCCTTCACCAGGCAACGCTCGATCACCAGCCGGAGGGCCAGCGGCGCGCCGCGCGGTATGGGGCGCGGCGGCTCGCCCAGGATCGCCGAGCTGGTTTCGAAGGGCGTGCGGCCGCTGAAGGGCAGAGTGCCGGTCGTGAGCTCGTACAGCAGTACGCCGAGGGACCAGACGTCGCTGCGGGCGTCCGCCGGCCCGCCGAGCAACACCTCGGGCGCCATGTGGCTGAGCGTCCCCGCCAGCGCACCCTGATCAGTCACGGTTGACTCGCTGGGTCCGCCGCCCGCCCGCTGGGGGAGACGCTTGGCGAGCCCGAAGTCCAGCACGATGGGCCGGCCGCCCGAGTCGAGGACGATGTTCGAGCTCTTCAAGTCGCGGTGTACGATCCCGTGTGCGTGCGCGTGCTCCAGGGCGTCGGCGATCTGGACGCCGTAGTCGAGCGCCGTGTCGAGGTCGGGCGGCGCCGCCCGCACCAGGTCGCTGAGCGACCGCCCCTCCACCAGCGTCATCACGATGAACGGCGCGCCTCCCCCTTCGGCTTCGCCGACTTCGTGGATGGTGCAGATGTTGGGGTGGTTGAGCACCGCGGCGTGGCGCGCCTCGCGGAGCAACCGGCGTCGCGCGGCCGGGTCGGCCAGGAGGGCGTTGACGGTCTTGATCGCCACGGGCCGGTCCAATAGGGTGTGACGCGCGCGATACACCTCCCCCATGCCGCCCGCGGAGAGGAACGCCGTTACCTCGTAGACGCCGAGCCGGCTCCCCGGTCGCAGTCGCTGCGGTGCCTCGTCGGTCGCCCCGCCCCCGCCCATCCCCAGTAAGCCCGCCGCCGGTGTTTCTCCGAAGCTTGCCGCCGCCTCGTCGCTCGCCAGCAGCGACAGGATTTCGTCGCGTAGCTCAGCGTCCGGCCCGCACGCTGCCCTGACGAACGCGGTACGCTCGGGCTCCGGATGGTCGAGGGCTTCGAGAAACACCGTTTTGACGCGGAGCCAGCGCTCCCGCTCGCCCGCAGGGGCGGCGGTTCCGTCGCCCGGCCCGTGCGACGCCGGTCCCTCTTCGAGAGACATGTGATAAGGAGATACGGGCGGCACCAGGCCGCAGCAAGGTGGCCTGCTACCAAAGCCCCGAGCCTGAGACTATTTTGGCGAGTGACGTAAGCTCTGCCCCTTGGTGTAACTGGCAACACGCCTGACTCTGGATCAGGAGAGTCCTGGTTCGATCCCAGGAGGGGCAATCTTTTTGATTGAATCTGGTCGAGCTGGCTGCGTCTCTGCTCGTTGGTGCGCGCCTCACTGCAATGTGGCCAGCCAGATGTCCGCGTCGGTGACGCGCCGCGTGTAGTACAGCGTGCGCCCGTCCGGGGTCAGCTGCGGCGGGCCGATCACGTCGCGCGTCACCGCAAAGACCCGCTGCACCAATCGGGTCTCGCTGTCGACGACATAGAAGGCATTCCCCCCGGAGACAAACAGCAGGCGCCGGCTGTCGGGCAGCCAAACCGGCCATTGCCCGTGGCCTGTCAATCGCTCGTACGTCCGGGAGCTGAGCGTGTACAGGACGATCCCTCGATCAGACGCGCCACTCGTCCCGGCGATGCGCCGGCCGTCAGGCGACCACGAGTGGGGCCCGAACGGCAGCGAGTCCGGCGCGCGCAGCACTTCGGGCTGCTGGTCCTTCCATGGACGATTGGGGTCGAAGAGGTACATCGTCGTCCCGGTGTCGCTGAGCGTGGTCGCGGCGGCAATGCGCGAGCCGTCCGGGGACCAGACGGCATAGGCGACGTTCGTGGGCGCGTCGGTGACCCGGGTGAGACCGCTGCCGTCGGGCCGGATTTTCCAGATCTGGA
>DASYRZ010000164.1:0-12846 GCA_036003865.1 Gemmatimonadales bacterium | reverse complement strand
TGGAGCGAGGATTCACGTGGCAGGAGTAGACGTGGGGCCACTGCGGCGGACCTTCGCGGACGTCGCACCCGGAGAGCTGGTAGCGTTTACTGGTTCCGGGGGCACGGTAGAGATCGCGGTGCGCGACGGGAGCGCGATGAGAATGCTGGGCCTTGGAGTCGGAGCAGAAGTGAGGGCGTAACATGCGCACGCTCGGTGATTGGGTACTCGCGGCACTCGGAATCTTGACGCTGCTGGTGTTGGCAGTGTTCCTCTGGTGGTTCGGCCCGTGGCATGCCCCGCTCGGATTCGGCGTCTGGGCACTCCTCAGTGCACCTCTCCTCATGCTCGCCTACAGGAGGACCCGCAGCCGGTGGCTGCTGTATTTCGGAAGCGGGTTGATTCCTTGCGGGCTTGTATTCGGCACTACGGCGGACGAGGTCTGGTTCTGGGGCACATGGCCGGCCGCTGCCGCCAATGCGTTTGCCGCAGGTCTGCCGCTTGTGATCACCGTCGCCTGGGTATCACGCCTATTGAGAGCTTCGCACGGCCCACAGGAGCGTTGGACGTTTCTCCACGGCGGAGCATTGGTTGCGAGCGTGGGAGTCATGCTCGGGACCTTTATGTCGGCGCGTGCTGACGAACGGAGGCCCGAAGAGAATGCCACGTTCACGCAAAGCTTCGCCGGATGCTATGAGATCGAGGTCGGCCCCTGGATACCATCGGTGATGCTGGGGCATGCAGCGCAGGGAATCATTCCCGCTAGGCTACAGTTGGACACCGCGCGTCGTGTGACGTACGTCGGACACAATAGTCTTCTGATCCGACCGCGCTGGGCCTACGGCGATGCGTGGTGGCTCCCGATCGATGCCAACCAGGTTCGCCTTGTCTGGCACAATGGCTTCAACGGAGTATCGGTGGACTTGCGTCGTCGAGGGACGGATTTGCGAGGCAAAGCCATCGGCTCATCAGATATGACTGGACCCTGGCCTGAGTCCCGAGCACTGGTTCGTGCGCGCCACACCGACTGCAGATTTGTGCTGGATTCGGTGATAGCCAACGGCAGGGAAAAACAGTTGGGGCGCAGCATGCTGCGCCCCTACTGTTTTCGATTCGCTGCGTCCAGCTGGCCTACTCTGCCGCCATTGCCGCCCTGTTGTTACGGCATCCAGTCGCCGGACGGTGTCGGAATCTTCACCTGCGCCATCACCCGATCGGCAAACCCAGCGCTCGGCGCAAACTTCGGAAGCTGGACCAGCTCGAGGATAACCTTGCGTTCCCGTTCGGCTTCGACACGGCACAGCGAGCAATCTGCGAGATGCATGGCCCGGGCGGCAGGCAGAAGGCCCTGCGCCCAGAGCTCGATTTCATCGGTATTCAGGTGCATGGAGATGTCGGTCATTGGGTGTCCTACGGCCCGGTTTCGGCCCTGGTTTCAGTCCCGGCGATCTTCGAGATAACCGCGCAATTCATTACGGGCCCGATGGATATAAGTTTTGACCGTGCCCAGGGGCAGATCCAGCGTGTCGGCGATCTCCTCATAGGAATAGCCCTCGACGTGCCGCAGCAGGATGCAGGACCGGTACTCGGGCCGGAGCCGGGCAATGGCCCGTTCGATCGCCGTCCCCAGCTCCCGATTCTCCACCTCGGCCAGCGGGCTCTCCGCGCGATCGCCGAGCTGTAACGACGTCGCGCGCATCTGCTCGGGCGTCTCGGCGCTCGGCGCGCCATCGAGGGACAGCGTGTCGATACTCTTGCGCCGCAAGTGGTCGATCGCGGCGTTGTTCGCGATTTTGAAAATCCAGGACGAAAACTTGAATTCCGGCCGATACGATTTGATCCCGTTCAGGACCTTGATGAACGTTTCCTGCGCGAGATCCTCGGCGAGCGCGCGGTCGCGCACCATCCGATAGAGCAGCGAAAACACTGGCCGCTCGTAGCGACGGACCAGCTCGCGAAACGCCGCGTCATGTCCCTGCTTCGCCCACGCGACGACCTGCTGATCGCTGGCGTCGCTCAGGTGGTCCGGCCTATCTTTCGCGCCTATGGGTCGGTCTCCAGCCTACGTCCGTGGCATGTTCACGGCGATTGCCCCGCGCTACGACTTCCTGAACCACCTGCTGAGCCTCAACGTGGATCGGTCTTGGCGCCGCACCGCCGTCGCGCGGCTCGGCTGGGAAACGAAACCCGACGGTACCTACCTCGACCTGTGTGCCGGCACCCTCGACCTCGCCGCCGCATTGACGCGGCAGGAGGGTTTCCGCGGCCGAGTGATCGGCGCCGATTTCGCCGTGCCCATGCTCGCGCAGGGCCGGGGCAAATCTCCCCGCACCGATCCGGTCGCCGCCGATGCGCTGGCGCTGCCGTTTCCCGCGGCGCGGTTCGACGGCGCCTTGGTGGGATTTGGCGTACGCAACCTGGCCGATCTCGACGGCGGACTGCGCGAAGCGGCGCGGGTGTTGAAACCGGGGGCGCGGTTCGTCATCCTGGAATTCGCCACGCCCCGATTCGCGCCGCTGCGCGCGATCTACCTCTTCTATTTCCAGCGAATTCTGCCCGCCATCGGTCGGCTCGTGTCGAAACATAGAGACGCCTATACCTACCTGCCAGAGTCGGTGCTGGGGTTTCCCGAGCCGGAAGCGCTGTCGCAACGGCTCAGTGCCGCCGGATTCTCGCGCGTCGGCTTCGAGCGCCTGACCGGCGGTATCTGCGCCGTGCACTATGGCACTCGCTAACCTGCGGGAGTTCGTGAGCGCGATCGACAGGACGGGCGATCTCATGCGCGTGTCGCGCCCAGTCTCGGTCGACAAGGAAATCACGGAAATCGCCGACCGCTGTATGAAGTCGCCGGGCGGCGGGCCTGCGCTGCTGTTCACGCAGCCGACGCTGCGGGGCGGCGCGAAATCGCCATATCCGGTGGCAGTCAATCTCTTCGGCTCGGAACGGCGCATGGCGCTCGCGCTGGGCGTCGAGTGCCTCGATCATATCGGCGCGCGCA
Source organism: Gemmatimonadales bacterium (assembly GCA_036003865.1). GTDB lineage: Bacteria > Gemmatimonadota > Gemmatimonadetes > Gemmatimonadales > GWC2-71-9 > 20CM-2-65-7. Next base: position 9,869 of record DASYRZ010000164.1, on the reverse strand, counting down.
TCGCGGAATTGCTGGCGATGAAGGTCCCGGAGGGGCTCCTGGGGAAGCTCGCGATGCTGCCGCGGCTCGCGGAGATCGCGAAGTTCCCGCCCAAGACCGTCGGCCGTCCCGCCTGCCAGAATACCGTGATCGAGGAATCGGAAGTCGACCTCACGCAGTTTCCGGTGCCGATTTGCTGGCCCGAAGACGGCGGGCCGTACATCACGCTTGGTGGAGTCATTACGCGCGACCCGGCCTCCGGTGTCCGGAATGTCGGCATGTACCGCGTCCAGGTGCTCGGGAAGAACTCGCTCGCGATGCACTGGCAGCGGCACAAGGTCGGGGCGGCGCATTGGCGCGCGATGGCGGAGCGGGGGGAGACGATGCCGGTGGCAATCGCGCTGGGCGGAGATCCCGCCAGCGTCTATGCGGCGTCGGCGCCGCTGCCGCCCACGATCGACGAATTCCTGTTCGCGGGCTTCCTGCGCGGCGAGGGCGTGCGACTCGCCAAGGCGGTGACGTCGGATCTCGAGGTTCCCGCCGAGGCCGAGATCGTGATCGAAGGACGGATCGACCCGCGCGAAGAGCTGGTGCTCGAAGGACCGTTCGGCGACCACACCGGCTTCTACTCGCTCGCCGACTACTATCCGAAGGTGCACGTCACCGCCATCACATTTCGTGACGATCCGATTTGGCCGCACACAATCGTCGGCCGGCCGCCGATGGAAGACTATTACCTCGGCCATGCCACCGAACGGATTTTCCTGCCGCTGCTCAAGATCACCATCCCCGAGGTCGTGGACCTGCACATGCCCGCCGAGGGGATCTTTCATAACCTCGTGTTCGTGAGCATCGACAAGCAGTATCCCGGCCAGGCCTACAAGGTGATGAACGGCCTGTGGGGACAGGGGCTGATGTCGCTCGCCAAGGTCATCGTGGTGGTCGACAAGGACGTGAACGTGCGCGATCCCAAGGAGGCGTGGTGGATCGCGCTCAATCACATCGATCCGGAGCGCGATGTGCGCTTCACGATGGGACCGATCGATGTGCTCGATCATTCCAGCCGCGGCTTCACCTACGGCTCGAAGATGGGCATCGACGCGACCCGGAAATGGAAGGAAGAGGGCTTCACTCGGGAGTGGCCGGACAAGATCGTGATGGATCCTGGCACGAAGGAAAGGGTTGACGCGATGTGGAAGGATCTTGGCATTGACCTCTGACGGTCGAGAGGGACAGACGTTCGCCGGCGAGTCGCTGCTGGTGCGTTACGTAAACTTCGTCAAGCTCCCGCATACAGTTTTCGCTCTTCCATTCGCCTTACTGGGAGTCATTGTCGCGTCATACAAGCAGGCGGTGACATGGCGCGTGGCGATCCTCGTGGTCGTCGCCTTCACCGCCGCCCGGTTCGTGGCGATGGGGTTCAACCGCATCGCGGATCGCCGGATCGATTCCAGAAACCCGCGCACGCAGGGACGGGAGTTGCCGAGCGGTCGTCTCACGGTCAGCCAGGCGTGGGCCGCGGTGCTTGCCGCAATGGTGGTCTTCCTCTGGTGCGCCTGGGAGCTCAATCCACTCTGCGCGGCGCTCGCCCCAGTCGCGCTCATTTGGATCGCGACGTACAGCTATACCAAACGCTTCACCGACTGGACCCACATGTGGCTGGGCGGCGCGCTCGCGATCGCGCCGGTCGGCGGCTACATCGCGATCACTGGTGCCTGGAGCGATCCCTGGTGGTTGCTGATCTTGATCGCGCTGGCCGTCGCGTGTTGGGTCGCGGGGTTCGACATCTTCTACGCGCTGCAAGACGAGGCATTCGATCGGAGTGCGGGGCTGCGGTCGCTGGTCGTACGCCTGGGGCAGGGGTGGGCGATCATCGTGGCGAAGCTGCTGCATGGGGCGGCGATTGCCGCGCTGATCCTGTTCGGCAAGGCTGCCGAGCTGGGGCTCCCCTACTTCGGCGGCGTGATGATTGCGGTGGTCGTCATCGGTTGGGGACACCGCCAGGTGAAACCCGGCGATCTGTCGAAACTCAATGCCGCGTTCTTCACGGCCAATGGGATCGTGAGCATTGTCGTATTTCTGGGAGCGTTGGTGGACCGGGTGCTATGAAGCGCGGGAAACGGGATACGAGAAACGGGACACGTGAACTCACGAAGTCTTCACGCGTCCCGTTTCCCGTTTCTCGTGTCCCGGCGCCACCGCAACCTCCCCGGCACCCGAAACGGAGCCCAACACCGAATCGCCGGGGGCGCTAGGGCGTAGGTTTATCTCCCAGGCCCGCCAGGTCGAGTAGGAAGGCATACTCAAACGCGACATCGCGCCAGCGCTTGTACCGTCCCGATGCCCCGCCGTGCCCCGCTTCCATGTTCGTCCGCAGGATCAAGCGATTACTGTCCGTCTTCATCGCCCGCAGCCTGGCCGTCCACTTCGCCGGCTCGACATACAGCACCTGCGTGTCGTACAAACCGGCGGTGATCAGCAGGTTCGGATACGCCTTCCGCTCGACGTTGTCATATGGTGAATACGACAGCATGTACCGATAGAAGGTCGAGTCATGGGGGTTGCCCCATTCATCGTACTCGCCGGTCGTCAATGGAATCGTCGAGTCCATCATCGTGGTGATCACGTCGACATAGGGCACGCCGGCGATGACGCCCTTGAACAGCTCCGGCCGCATGTTGACGACCGCGCCCATGAGGAGCCCGCCCGCGCTGGCCCCACGCGCAAACAGGCGATCCGGAGACGTGTAGCCGCGACGGGTGAGATCGTCCGCGACATCGACGAAATCGGTGAACGTGTTCTTCTTCTGGAGTTGCCGGCCGTTTTCGTACCACGCGCGACCCATTTCGGACCCGCCGCGAATGTGCGCGATCGCGAACACGAAGCCTCGATCGAGCAACGAGAGGCGGTCCGATGAGAACGTGGGATCGGAGCTCGAGCCGTACGAGCCGTAACCGGTGAGGAGCAGCGGGGCAGGGCGCGAGATCGCTTTTCGATACACGACTGAGACGGGCACCCGCGCTCCGTCGCGCGCGGTCGTGTAGAACCGCTCGGTCACGTAGTTCGACGGATCGAACCCACCGAGGATCTGATCGCGCTTGAGCAACGTCTTTTGTTTCGTCCGCATGTCGTAGTCGTAGGTCGAGGACGGGGTGGTCAAAGACGTATAGACGTACCGGAGGAGGCGCGTGTCGAACTCGCGATTGGTGCTGACGAACGCGAGATACGCCGGCTCACCGAAGTCGAGATAATACTCATTGCGCCCGCTCCAGGGTCGCACCCGCAACTGCACCAGACCATCCTTCCGCTCGCTCAGCACCAGGAAGTCCTTGAAGAACTCGAAGTCCTCGAGCAGCACATCGGGGCGGTGCGGAATGACTTCTTCCCAGTTGTCGCGCCCCGGTTTTGCGACCGGCATGCGCATGAGCCGAAAGTTCTTGGCGTGATCGTTGGACAGGATGTAGAAGTAGTCGCCGAAGTGGTTGGCGTAGTACTCATGGCCACGTTCGCGCGGGATCAGGATGCGGAATGGCGCGTTGGGCTGGTCGGCCCGGATATAGCTGTATTCGGTCGCCATCGTTTGCGACGACTGAATCATGATGTACGCGCGTGACTTGGTCTTGAAAACGCCCACATAATACGTCTCATCGTTGTCTTCGTAGACCATCTGATCGAGCGCCGCAGGTGTGCCGAGCCGGTGACGATAGACCTGATAGGGGCGCACGGTCACGGAGTCGGGCTTCGTGTAAAACAGTGTGCGGTTGTCCTCGGCCCAGGCGATCCCGCCGATCGAACGTGGCACGATGTCGGAGAGCATTTCCCCCGTGCGCAGATTCTTGAACCGGATGGAGCTGACACGACCACCGGTGGTGTCGACCGCGAACGCGAGCAGATCCTCGCCGGAGCTGATGTCCCACGCCCGGATGAGGAACGTGGGCTTGCCTTCAGCGAGCGCGTTCGCGTCGATCATGATCTCTTCCGGGGCATTCAGCGAACCGCGCTTGCGGGCGTAGATGGGATAGTTCTTCCCTTCCACGAGCCGCGTATAGTAGAAATAATTGCCTTCGCGGAACGGCACGGATTGGTCGTTCTGCAGCACGCGACCTTTCAGCTCTTCATAGAGTCGTTCCTGCAGCGCCTCGGTGTGTGCCATCACGGCCTTGGTGTACGCGTTCTCAGCTTCGAGGTATTTGATGACTTCCGGATTACTGCGATCCTTCAGCCAGTAGTACTGGTCGATGCGGACGTTGCCATGCTCATCGAAGCGGTGCGGCCGCACCGCCGCCACCGGGGGGGTGAGCGCCGGTGTCGCCGGAGAAGCAGCCGGCGTCTGTTGGGCAACGACGATCGTGGGGACGAAGGCCGCGAGGGCCAGAAATCGGGTGTATGGGAGCATGCGTTCGAATTAACGCTATGTTTCGGGCCGTGACCACCCCCTCAACTCCTCTCGTCCTCGCGATCACCGGCGCCTCCGGCGCGCCGTACGCGGTTCGGCTGCTCGAGACGCTCGCGAGCTCCCACGTCCCGACGTGGCTCCTCGTCTCCACGCACGGCTGGCGCCTGCTCGCCGAGGAGTGCGGGATCAAAGATGAGGGGGCGCTGAAGCAGGCGACCGGTGGTGATTGGGGGTGCGTGCGTCTGTTCAACGATGCCGACCGCGGCGCCGAACCGGCATCGGGATCGGTGCGGACTCGCGGGATGGTCGTGTGCCCCTGCTCGATGGGGACGATGGCGGCGATCGCGCAGGGGACCAGCCGCTCGCTGATCGAGCGGGCCGCGGACGTCACGCTCAAGGAGCGTCGCAAGCTGGTGCTCGTTCCGCGCGAGACCCCGCTGTCACTCGTCCATCTCCGCAACATGACGCTTGCGGCCGAAGCGGGCGCGACCATACTGCCGGCGGCCCCCGGGTTCTATCAGCGCCCCAGGGAGATTGCACAGCTCGTCGACTTCATCGTGCAGCGCATCGTGGACCACATGGGTCTCGACATCCAGTTGCTCAAGCCGTGGCAGGGGTAGGCGTGGACGTGCGTGAGCTGCTCTCACGCGACGTGACACCCGAGCTGTATCGCGAGATCCGGGAGCTGTGGAAGGCGCACTCGATCGCCGAGGACAAGCGCGACATCGCTGGGCTGATCGCGACGCTGACGCCTGATTGCGTGTACGAGGTCGTGGGCGAAGCGGGCGCGCGCTGGGAAGGCCACGCCGGTGCGACGCGATTCTACATGGAGCTGCTCGGCGCCATCCCCGACATTCATTTCGACTTGCAGCAGATCGTGATCGGGCCGCAGGGTGTCTGCGAAGAGGCGGCGGTGACCGGAACGCAAAAAGGGCGCTGGCTCTCGCGCGCCGCCAGTGGAGCGAAGGTCGCATTCCGCGTGGTGATTTTCTTTCCGTGGGATCCGCGCATCAAGAAGTTCAAAGGAGAGCGAGTCTTCCTATGGTTCTGATGGCGCTGATCTGGCTGCAGGCCGTCGCCCAGGATACCACGCGGTACACCCACGCGGATACGCTGCGCGGCTCGAACGGACCAGCGCGCGCCTGGTGGGACGTGCAGTTCTATGATCTGCACACGCGCGTGAATCCGCGCGATTCGAGCATCAGCGGCTGGAACGGCATCACCTATCGAGTGCTACAGGCTCCTGCCGGGCGCGAGATGCAGATCGATCTCCAGGTGCCGCTGGAAGTGGACAGCATGGTGCAGGATCGCCGCAAGCTCAGCTACCGGCGTGACGGAAACGCGTTCTTCGTGACGTTGAGCGGCCGGCAGCGCGCCGGCGAGCTGCGCACGATCACGGTCTGGTACCATGGCAAGCCGCGGGTCGGCCGGCGGCTGCCGTGGGACGGCGGGTTCACGTTTCCCCTGGACAGTCTCGGCCGGCAGTGGATCGCCACCGCGAATGAGGGACTCGGCGCGAGCGTCTGGTGGCCGACCAAGGACTATCTGGCCGACGAGCCCGACAGCCAGCGCATCGCCATCACCGTTCCCGATCCGCTGGTCGACGTGTCGAACGGCCGGCTGCGCGGCACCACGAAGAACCGCGACGGCACGACGACCTACGAATGGTTCGTGACGAGCCCCATCAACAACTACAACGTCACGATCAACGCGGGCCCGTACGCGCACTTCAGCGACACCCTCGATGGTGAAGCAGGACGGTTGTCGCTGGACTTCTGGCCGCTCGACTATCACGCGGACACCGCGCGGCGGCAGTTCCGGCAGGTGATTCCGATGCTGCGCTGCTTCGAGCATTGGTTCGGTCCCTATCCGTGGTACGCGGACGGCTACAAGCTGATCGAGACACCGCACCTCGGCATGGAGCATCAGAGCGGCGTCGCCTACGGCAATCATTACCTCAACGGCTATCTCGGTCGCGATCTGTCGCGCACAGGACTCGGTTTGCAGTGGGACTTCATCATCGTACACGAGAGTGCGCACGAATGGTGGGGCAACAACATCTCGGCGCAGGATCACGCGGACATGTGGCTGCACGAGAGCTTCGCCAACTACGCCGAGGGGCTCTACACCGAATGCTTGATGGGGAAGAGCGCCGGGGCGGCGTACATGATCGGCGCGCGCGCGGGCATTCGCAACGACAAGCCCATCGTTCCCGCGTTCGGCGTCAACGCGCAAGGATCGGGCGACATGTATCCCAAGGGCGGGAACATGCTGCATACGATTCGCGCGATCATCGGCGATGACGTGAAGTGGCGCAACATCCTGCGTGGATTGAACCGGACATTCTATCACCAGACCGTCACGGGCAAACAGGTCCAGGACTACATCAGTCGCGAGGCGGGAATCGATCTCAGTAAAGTCTTCGAGCAGTATCTCACCACGACGCAAATCCCGGTATTCGAGTATCGCCTTAAGGACGGGATGCTCTCATTTCACTGGACCAATGTCGTGCCCGGCTTCCGCATGCCGGTCATTGTCTACATCGGCGGATGGGGGATCCGACCCTTGGATCCCACTGAGGAGTGGCGCATGATCCGGATGCCGCCAAACGCCTCCGAGCTCACGGTGGACGAAAACTTCTATGTGACGGCGCGTCAGGCGCCGTGAGGCTGGGCATCATCTCGGACACGCACGGCGTACTCCGGCCGCAAGTGTTCGAGGTTTTCCGCGAAGTCGATCACATCCTACACGGCGGGGATGTCGGGCGAGCAGACCTGCTCATCGAGCTGGGCGCGCTTGCACCAGTGACCGCGGTGTACGGCAATAGCGACGGGTTCGATTTGCGCGCGAAGCTCCCCCAGGTCGCGGAAATCGAGCTGGATGGCTTTCCGATCGTCGTCACGCACGGCGACCAGTTCGGCAGTCCGAATCCCGCCAAGCTGCACGAGGCGTTTCCTCACGCCGACATCATCATTTTTGGGCATAGCCATCGGCCGCTGCTGGAGCTGGTGGATAAGACGGTGACGGTAATGAACCCGGGTGGCGCAGGCGCTCCCCGGTTTGGAATCCCGCCAAGCGTGGGAATTCTCGAGCTCGAGGCAGGGATTCCGCCGCGGGGGAGGATTGTCTCGCTACGCTGATCCGTTGAGGTGCTAAGGCCGGGTATTCAGGTACACAAGAAAACCCGTTGGCGTGCGGGTTCCGTAGAACAGCCGCAGTTGTTCGGGCACCAAGTCCACGTGCCCACGCGCGCCGAGCCACGTCCCAACACCCCTGACCTTCCCCACGCGCCGGGCGTACCCCAGCGCAAGCGTCCCCACCTCTACCTCCGAGCTGATCGAACCCACCAGCGCGAGCTCCTCGGAAGTTCGAGTTACATACTCCGCGCGGCCGAATATCGCGTTCCAATCGTCGAGCTCGATGTTGGTTTCCACGAGCGCGGTGTTCAGCACTCGGCGCGTGTCTGTGGGTACGTTCGCGCCCCAGATGAAGGACGTCGACCATCGGTTGGCGACATGCAGGGCAGAGAATTCCAGGCGATGCCGCGGCTGGTGCTCGTGTGGATCGATGTAGGCTGCCGATGTCGCGAAACTCCAACGGTCGCTCGGATTCACGGTTAAACGAGCGGAGAATGAGTTAAAGCGCGCGCCGGCGTAATCGAGGTTCGTACGCACCTCGTCAGGATGCGCCCCGTTGAAGACCGAACCCTCGAGATGGACGCGGGGTGTGAAGACTCCCAGCGTCGCAACGCCGAAGCTCTCGTGCGTGACATCCTGCGTATGATGGCCGAGCGGAGCTGTGGGGTCGGTGACGGCGGAGGGACGGTGCACGTAGGCGACCGGTCCAAGCGCCGGCTCGCCGATCGCGGCGAGATAGGCAGACCACCGCCAATCTCCGGTCAGGGGGCGATCGTACATGACCGCCAATTCGCTGAACAATTCATGCGGGTGCATGCGATCGGTGACCGTGCCGCCGCGGTAGGGTTGCGAGACCTGCAACAGCTGTGGATAGCCGGCACGAGTGATCGTGAAGTACTCAGCGCTCGCCATCATGCGAGCGCGAAACTCTCCTCCCGCGAGCGGTCGAGACGCGTCCCCCATCACCCAGTTGACGCTGTTCAGCTGATAGTTGCCGCGGGGTCCGAATTCTTTCACGAATTGCCCGAAGACGCTGCCGTGTACCATCACCTGCCAAGCGGCTGTTTGGAAATGAAAGCCGCGCATCGGCGCTACGGCCGGCAGCCACGAAGTTCCGGATCCCCATGGGGGATAGGCTGGAGCACTCGGCATGTGGCCTTCATGCTGGGCCACCGCTGGTGTCGCCGCGAAGACTATCGCGAGCTCAATGCACCAGAACTTGAATCGGACCGTAGGTCTTGATCGAGCTGTCGGCGAGGAAGAGGACCGAGACGAGCAGCGAGCCTTCCGTCCCGACCGCGGCCGTGGGCGTCACGGCCTTCCAAAACGGCAATCCGGCCACGGGCGCCGCGGTAGCGAGTGAATCGGGGTCGAAGTGAAAGCTCACCTCCACGCCGCCCGGAATGGACGTTCGCCGTGTGCCGGTGGAGTCGTACAACCGGACCTCCAGCCGCGTGGTGTCGCCCGAGACCAGCGGCACGTGGTCGGTGAAGTCGGAGTTGAACGCGTCGAACAACCGAAAGTCCCCCTGGACATGGCTGCCGTGCTGGACCTGGACATGGAATGGCCCGAACGATTTTGTCGTGCCGCTCCCGGGGAAGTACAGCGACACGGTCTGGGAGCCGCTCGTCCCGGCGGGCGCGGTCGGCGTGACGATGGCTTGCAAAGGCCGCCCCGGAACGGGAACCGCGGTCGCCAGAGACTCGGGGCTGAAGTGGAGCGTCAGCTCGACGCCGCCGACGATGTCCGTGAGACGGTGCCCATCGGGTGCGTACAGGCGGACCTCGAGACGGATCGACTGATCGTCGGCAAGTCCGGTGTGCACGGTGAGATCGGTGCCGCGCTCCTCGTCGAAGAGACGGACCTGAGCGATGGCGGCCGGGGAACCGGTTGTGGCGCTGCTCGTCGGCAGCGGGCCGCCGCAAGCGAAACACGCAGTGACTACAAAGAATGCGGGAGCGACACGGTGGCCCATCCCATAAATCTAAGAAGCGTGGGGCGCGCAGCGGCCCACGTGAAACCTTTGGCTTGACCGGTCACGTACGTCGTCTTAGTTTGATCGAAGCAGCCTCCCGAATCACATGCGAAAGGGTCTCGGACTGAAATGATTCGTCAATCCACCGTCTCGCCAATGCTGCGTTGCCTCTGGACGCGTTCAGGCACTGTGCGCCTGCTCGCGCCATTCGCCGACCTGCGTGGGCGTATTGCGTCCGGCATCGCCGGCGCCGGTGGAGGTGGAGGAGCACCCTAGAAGTCGATCGGATCTCACTCATGCCGTGATCCGGCCTTCCGGGTGCTTTATGGGGACCTGGGGGGCCGTTCTGTTTCGTGGATTCACGTCCCCCCTCTCCTGAAAG
>DASYRZ010000163.1:0-2961 GCA_036003865.1 Gemmatimonadales bacterium | reverse complement strand
GAAACACGCCGAGCGGCGCTGGACCGTCATGCTGGTACCTCACGGATCGGGTGCGTCCCGCGCCGTGGAGGTCTCGCAGACTGTCGTCAAGGCGCTCGTCGGGATCGGCGGCGTCGTCGCGCTGCTGTTCCTCGTGCTCGGCGGCACCGCACTGTCGCGCGGCGTGAACGTCACGAAGAGCCGCGCACTCGAACGCGAAAATCAATTGCTCGCAAGCGAGATTCAGCGGCTGCGCGAGCGGCTCGTCGGCCTGCGGGACACGATCAACGTGTTTGGGCAACGTGAGCAGGAACTACGACTACTCGCGGGATTAGCGCCAACCGATCATGATGTGCAGCTAGGTGGAATCGGCGGACCGTCGGGCCAATGGTCAGAGCGCGACAGTCTGGCGGCGGCGGGACCAAACGGCAAGCAGGCGATGGCCGTTCGCGTTGACATGGATCAACTGACGCGGCGCGCCAACATTCTCGTGCGCTCGCTCAACGAAGCATATGACTCCGCGTCGAGCCAGCGTTCGCGTTACGCGGCGCTGCCGTCCATCATGCCGACGAAGGGATGGTTGACGAGCGCATTCGCGCGCGAGCGTGAGCATCCGATCCTGCACCTCGCGCGTCCGCACGAGGGCATCGACGTCTCGGCGCCAATGGGGATGGAGATTGAGGCACCGGCGGCGGGTGTGGTGACGCAGCAGTCTTGGGTCGAGGGCTACGGAAACATGCTGACGATCGACCACGGCTATGGCCTCGTGACGCGCTACGCGCACTGCTCCAAGATCCTCGTGGCGCGTGGCCAGCGCGTGAAGCGCGGCCAGCCGATCGCCAAGGTCGGTTCCACGGGGATTTCCACCGGACCGCACCTCCACTATGAGGTGTGGGTCAACGGCCACCCGGTGAATCCGATGAAATACGTTCTCCCGGATGCGATCGTGGATTGATTTGCGGGTGGGAGCATGCACCGAGATCCGGGGGAGCCGCTGGCGTGGCTCCCCTTCGTGTTTCAACTTTCCCCGGTCACTCACTGAACGGAGATCTCGTGAGACTCACGCTCGTTTTGATGTGCGCGGCCCTGCTGTCCGGCGCATCCGCCTGCAACAAGGACGAACCTGGCGTGGGGGGTGGACCGGGCCGATTGGCGTTCGTCACCGATCGCAACGGCCAGCTGGATATTTACACCGTGGATGCGAGCGGGCGGAACCTGAAGCAGGTCACCACGCACCTGGGCGCAGACCACTGGCCCACGTGGTCGCCGGACACGCTGCGTATCGCGTTTCAGTCCGACCGCGGGACAGCCGTCTATCAGATCTACATCTCGAATTCCGACGGTTCGGGGGTTGTGCAGCGAACTACGGATACCACGGAGAACATTCACCCGGCCTGGTCGCCCAGCGGCACCAGCATCGCGTTCGCGTCGACTCGAGATGGGAATCATGAGATCTACGTCATGGACACGAGCGGGTTGAACCCGCGGCGGCTCACCGCGAGCGCGGGCGCCGATGCGCAGCCCGCGTGGTCGCCTGACGGCTTGCGCCTCGCGTTCGTCACGGAGCGTGACGGGAACTCGGAGATCTACGTGATGAACGCCGCCGACGGTCTGGGCCTCACGAACCTCACGAACGATACCTTGACCGACTGGGGGCCGGCGTGGTCGCCGGACGGAACGAAGATCGCCTTCTTCTCGAATCGGACGGGAGGGTTCGCCATCTGGGTGATGAACGCCGATGGGTCGAACCCGGTGCGGCTGACCGACGGCGTCACGCCGGCCGAGCTGCCCAGTTGGTCGCCCGACGGAACACGCATCGCGTACGACACGCAGGGCGACATTTGGGTCATGAACGCGGATGGCTCGCAGAAGGTGCGGGTCGTCGGCGGGTTCTCGGATGATGTGGTGCCGCGCTGGCGGCCGATCTTGCCGTAGCGCTCCAACGCAACGGCCGTCCGCATCGGGGGCACGGACGGCCGTGTCGCTCCACGAACTCGCGGGCTATGGCACGGTCATGTCGGGCCGGCGGTCGACCAGGTACAGGACGGCTGGGTTCGTGAAATCCGCGGTCGTCGGCAGGTAGATTCTGTAGATCGGCGTGCCAGTCGCCGGTGAGGTCGGCGCGCCGGTGAGCCGGTACTTGAACCTGAAGAACGTCGTGGCTATAGCGTTCGCTGCGGCGCACTGTGTCGGCGTGTCCCCGGCGTTCGTGGGGACGCAGGCAAGCGAATCGGCGGGCCCGATGGCAACCTGCCAGCCATTGTACTCGGCCTCCGTGGCGCCGGTCACACGCACCACATCTCCGGCAACAACGCCGGTGCTGGCACCGGTACCCGTAGTCCCCACCGTGGAGTCCGGCTTGACGGGCGAGCGGTTCACCAAACGCGAAATTGTCCCACTCAGCACAGTCACCGTGTCGTTGCTCCGTATCACCGTCTGGACGGCCTTCGAGGCCGGGCTGCCGCCCTGCGGCGCGGCGCTACCGACCACGGACGGCGGGACGACGATCCCGGTCAACACTGAACCTGCAACGAACAGTCCTCCGATGGGGTTGGCGAGCGAGTCCCCCGCCACTCCTGGCGGGCCGGCCGTTTGGAACAGCGCGGGGACAGGGGTACCGGGCGCCGTAGCGCCGATGCTGGTCAATGAGCCCGCCGTCAAAGCGCCATAGGCACCGGCGGCACCGAAGCTCAGGTTTGTACTCAGTGACGTCCCGGGCGGAGCTTCGGTGCCCCGCCGCACAAACGCGTCGATCGCCCCCAGACCGCTCCCGAGATTGACCGCCCGCAGCCTAATCTGCCCCGCGGCGGGCGCCGTCGGATCGTCCTGGATGATCAGCATGCTGAGCGGGGGGTTGGATCCGGTCCGCGCGAATCCGGTCATCACGACCGTGTAGTTCGTGCCTGCGACGATCGCGAACGTCGTGTCCCACATCGTCGGCGACCCGACGATTGTGTCAGTGCGCGACGGCGTCATGAACAC
>DASYRZ010000162.1:0-4487 GCA_036003865.1 Gemmatimonadales bacterium | reverse complement strand
ATGGACGTCGTTTTACAATACGCCAGTTATCCCTCTCACCAACTTCAACAACACCATCGTGCTCGGCAGCCTGGTGTTCGCGCTGCTGTTCGCGCTGCCGCTCTTCTTCGCGACGCGTTGGGCGGTGGCGCGGTACCGGGTGACCGTAGGCGAGCGCGTGCGGCAGTCGCGCTTCTATCGCGCCGTCACGGCGTCCAAGGTTTACAACGTCTACAAAATGTTCCGGCCATGAGCGCGCCGCCTCCGCGTCTCAAGATTTTCCGCTGGCGCGCGGTGGGTCCGCTGCTCGTGCTGTTCGTCATCGGGGTCGTCTTGTGGTGGCTGTTCGCGGACACGATTGCGCGGCGTGAATCGCAGAAGGTAGGCACGCAGCTGCTGGGCGCGAAAGTTGAGATTCAGAGACTTCATCTGGATCTAGCTCACGGCAAAATCCTGGTCCAGGGCCTAACCGTCGCCAGCCCGCACGAGGCGTACCGCAACCTGTTCCAGGCCGACGAGCTGGTCGCGGACCTCGACGTGGTGCCGCTCACCGAAAAGAAGCTCATCATCAACCGGCTCGCGGCGAACGGACTCCGGTTCGGCACGCCGCGCGAGACGGACGGTCGCGTCGCGGCCAAATCGGGAGAAGAGGAGGGGGAGGGGATCGCGGGCCGTGTGATGGCCGAGACGCACGCGTGGGCGAGTCAATTCCAGGTTCCGGCGCTGCAGCTCGCGACGGGGAAGGTCAGCATCGACTCGCTCGATCCGCGCCGACTCTCCGCCATCCCGGCTGCCGAAGCGCTCGGCGCGCGCGCGGACTCGAGCCGCCGCGCCTGGCAGACGGCCTTCGACGCGCTGCGCCTCGGTCCCACGCTCGACTCGGCGAGCGCCACGCTGGAGCGGCTGCGGCATGCGCGTGCCACCGATCTCGCGGCATTGAACGAAGCGCGGCAGTCCGTCGACCGTCTCAAGCGCGCGCGGGATCGCGTCACGACGCTCGAGCGCGGCGTGAAGACGGGCGTCGCCAATCTGCAGGCGGGCCTCGCGGGGCTCGACAGCGCGAAGCGCCGCGACTACGCGTTCGCGCGCAGCTTGCTGAAGCTGCCGAGCCTCGATGCGCCGGCAGTCGGCGCCGCGCTGTTTGCGCCGGGCGCGATCAAGCCGTTCGAGCGTGTCCTGTACTACGCCCAGCTGGCGCGCCGCTACATGCCGCCGGGCTTGTTGCCGCGCGCGACGACCGGACCGAGGCGCGCGCGCCGCGCGGGTGAAGATGTGCGGTTCCCCAAAGAGCGCACACTGCCGCGTTTCCTGCTGCGCAGCGCGGAGCTGTCCTTCGTGTTGCATCCCACCGCGGAGCAGCCGCAGCGCTACGCCGGCAGCCTGACCGGGCTCACCAGCGATCCGGCGCTCTACGGCCGTCCCACCGCGTTCGGCGCGACGGGACCGCAGCTGGCCGCCGGGGCGATGCTCAATCACGTGCGCGCCATTCCCGTGGATACCGCGGGCGCAACGGTGGGCGGCATCCGTCTCCCCGCCTTCGCGGTTCCGGGAGTGCCGCTCAGGCTGGATCCCGGCGCCGCCACGACACAACTCGGCTTCAACCTGAACGGCGACACGATCCACGCCCGGTTCGCGATCCGGTCGAGCAGCGTGCGCTGGAGCCGCGATTCCGGATTCGGGAATAGCACGATCGGCGCTCTGATCTGGCAGGCGGTATCGGGTATCTCGGACCTCGATGTCGAGGCTCGGCTCTCGGGCCCATTGCACAAGCCCGACCTCGCGGTCCGCTCGAATCTCGATCAGGCGATCGCCGCGCGGCTGCGGGCGGTCCTCGGCGAGCAGGTCGCCGCCGCGGAAAAGCAGATGCGCGATCGGGTCGACGCGCTCGTGAACGACAAGGTGGTGGCCGTCCGTGCGCGCGTGACCGAGGTCCAGAACCAGGCGCAGACGCAGATCGCGCAGCAGCGCGCCCGCATCGACGAGCTCCAGAAGAATCTCGAGCAGCGGCTGCGGCAGCTGCTTGGTGGCGTGCGGCTGCCGTGACCGCGATCGAGCAGGGCGACCTGTGGCCCGAGGAGGACGTCGTCTGGTCAGGATTTCCGACCGCCAAGCCGATGATGTGGTGGGGAGCACGGACCGGTTTCGCCTCCGGTATCGGGCTGTGGGTTGCTCTCGTCATCTATGTGGGCGTGCCCAGTGACACCATCCTCGAGATTGGTGTCGGCCTGCTGAGCTTCGGGATCGTCGGTGCGATCGTCGGCGCGATAGCCGCCCGTGTGCTTCTGCGGCGCACCGCGTATGCCGTCACGAACCGTCGTATCCTGTTTCTCATCGGCCGTTCGCACTATACCGTAGGCCGATGGTTCGGCCTGCAGGGGTTGGAGGGTGTGCGCGTTGTGGAGCGCTCCGATGGCAGCGGCGACATCGTGTTCACGCGCAGCAAGGCGGAGATCGAGAAGTTCTGGCGGACGGCGGGCGAAGGCGGCACCTCCGACAGGTTTGCTGACTTCATCCGCAAGCGGCTGGGTGTGTCGAGGGCTGGGAGTGACGTGGATGCCTTCCTGGGCATCCCAGATGTGCAGCACGTGCGTAAGACGATTGACCGCGTTCTAACCTTTCCTCGCCCGCCGGCGTCTTAGGACTGTGCCCCCACCGGACGATCTGGTCGTCCGTGCCCAGGCCGGTGACCAGACTGCCTTCCGGGAGCTGTATCGCCAGCACTCGGGCCGAGTTTATGCGCTGTGTCTTCGTCTCACCGGCGACGATCAAGATGCCGAGGAGCGCACCCAGGATGTCTTCGTGCGGCTGTGGGACAAGCTGCGCTCCTTTCGGGGCGACAGCGCCTTCAGCTCGTGGCTGCATCGCCTCGCCGTCAACGTGGTCTTGAACGAGCGCCGGACCACGGGTCGCCGGGAGCGGCGGGTCATGCCGGCGGAGGATCCGGATAGTGTCGTAGGGGCGCATGCTGCGCCCCTCCCTGACCGGGAGGGTCTCAGTATCGATCTCGAGCGCGCGATCGCCGAGCTGCCCGACGGCGCCCGTGAGGTGTTCGTCTTGTTCGACATCGAAGGGTACGGGCACGCGGAGATCGCGGCGCTCGTGGGCATAGCGGAAGGGACATCGAAGGCGCAGCTGTTTCGGGCGCGCCGCCTGTTACGGGAGAAGCTGGAGCGATGAACGAACGCGAGCTGCTGGACGCCGTCGGCAAGCTGCCGAAGAGTATCGACCCGCCGCGCGATCTGTGGCCGGGCATCGAAGCGCGCCTCGGAAGTGGGCGACTGGGCAGCTCGTGGCGGCAACGCTGGTACTGGGTTCCGCTCGCGGCGGCGGCCGTGCTCGTCCTCCTCCTGCTCGCGCGCGGCGAGCGCAGCGCGTGGGATGTGACGGCGCTCGCCGGACGCCCGCTCATCGGGAAGACGCGGCTTGCCGCCTCCGGCCGGATGCACGTCGGTGACTGGCTTCAGACCGACGACTCATCGCGCGCGCTCATCGCCGTGGGGCGAATCGGAGAGGTCGAGGTGCGGCCCGAGACCCGCCTGCAGCTGGTTGCCGCGACCCCGAGCGATCACCGTCTGGCGCTGGCGCACGGCGCCATCGAGGCCAAGGTGGACGCAGTGCCGCGGCTCTTCTTCGTCGAGACCCCTGCGGGCACGGCGATCGATCTCGGCTGCGCCTACACGCTGGAGACGGATTCCCTCGGCAAGGGGTTGCTGCACGTCACCGCGGGTGAAGTCGAGTTTCAGACCGGGCCTCACTCCTCGCGTGTGCCCCTTGGCGCGTTAATACAAATCCGACCCGCCACGGGACCCGGCATTCCGTATGTGGAGGACGCGCCGGCGCCGTTCGTGCGCGCGCTGATCAGGTTCGACCTCGAGCCGCGTGGCATGCGAGCGCGCGCGATTCGCACCGTCCTGGCGCTCGCGGGCCCGCGCGATGCGCTCTCGCTCTGGCATGTGCTGCAGCGCGTCGATCCGTCAGTGCGAGGCATCGTGTATGACCGGCTCGCCGCGCTGGTCCCGCCGCCGCCCGGCGTGACGCGCCGTGGCGCGATTGCGCTCCAGTCGCGCGCGCTGGAGGGCTATTGGACCAAGATTCATCGGATCCATTTCCGGCGCATGATTCTCCGCGGCGTGCGTGATATCAATCCAAGGACCGGAACGACGGCGCGCTAGGCGGTAATAAGGCTTGACGCACGCTTGACGGGCGCCAGGGATTCTGGTACGTCGGAGTCAACGTACCGCATTCAACCGGGAGCCTGTTATGACGAAGCTGTATCAGATTGCCACCGCGGCGATCGTGCTGACTGCTGCATGCAAGGAGCCCTTTGAAGTGCGCCCGGGCTCGCTCAACTGGATGACCGAGCAGAACGTGGCCGCCCCGAGCTCGTCCGAGATCACCGTCATGACGCAGAATCTCTATGTCGGGGCGGATGTCGATCTCGTGATCCGCGCCCTGGGGACGCCCGATCCGGGCGATGACTTTCCCGCTCTGGTGAACGCGATCCAGAC
>DASYRZ010000161.1:0-11585 GCA_036003865.1 Gemmatimonadales bacterium | reverse complement strand
GTCGCCGCGATGGCGACGGTGTACCTGGTCAAACAGGCTGCGGCGCATATCCGGCTGCGGCTGATGGCGATCCTGGGCGAGTGGGTGGCCCGCGATCTGCGTGACGAGCTGTACGAGCACATCCAGCGGCTCAGCCTGTCGTTCTTCTCGCGCAAGCGCACGGGCAGTTTGATCACCCGCGTCTCTGCCGATACCGACCGGCTCTGGGAGTTCCTGGCGTTCGGCGTCGTGGACGTCTCGCTGTCGCTCGTCATGCTCGCGGGACTCAGTGCGGTGCTGCTCACCCTCGACTGGCGGCTGGGGTTGGTGATGACGTTGCCGGTGCCCGTCTTCTGCTGGGTGATCTACCGGCATGGTGAAAACATCAGCCGGCTGTTCATTCGGGCGTGGCGCAAGTGGTCGCGCGTGACCGACGTGTTGTCGGATACGATCCCCGGCATCCGGGTCGTGAAGGCGTTCAATCAGGAGGACCGGGAGATCGTGCGCTTCGCGGAGCGGAACGAGGATGTCACGGCGGAGTTCAACCGCATTCACCGTTCGTGGACCACGTTCTGGCCGCTGCTCATCCTCGGCGTGCACGCGATGACGATCACGGTCTGGATATTCGCGGTGCCGCGGCTGCTCGGCAGTGGGACACATCTGCCGGTGGGAACGTTCGTCTCGTTTCTGCTTTACACGACGATGTTCCTGGCGCCGATCGACGTGATCGGCCAGATGGCGCGCACGATCAACCGGGCGACGACGTCGGCGCACCGCGTGTTCGAGGTGCTCGACACCGAGCCGGAGATCCGCGATGTGGCGGAGCCGGTGCGGCTCGAGCCGGTGCACGGCCGCGTGACGTTCGAGCACGTGACGTTCGGCTACGACGGCGTCCGGCAGGTGCTCCGCGGCGTGAGCTTCGATGTGGCGCCCGGAGAGCTGATCGGGCTCGTCGGCCCGTCGGGCGGCGGCAAGACGACCATCGTGAACCTGATCGCGCGCTTCTACGACGTGAGCGGGGGCACGATCCGCGTCGACGGTGTCGACATCCGGCGCCTCGATACGGGGCACTACCGCCGGCAGATCGGCATGGTGCTCCAGGATCCGTATCTGTTTCACGGTACGGTGCTGGAGAACATCCGCTACGGTTTGCCGGAGGCGCCGCTGCACCAGGTGGTCACGGCGGCGCAGGCGGCGAATGCTCACGACTTCATCACCAAGCTGCAGCACGGCTACGACACGGTGGTGGGGGAGCGGGGGCACACGCTGTCGGGTGGTGAGCGCCAGCGCGTCTCGATCGCGCGGGCGATCCTCCACGATCCTCGGATCCTCATTCTGGACGAGGCGACGAGCAGCGTGGACACGGAAACCGAGCGCGAGATCCAGCAAGCGCTCGAGCGGCTGGTGGCGGGACGCACCGTGTTCGCGATCGCGCACCGGCTGTCGACCCTCCGCAAGGCGTCGCGGCTGTTCGTGATCGAAGACGGCCGCTTGGTCGAGCACGGGACGCATGCGGAACTATTGGCACGGTCCGAAGGGAAGTATCGGAAGCTGTATGAGATGCAGCTACAACTCGCATGAGCTATCGGCTATCCGCTATCAGCTATCGGCAGAAACCCGATAGCCGATAGCCGATAGCCGATAGCCAGGAGGTGTCATGGAATCGATAGCCATCAGGCGGACCGAGCGGATCCTCGCAACCGAACTCCGTTTGGAGTGGCGGGCCGACGGCTCGCTCTGGGCGATGCGGGGGGACGAGGAGCGGGCGGTTTCGGTACGCCGGTGCTTCCCGTGGTCGGAGCCCGCGCACCATCTGTCGTTGCGGGACGCTGATGAGGAGGAGTTCGCGCTCATCCGCGATCCCGCCGACCTCGATGCACGCTCCCGCGCGGCGCTGGAGATGGCGCTCGCGGTGGCGGGGTTCGTCTTCGAGGTGACACGGGTGCTGGAGATCGAAGAGGAAGTCGAGATCCGCCGCTGGCGCGTCGAGACGCGGCAGGGTCCTCGCACCTTCCAGACGAGGCTCGACGACTGGCCTCGCACGCTGCCGCATGGCGGGCTCTTGATCCGCGATCTGGCGGGGGACCTGTATCACCTGGCGGCGCCGGGGCAGTTGGATCGGCAGAGCCGGGAACTGTTGTGGGCGTTTGTGGATTGATGTCTTGATACAGCGACGCTAGGAAAGGGCGACGCTAGGATACGACGACGCTGGGGTAAGGCGATCGCCTCAACCTAGCGTCGCTTTGTCCTCGCGTCGCCTTTTCCTAGCGTCGTATTATCATCGCTGACAGCGCGGACAAAACGTCGTCGTTCTCAAGTCGATCTCGTGGGTCTCCACCAGCTTCTTGCCGCATTGGACGCATTTCTCGCCGCCCCGCTTGTAGACTCGTAGCTCGAACTGAAATCGGCCCCGCTCACCCGTGCCGGTGCGATAATCGCGCAGCGTTGTCCCTGATGAAGCGAGCGCCCGCTGTAGCACATCCACGATGGCGGCGTGTAGGCGTGCGAATTCCTCTAGCGACAGTTTGTTGGTGGCTCTCGCGGGATTGAGCCGCGCATCGAACAGTGCTTCATTGGCGTAGATGTTTCCCACGCCCGCAAGCCGCCGCTGATCCATGATCGCCTTCTTGACGGCGGTGCGCGTCCCCCTTAAGCGGTCAGCGAACACGAATGGAGTGAAGGTCTCCTCGAGGGGCTCAGGCCCGATGCGGCCCGTATAGGCGACCCAGCCCTTTTCGTCCAGCAGCCAGATCGTGCCCAGCCGCCGGACGTCCCGATAGACGAATTTGCGTCCGTCGGTCAACGTGCAGATCAGGACGGCGTACTTCAGTTCGTCGCGCGTCAAACGCCGGTCGTAAAGGAGCAGCGATCCGGTCATGCGGGGCTGGATGATCATCCGGTGGCCGGACGAGAGGCGAAACACGGCGTGCTTGGCGCGACGGGACACTTGTTCAATCGTGTTGCCGCGCAACGTCTTGAGCAGGCGCGGCTTCGATACGCGCCGCAGCACATCGCTTTTCCTGAGCTCCCCCCGCGCGATGCGGCACCCCTCCAGGCGGGGTGCGATTTCGCGGACGATCGTCTCGACTTCAGGCAGTTCCGGCACGCTGGATCTCGCGCCACGCGACATCGCGGCGCCAGGTCTTTCCCTCGAAGGCAATCCGCTCAGCCCCGCCGCGGCTCGCTTGCGCGGCGAGCGCGACGGTCGAGCCGAGGCCGGTCACGTTCAGTACGCGCCCTCCCGACGTCCGCAATCTCCCCTCGTTGTCGCGGGAGGTGCCCGCGTGAAAGACGATCACGTCGTCGCCGAGCTCCGCGGGGTCGGGCAGCCGGATCGCCGCGCCCGTTTCGGGATTCTCGGGATAGCCCCGCGCGGCGAGGACGGTGGTGACCGCCGCCCGCTCGACGGCCAGCACCTGCTGGGTGGCCAGCGGGTGCCAGCGCCGTTGCGCGATCGCGACGAGGTGCTCGCTGAAGCCGGGCAAGAGCGCGGGCAACAGCGCCTGCGTCTCGGGATCACCGAAGCGCGCATTGAACTCGAGGACCGCTGGGGTGCCGTCGGGTAGGATCATCAACCCGGCGTACAGCACGCCCTCGTAGGGCGCTCCCTGCGCCGCCACCTCGCGGAGCACAGGCTCGAAGATTTCCGCGCGCACGCGCGCCAGCAGCGCTTCGGTGGCGATGCCGACGGGGCAATAGGCGCCCATCCCGCCGGTGTTCGGTCCCGTGTCGCCCTCGCCCAGTCGTTTGTGGTCCTGGGCGGGCGGGAGAATGACGATGCGCTCGCTGTCCGTCAGCGCGAGGACGGACAATTCCTCGCCCGCGAGGAATTGCTCGATCACGATTTCGTTGCCGGCTTCGCCGAGCGAGCCTCCCAGCAGCGCGCGCGCGACCGCGGCAGCCTCCGCGCGTGTCTTGCACACGATGGCACCTTTGCCCGCGGCGAGGCCCGACGCTTTCACCACCAGCGGCTCGGCATGACCCGCGATGTAGTCGAGCGCCGGAGTCTCCGCGACGAACGTGGCGCTCGCGGCCGTCGGGACACCGGCGCGTCGCATCACCTCTTTGGCGTACGCCTTGGACGACTCGAGCTGCGCCGCGGCGGCCGACGGGCCGAACACGGCGCGCCCTTGGTCACGCAAACGGTCCGCCAGGCCGGCGGCGAGCGGCGCCTCCGGACCGATGATGGTGACGTCGATGTCGTGCCGCAGGACGGCCGCGACGAGGTGATCGACGGCCGTGGCGGGGATGGGGAGGTTGGTGCCGAGCGTCGCCGTGCCCGGATTGCCCGGCGCCGCGAACAGCGTCAGATCGTCGGAAAAAGCAGAGGCGGCGTCGCGACGCAGTGCCCAGCACAGGGCATGTTCGCGGCCGCCGCCTCCGACGACCAGGAGGTTCACCTCTTCTTGAATGCGTCCGTAAACGCCTGAGCAGCCCGTTTGGCGGAATCGACCACGTCGTTCACGACGGCCTTCGCTTCCTTCATGTAGTGATCGCGGGCCTCGTCGATGTCCTTGTCGATCGGCCGGTTCTCCGCGTCGGGGCCGCGCTTGGTGTACTCGCCGTTCAAAATGCGCTCGTAATACCCGGCTTCGATCCAACGCTGCAGCTCGGCGGCGCGCAGCGTGTTGAAGGGGTGCGTGCGTTCGAGCGTGTTGAGGATCTGAAAAATCCGGTCGAGCGGTCCCCCGGATTCCTCGTATTCCTTGGCCTGGACGAGGAACGCGTCGAGGTTCATCTGCTTCATGTCGCCGCCGCCCGCCATCTTCAGATACATGCGCATGGCCGCGTTGGGATCCTGCGTGGCCAGGAGTCCAGCGCGATCGGAGGAGAGCTCGCTCTTGCGGAACCACTCGAGCAGTGCGATCCGGATGGGTAGGAGGGCGATGCCCGCCAAAAACGGCAAGGTCGCGAAGCTGAAGTTGAGGATCAGGATCAGAATCGTGACATAGAGCGAGTGCCCGCTCATCACGTGGCCCAGCTCGTGGCCCAGGAGTGTCCGCATCTCGTCGTCGTCGAGCAGCTTCAAGGCGCCCGAGTTGATCACGATGAACGGCTGGTCCATCCCGTAGGCGCCCGCGTTGACGAACGGCGTCTGAGACACGAACAGGTCGGGCCGCGGCTCCCAGTCCATCGTTGTCAGCACGTCGGTGTACAGCTCATTGAGCCGCGGGAACTGCCGTGGCCCGACGCGCACGGCATCGGCCTGGAACAGCAGGCGAATACCGCGCTCGCCGATGAATCCGTAGATCTTCTTCACCACCTGGTCGAAGCCGGGAATCGAGCGCAGCGCCTGCAGCGCCGCGCGATCCGCCGGATGCTCCCACGAGACGGGAGCGATCTGGGTCAAGACTTTCCGCGGGCGTGCCGCGGGAAGGGTGTTCGTCGGTTCCGTCATGCCTCTCTCCTGCGAATGGATTCCCTCACGTACGGGCCGGGGGATCGCATGTTTCGTGGCCGGGCGTCGTGGTTTCGTGTAGGGGCGCAGCATGCTGCGCCCCTACCAAAATCACGCTCCCGTACCATGCCAACATCAATCATCAGCCAACGCCTGATCCAAATCACCGATCAGGTCCTCCACATCCTCGATCCCCACCGATAAGCGTACCAGACTGTCCGTCAGACCCATGCGGCGCCGCATCTCGGGCGGGACGCTGGCGTGCGTCATCGACGCCGGGTGCCCGATGAGACTCTCGACGCCACCGAGCGACTCGGCCAACGCAAAGATCTTCGTCCGCTCCACGAAGCGGCGGGCGAAGCCGACGTCGCCCAGCTCGATGCTCAACATGCCGCCGAACCCCTTCATTTGCCGCGACGCGAGGTCGTGCTGCGGGTGCGAGCGCAGGCCGGGATAGTACACCTGCTCGACGCGCGGATGCTGTTCCAGCCATTCGGCGACCCGCCGGCCGTTGACGTCATGCTGGCGCATCCGCAGCGCCAGCGTTTTGGTGCCGCGCAGCGCCAGCCAGCAGTCGAACGGTCCCGGTATCGCGCCGGACGAATTCTGAATGAAGCCGAGCCGCTCGGCGACGTCGTCGCGGGTCGTGACCAGCATGCCGCCGACCATATCGGAATGGCCATTCAGGTATTTGGTCGTCGAGTGCAGGACGATATCGGCGCCGAACTGGAGGGGCTGCTGGAAGAATGGCGTGGCGAATGTGTTGTCCACCACGAACAGCGCTTTGGCCTTGCGCGCGACTTCGCCCGTCGCCGCGAGGTCGCAGAGACGCATCATCGGGTTGGTGGGCGTCTCGGCGTACACCAGCTTGGTGTTCGGAGTGACGGCGGCCGCGACCGCACGCGTGTCACCGCCATCGACGAACGTGAACGTCAGACCGAGGCGCGCCCAGATGTGCGTCATTTGCCGGTGGGAGCCGCCATACACGTTTTCGCCGCTCACCACGTGATCGCCGGCCGAGAGCAGCTTCATCACGGCATCGAGCGCGGCCAACCCTGAGCCGAACGCGAAGCCGTGGAGGCCGCCTTCGAGCGCGGCGACGTTGCGTTCGAGCGCTTCGCGGGTGGGGTTGCGGGTGCGGGCGTACTCGTAGCCCTTATGACGCCCCAGCCCCTCCTGGATGTACGTGGAGGTTTGGTAGATGGGGCCCATCACGGCCCCGCTGAGGGGATCACCTATGTATCCGGCATGCACGGCGCGTGTCGCGATGCGGCGCGTAAGGTCCTGTTCGGCGACTCGCGTCATGGCCGGAACGTAAGGGCGGCTTCCCCACGGGGCAAGCGACCTTTACTTTGGGCGGCGATGCCACCGTTCTCGGGAATGCGCTGTTTGGTCGTGGATGACGAGCCGCGGCTGCGTCGCGTGCTGGTGCGCCTGCTCGAGGGAGAAGGCTTTGCGTGCGCCGAGGCAGGCTCCGGCGTCGAGGCGTTGCGCGAGCTCGAGAGCGGCGCGGTGCCGCTCGTCATTTCCGATCTCCGGATGCCGGAGATGGACGGGGTAACGCTGCTGCGCGAAATCATCGCGCGCTGGCCGGAGACGGCGGTGATCGTCGTGACGGCGGTCGCCGAGGTGGAGAGCGCCGTCGCCTGCCTGCAAATGGGCGCACTCGATTACGTCGCCAAGCCGTTTCACCTCGACGAAGTGCGGGCGCGCGTCTCGCAGGCACTCGACAAACGCCGCCTCATCATCGAGAATCGCAATTACCAGCACAGCCTCGAGGAGCGCGTCGAAGCGCAGGCGCGGCGCATCGAGGAGCTGTTTCTGGAGGGCGTCCACGCCCTGGTGTTCGCGCTCGAAGCGAAGGATGCCTATACGCGCGGCCACTCGATGCGGGTGGCGAACTATTCCGTCGAGATCGCCCGCGCGATGAACCTCGATACCGATCTCATCGATACGATCGCGCTCGGCGCCGAGCTGCACGACGTCGGCAAGATCGGCGTCAGCGAGAGCGTGTTGCACAAGGCGGGCAAGCTCACGGACGCCGAGTATCGCCACATCATGGAGCACACCGTGATCGGCGCGCGCATTCTCGGGCCGTTGATGCGTGACGCGCCCGGCGCGCTTTCGATCGTGCGGTCGCATCACGAAAAGCTCGACGGCTCGGGATTCCCCGACAGCCTCAAGGGGGATCAGATTCCGTTCGAAGCCCGGGTGGTGAGCGTCGCGGACGCGTTCGACGCGATGACCAGTGTCCGTCCCTATCGTCCCTCGCTGTCGGTGAAGCACGCGATGCGCGAGCTCGAGGAAGGCAAGGGCGTCCAGTTCGACGCCGAGGTCGTCAAGGCGTTCCTGCGCGCGTTCGCCGAGGGCACCGCGCTGCCCATCCCGACGCCGCAGCTGCAGCCGTTGCGCCTGCCTACCCGCGCCATGGAAGCTCGAAGAGCCTGAACAGCGTCAAGCAAAGTCGTCGAGCAAACTCGTCGAGCAACGTCGCGTGAATTGGTGCGGTCATGGCGTCGTTATGATGACGTCTTAGCCCGCGGTTCGGCGCATGAGACGCTCGCAAAGCTGCGGCTCGTTGAACCCACCACCGCAGAGCAACTCAGTCTCGTGCGGTCAGTGGAGAGCCGCACATTTCTGGTGCTCAAGCTCCTCACGCGATTACACGTGCATCCACCGCCAGAGTAGCTACGGTTTGGTCCACGGTTTTGGTCCACGCCTTTGCTTGACGCCGTTTCTCGACGCCTTTTGCCATTAGATTGACCTCCCATGTCCGACACCCTGATGGTGAGTGTGTCGGGGGTGCGAGGTCTCGTTGGGACCGATCTCACCCCTGAAGTAGTGGCCCGTTGGGCGGCGGCGTTCGGCACGTGGGCGCGGATGGGGAAGGGGGACGGGGGACGAGGGAAGGGTAAATCGCGCGTCGTTCTGGGCCGCGACGCCCGTACCTCTGGGCCGATGTTCGCGGCTGCAGCGACGGCCGGGCTTCAGTCCGTGGGGTGCGATGTCATCGATGTTGGGTTAGTTGCAACACCCACGGTACAACTCGCCGTGGAACATCACCGGGCGGCAGGGGGCATCATCCTCACGGCCAGCCACAATCCCATCGAATGGAACGCCCTCAAGTTCGTCGGCGCTGATGGCATCTTTCTTGATACCGTAGCGGGTACGCGGGTACGCGAACTGGCCGCTGGGGAGTCCCTGCAACGCGCCAGCTACAATGCCATCGGCGGCGTGGAGGCGGATTCGGACGCGATTTCCCGCCATCTCGCCGCCGTGCTCGCGCTTCGGGGAGTCGAGGTTCGGGCGATTCGGCGCCGCCGCTTCCGTGTCGCGCTCGACGCCGTACGCGGCGCCGGCGGGGCGCTGATGCCGGAGCTGCTCGAGCGACTGGGTTGTCGCATGAGCGCGATCAATCTGGAAACCGACGGCCTGTTTCCGCGGCCTCCCGAGCCTGTGCCCGAGAATCTGAAAGCCCTCGGCGCGCTGGTGCGGCGAACGAAAGCGGATATTGGAATCGCCGTCGATCCGGATGTCGATCGACTTGCGATCGTGGATGAGAAGGGCCGACCCATCGGCGAGGACTACACTCTCGCCTTTGCGATACGGGCCGTCCGGCCGTCGGGCCGTCAGACCGTCGTCTGCAATTTGTCGACGTCGCTGGTCGTGGAAGACGCGGCTCGAGAGTTTGGCGCGAAGGTCGTACGCGCACCCGTTGGTGAGGTGCACGTCGCGCGCAAGATGATCGATCTGAAAGCGGTGATCGGCGGGGAAGGGAATGGCGGGGTGATGTATCCGGCGCTCCACGTGGGTCGCGATGCGCCGGTGGCTGGGGCGCTGGTGCTGTCGCTGCTCGCGCGCGAGCAGGTGGCGGTGAGTAAGCTGGTCGCGCGCGCGCCGCGGTACACGATCGTGAAAGCGAAAGTACCTCGGGGGCCCCGCCTCGAGCCGGTGTATGAAGGCTTGCGGCGGGGATTCCCGGACGCCTCGGTCGATACGCAGGATGGACTACGGCTCGCCTGGCCCGATCGCTGGTTGCACGTGCGACCCTCGGGTACCGAGCCGATCATTCGCTTGATTGCGGAAGCGCCGTCGGGCGCGGACGCGGAACGGTTGATCGAGGAAGGGCGGCGGTTATGTGCGGCATCGTAGGCTACACCGGCAAGCGTACAGCGGCGCCCGTCGTCCTCGAGGGTCTCCACCGGCTCGAGTATCGCGGCTATGACTCCGCCGGCCTCGCGGTCGTCAACGGGGGGCTGCAGATCTTTCGCGCGCCCGGCAAGATCGCCGTCTTGGAGCGCGAGCTCGGTAGCCATCTTCCGGAAGGCACAACCGCGATCGCGCACACGCGGTGGGCGACGCACGGCGTACCCAACACCGTCAACGCGCATCCGCACGCGGACTGCGGCGGCACGATCGCGCTGGTGCACAACGGCATCATCGAGAACGCCGGCGCGCTGCGCCAGGCGCTCGGGAAGCGCGGGCACGTTTTCCGTTCGCAGACGGACACCGAAGTCCTCTCGCATCTCATCGAAGAGACCCACACCAAGGGCGCGTCGCTGGTGGATGCCACCGCCGAAGCGTTGCGGCAGGTGGAAGGCACCTACGGTATCGCCGTGATCTCGAGCCGCGAGCCCGATACGATCGTCGCGGCCCGGCGCGGCTCGCCGTTGCTCGTCGCGATCGGCAATGGCGAGAACTTCGTCGCGTCCGACGCCTCAGCCGTGCTCGCGCATACCCGGTCGGTGGTGTACATGGACGACGGCGAGATCGCCGAGGTCAAGCCGACGGATTACCGAATCATGGACCTCGCGGCCGACGAGAAGGAAAAGGAAGTCACGCAGGTGGAGTGGGATCTCGCGACGATCGAGCGCGGCGGCTTTGCCCACTTCATGCTCAAGGAGATCATGGAGCAGCCCGAGAGCGTTCGGAACACGATGCGCGGGCGGCTGCTCGAGGAAGAGGGCACGGTCCGGTTCGGCGGTCTCAACATCAGCGACGAAGAGCTGCTGAAGGTGCAGCGGATCGTCATCACGGCGTGCGGCACATCGTGGCATTCGGCGCTGATCGGCGAATACATGATGGAGGAGCTGGCGCGGATCCCCACCGAAGTCGAATACGCCTCGGAATTCCGTTACCGCAACCCGATCGTGGACGAGCGCACGCTCGTGATCGGGATTTCGCAGTCAGGCGAGACCGCCGACACCCTGGCCGCACTGCGGGAAGCGAAGCGGCGCGGGGCCAGGACGCTCGGCCTGGTCAACGTGGTGGGGAGCACGATCGCGCGCGAAGTGGACGGCGGGATCTACCTTCACGCGGGCCCCGAAATCGGCGTGGCGAGCACCAAGGCGTTCACCAGCCAGATCATCGCGTTGGCGCTCTTGACCCTCAAGATGGGCCGGCTCAGGGCGCTGTCGATCCTGCAGGGCCGGGAAGTGGTGCGGGCGCTCGCCAAGCTGCCCGACCTCGTGAGCAGGGTGCTCACCAAGGCGCCGCAAATCGAGCAGCTCGCCGATCAGCTGATGCGCGCGCAGAACACGCTGTACCTGGGGCGGGGCTACAACTTCCCGGTCGCGCTCGAGGGGGCGCTCAAGCTCAAGGAAATCTCCTACATCCATGCCGAGGGCTATCCGGCGGCGGAGATGAAGCACGGGCCGATTGCCCTGATCGATGCGCTCATGCCGGTCGTGTTCATCGCGCCGACGGACGGCGTGCACCAGAAGGTCGTGAGCAACATCGAGGAAGTGAAAGCGCGCGGCGGGCGGGTGATCGCGATCGTCACCGAAGGCGATACGGCGCTCGACAAGCTGGCCGATTACCGGATCGAGATTCCCGAGACACTCGATCTGTTGACGCCGGTGTTGAGCGTGGTGCCGCTTCAGCTGCTGGCCTATTACATCGCCGTACGCCGCGGTTGCAACGTCGATCAGCCGCGCAATCTGGCCAAGAGCGTCACTGTTGAGTGAGGGAATTGCGGATTTCGGATTGCGGATTGCGGATTTGACGCTTCCCTTTTCAATCCGCAATCCGCAATCGACAATCCGCAATATCCTGGTGTGCGCGTAGTTCTTCAGCGCGTCTCCCGTGCACATGTTCGCATCGGCGACCGGATTGCGGGCCAAATAGGTGCCGGTCTGCTAGTGCTCGCCGGGTTCGCCCCCACCGACACCGATGCCCAGCTCTCCTGGATGGCCGACAAGATCCTCGG
>DASYRZ010000160.1:0-3333 GCA_036003865.1 Gemmatimonadales bacterium | reverse complement strand
CCCGTGCTGTCGCCGATGCGGTCAACCTCCACACCAACTTTCTCGAGCAGGGTCAATCCGAGATTCATGAACGGCGTGTCGAACACCGCCTTGACGTGACGATTCCCTTTGAGCCGTCCACACCCACCGCCAATCAAGGCGACCGGCAGGTTGTGCGGGACATGCAGATTGCCGTCTCCCATCGCCGCCCCGTAGAGCAACATCGAGTGATCCAGCAGCGTGCCGTCGCCGTCGGGGGTGGCCCGCATCTTCTCAACGAGGTGCGCGAACAAGCCCAGATGGAATTCGTTGATGCGGCAGCACTTTTCCACGGCCTCGGCGCGGTTGCCGTGATGCGAGATGTCGTGGTGCGCTTCGGGCACACCGAGATACGTATAGGATCGCAGGCTCAGCTCGCGAGCGATCTGGAACGTGGACACGCGCGTGATGTCGGCGCGATACGCCAGCACCAGCAGATCGAACATCAGCTTCGCGTGGTCGGCGAATGAGTCCGGAATGCCGAGCGGTCCGTCGACCGCCTCGACCGACGACCGGGCGCGCTGCTCGGTTTGCTGAATCCGGTGCTCGACGTCCCGTACGGCGTCGAGATAATCGGTGACGGTCCGCTGATCGGCCGGGCCCAACGTACGCTGCAGCCGGGCAAGGTCTTCGCTCACCGAATCGAGGAGACTGCGATCCCTCTGCAACTGCGCGCGTCGCACGGCCGCGTCGCCGCCTTCGCCGAACAGCCGTTCGAAGACGACGCGCGGGTTGGTCTCCATCGGAAGCGGCATCGTCGGGGTGCGCCAGGACAGGGTGTTGATGTAGGCGCAGCTGTAACCACCCTCGCAGTTGCCGACCATGAAATTCGGTTCGAGCGCGAGCTCGAGCGAGGCCAGCGGCGTGACCTTCCCCAACTCCCGCGCCGCGTACTGATCGATCGTCGTCCCCGCCTGAATGTCGGCCCCTTCGGTTCGCCGGGCGCGCTGGCCGCTCAACCAGCAACCGCTCACCCGGGAATGCGGACCGCTGCTCGCGTCACGCGCATCCCCCTCGGCGTTTGCCAGGCCGCTGACGATGGTCAATTGATCGAGATACGGCGCGAGCGGCTTCAGCAGGCGGGTCATCTCGAAATTGCTTCCCTCCGCGGTCGGCAGGAACTCGCGAAGGATGATCCCGTTCGGCACGTAGAAGAACCCGAGCCGAGGCGCAGGACTGGCGGCGCTTCTGCCGAGCGCCGACAACGCCGGGACCATCGCGTCGAGCAACGGCAGCGCCAGGGTTGCGCCGACGCCGCGAAGGAAGGTTCGTCGATCGAGCGACGACTTCGTCACAAACATGATCGGTGTCCTCGCACCTATCTCGCGGCGGGAGCATGACTCGCCGCCAGCTTGACGTCAGATGCGGACCTTCGCATCTGGAACGGAACGCTGCGGGTGATGCCCAGGATCACGTCCGTCAACTTGTAGGAGGGCGCCGCGTCGCGGACGATACGGCGGATCGCCGGCATGTCGTAACCCACCTCCACGCCGCGCCCCAGCGCATAGATGAGAAGTTTTTCGGTGACGGTCGTCACGAACCGCTCGGGCTTGCTGAGGAGCGTCGCACGGAAAGCGGCGAGGCCGTCGAACCTTGGTCCCTCGGGCAGCGTGCCCGACGCGTCGATCGGCCGGTACTCTTCGTCGATCTCGCGCCATCGCCCGACCGCGTCGAAGTTCTCGAGCGCAAATCCCGGCGGATCGATCATCGAATGGCAACCCGAGCACACCGGAGTTTTCCGGTGGGCCGCCAGGCGCTCGCGCATCGTCATCACCTTGACGTGGTTGCCCGGCGGCTCCTCTTCGAGCGCGGGAACGTTCGCCGGCGGATCGGGCGGTGGAGTGCCCAGAATGTTCGACAGAATCCATTTCCCGCGCAGCACCGGCGAGGTTCGATTCGGCCGCGACGTGACCAGCAGGATGCTGCCCTGTCCGAGCAACCCGCGGCGATTCGGGTCTTTCAGCGTGACCCGTCTGAACCGGTCGCCGTAGATCTTGGGAATGCCGTAGTGACGGGCGAGCCGTTCGTTTACGAATGTGTAGTCGGCCGTCAACAGCTCGGGGATCCCGCGTTCCTCACGCAGGATGCTCTCGAAGAAGAGCTCGGTCTCGCGCCGGAACGCGAGCCGCACGCCGTCATCGAAGTTCGGGAAGAGCGCCCAGTCCGGCAGCATCGCGTCGAGGTTCCGCAACTGGAGCCACTGGCCGGCGAAGTTGCTCACCAGAGCCGCGGAGCGAGGATCGGCCAGCATCCGCCGCACCTGACGTTCGAGGACCGCGGGCTTGTGAAGGGTGCCGCGCGCGGCGACATCCAGCAGTTGAGCGTCTGGAATGCTGCTCCAGAGGAAAAAGGAGAGACGCGACGCGAGCTCGAGATCGCTGATGCGGTAGTTCGTGTTCGGCGCCACGGGCAAGGGATCGCGTTCGATGCGGAACAGGAATTCCGGGCTGATGAGCAGCCGTTGCAGGGCTGCTTCGACACCCGCTTCGAAGCCTCCTGCCGCGTGTCCCTCGCGATAGAAATGGAGCAGCGGCGCGAGGTCCGCGTCGGTAACAGGCCGCCGATACGCCTGACGGGTCAACGACGCGAGGATCTTCCTGGCACACGGCGCCTCGTCCGCGATCGTGGCAGGCCGGCACGTGAGAATCCTCTTGCGACTCGGCGTCTGAGGCTCCGCGCCCGGCACGCCCCGGGCCGCTGCACCAAGCGGGCCGATGATCGTGACCCGATCCAGGTACGGCATGTAAATGGTCTGCGACGGCTCACCGACGACGCCGGTCAGATAGTTCGGTCGAAGGAACCGCTCCATCCGCGCGTCCACTTCACGGATGGACGGGAGCTTGAGGAACGCGACCGAGATGTCGTGCGGCCCTGCCTCGGCCACGATGCGCACGCGCCACGTTCGCTCGGCCGGCGGTCGGAATTCCCTGCGCGGCTCCAGCGTGAAGAGCTGCACCCGGCTTTCGTCCACCGACACGTCCATCTTGTGCTCGTCGGGAAAACCGACGCTTCCATCGCATTCACCCTGAATGCGGCACAGGAGCTCGATCGCAATCTCGTATTCACCGCTCTGCGGGAACACGTAGCGAACCAGCATGCCGCCCCGCGTACCGAGTGGCAGGCCGGCCACATGCTCGTATTGCGGCAGCGTCTCCGGCACACGGAACTCCTGCGCGGTCGGACGTGGAACCGGACGCGCAAGCGCGGTGCGGCTTACCTTGCGCGCCGCCGCCAGATACTGTTCCATCTGCGACTGGTTGATCTTGAGAACGCCCGCGATGTTATCGAAGCCGTAGCTCGCGTCGTCGGTCGGCA
>DASYRZ010000159.1:0-5300 GCA_036003865.1 Gemmatimonadales bacterium | reverse complement strand
CACACCGGTATCCCCTGCTCTCGCAGCGCTCGATCCACGGCTCCCAACAGCGGCGAGACACGAAGTTTCCGTGGATGAAGGCAATCGTATCGGACATGGCATACCTCCTGTTATGCGTTGACGGCGTGTAGGACTCGAGATGGTCAAAATTCTCCGGCCGCCTGGCGAATCACTCGCACGACGGCTTGCGGATGCGACAGGAAGATCACGTGGCTCGATTTGATCTCGGTGATCTTGGCGTTCATCCGCTTCGCGAAGAACCGCTCGAGGTTCGGGTTGATGATGCTGTCGTCCTGCGCGACCATGAACCAACTCGGAATCGTCCGCCACGCGGCGGCCGGGTTCGTCTGTGTGAAGGCCGCCCCGGTGAGGGGCTTCTGGGCCACTGCCATCGCCTCCGCCTGCTTGAGCGGGATGTCCGGGGCGAAGAAGACCGGATATGCGGCGTAGTCGATGTACAGAAACCCGGCTGCGTCCGGGACGAACTTCGCGAGCACCGGGGTCGGGTACTGATTGAGCAGCGGACCGAGCACTTCATTCGCATCAGGCGCGAGGGCGGCGATGTACACCAGCGCCTTCACGTTCGGGTTCCCCGCCGCGGCGCCGCTGATCACGGCCCCGCCGTACGAATGAGCGACGACCACGACCGGTCCCGTCTGGGCGTCGATCAAGCGCTTGGTCGTTTCCACGTCGTTCGGGAGCGAGCTCAACGGGTTCTGCACGGCGACGACCTTGTACCCGTCCTGCTGCAGCTGCAGGATCACCGTCTGCCACCCTGAAGCGTCGGCGAACGCGCCGTGCACGAGCACAATGGTCGGTTTGACAGCGGACTTTCCATTCACCGTTTGCGCGAAGAGCGCCGTCGGCTGCAACGCATCGGGCGTCGAGCAGCCGACGAGCGCGGCGAGCAATGCGGTTTTCAACAAGGTTGCGGCGCGCATCAGTCCTCCTGAAAAAGTGTAGGGATCGAAGGCATGTGCGATGATGCACGCGTGGCGAGGGCAGGTCGATTGTCCGTTGGTATCAGCGAGCGATACCAACGTCTTATTAGTGAAGTAAGCGGAGCTGGTCCTCGAAGTGAGCCATCGACGCGAAGTACAGGTACAGGGCCCAGCTCACCCGCGACACGCCGAGCGCTGCAAGGTCGGCGACCGAGGAGACCTGCGGCACGCGGGAGATGTTCACCGGACCGCGCACGTCGGACATGAAGCGACCGAGGGCGTCGGGTTCCCAAAGAGCGATCGGGTAGACGCAGTCGGCACCGGCTTCGAGATACGCGCGCGCGCGTTCCAGAGCATCCGGGACGAGTTTTCGTTGAGACCCCGCCTCGGCACCCGCGATAAAAGGACTGAGAAAATTGTCGACGCGGGCGTTGATCACGAGCGGGTAGTCGCTCTCCTCGGCTGCCTGACGGACGGAGCGGAGCCAGTCCGCGTGCCGGGTTGGATCTTGAAGCGTGCCGGCCGCGTGGTCGTGGGGGATGCCGGGCGTGTATTCGGTGTCCTCGAGGTTGCATCCCGCTGCTCCAGTGTCTCGAAGCGCAGCCACCAGGGCTCTCGGCTCCATCCCATAGCCGGCCTCGGCGTCGACCGTCACGGGGACGTCGACGCACCTCGAGATCCGCGCGGCCGCTGCCAGCATCTCCGCGGCGGGGGCCCCTTCGTGGTCCTCGTAGCCGAGCGCGGCAGCGACGCCCCAGCTCGTCGTCGCGACCACGGGAAATCCGGCTTTGACTACGGCTCGGGCCGTGGCCACGTCCCAGACATTTGGGAGCAGGAGGGGCTTGCCGGGTTGGTGCAGCGACCGGAGGCGGTGACACCGATTGGGGAGATCTGCCGCGGCTGAGGAATTCATCACATTTCTCCGGTCTGAGGAAGCGCGTCCCGAAGCTCCCGCCGACTGGCGATCCCGAGCTTGCGGAACACCTTGTGCAGGTGGTACTCGGCCGTGCGCGGGCTGATGAACAACCGGGCGCCGATCTCGGGATTGCTGTTCCCGTCGCGGGCCATCCTCGCGACGTGGACTTCCTGAGGCGTCAGGGCCTCCACGGGCTTCCCGGTACGCTTGCGGACCTTTTCACCCGTCGCGAGGAGCTCGTGGCGGGCACGCTCGGCGAACGCAGCGGCACCCATTCGGCCGAAACTTTCGTGCGCGGCGCGCAGCGGCTCGCGTGCGTCCGAACGGCGGTTCACGCGGCGGAGCCACTCACCGTAGCAGAGTTGGCTTCGCGCGAGCTCGAGTGCCGCGCGGCTGTGCGCGAGTCGCTCGGTCGATTCGCGGTAAGAGGCCTCGGCGTCATTCAGCAGCCCGCGACAGCGTGCCTCGACCCCGAGCGCCCATTGGGTGCCGCAGGCGCGAGTTCGTTCGCTCAGACGGTCGAACGCCTCGACCGCCTCATCCCTGCCGCCGGCTCGGACGCCGGCCTCCACCAGCTCGGCCAGCGCCCACCCATATGTGATGATGTGGTCGTGTTCGCCCGCCCGCCGCGCGTCGGCGAGCGCCTTGTCGTACTGGCCGTAGCTGTTGTGGAGACGTGCGGAGAGACACCAGTACATGCTGAGAGCCACGCCTTCCCCCCGTGCAGCTGCGCCCTGAAGCGCTGTGTTCCACAGCATCTGCATCTGGGCGCGATCCCCGCGTGCCGCCGCCAGTACGCAGGCCGAATACTTCAGCGGTGGGAGCCCCGTTGCCTGTTCGATCGCGTCGACTTCGTCGATCTGCACCCCCGCGGTGGCGAGCGCTCCGGAATGGACGTGGAAGGCCGCGAGATGGTTCATCGAGTAGGCGAGCAGACTCAGCCTGCCGGTCTGGCGTCCGATCCGGGCGCCGCGGGTCGCGATCGCGTACCAGAGACCGTCGTCCCAGAGATCCTGCGCGAGGCGGCACCCGAGCCATAGCCAGCGCTGATCCTCTCCAACATCGTGGCGTTCAGCGAGGGAGCGAAGCGCGCGGGTGAGCGGCGCGACCGACGCCGCATACCCCTCGGTGAATCGCTTCACGAGGCCATCGAGCAGCATGTCGGCTACGGACAGAGGCGTCGGCCGGGCGAACGCGCGCGCGCGTTCGGCGATCTCGCGCTCGTGCGGACCGGTACCGAGCCGTCCGGCGAACATCGCCGACGAGATCGCCTCGACGTAGGTGTCTCGCGCCAGCGCGTCGTCCAGCGGCTCGAGCCGCCTGGCCGCCTCCAGCAGCACCGCTGGCGCATCGCGTCCGCGCTGGGTGGCGAACAAGATCTCCGCACGCAACCGCTCCAGACGCCCCCGCTGGAG
Source organism: Gemmatimonadales bacterium (assembly GCA_036003865.1). Lineage (GTDB taxonomy): Bacteria > Gemmatimonadota > Gemmatimonadetes > Gemmatimonadales > GWC2-71-9 > 20CM-2-65-7. Next base: position 2,028 of record DASYRZ010000159.1, on the reverse strand, counting down.
CTCGTCGAGCGGCCCGAGCCCGGCCGCGTCAACGACGGAAGACGCCGACGCGAAGTCGGCGACGTCGAGCTTCGCCTGCGCGGCGGTGAGCGCCCGCTCGACGCGCAAGTGTGCATCTGGCGTCAACTCGGCCGCCCGTTTCAGGAACGCAGCGGCCGCGGCCAGACCGCCACGCCCCTGCGCGCGATCGGCCGAGCGAAGCATTTCCGCCGCCACCTCCTCGTCCGGCTGTGCCGCCGCATGAGCGCGATGCCAGGCGCGCCGGTCGGGATCGAGCACCGGGTCAGTCGCATCGGCGAGGGCGCGATGTACGTCGCGACGGTCGCTCGGATTCGACGCGACGTAGATCGCCGAGCGAACGAGCGGATGCGGGAAACGCACGCGCACGTCGAGCTCGATCAATCCGGCGGTCTCGGCAGGCGCTCCGGCCTCTGCGCTGATCCCGAGGCGCTCCGCCGCACGCCACAGCAGGCGCACATCACCTGCCGGCTCGGCTGCCGCCGTCAGGAGCAGCAGCCGAGAGTCGCGCGGAAGTTTCTCAACGCGCTGCAGGAAGCTGCCTTCAATTCGTCTCGTTAATTGGTGCGCGTCCGGAAAGCCGAACCCGCCTGCCAGCTGTGCCGGCGTCAGACCACGCGGCAGCTCGATCAAGGCGAGGGGATTGCCGCGCGTCTCGTCGAGGATGCGGGCTTTCACCTCCTCGTCGAGCGGACCCGGGATCATCGCATCCAAGAGCAATCGGGCATGCTCGGGACCCAGTCCCCCGATCGCCAGCTCCGGCAACCCCGCAAGGACCTGCTCGCCGCCCTGCTCACGCACCGCGAATACCAGCGCCACCCGTTCCGCCAGGAGGCGGCGCGCCACGAACGCCAGCGTTTGCGAGGACACACGATCAAGCCATTGCGCGTCGTCCACGATGCAGATGAGCGGCTGGTCCTCAGCCGCGTCGGCCAGAAGGCTGAGGACTGCCAACCCAACGAGAAACCGCTCAGGTGGCGGTCCAGCGCTCATGCCGAACGCCGTGCTCAGTGCCTCGCGTTGCGGTCCCGGCAGTTGCTCGACACGGTCCAGCAGAGGTGCGCATAACGAATGCAGACCCGCGAAGGCCAGCTCCATCTCTGATTCGACGCCCGTCGCCCAGGCGATCCGACATCCCTCGGCTGCTCCGGACAACTGCATCAAGAGCGCAGTCTTTCCGCAACCCGCTTCGCCGCGCAGCACCAGCACCTGACTACGGCCCGTGCGTACGCCTGTGACGAGCTGGCCCAGCAGGCCGCGCTCGCCCGAGCGGTCAAGAAACTCTTTAGATCGCTGAGGTGCGCCGAGCATGCGGAAGTATCGCCTTCACAAGGTGTTCGGCAAGCAGCCCGCGACTGGGGATTCGACTGGGGTGTTCAACGGACGCGACCACCGTACGAAGGATTGATCTTCGTCTCTGCTGATCACCCTTCAAGGAGCGTGCGCATGGGACGGGCTCCCACGGTGTTCGTCGTTGATCCGGACGCGTCGGTGCGGCAGTCACTGGAGGGCGCGATTCGCCGGGCCGGCTGGAGCCCCGAGATCGCGTCATCCCCTCGACCGTTCCTCGCCCGGCCGCGGGTCCAGACCCCGAGCTGTCTCTTGCTGGATGTGGGAGACTTCCTCCCCGACCTCAGTGGCTTCGAGCTGCTGCGGCGGGTCGCGACGGACCGGAAAGAAATCCCAGTCGTCGCCATGTCGGGCGAGCCGAACATTCCGTTGGCGGTTCAGGCGATCCAGGCAGGGGCGGTCGAGTTTTTGGCGAAGCCGGTTGTCGACGACGTCCTGCGTGCGGCGGTCGGCCGCGCCCTCGCCCGCAGTCAGGCCGTTCTGCAGCAGGAGGCCGACTGGCTGCTGCTCCGCCAACGTCTCGACTCGTTGAGCGGACGCGAGCGGGATGTCATGGTGCGCGTCGTGTCGGGCTTCCTGAACAAGCAGGTCGGCGCGGACCTCGGCATCAGCGAGATCACGGTGAAGGCGCACCGCGGCAGAGTGATGCGCAAGATGGGC
>DASYRZ010000158.1:0-104562 GCA_036003865.1 Gemmatimonadales bacterium | reverse complement strand
AAAATAGCCCTCCTCCAGCCAACAACGGATCCAGTCGGATTCTGGATCCAGGTCAGAGATCTCGGTGAACTCGCGCCCCTCGAGGTTCGTCCCGGTAAGGTGGATGCGAACGCTCCACCCGGGGTTATCGAGAGTCTCGATAGTCATGCCGGCGTGGTGCTCCCAGTCTCCATTACAGTGGGCTTGGTACCAGTTCTGCAAGCGTCGGAGGATGTCGAGCATGGAACCGGAGGTTGAGGGACGCCGTCTAACGGATGGCGCTTAAGCTGCGGCCTGTGGCGGCCGCAATCAAGAGAGACCCCTTCCCTATCAAGCGCCCGCCGCGGGCCGGCAGCTTCAAGTGCCTGTTAGGGGCCGCCCTCAGCTGGCCGGGACCCACACATATGAGTTCCCATCCCACACCAACCACGCTTCGAGGGTTCCGCGCTCGCTAATGTAGAGGAGGGCCGGCCCCGACGCACCGTAGCGCTCCGTGTGCTGTGTGAACTGAATCCCCCAGTCTCCGCATGCGAGCCAGTCGTGCCCGTTTGCCAGCGGCCGACCGGCCCCTACGATATGCACCGACCGGTCAATCCGATGGACGATGGCTATACCGCAGCGGAGGCCACCTGAATCCTTCACCTCAACCGCGATATCGACGAGACCGTCGCGATCGAAGTCGCCAACCTCATAGATCGGGCTCAGCTTCGAGGAAAGCCCGAATTGCTGATCGAGGCCGGCTCTCCGCAGAGCGCTGTCCGCCCAAAGGGGAATGCCCCCGAAGGTGTTCGACGACAGCTGCGCACGAGCGCTCGCTATCGGAACCATGAGGAGAGTGGCCGCGAGCGTCGTGGTCGCCAGACATAGCCATTGCGTGCCCAGCGCAGCATTGGTAACGCGCGACAGGACTCTTGAGGAGAGAAGCATAAGCACCTCCAGTTGGGCCGTAGACTGCCGCAGGGAGCGTGGGCGCGTTTCATTGACCGGCGGGTGGTTGCCACAATTCGACCTTGTTCCCCTCAGGATCGATGACCCAGGCAAACTTGCCGTACTCAGAGTCATCGATCTTGTCGAGGACGTTGCAGCCTTCCGCTTTGAGCGCCGTGACCAGGGCGTGAAGGTCCTCAACGCGGTAGTTGACCATGAACGAGGCTTTGCTCGGAGCAAACTGGGCGCTTTCCTCCGGACCAACGGACCAGACGGTCGTTCCGCCTGTGGGCTTGCCGTCCGAGTCGGCCCAGGTGAACGCGGTACCGCCCCACGCCTGGACATCGATGGCGAGATGACGCTTGTACCAAGCCTGCAGCGCAGGCGCATCCTTTGCCTTGAAAAAGATGCCGCCGATGCCAGTCACTCGCTTCATCTGAACCTCCGAAATGCGGTAGTTGGTGGGTGGCGTTTCTTCTGCGGCCTAACGTTTGAGCTCACCCGAGTGCGCAAGCGGGCGAAGCCCGCTGTAGCACTTCGGGTGCAGCGAAGGTTAGACCGCATGCTGGAGCTTCGGAGCACTAGTGTCGCCTGCGCCAAGCAGGGACGGGAACGTTCACGCAAAACTAAATCCCGTTGGCAAGTTGTGGGTCCAGTAGCCCTCTTCCACCAGCTCTCTAATGCGCCAGCCTTCTGGCGTGCGCACGAGCAGATCTCGATACCACAGGCCCTGAAAGAAGACGTGTCGTTTGCCTGAACCAAGATCGACCACCATGGGGCAGGAGCAATGAGCTCGCACGCGCGCTTCGTCGCGCTGAACACTAATGAGGATGGTGGAGACCGCGTGCTGCGAAATCAAGACCTTCGCCAGTGCCTTTGTCATGTAGGTGATGTGCTCTTCCACACCGCTTCTGACCCCGCCTGTTGCCGTGTCATCGATTACTGCGTCCGGTGTGAATACGGCGCGATACGAATGCCAATCTCGATCATCAACTGCGTAGCAGTACCGAATCAATACGTCTTCGATCTCAAGCCGATCTGAAATTGCCTGTTGAGTTAACGCCATGTCATTTCTCCAGGTCTTCAATGAACTGCAACCCAGTAGTCCCACACCACCAGCGGCCATTGCCGTGTGCATTGCGGTGCGTACGAAGGTTCGACGTGAATGAATGTTGGCCATGCGGTCTAACGGATCGCGCTTAAGCTGCGGCGCCAAGCTGGACTGTTCACAAACGGAATTCTACGACACCGTGCTTTAAGGCGTCCACCGGATTCGTTGGGGACGGGCGCCGCCAGCTTCAAGCGCATGTTAGGCAGCCGCGAAGCGGAGTCTAAGGAGGATCAAGCTCAAGACCTCGCGCTTCAGCTTCCGCACGCATGGCTGCCGAAAGCGCACCAAGGTCATTATGGAGCTGGTCTAGGAGGGTCTCCTTCATGATCAAGGGACAGAGTTGTTCCCACACCATGAGCAGTGAGTCGTTGTCGAGCCCGCCCAGTGTCTCGACCAACGGTCGTTGTGCCCCTTCCCAATCAACTCGAAGTATCGCGTCGAGGAGATTCGCCAGATCGTGCATTGATCCATCGTGGCGTACCCGTGCGGCGAACGATTCAAGGTATGAGCGGTCCAAAGCAGGAGGGTTAGCGGTCAGGGCGAGATCGCTTTTCCGGGATGATATATGGGGTCCCGAAGAGCTTCAAGAAGATCCACGCGAGCATGCGCGATTCCGTTGCGAGAACGGCGTCATTGAGCCAACAAACGACGAACTCCTCTTACTCTTCGCCGGCCGGGATCTTCGCAAGTTCGGTGGGAAAGTGAAAACGACCCTGGATATCGAGTTGATACTTCTCAATGATTCTGCCGCCGCCAGTCAGGGTGTGATAACTCCACTCCCCTAGTTGGTCGAGGAAAGCTTCAAGGGAGGCTCGCGTGACCGGCTCTAGGCTACCCAAATCGAGGTATACCTTGCGAATGAAGTATTCCTCGAGATTCACGAAAACGTCGCCGTCGACTTCCGGGTCATTGGGGAGGCCGACGACCGGGCGGTAGCCATGTTCGAACAGGAGCGTGTTGCTTGGATTCAGCAACTGACCTGCGCGGGAATCTCGCTCTAGGAACGAGCGCGCGAACGCCGCGACCCGCTCTTCGTCTGATAGGTCGTCTTTAGTAAAGCCAGGCAAGTCGGTTGCTGGCACGTGTCCGCCCTCGCTGGGCCGCCCTTGTCACGATGCGAGAAAAATGGAGACGGTCGAGGCTGCCTAACGTGAATTAGACATACCTGTCTAAGCTAAACGGAAAGCCTTCATTCGCGACATATGCGGATGTCTCGTGCCGGGCGACCTGAGTTAGACAGGTCAGCCTAAACAGATTATTACAGCGTGTCTGCGGGGGGCGGAACGGACCCTCACCTTGGCAGCGTGCTGATGCGGACGTTGCGGAACGTCGCCCGCTCCGTGACGGTGTCGTTGTGCGAGCACACGAACAGCCCGACGTAGACCGTATCGGGGAGTGAGACGCCCGCGAGCCGCTGCGTGACAAGCGTGTCGCCGAATCGCGCGACCGACATGAAATACTCCGCGTCGCGCCGCTCGAGCTGGATGACCGCGTCCGCATCCGGGAAGCTATCGGCCGACTTGACCTCTTCCGTGATCGCGCCGGCCTGGCGGCGGAACTGGAGCGACATCAAACCGTTGCCGTGCAGCGCCGCGGTCACGTGCGCGCTGCCCGGGTCGAGCGTCGGACGAATGGTCCAGCCGATCTTGCGATGCGCTTCGACGCCGGCACCGATGAAGCGCGCACGCGTAGCGAGGATGAAGTTGCCGGTCATCCGTTTCCAGACAAAATGAAAGTCGTCGCGCGAGTCCCACATGTTCTGACCGGAGCCCGCGATCAGGTAGGTCTGCTGCTGGGGATCGTACGAGGCGGAGCCGCTTGCTCGGCCGACATCTGACTGCGTGGTGAAGATGCCAACCGAGCCCTGAACACCGAGGACACCGCCGGAGATGACGGAGCCCAGCAGGAGCGTACCGAGGAAGGGAGGACGGCGCACAGCCATGCAGTTAGCCTCTTAGTCCTTATAGGGATCGAACTCGTCCGCCCCGGCCATCACCACGATCAGCGGCCGCAGCGTATGCAACACCTCGACCGTCCGTCCCTGGGCCTCGAGCACGTCCGGCAACCGCCGATACACATGCGGGCTCTCATCGGTGCCGCCCCCACGCAGTAACACACCCTTCCGCTGCACCCACTCGTGCATCATCTCGCGCGAGATCGCACCCTCCTTGATCACCTTCCCCTTGCGGCGCTTCCCTGCCGCCGCCGTCCGACTCATGACGCGACCCGCCCCATGCACGGTCGAATACAGTGCACGCGCTTGAAGTTGCTGCGTCGCGTCGTCGGCAGGCGTCGCGCCCTGCAATATCACTGCGTTGTCCCCCATCGAGCCGCCGACAAACCCCTTCTGCCCCGGAAACGCCGGCGTCGCACCCTTGCGCACGACGTACAACTGCTCGCCGCCGTGCTCCTCGATCCACGCGAAGTTGTGATGATTGTGCACCAGTTCGACTTCGCGGGCGTCGAGCAGTGACACGACCTTGCGCGCGACCCACTCTCGGCCCGCGTACGCGTAGCGGCCGGCGAGATTCATCAGCTGCCAGTACGCATCGCCGATCGGCGCATGCACGTCGAGCAGCGTCTCGCGCTCGGGCGCGCGCTCGCCCCACGCCTTGTTCTGCGACAGCGCGAGGAACCCGTGCGCAACCCCAAAGCCGAAGCCGCGCGACCCGAAATGCACGCCGACCCAGATGCGGTCCTCTTCGTCCGCAAACACGTCGACATAGTGATTGCCCGAACCCACGGTACCGAGCTGCTCGCGCGCCTTGGCGCGCAACCGGTCGCGCTCGTGCCGGTCCGGCACGGCGTCCCACGCGGGATCCTCGAACAACGGATCGTCGGTGGGCGCATCGCCGGCACGGTTGCGCAGCCCCACGCCAAACGACAGCGACGCCTGAATCTCGTCGGCCAGCTCGCGCAAGCGTCCCTGGATCTGCGGCAACTTCAGGTCGGTCCGGATCGCGGCGTTCCCGCAAGCGATATCGAAGCCCACGCCCACGACCGACACCTTGTCGCGGTACGCCGCGACGCCGCCGATGGGCATGACATACCCCAGATGCCCATCCGCCATCAGCGCGGCGCGCTCGGCGCGGCTCGCGACATCGTGCAGCTGCGCGAGCGTGTTGGGCTCGTGCGAACCGAAGACGAAAGGCTTCGTCATACCGTCTAGTATAAACGCGCGCTGAGAGCCCGGGTCTACGGCCACAACCGGTACAACGTCCGCGGGAATGCGATCGCTTCTCGGATGTGCGGGATGCCGCAGATCCACGCGACGGTCCGCTCGATGCCGAGCCCAAAGCCCGCATGCACGAAGGTGCCATACTTCCGCAGGTCGAGATACCACGAGTACGCCTCTTCCGGCAGCTTCTCGGCGCGGATGCGCGCGAGCAACTTGTCGTAATCGTCCTCGCGCTGGCTGCCGCCGATGATTTCGCCGTAGCCTTCCGGCGCGAGACAGTCGTTGTTCAGCACGGTACGCGGGTCGTCCGGATTCTCCTTCATATAGAAGGCCTTCACGGCCTTCGGATAGTTGTAGACGAACACCGGCCGGTCGTACTGCTTGGCGAGCGTGGTTTCGTCCTCACCGCCCAGGTCACGTCCCCACTCCATGTCGGCGCCGAGCCCGCGCAGTTTCTCGACGGCGTCGGTGTAGGAGATCCGATGAAACGGCGGTGTCACACGCTCGAGCGGCGCGAGATCGCGCCCCAGCTCCGCCAGATCGTTCTTGCGCTGCTCGAGGCAGCGGCCCACGATGTAGGAGACGAAATCTTCCTGCAGCCGCATGTTGGCGGCCGAGTCGTTCCACGCGACCTCCGGCTCGACCATCCAAAACTCGGTCAGATGGCGGCGCGTCTTCGACTTCTCGGCGCGGAACGTCGGCCCGAAGCAATAGACCTTGCCGAGCGCCGCGGCCGCGGCCTCGACGTACAGCTGACCGGTCTGAGCCAGATACGCCTTTCCCAAATCGAAGTAGTCGACCGAAAACAGCGTGCCTGCGTGCTCCCCGATCGAGCCGGTGAGAATCGGCGTATCGACGAGCGTGAAATGCCGTTGCTGAAAGAAATCGCGGATCGCTTGAATCACTTCGTGACGGACATGCGCGATCGCGACCTGCTGCTTCGAGCGCAGCCACAGATGGCGATGCTCGAACAGGAACGCGATGCCGTGCTCCTTGGGCGTGATGGGAAAATCGGGGCTCGGCCCGAGGATCTTCAGGTCCGACGTCTGCAGCTCGACGCCGCCCGGCGCGCGCGCATCGACACGCACGACGCCAGTGACCTCGAGCGAAGTCTCCTGAGTAAGTTTCCCGAACGCGTCCCACGCTTGCGGCGCAACGTCTTTCTTGGAGAGGACCGCTTGCATGAGTCCGGTGCCGTCCCGCACCACGACGAATGCGATCTTCCCGCTCGAGCGGGTCGTGACGACCCAACCACGTACGGTGACCGTCTGCCCCGCGAGCGGCGGCAGCGCTTCGATCCAATGACGTTCCGACATAGGCGCGGCATACTAGTGGCGGGTCTTTTCAGTGTCAACGCGATGGCCGGCGCGTGCGCGCCGCCGCTGAAGACCGGCCCGGCACGCCAGGAATCGGGTTGGCCGGCCTACCTCGGCAGCCAGCGCCACGACGCGGGCGCGCGTGAGACGTTGAACCCCGACCCGCGGCCGCTCTGGCACGTGACGATGGGACGCGGCGTGCGCGGCAGCCCGGCGCTGGGGGAAAGCGTCATGGCCGTCGGCACGGCGGATCGCAACGTCGTGTTGATCGATCGCACGAGCGGGGAGGTGCTGTGGCGCTCGCACGTGGATGCGCCCGTGCGGGCCGGGCCCCTGCTCGACGAGGATCGGCTCTACGTCGCCACCGAATCGCAGCCCGACGGGCGCGTCTACGCGATCCGGCTCCGCGACGGCCGGCGGCTATGGCGCACGCGGGCCGGCAGCGTCGTCGCGCCACTCGCGTTCGAGGGCGATGCGATCTACGCCGCCACGGAGGAAGGCGTCGTGGCGCGGCTCGAGCCGGAGCGGGGTCGGCTGCGCTGGCGCGCCACGCTCAGCGGCGCGGTGCGCGCGGGTGCCGTGATCACACCGGCCGGGCTCGTGGTCGCGTCGACGAGCGACACGCTGTATCTGATCGATCGCGAGACCGGGACCGTGCGCTCGCGCCTGAAGCTCCCGGGCGCCGTGCTGGCGACTCCGGCAACCGACGGCCGCACCGTGTACCTGGGCACGATGAATGGGCGCATCATCGCGGTGAACCTCGCGTCCTGGACGATCGCGTGGGACCGCGCGGCGGGAGACGCCGTGTACGGCGCGCCGGCGCTCGTCGGCGACACGTTGTTCGTTCTCGCGCGAGATGGGCGCCTGTGGCTGATCCCCATCCAAACGCCCGATGCGGCGACAAGCCACACGCTCGACATCGTGGCGAGCGCCGGGCCCACGCCACTCGCATCAGGGGTGCTCGTCGGCAGCGTCAGCGGAGAGTTGCTGCTGGTCGATCCGGCGACGGGCGCGATTCGCTGGCGCGCGCAGGTCGCCGGCCCGATCGAGGAGCCGCCGCTGGTGCGCGACCGGCAGGTGGTGGTGGTCGCGGGCAGAGGCAATATTCACACGTATCGATGATGCGGTCGACGGTGATCTGTGCGTTGCTGCTCTGCGGTGCTGCTCCGAGACTAGCAGCGCAGTATCTGGATGCACGTCGGCACCCTTCGCTTCGTTCAGGGCAGGCCGTCTGCGGGTCGCACGAGACAGCTTCATCGTGCCGACGTGCCGACGTGCCTCGTGCATCCTTCCAGCGTGCCGTTGTGCATCATGGTAAATGGCTCACCGCGCTGGCGAGCGGCGCGCTCATCGTGTTCGCGCAACGCGAGCATACGCGCTCGCGCCGCGAATGGAATGCCCTGCTCGACATCTGCCGTTCCGCTCAGGACGCGTGCACCATCGGAGCGGACGGCCGTTACGTCCGCAGCGACGCCGAGGACCGGTATCAGCGCTCGCGCACGTACGACCGGCGCGCCAATCGCTGGCTGGTAGGGGCCCAGGCCAGCGTCCTCGCCACGACGGCGCTGTTCATCATCGACCTGCATCCGGGGGAAGGGCCAGGGAATATTCCGTTTGCTCCGATGCAGGTTGGGTTACGGATTCCTCTTTAGAGCTATCGGCTATCGGGTATCGGCTATCGGGTGGTGTAACCTGATAGCCGATAGCTGATAGCCGATAGCCATCTAGCCAACGCGAAAAAGCTCAAACCCGCGCTCATAGCGGGTAACGATCCGCTCCTTGTAAGCAGCATGCTCCCGCTTCTCCAACGCGGGATCGGTCGCGATCATCGCGCCGGCTGCGGCACGCGCGGCGTCGAGCAGCGGCAAGTCGGTCTCGAGATTCGCGTAGCGGAGCGGCACGCCGCCCGACTGCCGTGCGCCCGTCAGCTCGCCCATGCCGCGCTCGTGCAGGTCCAGCTCGGCGATCTTGAAACCGTCGGTCGTTTCGGTGAACGCCTGCAGCCGCGGCGCCGCTTCGGCGGAATCAGACAGCAGAATGCAGTGACTCGCCGCGGTCCCCCGCCCCACGCGGCCACGCAGCTGGTGCAGCTGTGCCAGGCCGAATCGCTCGGCGTGCTCGATGAGCATCACGGTCGCGTTCGCGACGTCGATCCCGACCTCGATGACGCTGGTGGCGACGAGAATGTTGACCGTGTTGTCGCGGAAGGCGCGCATCGTGGCGTCGCGCTCGTCACTCTTCAGCCGGCCATGCACCAACCCGACGCGAAACTCGGCGAACGTCTTCGCCAGCTTCTCCGCCATCGTCGTCGCGGCCTTGAGATCGGCACGCTCCGACTCATCGATCACAGGATAGATCACGTAGGCCTGGCGACCCGCGGCGCATTCGCCGCGAATGAAGTCGTAGATCTTCGCGCGCGCGGCGTCGGTGCGGAGCGCCGTCTTGACGCTGCCGCGGCCGGGCGGCCGCTCGCGGATCTGCGTGACGTCGAGATCGCCGTACAGCGTGAGCGCCAGCGACCGGGGGATCGGCGTGGCCGTGAGCAGGAGGACATCGGGCGCATCGCCTTTTTCCACGAGCGCCGCGCGCTGCTCGACGCCAAAGCGATGCTGCTCGTCGATCACCGCGAGCCCCAGGCGGCGAAACGTGACCGACTCCTGAATCAAAGCGTGGGTACCGACGACGATCCGCGGCGCCCCGCTCGCGATCCGCTGCCGCGCCGCCTCCTTCTCCGCCGCGCTCATCCGGCCCAGCAGTAACTCCGGACGGATCGCCAACGGCTCGAGCAGCCGCGTCAACGTGACGCCGTGCTGCTCGGCGAGCAGCTCCGTGGGCGCCATGATCGCGGCTTGATAATCGTTCTCGGCCGCGAGCAGCATCGCAAACAGCGCCACCACCGTCTTGCCGGTGCCGACGTCGCCCATCAGCAACCGATGCATGCGCAGCGGAGCGGTCATGTCGTCGGTGATTTCGCGGACCGCGTGCCGCTGGTCGCCGGTCAATTCGAACGGCAGCGATTCCTTCAGCCGGGTCGTCAGCTCGCGCTTGAGCTCGAACCGGATGCCGGCGCGCGAGCGCTTGGCGAGATGGCGCGCGCGCGCCTGCACCAGCTGCTGATCGAACAACTCGTCGAACGCGAGCCGCCGCCTGCCCGCCTCGGCTTCGTCGACCTGTTTGGGCCGATGCAGCAGCTCCAGGGCTCGACGCAGCTCGATGAGACCATGGCCGGCCCGGAACGCGGCGGGATGGGGATCGGTGACGAGCGCCAGCAGCTCGTCGAGGTGCTGCTGGACCAGCGCGCGAATCTGGCGGTGCGTGAGACCCTCGGTGGCCGGATAGACGGGGAGGATCACACCCGGATCCCCTTCAGTGTCGTCGCCGGCCTCGGCGAGCACGATGAACTCGCGGGGGACGATCTGCTTGCCGTGGTAGTAGCGCACCGGCCCCGTGACCAGGAGCAGCTGCCCCTTCTTGATCTGCCGCTCGAGAAACGGCCGGCCGGGCCAGGCGCATTCGAGCAATCCGCTGTCGTCCTTCAGCACCGCCCGGAACACGCGCAGGCCGCGCCGAGTGGGCAGTACGCCGGTGCTGACGACGCGGCCCACGCACGTCACTTCCTGATCGATCGCCGCCCGCGCCAGCGGCGTGACGGTCGTGGCGTCGAGATAGCGGTGCGGCACGTGATAGAGGAGATCGCCGGCGGTGCGGATGCTTAAGCGCTGGAGAGCTTCCGCCCGCTTGGGCCCAACTCCTTTGAGGAATTTGACTGGGTTGCTTAGAGAGAGGGCCATCTGCCGTCAGCCGTCTGCCATCAGCCGTCTGCCATCAGCCCTCTGTACAGATGGCTGACGGCAGATGGCTGACGGCAGAGAGCTCATTCACTCACCAGACGATGGGCGAATTTCACCGGATCGAATAGTTCCAGGTCCTCGAGCGTCTCGCCAGTGCCGAGAAAGCGAATCGGCACGGGCACGGTCCGGCGTAGAGCGACCACGCTGCCGCCTTTCGCCGTGCCGTCGAGCTTCGTGATGACGAGCCCCGTGAGGGGCACCGCCGCGGCGAACGCTTCCGCCTGGCGTACGGCGTTCTGTCCCACGGTGGCGTCGAGCACGAGCAGCGACTCGTGGGGCGCACCTGCCTGCCGCTTGCCCACGACACGCACGACTTTCTTCAGCTCTTCGCGCAGCCGCTCATCGGTGTGGAGCCGTCCGGCAGTGTCCACGAGCACCGTGTCGACGCCGCGCGTCGTCGCCGCCTCGACGGCGTCGAATGCGACCGCCGCGGGATCGCCGCGCTGCGTCGCACCCACGAATGGAACCCCCAGGCGATCGGCCCAGGCTTTGAGCTGCTCGGTGGCACCGGCGCGGAATGTGTCGGCGGCCGCCAGCAACACGCTTCGCCCATCAGCCTGGAGTCGCTTCGCGAGCTTCGCGACTGAGGTCGTCTTACCAGTTCCGTTCACGCCGAAGACCAATATGACGGTTGGTGGCGCGGGGGCGCGCGCGAGCGGCGCACCCGGCGGACCCAGTTGTTCCAAGACGATGCGTTCCAGCGTCGCCTGGTCGACTTTGTCGGCACGACTCAGTCGAGCCACGGTTTCGTTGGTCGCCGCCACGCCGAAATCCGCTTCGACCAGGAGTCGCTGCACGTCTTCCAACCGGGTGGAATCCGCGGCGCCGCCCGTGAAAATGCGGCCAACCTTTTCCCAGAGTCCCATTACGGCAGTCCCTGGCGCCGCCGCAGCGCCCACTCGGTGGCGAGGGCGGCCACGGCGATGAGGAACAACCACCAGCGATCGCGCAGACCCACAGAGGCCACGCGGGCCGTCGCCTCGCCGGGCTGCGCGCTGAGTGCGGGCGCGCGAGGACGCCACTCGTCAGAGTACGTCTCGACGGCGACGACCCCCTGCTCCGGTCCACCGCCGAGCGTGTAGCGATAGCTCCCGGGGGGGAGCAGCAGCGCGGCGCGACCGGCCGCATCGAAGCGCAGCGTATCGGTGCGCGTGGTAGCGCCGCTCCGTACCGACACCGCGAGCGGGCGCGCGGTATCGGGCGACGCCCAGCGCCAGACCGTGGGCAGACCGTTCGCCACCTCGAATGATTCGGGAATCGCCCGCTCCCTGCTGTCCGCTCCCCGCTCCCCAAGCAGCCAGTCGACCGTTGCCGCGACCACGCTGCGGTAGGCTTCCTCGGCGGCGCCGCCGCGAAACGCCCAGCGCCACAGTCCAGCGGCGGTGACGGTCGCGACCCGCTGGCTGCCGCGCTGTCCGAGCGTGAGAATCGGCCGCGCGGGACCGCGGCGCGCGAGCCGGGCGGCCAGCACGACCGTCGCGGCATGGGCGGTGTCGCGCGGCGGCGCGACGACCGCGGTGGCCGGAGGTAGCGAATCCCACAGCACGCCGGCGAGCGCTGCCGTGAATGGTGAGGACGCCGGCCGCTCGACGTACCAGTCGCCCGCCTGGCCGTTGCTGAACCACTGGACCAATGCGCTCCGCGAGCCGCCGGTAAACGCGCGAGCGCGCTCGGGGTCTCCAGTCGCGATGACCAGGCGGGCGCTCGCGGCGGCGCGCGTGAGTTCGGCGGTCCCGACCGGGACAAGTGTCGCCCCATCCCGCCACCGTCCGGGTTCGGTCTCCACGAACACTTTCACGGGCAACCGCGCCACGTCGCTGAGCGTCCGTGCGAGGAACCGCGGTTCCCAATCGGGCGGCGATGCGAAGATGACGGCCGCAGGCTCGAGGCTGACGTCGACTGCGAACGACCGGCTGTCGTCACGAGGCTCGGCGTCACCGATACCGTCCAGCCGTACCTCGAGCACCGACCAACCGGGAGACGGGATGCGGGAAACGGGAAACGTGAGCTCCGTAGAGATCGTGCCACTGTCGGGCAGCGTCACGCGTTGCGACAGGATGCGTCGATCACCGACACTTACCGTCAACGACGTTTCCCGTTTCCCGTTTCCCCTTTCCCGTTTCCCCGCCGTTCCATAACTCACCCTGAGCCGGACAGTGTCCGATCGCGTCAGGTGTCGCAGTCCTTCGACGCCCGCGATGTACGCATCGAAGAAAGCCGGTCGTGGCTCGACGATCACACGCGGCCGTCGCAGCAGATCGGCGGGGATGCTCGCGACGTCGTCCACTTCACCGTCGGTCACGACCACGACTTCGCCGGCTCTGGCGGCGGCCGCTTCGAGTGCCGGGCCGAGGTGGCTCGCGCCGGCGGTGGGCGGCGCGGTGTCGAGGGTCGTAACGCCGGTCCCGAACCGCCACACGACCGCGCGACGCCGTGCAAACCCGCGCGCGCTGTCGAGCGCCGCGCGCCACGGCGTCCCGGACATGCTCAACGACGCGTCGAGCAGCACGATCGGCTGATCGCCCGCGGGCAGCAGGCGCGAGCTGGCGGGATTCCACAGCAGCAGAATCAGCGCGAGCACCGCGATGACGCGCAGCATCACGAGAGGCACGCAAGGGCCTCCGCGATGGAGAAGCGGCCGTCGTACAACGCTCGACCTACGCAGATGCCGGCGAGTCCCGCCGCCCGGGCCTCGCGCAGATCGTCGAGCGAACCGACGCCGCCCGACACGATCACATCCAGGCCCAGCGCGGCGAGCCGCCGGGCGCCCTCGATATCGGGACCGCGGAGCTGGCCGTCGCGCGTCACCTCATTGTAGATGACGGTGCGGATCCCGAGCTGCGCGACGCGCTGCGCGAGATCGTGGGCCGTCAGGTCGAGGATCTCCCGCGTACCGCGCGGCGCGACCTGACCGTCCTTCGCGTCGATGCCGACCGCGAGGCGCGTCGGTCGGTGGCGCGCCACGAGGCGCTCGACGAGCCCGCTGTCCACCGCGCCGCGCGGGCCGATCACGACGCGCGTGGCGCCGAGCGTGAACATCTGATCGATGTCGCCCTCGCGAAACAGGCCGCCGCCCACCTGCACGCGCACCTGCGCCGCGCGCAGCACCGCGCTGATGAGCTCGTGATTGTCTTGTCGCCCGTAGGCCCGATCCATGTCGACGAGATGAATCCAGCGGGCGCCTGCCCGCGTGAACGCGTCCAGTGCCGCCAGCGGCTCGGCCAGGGCGGCGTGGGCGCGCGCGACGCGCCCGCCTTCGATATCAACGGCGGGATAGAGCTCCACGAGCGAAATCTGTGAGCGAGAGTCTAGTCGTCGCGAGCCGCGGCCGCGGCACTGCCGAGCGCCGGCGTCGCGGAACGCAGATTCGCGGGCTCGAGCTCCGCCAGCAGCTGAGCGCGCGTCTGGTCGAACAACGACTTCAACTTCGCCGGGACCGGCACCCCGGCACCCGCATCCTTGCGCTGCGGATTGGTGGGCCGCCCGTTGACCAGGAACTCGTAATGCAGATGCGGACCGGTGGAGAGTCCCGTCGACCCCACGTAGCCGATCGTCTGCTGCTGGGCGACGCGCTGTCCCACGTGCAAGCCCGGCGCGAAGCGCGACAGATGCCCGTAGCGGGTGCGAATGCCGTTGGCGTGCCGCAGCTCGACCAGGTTGCCGTAGCCGCCGTTGCGTCCGGCTTCCATGACGATCCCGTCGGCGGTGGCGCGCACCGGCGTGCCGTAGGCGGCCGCGTAATCGGTCCCCTCGTGCGAGCGCCAGCGCCTGAGAATCGGATGAAACCGCCCGCCGAAGCGGCTCGAGATATGACTGAACCTGAGCGGCGCGAGCAGGAACGCGCGGCGCAACGAGCGGCCGCGATCGTCGTAGAAGGCGGTGTGGCCGGTGGGCTGATCGAACGCGAACGCGAAGCTGGGGGAACCCGCGACATCCACGCGGGCGGCGAGAATGCGGCCGAGCCGCCGCTCACCAGTCGGCGACTGCAGGCGCTCGATCAGCACGTCGACGCGGTCTCCGGGCCTCACGTCTCTGGTGAAGTCGACTTCCCAGTCGTAGACGTCGGCGATGGCCCACGCTAGCGCGACGCGCTGCGGGGCGGGCAGGAACGAATCGGGAATCGCCGCATCGAGCGCGTCGTACAGATTCGATTGAATGACGGCGGTGGTACGGAGTCGCTCGGTCGCCCACGGGATCGTCTCAACGGTCTCGACCCAGCCGGAGTCGCCCCCGCGGCGATACAGGAACACGCGTCTCTCGGGGTCGAGCCGCACGCCGAGCCGATTCGGGATGGTCGCGCCCTTCAACTTGCGCAGCTCGAAGATGAGTCCCGGCTGCATCCGTCGGGGATTCAGCACCTGCGTGGCCTTCATGAACCCGACGTACTCTCGGCCCGTGATGCCGGCCCGCGTCAGCACATCGGACAATATCTCGCGGCGCCGCAGCGTGTCCGCCCACTCGTCGTACGCGCTCGTCACCACGATCGGCAGCGCAACCAGAATCTCACGCGATGACCACGCTTGGTGCGCCGCCCACCCCAGCATCCCCGCGGCGAGCGCGCCCGCGACAACGTAATGACTCGCTCGCCACACCATCAGTCCATCTGTCTCCGGATGAAAGTCGGAATTTCCATTTCATTCAGCTCAGGATTCAAAGGCAGCTGCGCCGGACCACGCTTGGGCGCATCTGCCGGCTTTGCGAAACCCGGGGGTGGCACCGGCGTCGGCCGGGCGCCACGATCGCGGAACGGCAGCACGCCGGCCGCTGGAGCGCCCGCGCGCGGCATGCCGGCCAGCGCGTCGGCCATGGCGCCGGTCTTATCGAACCCCGTCGCGATGACCGTGATGCGGACCTCACCATGCATCGCCGGATCGTTCACCGCGCCGAAGATGATCTCCGCCTCGTCGCCCGCGGCGTCGTGAATCGCCTCGCTGATTTGCGTCACTTCACCGAGCGTGAGGTCTTCGCCCCCGGTGATGTTGATCAGGACGCCCGTCGCGCCGGCGATCGAGATGTTGTCGAGCAGCGGGCTCGAGATCGCCTGCTGCGCCGCTTCCATCGCGCGGTTCTCGCCGCGCCCCTGGCCCGTCCCCATCAACGCCGCGCCGCCGTTCTGCATGACGGTGCGCACGTCCGCGAAATCTACGTTGACCAGACCGGTGACGCAGATGAGCGCCGAGATGCCCTGTGTCGCGTGCAACAGCACTTCGTCGGCCTTCTTCAGCGCGTCTTGGAACGGAATCCCCTTCCCGACCACGGCCAGCAGCCGCTCGTTCGGGACGACGATCATCGTGTCGACATGCTTGCGCATCTCGGCGATTCCCATCTCCGCCTGACGCATGCGCTTGCGGCCCTCGAACAGGAAGGGCTTGGTCACGATGCCGATGGTGAGGGCGCCCAGATCGCGGGCAACCTGCGAGATGATCGGGGCCGCGCCGGTGCCGGTCCCGCCCCCCATGCCGCAGGTGACGAAAACGAGGTCTGCACCCTGGAGGGAATGCAGCACCTCGTCGCGATTTTCTTCGATCGCCTGACGGCCGATCTCGGGTCGAGCGCCGGCGCCGAGGCCGCGGGTCAGCTTCTTGCCGATCTGGACTTTGACGTCGGCTTTGTTGTTGAGGAGCGCCTGGGCGTCGGTGTTGACCGAGATGAACTCGACCCCGCTCACGTGCTCGTCGACCATCCGGTTCAGGGCGTTGCCGCCGCCTCCCCCGACGCCGACGACTTTCATCCGCGCGTTCTGCGTAACGGTTTCTTCGAGTTCGAAGATCATGGTTCTCCCCTAGGGCTCAGAAGAAGTCCTGCAGCCATCTCTTGAGTGGTGCAAACAGCTTGTCGGGTCGCGCGCCGAGCAGCACGCTCGCCGCCGAACCCGCACCCGCTCCTCCACTGTGCGCCGCTTTGCGCGTCGCGTACAACACGAGACCGACGGGAACCGCGTAGCGCGGCGCCTGCACGCTGTCGACGAGTCCGGAGATGCCGAGCTCCGGATGGCCCGCCCGCACCGGTGTCGCGAAGACTTCGCGCGCCAGCTCCACCATCCCGGGCAGATGTGCCGTCCCGCCCGACAGCACGACGCCGGCGGGCAGCCGGCCCGTGCCGAAGCCCGCGCGCTCGAACTCGCGTCCCACGAGCTGGAAGATCTCGTCCACGCGCTGGTGGATGATGTGCGCCACCAGCTCGCGCGGCGCGGTGCGCGTGCCCTGTCCCGGCGTGGACGGCAAGCTCACCGTTTCGGCCGAATCGACGAGCGGCGTGTACGCCGCGCCGTGCCGTTCCTTCAAGCGTTCGGCGTCCGCCTGGGTCACGCCGAGCCCCTGCACGAGATCGCTCGTGACGTGCGAGCCCGCGTACTTGAGCGACGCGAGGTGCCGGATCTTTCCCTCATGAAAGATCGCGACGCCGGTCGAGCTCCCGCCCACTTCCACGAGCGCGACGCCAAGCTCCTTTTCGTCGTCGGTCAGCACGGCGTACGAGGCGGCGAGCGGCTCGAGCACGAGATCGGCGACGCGATAGCCGGCGCGCTGCACGCTCTTGCGGAGATTCTGGGCCGCCGTCGACTGCGCGGTGACCAGGTACATCTCCACCTCGAGCCGCGTCCCCGTCATCCCGATAGGATCCGAAATCCCATGCTGCTGGTCGACGACGTACTCCTGCGGGATGTCGTGCAGCAGCTCGTGGTCCCGGCCCAGCGACACCGCACGCGCGACCTCGTTCACCCGCGCGACGTCCTGCGCGCCGATCTCGTCACCGCTGACGGCGACGACGCCGGTCGAGATGCGCGCCGAGACGTGCTCCCCCGCGATGCCGCAGGTGACGTCGGTGACGCGCGCCCCCGCCATCCGTTCGGCGTCCTTGAGCGCCGCGGCCACCGACCGCGTGGTCTCGTCGATGTCGCGCACCATGCCGCGGCGCACGCCGCTGTTTTTCGCGAGCCCCACGCCGAGGATCTTGGCGATCGGCGCGCGCGGCAGGTCTCCCGCGAGCTCGGCGATGACGGCGCACGTCTTGGTGCTGCCGAGATCGAGTCCGGCGACGAGGCGACGCTCGGGCATCAGACGCGTCCACCGCTCCGGCGCCGCACCACGACCTGTCCCGCAAAGCGGGCGTCGAGCTCGGCATAGGGGCGCGCTTTCGCGGCCAGATCTTTCGCCACCAGTACCACCGCCTGGATCACCTCCGGCCCCGCATCGTGGCTGAGCAGCACGCGATGAGCGCCAAGTTCGAGCACC
Organism: Gemmatimonadales bacterium; assembly: GCA_036003865.1. GTDB lineage: Bacteria > Gemmatimonadota > Gemmatimonadetes > Gemmatimonadales > GWC2-71-9 > 20CM-2-65-7. The sequence continues at coordinate 86,968 of DASYRZ010000158.1, read as the reverse complement.
ACGTCGGCGCGGGGCGAACCGGTCCGTCCGCCGCGCGCTCCGTCGATCGTCTGAAACAGCGCGGGATCGACGGCCTGGACCCGCGCCAGCAGCCCGACGACTTCTGAATCGCCTGTTCCTCCCGCCGAGCGAACGATCGGGAGATCGAGCCCGCTGCCGTTCGCGCCCAAATTGGCGGGATCGAACGGCAGCGGCCGTGCGTCGGCGTCGACCACCGCGAGCGCGCCGCGTGCGTTCTCGAGCAGCGCGACCGGCTCGATCTCGCGCACGACCACTTTCAGCGACGCCGGCGGGCGGCGGCTGACCGAAGCATCGGCGACACCATCGACTCCGCGCAAGCGCTCGACGAGCACGTTCGTGTCGTCGAAGACGCTGGCGCTCGGGTGCAGCCGCAGCGCCGCCAATATGTGCTCGGCATCGAGATACCGGATGCCGATGATTTCGACCTGCCGCACGCGGAAAAACCGCAGGCGGCGCAACCCCAGCGGCGCCGTCATCCACACGATCATGACGCACATCGCCGCGGCAGCCCACGCCAACACGCGCCACGACACGCGCGGAAATCGCGGGGCGCGGAACTTCCAATTCACGCGACTGCTCCCCGCTCCCCGTTCCCCGCTTCCAGGAGGTGCAGCAGCTCGGGCCCTACGCGCGTGATGTCGCCCGCGCCCAGCGTAAACACGACGTCGCCTTGGCGGACCGCGCGTGCGACGTGGCGCGTCAGTCCCGCGCGCTCGCGCACCGCCACCGTCGCGGCCCCGGCCCGCGTCGCGCCGCGCACGACCAGGTGATGCGTCACGCCCGCCTGCGGCTGCTCCCGCGCCGCATAGATCGGCGCGATCACCACCATGTCCGCCGCCGCGAGCGCCTTGCCCAACGCTTCGCCGTGCAGCGCCGTCCGCGAGAACAGATGCGGCTGAAACACGGCGATCACGCGGCGGCCGGGAAACGCCTGCCGCGCGGCCGCGAGCGTCGCCGTAACCTCGGTGGGGTGGTGCGCATAATCGTCCACCACCGTCACGCCTCCCGCGTCACCCAGGCGCTCGAATCGCCGGCCGACGCCGTGGAATCCGGACAACGCGCCCGCGCCCGCCTGCACATCCGCGCCGAGCGCGTGCACCACCGCGAGCGCCGCGGCAGCATTGCGGACGTTATGCAACCCCGGCACCGCCAGCGCCAAGTCGATCGTGTCGCCGCCCGGCAGCGAGATCGTCGCGCGCGAGCCACCCGGCTCGAGCCGCACCGCGCGAATTCGCACATCGGCCGTCGTGCCGTGACCCACGCGCCACACCGGCACTTCGATGTTCAGCGCGACGCGATCGGCGCCGGCATCATCCGCCCCGACGATCACGCGCTGCGCCCGCGACGCGAACTCCGCGAACGCCTCCTCGAGCGCTGCCATGCTGCCGTAGCACTCGAGATGATCCGCTTCGACGTTGTTCACCACGGCGATCGTCGGCCGCAGCGACAAAAACGCCTTGTCGTACTCGTCGGCCTCGACCACGAACAGATCGTCGCCGCCGATGCGGGCGTTGCCGCCCCACGCAGCGACACGGCCGCCGGCGAGTCCCGTGGGATTTCGCCCGGCGGCCGTGAGGGCCTCCGTCACCATGACCGTGGTGGTCGTCTTGCCGTGTGTCCCGGCGACCGCCACGAGCCCCTCCCTGCCACCGGCGACCAGCTCTCCCAGCGCATCGGCGCGACGCACCACCCGCCGGTCGAGGGCGCGTGCCCGCTCGAGCTCCGGGTGATCGCGCGGGACCGCGGCCGTAACTACAACAGCCCGAGCCCCTTCCACGTGGCTCGGATCGTGGCCCCGCCAAACGGGAACTCCCAGGGCGGATAGGTCCTCGGCGCCGCCTCCAGAAGTGTCTGAATCACAACCAGTTATGGCGACTCCCCGGTGCCTGGCAATCATCGCCAGGGCGCTCATCCCCGCCCCGGCTATGCCCATGAAGTGAATGGGACGGGGATCCCCGGTTCGAAACAAGGTCATCTGTGGGCAGCTAATATACGAAATCTACGCAACTTGCGAAAGCTCTAAAACCTTTTGCATGATGGTTCGGGCAGCGTTCGGGTGACCCCGTCCCCGGGCGCTCCCGGCCAGGGCATCGAGCCGTTTGTCGTCCTTGACGAGCCCCGTGACGGTCTTGGCGAATACGTCGGGCGTGAACTCGCGCTCGAGGAGCAAGACGCTCGCCCCGGCATTCGCGAGCGCGCGCGCGTTGAACGTCTGGTGATCGGCGGCGGCGGTGGGGAGCGGCACGAGGATGCTCGGCTTCCCCCACGCGCAGAGCTCCGAGACGGTCATCGCGCCCGCGCGCGCGACCACGAGGTTCGCCGCGGCGTAGGCCGTGCCGATGGGATCGAAGAATCCGCGGACCACCACGCGCCCCGGCTGCGCCAGCGGCGCGAAGCGATCGAAGTGCATCGTGCCGGTGCCCCAGAGCAGATTGACGTCGCCGAGCAGACCGCGCTGCAATGCGCGCGCGACCGTCTCGTTCACCGCGCGCGCGCCCTGACTGCCGCCGAACACGAGTACGGTGCGGCGCTCCGCGCTCAAGCGGAATTCGGCGCGCGCCGCGTCCCCGTCGACGTTCCCGGGCGGTGTGATCGGATTGCCGAACACGAAGACTTGCGTCTTGGGGCCCGGTGATAACCGGAGACGGGCTTCCGGAAACCCGAGGTGCACTTGTTGCGCGCGCCGGGCGAGCCATCGCTGCGTCAGTCCGGGGAATGCGTTCTGCTCTTGCAGCGCGGTCGGAATGCGCGTGTGCTGCGCGCGCCACACGACCGGCCCCGCCGCGTAGCCTCCGGTGCCGACGACGATCGCCGGACGTTCATCGCGCAGCACCTGCCCGGCCGCACGCCAGGCTCGCACGGCGATCAGCGGCCAACGCAGATTGCGCCACCACGCGCGCCGATAGATCGGCTCCATCGGCAACAGGTGAAATCGAAACGGATAATTCGGGAGGATCTGGGCTTCGATGCCGCGCTCTGCTCCTACCAACACAACGTCGTGGCCTTGATCGGCCGCCACTCGGGCGAGGGCGAGAGCAGGCATCAGGTGGCCGCCTGTACCGCCGCCGGCGATGAGGAGCTTCATTGAAGACAATTGCGGATTGCGGATTGGGGATTGCGGATTCTCTGCGAACGGTCGTTCGCGTGGACACCTTCCTTTAGAATCCGCAATCCGCAATCGCAAATCCGCAATGGCGGAAATCCGAAATCCGCAATCCGCATTACGAGGTTCTCCGGGCTCGCCCAACACTTGCCAGTACCCCAGTGGCGGCGAGCGCAACGATGAGTGACGATCTGCCATAGGACATGAACGGCAAGGTCACGCCGGTTGCCGGAATGACGGCCAGGCTCACGCCGACGTGCACCACGACGCTGAGACCGATCATCACGGTGATGCCCGTGGCGAGCAGTTGCCCGAACGGATCCTGCGCGTGGCGCGCGATCCGAAAGCCGATCCAGACGAATGTCCCGAACAGCAGCGCGATCGCGAGCACGCCCAGGAAGCCCCATTCCTCGCCGATCGTCGAGAAAATGAAATCGGAATACGCGTACGGCAGGTAGCCGAGCTTTTGTTGGCCCTGGCCGAATCCGGCGCCGAGCAGCTGCCCCGCCCCGATGCCGGTGAGGGACTGCTGGACCTGCCACGTCGCCTCGGTGGGTGCGGCGCCGGGATTCAGGAACGTGAGCACGCGCGCGAGCCGGTATTGCGCCGTGGCGACGGCGCCGAACAGCAGCGGTCCCGCCGCGACGCCGAGCGCGAGGAAGTGGCCGATGCGCGCGCCGGCCGTGAACAGCACGCTGCCCGCCAGCAGCGCGACGAGCAGCGCCATCGAGAGATGCGGCTCGAGGAAGATCAATCCGATGACGGGCACGAGGATGACGACGAACGGCAGCACGCCGCGCTGGAAGTCGCGCAGCTGCTCGCCCTTCTTGGCGGCGAGCATCGCGCACCACACGACGACGGCGAACTTGGCCAGCTCGGAGGGCTGGAGCGTGAGGATCCCGAGGTTCACCCAGCGGCGCGCGCCGTTGATCGTGGGCGTGATGGGATGGGTGAAGGGCAGCAGCGGGAGGAGCAGCAGCAACCCCGTCACGCCGAGCAGCGGCCAGGCCCAGCGCCGCCAGCGGTGATAGTCCGTCCGCGCGAACACGACCGCCAGGAGACCGCCGAACGCCGCGCCGACCGCCTGGCGCAGCGCGAAGCCGGCGCCGACCTGGCCGCCGGCCGTCGTCACGAGACTCGACGCGCCGTACACCGCCGCGAGCCCGAACACGACCAGCACCGCCGTGACGACGGCGAGCAGCCGGCCTTCCCAGGTCACTGCGCTTCGACTAGTCGCCGGAATGTCGCCCCCCGCTCCTCGTAGTTCTTGAACATGTCGTAGCTCGAGCACGCCGGAGACAGCAGCACGACGTCCCCGGGATTCGCGGCGCGCCGCGCACGCGCGACGACGTCCTCGAATGTCGTACCGCGCTCGAGCGGCACTTTGCCCTTGAGATCCTGCTCCACGAGCGGGCCGGCTTCCCCGTACGCGATCACGAGCCGGCAGCGGCCCTCGAGCAGCGGCGCGAGACTCGTGTACGGCTCGCCTTTATGCCGGCCGCCCAACAGCAGCACAAAGGGCCGCTGCATCGCGATCACCGCCACCGTTGTCGCCGCGATGTTCGTCGCTTTGGAGTCGTTGATCCACAACACACCGTTCACTTCGCCCAGGGGCTCGAGGCGGTGCGGCAGCGCGCGGAAGGAGCGCAACCCCTCACCGATCAGCGGCGCGGGCACCCCGGCCTCGTGTACCGCCAACGCCGCGGCGAGCGCATTGGCGACGTTGTGGTCGCCCAAGAGATGCAGCGCTTCGCGCTTGAGCAACACCTCGCCGTCCAGGCGCAGGATGCGCTGCTTCGCGTCGTACCACGCATCGGTCGACTTGACCAGTGAGAACAGCACCTGGCGTCCCGCGACGCCACGCGCGAGATCGAGCACGAGTTTATCGTCGCCGTTGAGGACCCACACATCGCCTTCGACGGCATTGCGAAACAGCAGCCGCTTATCCGCGTAATACGCTTCCGCCGAGGGATAGCGGTCGAGATGATCGGGCGCGAGGTTCGTCAGGACCCCGACTTCCGGCGCGAAATTCGGGCTGTCGTGCAGCTGGAACGACGACACCTCGAGACTCAGCCATTGGTAGCGCTCGTTGGCCAGCGCGAGGTCGGTCACGGGCCGGCCGATGTTTCCCGCCGTCGTCGACTGCAGGCCCGCCGCGCGGAGCAAGTGGGCGACCAGGGCCGTGGTCGTCGTCTTCCCGTTCGTTCCCGTGATCGCGATGCTGCGCGTGCCGGGCTGGAAGGCGGCAAGGGCGCGGAAACCGAGATCGAGCTCCGAGACGATCTCGACGCCGGCGTGGCGCGCGGCCGCCAGCACCGGCGCATCCGGAGGAACGCCGGGCGAGACGACCACCGCCACGGCGAGACGGATCTTGTTGAGATCGTGGCGGCCGATCTCGACATCGACCCACGGCACGCTCTTCAGCGCCTCGACGGCCTCGCCGGCATAGGGATGATCGGAGGCATCGCTGGCGTACACCCGCACGCCTTCCCGCGCCAGGAGTCGCGCCGCCGCGACGCCGCTCTTGCCGAGCCCGATGATCGCCACGACGCTGCCCGGGCGTCGCCAGGCCTCCGGAGCCACCCGCGCCTGCTCGATCATCGCACTTTGAGCGTCGCCAGCGCGATCATCGCGCAGAGTACGCCCAGGATATAAAACCGCATGACCACCTGCGGCTCGGCCCACCCCAGCTTTTCGAAATGGTGATGCAGCGGGGCCATCCGAAAGACCTTGTGCGCGTCGGCATACTCTTTCCCGAAGCGCCGCTTGCGCCATTTGTACGTGGTCGTCTGGATCAGCACCGACAGGGTTTCAGCGGCAAATACGGCCCCGGCGATCAGCAGCAGGAATTCGGTCTTGAGGAGAATCGCGACGGTGCCGAGCGCGCCGCCGATCGCCAGGGCGCCGGTATCGCCCATGAAGACCTGCGCGGGGTACGCGTTGAACCAGAGGAATCCGAGCGACCCCCCCAGCAGCGCGCCGCAGAAAATCGTCAGCTCACCGGCGCCCGGAAGGTGGAGCACGCCGAGGTACCGGGCCGCGTCGACGCGGCCAAACAGATAGCAGAAGACCGCGAACGCTCCCGCGACGATGACCGTCAGACCCGCGGCGAGCCCGTCCAGGCCGTCGGTCAGGTTCACGGCGTTCGAGCTCGCCGTCGTCACGAACGTCACGAACGCGAGGTACAGCGGCCACCACAGCGGCAGGATGAGATACTTGAAGAACGGCAGCTGCGTGGCGTTCGGCTGGACGGTACTGATGAGCGGAAACAGCAGGAGGTAGGCCCCCAGTCCCACGCCGAACGAGATCTGCCCGGCGAGCTTCCAGCGCGCGACGAGTCCCTGGGAGTGGCCCCGCACGATCTTCAGGTAATCGTCGAGAAAACCGATGAGTCCCATCCACAGCGTCGCGACCACCGCGACAAGGACGTAGCGGCTGTCGAGCCGCGCCCACAGCAACGTCGGGACGATCGTGGCGAGGATGATGATCAGGCCGCCCATCGTAGGCGTGCCGCGCTTGCCATGATGACTCGTCGGACCTTCGGCGCGCACGATCTGCCCGATGCGATGCTCGCGCAGCTTGCGGACGATCCAGGGGCCGACGATGAAGGCGAGCAGCAGCGCGGTGACGGTCGCGCCCGCGGCACGAAACGTGATGTAGTTGAAGAGATTGAAAAAGATGTGCTGGCGTGCGAGCGGCGCGAGCAGGTGATAGAGCATCAGGTCAGATAGTTGAGGACACGTTCCAAGGCCACTCCACGTGACGCTTTGAGTAACACGAGCTCGTTGCCGCGCAGCGCGGACCGCAACTTTGGCCCGAGGGCTTCCGGATCGGACGCGGTGATCAGTCGCCCGCCCAGCGCCTCGCGCAGCGACTCGAACACCCGCGCAAACGTTCCGACCGCCGCCACGAGCGCGGGCTTGCGCTGGGCGATTTCGCGCGCCGCTTCGGCGTGCAATCTTGCACTTTCCGGCCCCAACTCCAACATCGTGCCGACCACCACCACGAACGGCCGCCGCTGCCGCTTAGCCAGCCAGGCCCCCGTCTGCACCGCCCGGCGCAGCGACGACGGGTTGGCGTTGTAGGTATCGTCGATCACGACCATGTTGCCGACCTCGCGCACGTCGCCGCGGCCCGCCGGGAGGTGGATGCCGGCGAGCGCGCGCACCGCCGCATCGTGGTCCACGCCGGCCCGCTGCGCCACGGCGAGGGCGATCTGGGCGTTCTCGAGCTGGTGGATGCCGAGCGCCGGCAGCGTGACCTTCTCCCCAGTATCGAGCGCCAACCGGGGGTGCCCGTCCTTGTCGAGGTAGCGATCGAGCAAGGCGTCGTCGCCGCTCTTCCCCGCCAGCGCGGCCGGGATGACCTGCGTGCGGCGCCGGGCCTCGGGCCACATCACCTCCGGCCCGGAGCCGAGGACCGCCACCGGCGCGCCGTCCAGCAGCGACAGCTTCTCCGCCATCACCCGTTCCAGCGACCCGAAGCCTTCGACGTGCGCGTAGCCGATGTTCGTGATTACGGCGATCGTAGGCTCGATGATGTCGCGCAGGCGCGCGATCTCACCCGGCACACTGGCGCCCGCCTCCACCACTAACGCCTCGGTATCCTCCGGCGCGCTCAGAATCGTGAGCGGGACGCCAATGAGATTGTTGAGGTTGGCCGACGTGGCGTGGACGCGGTAGCGCGCGCTGAGCGCCGCCCGGACCATTTCCTTGGTGCTCGTCTTGCCGCTCGACCCGGTAATGGCCACGACCGGCGTGCCCTCGGGTAGCATGCGGCGGCGCGCGCGCGCCAGCAGGCCGAGCGCCGCGAGCGTGTCCTCGACGTCGAAGAATGAGAGTCCGGCCACCGTGGGCGTGCCGCGCCGCACGACGGCGGCCGTCGCACCCCCCGCCCTGGCTTTGTCGAGGAAGTCGTGGGCGTCGAACCTGTCGCCTTTGAGCGCAACAAACAGGCTATCGGCTATCGGCTGTCGGCTATCGGTAGTGATGGACTTGAACGTGAGTCTCGCGGGAGCGGGCACGCCGAGCGCGGCAGCAACTTCGTCACTCGTCCAAGGCCGTCCGGCCGTCAGGCCGTCAGTCCGTCCTCCCATTAGTTCGCTCCCAGGCTGCGCACGACCTCGCGCTCGTCAAACGGTTCCTTCGTCGTGCCCACGATCTGATACGTCTCGTGGCCCTTCCCCGCGAGGAGGATGGTGTCGCCCTGGCGCGCCAGCTCGAGCGCCTGCCCGATCGCGGCGCGCCGATCCACCACGCGATAGTGCTGTCGCCCGGTCATCCCCGCTTCCACATCGTCCAGAATGTGTTCGGGGTCCTCGGTGCGCGGATTATCCGATGTCGCAATCGCGATATCGGCGAGCCGCACCGCGATCTCGCCCATCGGCGCGCGTTTGCCGCGGTCGCGGTCACCGCCCGCCCCGAACACGAGGATGACCCTTCCCGCCGCGGAGGTGACTTCTCGTACCGTCTCCAGGGCACGTTCCAACGCGTCGGGCGTGTGGGCGTAATCGCGCAGCACGACACACGGATCGACGGCGATCCGCTCCATGCGCCCCGGGACCTGCGGCGCGGTCGAGAGGCGCTCGGCCACGACCCGCGGGTCCACGTTCAGTCCCACGGCGCACGCCGCCACACCCAGCGCATTGGCGATGTTGAATCGTCCGAGCAGGGGCAGCGCGACCGGCTGGCTTCCCCGCGTCGTCACCAGGGTGAAGCGCGCGCCCTTGGCGTCGACTCGCACGTCGCGGGCGGTGACGTCGGCCGGCTGAGTGGTCGCGGAGAACGTGATGCGGCGCGGCGTCTGCGGCAGGCGGGCCCAGGCGGCGTCGTCCGCGTTGATCACGGCCAGGCCCGCGTCCGCCAGGTACCCGACGAGTCTGGCTTTGGCGGCGAAATAGGCGTCGAATGTCTCGTGATAATCGAGGTGATCGCGCGTGAGGTTGGTGAAAATCGCCGCCCGAAACAGGAGTCCATCCACGCGGCCCTGGTCGAGACTGTGCGAAGAAACCTCCATCGCGACGCCGCCGGCGCCGCGTTCGACCATGGCGGCAAGCGTCGCCTGCAGGTCGATCGGACCCGGGGTCGTGAGATTTCCCGCCTCACTTTCGACGGACGCGCCCGCCGGGTCGTAGGCACCGAGCGTGCCGATCGCGCCCATGGGCCAGAGCGCGCTCAGCACGTGGCGGGAGAGGATGACCGAGGTGGTCTTGCCGTTCGTGCCGGTGACGCCGATCAGCTGCAGCCGAGCCGCCGGCCGGCGATACCACGCCTCGGCGGCGATGGCCGCGGCACGCCGCCCGTTGCGGACCAGAATCTGCGGGATTGCGACGGCCTGGCGCGACTCGACCAGCGCCGCGGCGGCGCCACGCGCCGCGGCAGCGGCGACGAAGTTGTGGCCGTCCAACACCGCGCCGCGCACGGCACAAAAGAGCATGCCGCGCTCGAGCCGCCGCTCATCGGCGGTGAGCCCCGTGATCGGCGGCAGCGGGCCGGCCGTCGGATCGGGTGGGTCGACCAGGACGCCGGCGCGCGCCAGCGCATCGACAACCTCTTGTAGCGATCTGCTCATTGCTTCGATGCGGAAGCCGGGGGAGGGGGAGGGGGAGGGGGAGGGGGGGGGTCGGCGAACACGGTGACGGTCGTGCCCGGCGGCCGTCGCTCACCGGCGGCCGGCCAGGTGTGGTGAATGACACCCGATCCCTTGACCACGACGTGGAAGCCGCGGGCGTGCAGCGTGCGGACGGCTTCTCGCAGCGGGCGATTCGTCACATTGGGGACGGTGCGGTCGGGTTGCGTCGCGGCGGTGTCCGGGACATAGGGCCATGGGACGACATAGGGCACGACCCCATCCGGCTCATCGAGCGGCGCACGATCGGTCGTGGTCGCGACGTTGGAGAGGCGCGCCCGATCGAGCGCGACGGTGCGCGCGGCAAGCGCCTGCTCGAGCATCGAGCGGGTCACCGGCGCGGCGGTCTGTGCCGCGAAGTAACTGCCCTTCTGGGGATTGTCGATCTTCATCACGACCACGAGCTGGGGCGCATCGGCGGGAAACAGCGCCGCAAACGACGCGGTGTACTGGCCCGCGGCGTAGCGCCCGCCGACCACGCGCCGCGCGGTCCCGGTCTTGGCAGCGAGCTGAAAATTGGCCAGCGCCGCTTTCTCCGCCGTACCGCCGGCCGCGACCACCCCGCGCAGCAGATCGCGCAGCTTGGCGGCCACAGCGGGCGTCACGACTCTCCGGACCGGCTGGGGATGATGGCGGTAGCGCACCGCGCCGTTGGGCGCTCGAATCTCGCGAATCAGCGTGGGCTCGAGCAGGACGCCGTCGTTCGCGATGGCGCCGTATGCCGCGGCCAGCTGCATCGGTGTGACGGCCAGCTCGTATCCGATCGCGAGACTCGCGGAGCTGGGTCGCGACCACTCGCGCGGCGGCCGCAGCCGCCCTGGCGATTCCGCCGGAAACTCGACGCCGGTCGGCGAGCCGAAGCCGAACGCCCGGAGCACGTCGTACTGTTCCTCGGGACGCAGCCGCGCCGAGAATTTCACCAGGGCGATGTTGCTCGACACGCGGATTGCGTCCGCCAGGGTCAGCGAAGGCATCGGGTGCTCATCCGTGACGACCCGATCGGGCAGCCGGTAACGCCCCCCCTCGCCTGAAACGCGCTCACCCGGCCGTATTCGATCGAACGTGATGAGCGCCGCCGCGGCAAAGATCTTGGCGAGCGACCCCGGCTCGAAGGTTTCGGTAAACGCGCTGGGTCGCATACTGCCATCGGCGCGGCGGGACGCCACCGCGAGGACCTCGCCCGTCGCCGGATCGAGCATCACGACGTCGCCGCCGTCCGCCTGCATGTTGTCGATCGCGTCATCGAGGGCACGCTGCGCGATCTCCTGCAGCTCGGCATCGAGCGTGAGGACGATGTCGTTGCCGGCCACCGGCTCGGCGATCACGCGCGCTGGCGATTCGTACTCCCGCCCTTCGCGGTCCTTGAGGACGACGGCTGCGCCGGGGGTCCCGGCGAGCAAGCTGTCGAGCAGTCGCTCCAATCCGCCTCCACCACCTCCACCTCCTCGACCATCGTCCCCCACCCTCCCTATTACCGCCCGCGCGAATTCTGACGATGGATAGAAACGCCGCAGCACGGGCTCGAGATGGATGCCGCGCATCGCGCGCAGCGGCTGCACTTCCGCGGTGGTGAACGGGCCCGCGAACCAGGCGTAGCGGCGGCGCAGGCCGCGCTCCACATCGCGCGGGGCGAGCCGCAGCTGCCGCGCGATCGCCGCGGCGTCGCGTGTCGGGTCGCGCAGCTCATTGGGGGCGACCCCGACGTGATAGGTCTCCTGTGTGAGCGCCAGCCCGAGACCGTGGCGGTCGAACAGCGTCCCGCGGCGGGCCTCGAGCACGACGTGCTCGGTGCGCTGCGCCTTTGCGGCGGCGGCGTATTTGCGTCCCTCCAGCAGCTGCACCTGCCCGGCCCGCAGCACCAGCGCGAGCAAGGCGGTGCCGAGACCGATTTCCACGACGCGCAGCCGGACGAGAGGCTTGGCCATCAATGAGGCCGTTCTGGAGGCTGGTGGAGGTTGGTGGAGGACAGTGGAGGTGCTGAGGGAGCTGGAATCAAGATGATTTCTGTATCAGCGGGCAACCGGAGTCCCAGCTTTCGGGCGCGCGGCAGCAAGACCGACCGGCTCTGCGCCGTCCGCACTCGGCGCTCGAGCTCGGCGCGACGCCCCTCCAGCGAGGCGCGCTCCGCTCGCAGGTCCGCGAGCGCGCGGGCCGAGTTGAGCGCGGCGGTCTGCCGGGCGATCACGGCCCAGAGCGCCGCGAGGAGCGCGACGAGCCAGATGGCGATCCAGTGCCGGCCTCTAAACGTCACCCGGAGCCTTCTCGAATACGCGGAACTGCGCCGAGCGGGCGCGCGGATTGGACGCGATTTCGCCCGGCTCGGGAACGATCGGCTTCTTCGTCAGCACGCGACCCAGGGCCCGCCCCCGGCAGGTGCAGATCGGCTGGCGCGGCGGACAGATGCAGTCGCGGCTCCATTCCCGAAAGGCGTGCTTCACGATGCGGTCTTCGCCGGAATGGTAGGTGATGACGCCTAGCCGACCACCGGGGACCAGGGCATCCCTGAAGGCGGGCAACGCCGCGGCGAGTACCTCGAGCTCCTCGTTCACGGCAATACGAAGGGCCTGGAACAGTCGCGCGAAATCGGGCGGCCCCGAGCGGGGACCGAGCACGGCGCGGATCGCGTTGACGAAGTCATCACTGATGGCAAATGGAGCGGACAGTCTGCGTCGGATGATTTCTCTCGCAAGCGCACGTCCCCGCCGTTCGTCGGCGTATTCGGTGAATACCGCGCCGAGGCGCTCCACGGGCCACGTATTCAGCACGTCTCGGGCGCTCAGCCCCCTTCCCCTTTCCCCCGTCCCACCTCCACCCATCCGCATATCGAGCGGCGCGCCTGGGCGGAATGTAAAACCTCGCTCCAGCGAATCGATTTGATGCGAGCTGACGCCGAGGTCGAGCAGAATGCGGTCGGGCTGAAATCCTTGAATGGCAGCAAGGGCGGCAGGGGCGGCAAAGGATGCCTCGAGGTATTGCATGGCGCTCGACCCGAGCCGCTCGCGAGAGGCGGTGATCGCATCAGGGTCTCGATCGATGCCGAGGACCGTTGCCCCGGCCTCCCGCAGGATCGCCGCATGACCGCCGCCGCCGAGCGTGCCGTCGACGGCGCGGTGGCTGCCGCGCGCCCACTCCCGTACGGGCGCGGCGAGAACCGGCGTGTGGTAGGAAATCGAGGGGGAGCCTGAGGCAGCCGTGGGCACCCTCCAAAATACGAAAACCCCCGCCATCGAGGGGCGGGGGTGGGATACGAATCGGGACGTTCAGGCGGGGCTGACGGGGCTCGAACCCGCGACCTCCGGTGTGACAGACCGGCACTCTAACCAGCTGAGCTACAGCCCCAAGCCCCCTTACGGAGCGCCGGAATATAGACCCGCCGGTAGGTCAATTCAACGGCGCCTAGAAGTTGCGACACTTATAGGCGCGCTTCACCGACTCCATGGGCTGGTCGAACTTCGGCAACACGTTGACCAGCAGATTGTCGACGGTTGGGGGATGCACGGAGCGCCCCAGCTGCAGCGCCCGCTTGACCCGCTCCAAGCGATCGTTGAACAGCTTCGCCTGATCGCACTTCTTCGACTTGGCCATGATCGAAAAGTCGCGGGACAGCGTCCCCACTGATGCCAGCCCGTACCAGAACGCGGCGTTCCGGCGGATTGCGGCTCGTCCCCCCGCGGTATCGCTCGGGGTCGCGCGGTCGAATCCCGTCAGCTCCAGCGTCTTGTCGACCCACGGCACCGCACGCTCCCCCGCGTTCGCGCGGACCAGTTTCTCGCCCGCACTGCGCATGATCGCCGCGGCGTTGAGCTGAATACCGGAATCGCGCGACATGACGCCGGCGTTGAGGTACGTCCGCGCGGAATCAAGCCGGTCGGCGAACTGCTCCCGCAGCGCCTTCAGTGAGACGGTGTCCTTGGCTGCCTCGAAGCGGTGCGCGGCGGCCGTGTCGTATTGCGCCCGATCAACGATCGCCTTGCCGATCAGCAGACTCGTGTTTACGTCGTTGGGCTCGATGGCGAGCGCCTTCTTGTAATACGCCAGCGCCGAGTCGGTGTGGCCCGCCAGCTCGAAGGCTCCGGCGCGCGCCCGAACGTAGACGGGGTTGTTGGGGAAGTGTTGATACGCGCCCTTCGTGAACTTGAGCAGCGCCTGCGTGTCGCCGACCTGCTGCGCGGCGCCGAGCGCGGGCTTGAGGAATGTCGTGTCCCCGAACAGCGCCGTATCGTGGTCCGCCTTTGCAATCCAGACATCGAGCGCGCAGCGGAAATTCGAGGCCTCGGTGCAGATCGTCAGCTTCATCTCGAGCAGCTGCGCATCGCCGGCCACGTGCTCGAGTCCGGTGTTCAGCACCTGCACCGCGCGATCGGCTTTCTTCATTTGTCGCAGCAGCTGCGCGACCTGAAGCCGCTTCTGCACGTTGCGTGGCTCACCGCAGAGCTGGCTGATGTACGCCTCGGCGGCCTGCGCGCTGTCACCCTTTTGCTGATAGCCGCTGGCGATCTTTTCCCATGCCGTGCCGTTGCAGGAGTCGCCCTTGAGCGCGCGCTGTGACGCCGCGATGATGCTGTCGGGCGGCATCCGCTGCGCCTCGTAAATCGTGGCGATACATAGCCACGCGCCCGGGGAATTCGGGTCGATGGCGAGGGCCTTCTGCGCCTCCGCGCGCGCGCGCCCAAACTGTCCCGTCCGGCGCGCTTCATTGCAATTGCGGATGCCCTCGCTGATGCGCACCGTCGTCGCGACGCGCTGGGCGATGCTCTCGGCGAGCGCCGCCGCGGTGCCCGGGTTCCCGTTCGTCGCGGTAAAACGGCCGGCGATGCCGGAGCTGGAGATATCGATCATCTGGACATCGGCGGTCAGCGCCGTGCCACTCTTCGCATACGACCCGGTGATGTACGCGTGCACTTGCAGGAAGCGCGCGAGCTGCCGAGCCTGTTGTTCGTCGAGCAGCCCGTTGCACGCAAATCCCGACTGCCCGAGCGCTTCGCACAGCTTCGCTTTGGGAACCACCAGGACTTTGCTGCGGACCAGCTGCGTCACGCGATCACGCACGGCATCCGACACCGCGATCGCGCCGGCCGAGTCGGCCGACGAGCTCCACATGAGCGGCAGGATGAGGAGTCTCACGCTCGGCTGTTGCGGCGCAGCCAACTGTTGCGCGCGGGCCGGCAGCGCGACACCGATCGTCACAGCCAAGGCAACTTGAAGCGCTCTCACCGTGTTCGTTCCTCCGTTACAGGCTGCTACACCAATGGGCGAAGAGGGATTCGAACCCCCGACATCCTGCGTGTAAGGCAGGCGCTCTGAACCGCTGAGCTATTCGCCCGTGCCATGGGGAGCGAGGGCTAAAGAGCCAGGCCTACTGGAAACAACACGCAGTAGCCAAGGACCAGCAGCACCGGCGCGAGCGTCGTGGATCCCTTCGACAACAACCAGTAGCCCAACACGAGCGACACGAGCGCTCCGCCCAGAACGATGTAGTTCTTCGGTCCAAAACGCAGGCGCGAACGTGCAAGAGTTTGGTCGGCCATTCTGGGGGCTGGAGTCTATTCGGTAATCTCAAGCTCGTCAAGCAGTTCCGCTTCGAGCGCCGCGCGCTTGCGGCGGTCGCGCTTGCGCCGGAACACCAGGAGCGCGACGAGAAACGCCCCGATCGCCAGCCAAAAGAATCCCATGGCGGCGAGCCACGAGAGCCAGCCGTAGCGGGAGGCGACGTCGCGCTGCCAGCGCAGCTCGAAATCGCCCTCGGTGACGTGGTAGGTCGCGCGCAGCGCCGCGTCGAACGACTCGGCCTGCGGCACGTTGGCCAGCAAGGGCCCCAGTCCGCGGTCCCCGCCCCACCGCTGGAGCAGCAAGACGGCAGTCGCGGCGAGGGCGTACCCCGTTTCCGCGTCGCCGCGGACGCCCCGCAACGCGCGATCGACGTCGTCGAGATCCATCCGCACGCCGCGCGCGAGCTGCCAGTTGAGCCGCAGCGCGTCGAGCCGGTCCCATTCCTGGGCCGCGACCGCCGCGTACCCTTCTTCGAACCACAGCGGGACCTGGTGGCGGCCGACATGCCAGCGCAGGGCGAGATGGGCGAGCTCGTGCCTGAGGGCGGTCGGACGGTCGGACGGTCGGACGGTCAACAGCACGATGGTCCCAGCATCTGGGAACGCGGCGCCCTCGCTCCACAGCGGCAGGCGGCTACGTGTGAGCGAATCATACTGCTCGCGGGTCGGCGCGAGGATCAGCCGAATCGGGCGGTCGGGTAAGGGACCGATGCCGGGAAAGCCGCGCGCACGATCGGCGAGCTCCGCGAGGGACGTGGCGAGTCCCTCCTGGCTCGGCCAGGCGACCGCGGTGACGCGCCCAACGGTGACAGCGACGGGGAGTGACGGTTGAGTCGGATCCTGCAACAGCAGGACAAGCAGCGTTATTCTCGCGGCGGCTCCTCGCCCCTGGCGACCAGGTCCAGCATTTCCTGACACCGCTTGCCCCAGGGATTGAACTTGTTCGCCTTGAATCCGTCTTCCCAGGTGGACTTGGCTTTCGCCTGATCGCCGGCGAACCAATGCGCGCGTCCCAGCTCGTAATACGCCTCGATCAGGTTGGGGCCGAGCTTGATCGTCTTCTCGAAAAACGTCTCGGCATCCTCGAACATCTCCCGCTGCAAGTACACGAGGCCGAGGTAGAAGTGCGCGTAGAGCGTCGCCTTCTTGTCGTTGTCCAACCGGATGGCCTTCGACAGGTGTTCGATGGCTTCGCCGAAGATCCGTTTTTTCAAACAGATGTAGCCGACATTGATGCGCGCCAGGGAATTGGCGGGCTCCTTCATGAGCACTTTCTGGAAAGTGCCGAGCGCGTCGTCGTAGTCTTCGTGCAGCATCTGCGCCCAGCCGAGCAGCGACTCGGCCTGTGTCTCGCCGGGCGAGAGCTGCAGCGCCTTGGTCAGCGCCTGAATCGCGCCGGCGTGATCGCCCAGCGAGATCAGGCTCCACCCCTTTTCGATGAACGTCGTCGCGCCGATGTGATCGGCGTGCACGACGGGGCGCTGGCCGGTGAACTCCGGAGCCGCCGCCTGCTTTGTATCGGCCGCGAGCTGCTTGTAGCGATCGACGAGCTGGCGGATGTCGTCCTTGAGCTGCGTCATCTCTCCCAACATGCCGTCGACCTTCTTGAAGAACGCGATGATCTCGCGCTTCGCCGCTTCACGCTCGGCGCTGCCCGCCGGGCCTCCCCCCTCGAGCTGCCGAGCGATGGCATCGTATTCGCGACGCAGCGCCGCGACTGGTGTCTCTGCCATCATGTCGCTCCCTGCAAAGCCAGTTTCTCTTTCGAATTGAGGAGCTTGTTCGTGTTCAAGACGACGATGGTGCGGCCATTCTGCACGACGAGACCGGCGATGTATTCCGCCGCGAGCCCGCGGACGATGCCCGGCGGTGGGGTCACGGCCTGCGCGGGCACCTGCATCACTTCGGTCACGGCATCGACGATGACGCCGATTTTCCCGCCGTCGAATTCGAGGATGACGGTGCGCGTGTCCTCGCGCAGCGGCGCGGCCGTGCCCAGCCGTTTGCGGAGATCGACGAGCGGAACCGCGGTGCCCTGGTACTGCAACACCCCTTCGAGAAACTCCGGCGCCTTCGGCAACGGCGCCGGCGCTTCGTAGCGCAGGATGCGCTCGACTTGAAAGATGTTGAACGCGAAGTCCTGGCCGGCCACCTTGAACGTAACCAGCTGGACGTCGTCGCCGCCGCCGCTCATCGTCATACGATCCGGTCCCCCAACGCGTCCAGATCGAGGATCGGCACGAGCCCCCCGTCCTGCTCCGCCACGCCGGCCGCCCAGGGCAACGTCTGGCCGCGAGGAACCGGCAGCGGTTGCTCCCGGACCACCGCGGCGGCGTCATCCACCTCGAACGCCACCTGCCGGCCGCCGGCACCCAGCTCCACCAGCACGACGGTGCGGACCTGATTCGCGGGAGTCGCGGCCGGCGCTTCGCTGCCCGTGAGGAATGCGCCGAGGTGAATCAACGGCACGAGCCGGCCGCGCAGCGGCGTCAGGCCGCGCATCGCCGGGAGCGTGCGCGGAATGCTCAGCACCTCGGAGGCATCACCGACCTCGAGCACCCGGCCGACCGGCAGGCCGTACGATTTTCCCTCGGAACGGACCAACAAATACCCTTTCATCGCGGCATTCCCACCCTAAAGGGTGGGCTCGGCACACCATTGTCCTTAAGGACAATGCCCCGCCGAGCGCACGCTTTAGCGTGTCGAATCACGACCGCGATCCCTTTCGCATCAGCTCGGCCGCGACGCGGTCGGCGATCTGACCCAGCGGCAGCACGGCATCGACGCCGCCCGCCTGCACCGCCGCAACCGGCATCCCCGGAATCACCGCGGTCTCGCGATCCTGGGCGAGGCCGGTCCCGCCGGCATCATGGATCGCGCGCAGCCCGCCGGCCCCGTCGCGGCCCATCCCCGTGAGGACGATCCCCACACCACGGCCGCCGTACACCTCGGCGATGGAACGGAACAGGTGATCGGCCGCGGGGCGAACGCCCCACAGGGGGGCGGATTGATCGAGCGCGATGACCGGTCCATCGGGAGCAAGACGCACTCGCATATGATAATCGCCGGGGGCCACGAATGCCGTATCCGCGACGATTGGTGCACCCTCAGCCGCCTCGACGACACGCAAGCGGCTCATCGAATCGAGCCGCTCCGCGAGACTCCGCGTGAACTTCGGCGGCATGTGCTGCACGATGAGGATCGCGGCGCCGCGGCCGGTCGGGAGGCGCGGGATGACGTCGGCGAGTGCGCGCGGGCCACCGGTCGACGCGGCGACGCCCACGGCGAGCACCGCGCGGCCGCGCAACGCGAGCTCCGGCGGATGCACCACCGGTGCCGGTGGCCGCGCCAGCACTTTGACGTGCGAGACATCGGCGGCGAGCGCGCGGCGCACGGCCGCGATGAGCTGCGGCGCGAGCGCTTCGAGCGCGGCGCGCGGATGACCGAAGACCTCGGGGGGCGGTTTGGCGACGATCTCGACCGCGCCGAGCTCGAGCGCGCGAATCGCGCCCTGCGTGCCCGGTCCCGCGTGCGCGCTGACCACGACGATCGGCCGCGGCGACTCCGACATGATGTAGCCGATGGCGCCGAGGCCATCGAGCTGCGGCATCTCGAGATCGAGCGTCACGACGTCGGGCTTGTGCTGATGCACCTTCCGAATCGCGTCCAGCCCGTCGCGCGCGGTGGCGACGACGCGGAATTCGCCCGTATCGGCATCCCCCCCACCCAGGACGTCGGACAGCACGCGCCGCATGAGTGCGCTGTCGTCCGCAACCACGACCGTCGGACGGACGGTGTCAGATGACCGCGGCATCGGCTCCGACCGACCGGATCTCCACGCGGCCGTCTTTCAGGTGAAAGCGCACGCTGCGCCCGCGCTCGCCGCCGACCGACTCGCGGATGATCGGAATCGCGGCGGCCCGCAGCGCGTTACGCGAGGCCATGATGTTGCGCTCGCCCATCTGAATGGTGCCCGGCGTGACGAGCTGGCTGAACATGCTGGCGCCGCCGGCCAGTTTGGCGACGAGGCGCCGCGGGTCGGCGCCGAGCGCCTTCAGCCGCTCGATCAACAGCGGGACGGCGGTTTCGGGGAACTTGGCTTTGTTGGTGATGTCGCGTGCCAGGCTGGTGGAGGGCAGGAGGACGTGGGCCATGGCGCCGGCGCGCGTCTCGGGGTCATGCAGCATGATCGCCACGCAGGAGCCGAGTCCCAGCGTGACCAGCACGCCGTCGCCACGGTCGGCCGCCCAGTCAGCGACCTTGACGATGACTTCCTTCACGACCGCTCCCCGTTCGGCTTGGTATAGATGCGCTCGCGGGGGTCGGCGAGGGTGAGGCGCTCGCGCGCCGGGCCGAACAGCGTCTCGACCTTGCCGAGGAGCAGCACGCCGCCCGGCACGAGCGCGTCGACGAACACCTGAAACAGCCGCTCCTGGGCCGCGCGCTCGAAGTAAATCACGACGTTCCGGCAGACGATCAGATCGTACGGCGGATGCGGCGGCCGCTCGCGCGTCAAATCGTGCTGGAGCACGTGCACGAGCTCGCGCACCTGGGGCAGCGGCTGCCCGTCCTGGAAGTAGCGCCGCTTGAGATGGTCCGGCATCTCGGTGAATGCCGCGTCCGGGTAGGTCGCCTGCCGCGTGCGCTCCAGGCTGAGACGGTCGATGTCGGTCGCATCGATCGTGCCTGGCGCGCGCGCTTCGGCGAGCAGCACGGCGATCGTGTACGGCTCCTCACCCGAGGCGCAGCCCGCCGACCAGACGCGGAGCCTGGCGCGCGAGCGGGCGAGCGCTTCCAGATAGGGCCGCAGCGCATTCCACGTTTCGGCGTTACGGAAGAACTTGGTGACGTTGATCGTGAGCGCGTCGAGCAGCTCCTGGTACTCGTGCGCGTCGAGATCGAGAATTTTGGCGTAGTCTTCGTAGGTATGGACGCCGCGGGCGCGCATGCGCACCGCGATGCGGCGTTTCAGGCATCGCCCCTTGTACGACCCGCAGCTCACTCCCCGTTCGCGAGAGATCTTTTCTGTCAGCGCTTCGAACGCCCGCTCCTGAGGAGTCCCCCCCCTGGTCACGACAAACTGCTCAACGTGTCCAGATTCGCCTTGACGAGCTCGTGTTTGGGATTCAGCTCGAGCGCGCGACGCCACAAGTCGCTCGCCTGTTGGCGGTCGTTTCGCTTGTACGCGATGTTGCCGAGCTTGAAGTAGACGTCGTCGCCCAGCTCGGGGGCCAGCTCGATCGCCCGCTGATAGAGCGCCCACGCCTCGTCGTAGCGCGAACCGCGGTAGGCGAGATCGCCGAGGTTCTTGGAGAGCTGCGGCAGCGACGGCTCGTCGTGCAGCGCCGCGCGGGCCAGCTCCTCGGCTTGCGGCAGCGCCCCGGCCAGCTCGTGCAGTACGGCCAGATTGTTGCGCAGCACGCCGCTGTGCGGATGCGCCTCGACCGCCTGCGTGGCCACCTGTTCGGCGGTGTCGAAATCGCCGGCGGCCGCCGCGGCGAGCGCGCGCGCCCAGTACCAGATGGGCGGCACCTTGGCGGCGAACAGCTCCTTGGCGCGGTCGAGCCGGCCGGCGGCGCTCGCGTGATCGCCCTGCTTCAGCGCGACGATGCCCCACCCCACGTACACGCGCGGGTCGGTGCGCGCGCGCGTCGCCGCCTCGGAATACGCGGCATCCGCGTCCTCGAGCCGGCCGAGCTGCTCGTAGGCAAGGCCGAGATTGTGGAGCACGGCCGGCCGCGAGCCGCCCTTTTCGGCGGCGAGCCGCAGCGCCTCCATGGCCTCGCGCCAGCGCGCCTGTTTGAGCGCGACCAGGCCGATGAAGAAATGGGCATTGCCGTCGGTCGCGCGCAGCTCGGCGACGCGGCGGAACTCGCGTGCCGCTTCGTCCAGCATGCCCGTCTTGTAGAAGGCGATGCCCAGATTGCGATGCTCCTCCACCCGGGCGTCGGTCATCTTCAGGTCTTCGGCGCTGGCGGTACGGCCCGCCCGATGCAGGAACCCGGCGGTCACCAGGCCGTAGAGCGCTTTCCCGACCTCGAACTCGCCTAACCCCGAGTCCTCGATGACCCCGTTCACGTCGCGCGATCCGTCGAGCAGGGGCAGGAGCCGGTCCTGAATCTCCGTCAGCTTGGCGTCGCTGATCTCGAGGCGGTCGCGGTCCACGAGAAAGATCAGATCGAACGACGGGATCTTCTTCTCGATCAGTCCCCACTCGTCCACCCGGCGCGCGCCTTCGAGCAGCAGCGACTCCGGGTTGATCGAGACGAGGAAGTCCTGCTGCTCCGGCCGGACGTCGGCCTCGAAATTGAACGTCCCCTGCGTCCACGTGAACAGGTAGTAGACTGACTCCTCGATCTGCATGCGCATGTACCGCTCGAGCTCTTGCTGCGTCAGCACGTTCTGGATGACGAGAATCTCACCCAGCTTCTTGGTGCGCTCTTTCGATTGGCGGTGTATCGCGGCGTCGAGCTGATCCTGGGTGATCTTCTCGTGCTTGACGAGAATGTCGCCGAGGCGGTCGCGGCGGTTGACGATGGACGCGTAGCAGATGCGGCCCCTGTCGAAGTAGATGTAGCCGAAGTTGGAGCGGTCGGCGATCGACAGGCAGCCGGTCTTCTGCCCCAGTGCCAGCAGCTGCAGCACGTCGGGGAGCGATGCTTCCTTGAGCGAGCCCTTGATCGCCATTAGCGCAAATCCTCGATGACACGATCGGCGGCGGCGGGCCAATCCCAGACCATCTTCTCCCGGCTCCGCACGCCCCCGGCACTCGACACCACGATCCCGCTGGTGCGCAGCCCCACCGTGCGCCGGGGCGGGGGCGCGCCTTCCAAGACTTCGCGCGCCAGGCCGGCGCTCACGGACGCATCCTGCGCCGCCGCCGCCTCCACCACGCGCTGCACGATGCCGTTCAGATTGCGGATCGAGTCGATGGGCCGGTCCGCCAGATAATCGAGCAGCGCCGGCTCGACCGGTATCCCCTGCTGCGTGAGCAGCCGCTCGAGCACGCTGCGGCGGAGCTCCTTGTCCGGCTCGGCGATCTGCGCAACCAACCCGCCCTCGAGCCGCGAGATGATCCGTTCCTCGAGTCCTTCCAGCGTGTTGGGATGCGCGGGCGCCGTGAAGATAAGCTGGCGGTCGGCGTCGACGAGCTGATTGAACAGATTGAACAGCTCTTCCTGCGTGCGTTCCTTGCCGGCCAGCAGGTGGATGTCGTCCAGGAGCAGCGCCGTCGCGCGGCGGTAGCGGGCGCGCCACCAATCGACCCGATTGCCGTCGATGGCCGCGATCAGCTCGTCCACGAACTGTTGGGTCGAGAGACAGGCGACGACCGCGTTCTTCTTTTTTGCGAGCTCGAGGCCGATGGCATTCAGCAGATGCGTCTTGCCGAGCCCGCTGCGTCCCACGATCACGAGCGGATTGTATTTCTTGCCGGGCTTGGCCAGCACATCGCGCGCGGCGTTCAGCGCCACCTCATTGGACGGACCGGCGAGGTAGCTCTCGAGCGGAAACGCCCCCGATGGCGCGGGCGGCGGCGCGGCGCCGTCGCGCACCTTCGCCGCGGCGGCTTCGGCCGCCTCCATCTGGTCGGGATCGCGGAACACCTTCCCGCCGGCGGCCTGCGGATCCAGCACCGCGACTTCCGCCTCCAGCGCCTTGAGCCGCTCGACATCCTGCACGTAGGCGGCGATCACCTCGTCCACCGCGGCGGGACTCTCCTGATCGAGCAGCTTCTCGAGCCTCCCGGTGCGGTAGCCTTCACCTTCCCAGCGCATGATCGCCTCGGTCACGCGCGCGCGCCACGCCTCGACGGCTTTGCCCACGGTCGTCGTGACGTCGGTCAAGAACTGCGAGAACTCATCTGATGAGGCGGCGGTCGATGAGGCGGCGGTCGATGCAGCGGCGGTCGATGGCCTGGTCGGGATCCCGAGGACTTTGCTGGCCGCTTCGGCGTTGATCGGCATGTCGTTGACCGCCTGAAACGCGATCAAGCGATTGAGCGCACCCATCAGCTCGCGCACGTTCGGGTACTCCACCTTCGCGACCGTCTCGAGCACGCCCGGCTGGAACGACGAGCCGCGCTCCTCGGCCTTGCGCCGCAGAATCGCGACCCGGGTTTCGTAGTCGGGGATGCCCATGTCCACCACGAGCCCACCCGAGAACCGCGAGATGAGCCGTTCGTCCAAATCCGCGATTTCCGCCGGCGGTCGATCGCTCGCGAGCACGATCTGATGCCCCGATTGCTGCAGCGCTTCGGTGAGGCGCAGCAGCTCGGCCTGCATCTCTTTGCGATTCGTGAGGAACTGGACGTCGTCCACCAGCAGGACAGCCACGTTCTGGAAGCGGCGGCGGAACGCGTCGCCCTGCCCCGCCGCAATCGCGGCATGGAACGACTCGACGTACTCGTCCAGCGTGAGGTACTCGATGTTGAGCTGCGCCGCGATGGCCTTGGCGGCGTGGCCGATGGCCATCAGCAGGTGGGTCTTTCCCAGTCCGGAGCCACTATAAATGAAGAGCGGGTTGTAGGCCGAACCCGGATTCTCCGCGACGGTGCGGCCGGCCGTGACGGCCAGACGGTTCGCGGCGCCCACCACGAAGGTCTCGAACGTGAAACGGGGATTGAGGGAGCTGGTCATGCTGCGGGGCTTCCCGCCGCGAGCTTCTTCAGAACAAGCTCGGAGACCGCCTTCAGCGTCTCGAACACCCCTCTGCCATGGAGCGCGTCCGCCCCAAAGCTCGGAACGCTGCGAAAGTTGAGTGCGTCATCGAGGTCGGCCGTCGTGAGAATCAGCTCGCGCGGCAAGTCCTGCTTGTTGTATTGCATCACCAGGGGCATGGTGCGCACATCGACGCCATGCTCGAGCAGATTGCTCTGGAGGTTCTGTAGGCTTTCGATGTTCTCATCGAGCTGCCGCGCCTGGCTGTCGCCGACGAAGACGACGCCATCAGCGCCTTGGAGCACGAGGCGCCGCGTGGCGTTGTAGTAGACCTGCCCGGGGACGGTGTAGAGCTGGAAGCGCGTCGAGAACCCGGAAATCTGTCCAAGGTCGATCGGCAGGAAGTCGAAGAACAAGGTGCGGTCGGTCTGCGTGGCCAACGAGACCATGCGCCCGCGGCGCGTCTCCGGCACCCGCCCATAGATGTAATGGAGATTGGTCGTCTTTCCGGACCGTCCCGGTCCGTAGTAGACGATTTTGCACGTGATCTCGCGGGTCGTGAAGTTGACCAAGGACACGGCCTATCTCCCAAACAGCGTGTTGAGGCTGTCCGTCAGCTCGCGCTCGAAATCCGCGGCCAGCACCTGCTTCTGGACCCCCCCTTTGGGGCTCGCCGCCTTCAACTCCGCCGCAAGTTGCTCATAGAATAACTGCACCAAGCCGAGCGATGAAACATCGAGGTCGTACACGGCGAGGACGGCGAGCGTCCCGCGTTCGGTCATGAACGTCGCGAGGAAGAAACCGGTCTTGGGTCCCTGATGGCTGAGCGCGCCGAACGGCGGTTGCCGCATTTGGCGCGCGAGCTCCGCCGTGGACGCGACAATCGCCGCCGCGAGGGCCGCGGCCGACATCACATCGACCGCGCGCGAGAATCCCGATTGCGCGAGGACCTGGCCGGCCGGCGTGAGCACCAGCACCAGGCGGGCCGACGCTTCGCGCACGAAGTCCGTCAACGGCTGCAGCGTCCAGTTTTCGACCGCGCGTGTCTGCGGACTCATACGACGGCCCCCGCGGCGCGCAGCAGCTCCAGCCGCACGAGGCCGATGTTCACGTCCGGCTCTGCCACCGCGACGACCAGGATACTGCCGACGGGGTCACCTCCCGGGACGACGAGCAGCGCGCCCTGCTCCGCCTGAAGATGCCAAAAGACGCTGGCTCCGGTGCCCGCGGCCTCCATCGCGCGCCGCAGGCGACCGGCAAGGCTCGCGGCAAGCGCCGCGACGGCGCCGCCCTTGATCCCCTCCATCAGCTGCTCGGCGACCACGAGCCCGTCTTCCGCGGAAACGAGCATCGCCCCGCGGACGCCGCGCACCCGTGTGATCATATCGAGCGCCTTGCTCATTGCCGTTCCAGCCAGCGCTGCGCCATGATCGTGGCGCGCTGCGCGAGGATCGCGAGGCGGCCGAGCGGCATGCCCCGTTCGCGCACGACCAGCAACAAGGCTTCTGGCGTCGGATGGGCGAGATGCACGTTGCCGTGCTGCCCTTCCGCCGACAGCCCGTTCCAGGCGCCGAGGCCCAACAGCTTAGCGGTACGCGCCGCTTCCTGAGACACACCGGCAAGGTACGCTGCGACGCTGTCCGTGACATCCGTACCGGAGCGATCTCGTAACGCTCCGCCCAGCACCCGTCCTGCGCCGTCGATCAGCAGCAGGCCTTCGTTGGCGCCCTCGAGGCCGGCGAACACGCGTGCCTCATCAAAGCCACTGCTCGACACGGCGGCGGTAGATGCGGCGGCGGTCGCTGCCGGCTCGGGGGCAGGAGTCGGTTCGGGCAACGACGGTCTGCGGCCGCCGCGCATCATCTCGAATGCTTGCTCGATGGTGGGGTCGTCGGGCTCGACGCGCTTCGCAGCCGCGAGATGGGCCTCGGCCTGCTCGATGTCTCCCACCTTGAAATAGAGGAAGGCGAGCCCCTTCAGCGCCCCCGTGTGGTGTGGTGCGATCCGCACCGCCATGTCCCACTCGTCGAACGCATGCTCGTAATCGTGCTTATCAGTGAGGATACGCGCGTACAAATCGTGCGCATCGGCGAGGTGCGGATGCCGCTCCAGTCCGTTCATGGCGACACGCAGCGCGGCGTCGAGCTGTCCTTTGCGCCGCAGCGCTTCGCCGAGCCGCAGGAACACGAGGCTCTGCGGATCCTGGGCGAGCTGCGCGGACAGCGCGCGGATGTCGTCAGCCATGCGTGAACACTCGCGCGGCTTCGCGGGCGCGCTGGACGTCGGCCTTCTGCGCTTCTTCCTCTGGGGTCCGGGCCAGGCGCTCCCACTGATCCCAGCTCTGCACGGCCTCACCAAACCGCCCCATCGCGACCAGTGCAAATCCGAGCTGGCGATGCGCCGCGGCGAGGAGCGGATCGAGGCGGAGTGCGCGCCGCAGCTCCTCGGCGGCCGCGGAGGCGTGACCCTGCGCCAGCTGAATGCGGCCGAGCAGGATATGAATCGTCCCGTCGTGCGGCTGCATGCTGCTGGCCTGCTCCGCCGCCGCCCGCGCGGCATCGAGATCCTTGGCGACGAGCGCGCGCTCGGCCTTCGCGACGAGCTCCGCCAGGTCGGAGGCGGCACTCGGCCTCCCGCGCCGCGCCGTTCCCGGATCGACCAGCACGATCACGCCGGCGCTCTCGAGGCCGAACAGCGTCTTGGCGACTTCGAAATCGGAGCGCCCCAGCTCCGTCGCGAGCCCGCGGACCGAGCGCTCGCCATCGATGAGCGCGAGCACTTCCCACTCCGGCGGCAACAGGTCCAGCTCACCGCCGCCGCCTTCGGGAGGGGGCGCGAGCGACGGCACGACGCCGACGTGCGGAATGCGGTTCTCGATCCGCGACCACTCGTCGATGCGCCGCGCGCCTTCCATCAGCAGTGCCTCCACCGGAATGCGCACCGTCACCTCGGTGGGGACCTTGCTCTCGGCTTCTTCCACAAACGAGAAGTAGCCCTCGTTCCAGCTCATGACCTCGAAGACGACCTCTTCGATCTGGAAGTGAATTTGGCGCTCGACCTCGCGCTGCGTGATGACGCCGAGCGCCACGAGGATCTCCCCGAGGCGGCGCTTGTCGCCCTGGCGCTGCTGCATGTCCCGCGCGCGCTCGAGGTCGGCCTCGGCGATCTTGCCGGTGCGGAGCAGCAGGGCGCCGAGCGGATGCGGATTGCTGCGGATTTCCGCCGACACCACGACGCCGTTGTCGAAGTAGATCTTCCCTTCGTTGTGCCGCAGGTCCGAGGTGACGCGCAGCGCGCCCGTCTTCCGGCTCAGGTCGAGCAGCTGGAAGACGTCGTGGATGCCGAGCTCGCGAAGCGGTCCTTCGATCGCCATGCGTCAGGCCGCGTCCGGGGTGGAGAAAATGTGCTGCAAGTCGACCGCGGTGCGCGCGTGCATGCGCGCGCGTTGCGCGAACGGTCCGCCGGGATCGATCCGCGTCACGCGGTCCCAGGCAGCCACGGCCTCGGCGTAGCGCTGCAGCCGCGCGAGCGTCGCGCCCAGGTAGAACAGCGCGGCGGTGTGCTCGGGATCGAATTTCAGCGCGCGCCGGAACGCCTCCAGCGCTTCGGTATTGCGCTTGTCGTCGAGCAGGGCGCGGCCGAGCAGCAGCAGCGCGTCCATGTCGTACGGATCCTGCTCCAGCATTTCGGCGAGCCGCACCACCGCGCGGCGCAGGCTGCCGCTGCGCCGCAGCAGATCCGCGAGCGCGAGCGCCGCTTCATGGAACGTCGGCAGCGCGTCGAGCGCCGCTTCATAGGCTCGCTGCGCGTCCATCCATTCCTCGTCCTGCTCGTGCAGCCGCCCGAGGTCGAGCCAGACCTGCACGAACCCCTCATCCAAGTCGAGCGCCGCGCGGTACGCCGTCCGCGCGCCCTGCCGGTCGCCGACCTTGAGGGCGATATCGCCCTGGAGCTTGTGCAAATCGGCGCGGTCGGGGGCCCGCGTCTGCGCCCGCCGCAAGGCGGTGAGCGCGCCGGCGGCGTCGCCCGTCGCCGCGCGCGCCTTCGCCGCCGCGACCAGCACTTCGACATCTTCGGGCGCCTTGCCAACCAGCTCTTCGGTGAGCGGCAGTGCCTCCGCCGCGCGGTGCAGCGCCAGCAGGCTCTTGACCTCGCCCAGCGCGGCCGCGGCATTCGTACCGTCGAGGGTGCGCGCCTCGCGATAGCGCTCGAGCGCCTCGCCATGCAGGCCGCGCCGCGCGTAGATCTCACCCACCAGCGTCGCCGCCTGGCCGCGGTCCGCCCCGCGCTGCACGGCGCGCATCGCCTCCGCGACGGCGAGGTCCATCATGCCCTTGCTCACGTAGTCGCGCGCGAGCCCGAGCGGATCGTCCGCCTTCCTGGCGAGCCCGGCGGGCGCGGGCTGCGGCGCGGTGGCCGCCGGCTCGAGCTCCTGGAAGATGTTGTCGAGCAGGCGCTGGTCGAACGCAAACTCGCCGCCGAGGTTCTCGGCGCTGACGTCGGCGGAAATCTCGGGCACGACGCCGATGGCCACCGTCTCGTACTGCAGGTCGATCGCCAGCGCGAACTTCTGGGAGACGTAGTAGGGATCGAGCTCCAGCGCGCGTTTGGTCGCCCGCAGGGCGCCGTCGTAGTCGCCGAGGTTCGAGAGCGTGAAGCTCAGGTTGTAGTGCGCGCCGGCGTTCTGTGGATCGGCCTCGACCGCGCGCACGAAGGCGTTGCGGGCGTCGGGAAAGCGCTTCAGCTCGACCAGCACCAGGCCGACGCCGTTCCACGCGGCCGCGGAGGCCGGCTGGTCGGCGAGCACCTGGCGGTAGGCTTCGAGCGCGAGCTGGAAGCGCCGCAGATGCGTCAACAGCAGCGCCAGGTTCAGGCGAGCGCCGACGAATTCCGGCGACAGCTGCAGCGCTTTGCGGAACCCCTCGATCGCGTCTTCCGCGTCGCTTTGGTGCGCGAGCACCACGCCGACGTTGTTCCAGGCGAGCGCGTAGCGCGGATCCACGTCGGTGGCCTGGCGATACGAGGCCAGGGCATCCGCCGTCCGGCCCGCCTGATGGAGCACGACACCCCGCTCGTTCCAGAGTTTGGGCGAATCGGGGATCTCGTGGATCAGGGACTCGTACAGCTCGAGCGCGTCGGTGAAGTCGCGCTTGAGCAGATAGACCTCCGCCATCGCCTGG
The DNA here is from genome assembly GCA_036003865.1 of Gemmatimonadales bacterium. Lineage (GTDB taxonomy): Bacteria > Gemmatimonadota > Gemmatimonadetes > Gemmatimonadales > GWC2-71-9 > 20CM-2-65-7. The sequence goes on along the minus strand of DASYRZ010000158.1, from coordinate 57,831 downwards.
CGCACGAGCCGGCGGTCCTCGCCGCGCTCGAGCGCGAGGCGATATTCGCGCAGCGCCTCCGCGTAGTACCCCTTTTGCCGGAACGCGAGGCCGAGGTTGTGGTGCGCCAGCTCGCTGCCTTCGGCGACCTCGGGCGCGGGCTGCGCGCGCAGCCGGTGCTCGGCCGACTGCCGCTCGGCGCGGTAGCGTTCCAGCGACAGATTCGTCTGCGCGCGCGCGAGCGGCGGGTTGAGCTGAATCGCGCGCTTGGAGGCCGCGCGCGCGTCCTGATGGCGACCCATGTCGCCCAGCACGAAGGCCATCAGGTAGTGCGCGTTGGCGTTGTCCGGATTGAGCGCGACCGAGCGCTCCAGGGCGCCCAGCGCCGGCTCGTTCAGCCCGCGATTGTAGTAAACCTCACCCAGATAGAAGTGGACGACCGAGGAGTCGGGCTCGGCTTCGGCGGCACGCAGGAACCATTCGGTGGCGACTTCGAGGCGGCCGCGCGCCTTCTCGGCGAGCCCCAGCTGGATGATCGCCGCGACGTCGTCCGGCTTGTGGCCGAGCAGCTCCTCGAATTCGGCGACCGCCTCGTCGAAGGCGCCGAGGATCGCGTAGGTGCGGCCCAGCTCCCAACGCGCGTCCCGCTCATCGGGCGCCTGCCGCAGCCGCTCCTGCAGCTCGGCCACGCGGCGGTCGTAATAGCCCGTGTTGTGGTAGGCGATCTCGAGATTGCGCTGCGCGACCTGCATGCGCGGGTCGAGCTCGAGCGCGCGGGTGAACTGCTCGATGGCCTCGGGGACGAGACCCTTTTGATAGTAGAGAACACCGAGATTGTTGTGCGCGCCCGCATCGGATGGGTCGATCCGGCGGGCAAAGGACCTCAGGACGGCGACGTCACGCTCTGAGACCGTCAAGTCAGCCGAATGGCGTCGAAGATGGCCTTGAGCGACGCCAGGTCGGGCAGGAGCAGGAAGTGGCCGCGCAACCCGTCTTGAGCGTCGATGTTGAACTCCGTCTCGACGCAAAACACGAAGTCGCGATCGTGCCCGAAGTTCAGGTAGGTCGTCGTGAGGACTGCGGCCGAGAGATCCACCACCAGGCTGGGCACGGACGGCAACAGCAGCATCCCCATGAACTCCGACAGCGCGTTCATGTAGGCGCCCGACAGAATGTTGCCGGCTTCCTTGAGGCACGACTGCTCGATCGTCTCGAACGCTTTGGTCGTGCCGAGCGGCCGCTTGAGCAGCATGTCGCACAGCTGCCGGCCCACGGGCTCCGGGAAGATCAACAGCGTCCGGCCGGTCAGGTCGCCGAGCATGTGCATGAGCACCGCGGCGACGACCTCCTGCGGATCGCCGATCAGCCCGGGCACGTCTTCCAGTCGCGCGATGTTGATCTCGGGCACGGAGATCATGATGCGGCGGTGCGTGAGCTGCGAGAGCGCCGTGGCCGCGTGGCCGGCCCCAATGTTCGCCACCTCTTTGAGGGCGTCGAGCTGCAGCGCTTTTAGATCGCGAACGTCTTCCATGTCGCTCCCTTAGTTCACACCCTGAAGGGTGTGCTCGGCAGACATTGCCCTTAAGGGCAGCGCTGGCCGAGCGCACGCTTTAGCGTGTGAAAACCTAGACCAGACCGGCCGCATCGAGGATCAACGCGGGCACGCCATCACCCATGATCGTGGCGCCGCTGAAGACCGGCAGCGTCCCCTGCGGCGCGTCGAATCCCTTCACGACGATTTCCTGTTGGCTCAACATGCCGTCCACGACAATCCCGGCGCGCCGCTCGCCCATCTCGAGCACGATCACAGGGCGGCGAGGGGGCGGCGAGGGAGCGCCGCCATTCGTTCCCAGAAGCTTCCGGAGATCAACCAGCGGCACCACGCGATCACGCAGCACGATCGCGTCGCGACCTTCCATCGTCGTCAGCGGCGTCGTCCCAAATTCGACCGTCTCGGCGACGTACGTGAGGGGCAGCGCATAGCGCTCGTGACCCACCGCGGCGATCAGGGCGCGCACGATCGCCAGCGTCACCGGCAGCCGCAGCACGAAGGCGGTGCCCTTGCCGCGCTCGGTGCGGATCTCGATCGACCCGCCCAGCGCGCGAATGCGCGTCATGGCGACGTCGATCCCCACGCCGCGGCCCGAGACGCTCGTCACCGACTCCGCCGTCGAGAAGCCCGGCCGCGCCAGCACGCGGAGCAGCTGGTCGTCGGAGAGCGATTCGACGTGCGGCCCGACGATGCCTTCTTTCTTCGCCTTCGCGAGGATCTCGCCGCGATCGATGCCGCGCCCGTCGTCCGAAATACTGATCGCCACGCTGGAGCGCTCGCGCACCGCGGCCAGGACGATTTCGCCTTCGGGGTTCTTCTTGTGGCGCTTGCGCTCGGCGGGCGGCTCGATGCCGTGATCCACGGCGTTGCGGAGCAGGTGCATCAGCGGATCGCCGAGCGCGTCGAGGATTTCCCGATCGAGCTCGATCTCTTTTCCTTCGACGCGAAACGAGATCTGCTTGCCGAGCTGCCGCGCGACATCGCGCACGAGCCGCGGAAAGCGATCGAACACCTGCCACACGGGCGTCATGCGCGCCTGAATGATCTCGTTCTGGAGATCGGCCGACAGCCGCGAGATGTGAATCGCCACCTCGTCGATCTCGGGATCGCGCCCTACCCAGCGCGCGGCCAGCTCATTCAGGCGGCCGCGCTCGGTGACGAGCTCGCCGATCAGATCCATCAGCGTGTCGAGCCGCCGCAGGTCCACGCGAATGTGCCGGCTGCGCCCGCCGCCGGCCACGCTTTCGGCCGGACTGACCTGCCCCTCATCGATCCCGCCGCCGAACGTCACCCGCTCGACGTCTCCCACGGCGCGGACGGCGGCCTCGATGTCGGCCCGGGCCGCCGCCGTCTCGAGCTCGAACGCGAACCGGCCATCGAAGTCGTCCGACTCGAACGCGGCGGGAGGCGGCTGTATGCGGTGGACGGTGCCCAGGGTCTGCACCTTCCGAATGACGAGCATCGCACGACCACCCTTTAACGGTGCCTCGGCACGGATGGTGACGCCGATGAGGCGGGTGGATCCGCGAGACGCGGCAGGCGCCGCAGACGCAGCAGGTAGGCTCGGCGAGGAGTCCGCGTCTGAGGACTCAGTGGACTCACCCAACACGCGCGCGAGCGCGCTTGGTTGCGCGGCAGGTTTCGTTTGTTGCGCGGCGCGATCGATGTCGGCGAGGATCGCGAGATCGGCTTCCCGCTCGCGCCCGGCGACGGCGAGCTCGACCGCCTTCTCGAGCGCATCGGTGGCGCGAAACAGCAGCTGAATCAGGTCTTCGGCGGGCGCGCGCGCGCTGCGGCGCAGATTGTCGAGGAGATTCTCCATCCGGTGCGAGAGATCGGCAACGCGGCCATAGCCCATCGTCGCCGCCATCCCCTTCACCGTGTGGACCGCGCGGAACAGACCACCGACCGGCTCGGTCGACGCCGGATTCCGCTCCCACTCGAGCAATAACTGGTTGCAGGCGCTCAAGTGCTCGCGGCTCTCGGCCAGGAACAGCTCGGCGTACTGCGACAGGTCCATGGCTAGCCCAGAACGCGCTGCACGGCTTCGAGGACGCGGGAGGGCTGGAACGGTTTGACGACGAAGTCCTTGGCGCCGGCCTGGATCGCTTCGACCACCAACGCCTGCTGCCCCATCGCACTGCACATCAGGATCTTGGCGTCGGGATCGTGCTTCACGATCTCCCGGACGGCGTCGATGCCGCCCATGTCGGGCATCACGATATCCATCGTGACCAGATCCGGCTTGAGCTGCCGGTATTTCTCGACCGCCTGGGTGCCGGTTTCCGCCTCGCCGACGACCTCGAATCCGGCCTGCGCCAGGATGTCCGTGATCATCGTGCGCATGAAGATGGCGTCGTCACAGACGAGAACCGTGTGGCTCACTGCGCGCTCCTTAAGAAGTCAGAATCGGGCCCAACAGCGCCGCGACGTCCAGTACGATGAACAGTTCTCCATTCCGGCGGCCGACGGCGCGGACCAGGGTGGGGTCGACGCCGGGGAGACTGCGCCGGTCCTCCAGCGTCGTGTCGGCCACCGCCAGCATGTCCATGACCTCGTCCACCGTAAAGCCAATCAGCTTCCGTCCCGACCCATTCCCCGCTCCCACTTCGCCACCCTGGCCGACTTCGAGGATGAGCGTCGAACCCGCGGCGTCAGGCGCTTGTGACTGGGAGGCGTCGGAGGGAGGGGCGGACAGACCGGGCTGTGCCTGGCCCAGCGCACGCCATCCTTCCACGACCGTCACCAGCGTGCCGCGGACATTCACGAGCCCCGCCACGACCGGGGGCGCGCCCGGGATACGCGTCGTTGGGAGGCGCGGGAGAATCTCCCGCACTTGATCCACCTCGGCCGCGCACGCCAGTGTTCCCACGCGGAACACGAGGAGGCGAGCGGAGACGAGGCTTCCGTCAGTCATCGGATGCGAAGAAGCCAAGATACTGCAGGGGGTTAGGCTGAGCAAGCAAATTCGCCGCATCCCCCCCTGCCGCTTCCGCCAGCGCGGGACGCAAGTCGTTCGGCCATTCCGACGTGAGCGACAGCGTGACACCGGTCACGGGATGTGTGAACGACAGCGCGGCGGCGTGCAACAACTGGCGCGGCGCCAGCGTTTCGAGTCGCTCCGCTTCTTGACGTGCCGACGGCGTGACGCGACGACTCCCGCCAAACGTATACTCGCGATCGCCGACGATCGGACAGCCGATGTGCGCGAGGTGGACGCGAATCTGATGGGTCCGGCCAGTGCCCAGGCGCACGCGCAGCAAGTCGGTGTGCGCGAACCGCGCGACCACGCTCGCGTGCGTGACGGCGTGGCGGCCGCCCTCGGCCACCGTCATGCGCTTGCGCTCCTTCGGATGCCGCGCGATCGGCGCCTCGATGTCGACCGGACTCTTGCGCAGGTGTCCCCACACAATCGCGGCGTAGACGCGCTTCACCGTGCGACGCTCGATGGCCCCGGCCAGGCGCCGATGCGCCAGATCGCTCTTCGCGACCATGAGCAACCCCGACGTGTCACGGTCGAGGCGATGGACGATGCCCGGGCGTCCTTCAGTCGAGCCGCCAGACAGCTCGGTGCCGCGGCCGACCAGGACGTTGACGAGGGTGTCGTTCCAGTGGCCGGGTCCGGGATGCACGACCAGTCCCGCCGGCTTGTCGAGCACCGCGAGATGCTCGTCCTCGTAGACGAAATGCAGCTCCGCGTGCGCCGGGGCATAAGTACGCGGCGGTTCGTCTTCGGGCAGCGCGACCGTGACCTCCGTCCCCCGCTCCAGCAACGCGGACGCACGCAACGGCTTGCCGCGCGCGGTCACTCGGCTTTCGGCAATGAGACGTCCTGCCTGGGTGCGGGAGAGAGCGAGCTGGTCGGCGAGAAAACGATCGAGACGTTCCGTGGTGCGAACAACGCAAAACGTGATGTTCAAGGCTCAGCCGCGCGTGCCTCCTTTGCCCGTTGCTGCGCGCGGCCTTCCTGCCACAGAGAGAGTCCGAGTGCGATCGCGCCGATCGTGATGGCCGAATCGGCGACGTTGAACGTCGGCCAGCGCCACGCCCCGAGGCCCACGTCCACGAAATCGACGACGCCCTGCCCGCTGCGAATCCGGTCGATCAGGTTGCCGACCGCGCCGCCGCACACGAGCGCCAGCGCGACGAGCCGGAAGTGGTCGCCAGGCCTGGTGCTGCGCACCAGGGAGGCGAGCACGAACAGCGCGACGATGGCGAGGCCGAGGAAGATCCAGCGCGAGTTGTCGCCCACGTGGAGGCCGAAGGCGGCGCCCTCGTTGTAGACCAGCCGGAACTGCACGGTATCGCCGATGATCTGAAGCGGCAGGCGCCGCGCCAAAAATGACTCGGCGATCAGCTTCGTGACGAAATCGGAAACGACGACAGCCACCGCCGTCCCCCAGAACAACCGACGCTCAGCGGCGTTTACCATCTTCCTCTCTGGCCTTGCACTTGATGCACAGGCGGGCGTGGGGGAGAGCATCGAGACGATCGAAACCGATCGGATCACCGCACTGCTCGCAGCGGCCGAAGCGCTCCGGCGCGCTGTACAGCCGGCGCAGCGCCTCGTTCACGTGCCACAGGTAGCGCCCTTCCTGCGACGCGAACAGAAACGCCTTCTCGCGCTCCATCGCGTCGGTGCCCTGATCGGCCATGTGGAAGGAGTAGCTCGAGAGATCGCCGTCGGAGGCCTGCAGACTCGAGTTGAACGACTCGCCGTAGTGCCCCAGCTCCTTGATGACGCGGGCGCGCTCTTCGAGCAGCCGCTTTTCGAGATGGGTCAACTGCTTTTTGTTCAGGCCAGCTTTAGTTTTGACCTTGGTAGACTTAGTCGGCATTATCTGGTTCCGCCCTTTCTTCCGTCGTGACGCCGGAGCGCAATGGTCGTCTGGCGTCCTTCGATGTCTACGTCACGCTGCAAGTCGGGTTCGTCGAGGGCCGCGCCCAGCACCATCCGGCGCGCCAACGTTTCACCTTCGACAAATCCCTGGAACGCGCGAGTCGCGGCAACCACGTCGTCGGCGCCGGTGATGCTCAACTCGATCCGCGTCGTGTATTCGTATCCCGCCTCCTTGCGGAGACGTTGCACGCGATTCACCACCTCGCGCGCCAACCCTTCCTGCACCAGGTCATCGGTCAGCTCGGGATCGAGCGCGACGACGTACGGCCCATCCGCCTGTACCAGCCACTCGCTCGCGACCTCACGGGTGACGGTCACATCTTCGGGCCGGAATTCCCACTCGCCCGACCGCACCACCCCGCCCTGCTCCAGGATCTGCAGCTCCGCCGCACCCAGCTCCCCGACCGCGACCGCGGCCCGCGGAGTGTCCTTGCCGTAGCGTTTTCCGAGGGTCCGAAAATTCGCTTTCCCGCGCAGACGCACCAGATCATGGTCCGAGGCCACGACCTGAACCGCCTTTACGTTGACTTCGGCAGCCAGAATATCTAACAGGTCTGACAAGGCCGGGCCCTGGGCAGCGGTCGGAACGGCCAGCTGCATCCGGGCCAGCGGCTGGCGGACCCGCAGGTTACGCGATTCCCGTGCCGCCCGGGCAAGCGAGGCCAGCTTTCGGACGGTACTCATCGCGGAAAGCAGCTCCGGCTCGCGGTGCCCCCGGTCCACCGGGAAGGAGGCGAGGTGCACGGAGGTCCCTGTCAGGGCCCGGTGCACCCAGTCGGAGATGAAGGGGGCCGCGGGGGCCAGCAGCCGCACGGCGGCGACCAGGGCCTCGTGCAGCGTCTCGAGTGCCACCGGGTCGGTCGCTCGATCGGGGGCCCAGAAGCGCGGCCGGTTCCGCCGGATGTACCAGCGGGACAGGTCCTCCCCGACGAAGTCCATGATCGCCCGGACGCCGGCGGTGACGTCGTAGGACGCCCAGGCCTGGCGGACGGCATTGACGACCTCATCGAGTCGCGCGAGGAGCCAGCGGTCGGCGGCCGGCCGTTGGCCGGGTGGCGTCGCGTCCTCCTCGGCCGGCGGATTCCAATCCTGCGCGTAGCGGCGGAAGAAGTCATAGGTCGAGCGCAGCGTGTTGAGAAATCCGTCCGCGACCTCCGGGATCTGGCGTTCGTCGAACCGTTTCGGCAGCCAGACCTGACTCTGACCGAGCAGGTAGAGCCGCACCGCATCGGCGCCGTGTTCGCCGATCACCTTCCACGGATCGACGACGTTGCCGCGGCTCTTCGACATCTTCTGGCCGTGCACGTCGAGCACGTGCTCGTTGACGATGACATGCTTGTACACGGGCGAGTCGAACGCCGCGACGCCGATCGCGAGCAGCGAGTAGAACCAGCCGCGGGTCTGATCCACGCCCTCGCAGATGTAGTCGGCCGGGAAGTGCGCCTTGAAATCGGCCTGATGCTCGAACGGATAATGCCATTGCGCGTACGGCATCGAGCCCGAGTCGAACCAGGCGTCGATCACCTCTGGCACGCGCCGCATCGTGCCGCCGCAGTCGTGGCAGGGCCAGGTGTACGAATCGATGTACGGTTTGTGCGGATCGAAGCCCTCGGGCACCGTCTTGCCCCAGCGCTGCGCCAGCTCGTCGTACGAACCGATGACCTCGCGGTGCTCGCGGTCGGAATCGCACTCCCAGATGTTGAGCGGCGTCCCCCAATAGCGGTCGCGGGACAGCGCCCAGTCGACGTTGTTCTCGAGCCACTCGCCGAAGCGGCCCGTCCCCACCTCGGGCGGATGCCAATCGACCTCGGCGTTGACCTCGAGCATCCGCGATTTCACCGCGGTGGTGCGCACGAACCACGAGCTGCGGGCGTAGTAGATCAACGGCGAGTCGCAGCGCCAGCAGTGCGGGTAGCTGTGCGAGTACGGCCTCGTTTCGAGCCAGCGCCCATCCTGTTTCAGGCGCTCGATGATCAGGCGATTCGTTTCCTTGTCGGTGACGAGCTTGCCTTCGATCTCGGCCCAAGTCGTGCCCTGGAACGTGCCGTCCGGGGCGACCGGATTGACGAAGGCGAGACCGTTCTGTTGGCCCGCGGCATAGTCGTCGGCCCCGAACGCCGGCGCCAGGTGCACGAGCCCGGTGCCCTCATCCGCGCCGACAAAGGAGCCCGCGACGATCACCGCGCGCTGGCCTTCCGGAGGCAGCTCCACGACCTCGAGGGGCCGCGCGTACTTCTTCCCGACCAGGTCGCGGCCGGCATAGGTCTTGATCAGATCACCCTGGATCAGCGGCCGGCCGTGCACGTGCACATCGGCGGCGCGCGCCACCGCCGCGATGTAGCTGGTGATCTTGCCGGTCGTGTGATCCGCGAGCGCGTATTCGCCGTATTCCAAATCGGGATGCACGGCGACCGCGACGTTGGACAGCAGCGTCCACGGCGTCGTCGTCCAGATCACGAGCTCGCGGGGATTGTCGCCCTTCCTGGCGAGGAGCGGGAAGGTGACGTAGACCGAATTGGTCTGCACGGTCTCATAGCCTTGTGCCACTTCATGTGACGACAGCGCCGTGCCGCAGCGCGGGCAGTACGGGAGGACCTTGTGCCCGCGATACAGCAGCGCCTTCTCGTGCAGCCGCTTCAGCAGCCACCACACCGTCTCGATGTAGTTGTTGCTATAGGTGATGTAGGGGTGCTCGTAGTCCAGCCAGTATCCGATCCGGTCCGACAGCGATTCCCAATCGGTCTTGTACTTGAACACGCTTTCGCGGCAGAGCTTGTTGAACCGCTCGACGCCGTATGCCTCGATCTCGCGCTTGCCGTTGATGTTCAGCGCCTTCTCGACTTCGATCTCGACGGGCAAGCCATGCGTGTCCCATCCCGCGATCCGCGTGACGCCCTGTCCCAGCATGGTGTGAAACCGGCAGATCAGGTCCTTCAGCGTGCGCGAGAAGACGTGATGGATGCCCGGACGGCCATTGGCGGTGGGTGGGCCTTCAAAAAAGATGAAGGGGGGCCCGTAGCGCGTTGCGTCGCTCACGCGCGTGAACAGCCGCTCGTGCTTCCACGTCGCCAGCAGCTGCCGCTCCAGCTCGTCGATCGACTGCGTCAAATCGGAGGGCGGGTAGGACATCAGGACAAACGCTCCAGCACGCCGCGCACGACGGTCGCGAGCTTCGGCTCGGCCCCGCGCGCGACGGCGATGATCTGCTCCACCGACGTCGGCTCGAGCGCGTCGGGTAGACAGTTGTCGGTGATGATCGAGAGCCCCAGGACGCGCATGCCCTGATGGACCGCCGTGATCACTTCGGGCACCGTGCTCATGCCGACGAGGTCGGCGCCCATTGCCCGCAGCATGCGGTACTCGGCGCGCGTCTCGAGGTTCGGGCCCGGCACCGCGACATACACGCCTTCGCGCAACACGATCTGGTGCTCGATCGCGACGGCGCGCGCGAGTTTGCGCAGCGCGGGGTCGTACGCCGCCGACATATCCGGAAAGCGCGGGCCCTCCGCGTCGACATTCGGTCCCGCCAGCGGATTATCGCCGAGGAGATTGATGTGATCGGCGAGGAGCACCAGATCGCCGGTGGACCAGAGGGGATGCATTCCACCCGAGACGTTGGAGACGATCAGCGTCTTGGCGCCCAACGCGCGCAGCACGCGCACTGGAAACGCCACCTGCTGCAGCGTGTAGCCTTCGTAGCGATGGAAGCGGCCCTGCATGATCGCGACGCGGCGCTTAGCGATCGTCCCGAACAGCAGGCGCCCCGCGTGCGTTTCGACGGTCGGCGTCGGAAACCCGGGGATCTCGGGATACGGGAGCGTCGCGTCCGCCTTCATCTCGTCGGCGAGCGCGCCGAGGCCCGTCCCCAGGATCACGGCGACCTCTGGAACGATCGCGGTCCGCGACTGTACGACGCGGACCGCCTCGGCAACGGAGACTCCCGTCACTTCTGGCCGTCGAGAGCGCGCAGCTCGGCGAGATGGCGTTCGAGCAGGGCGCGGAAGCCGCCGACGTATTGCTGGAACTGGCGCTCGGTTTCGGCCATGCGCGCCCGCACGGCACGCTCGGCCTGCTTCGCTTCGTCGAGCACCCGCTTCGCCGCGGCCTCGGCCTCGCGCAGGATGACCTGCCCTTCCCGCTCCGCCGCCGCGCGAGTGTCTTGGCGCAGCTGCTGCGCCGCGACCAGCGCTTCGTTCATCGCTTTTTCGCGCTCGCGAAAGACGCGCAGCTGCTCGGTCAGCGCGGCGAGGCGCTCCTCGAGCACCTGGCGCTCGCGAATCGCGCGCTCCAGCGCATCCGCGACACGGATCCGGAAATCGTCCACGCCCAGCGTGTCGTAGCCGCGCAGGCTCTTGCGGAATTCCTGCTTGCGGATATCGAGCGGCGTCAGCGTGAAGGCGTCGTCGTTCATGGGTTCTCCCTCGGGCCGAACAGTGCGGTACCCAAGCGGATCACCGTTGCTCCCTCTTGGACTGCTGAAGCGTAATCGGCGGACATCCCCATCGAGAGGGTCGGTAGCCATACCCCTTCCTCCTCCTTGATCCTATCGCGCAAGAGGCGCAGTCCCCGGAAGGTCCGGCGCTGCACGTCTTCGTCATCCGTGAACGGGGCCAACGTCATCAACCCTTCCAACCGCAGCTGCGGCAACGCGGTGATCTGCCGCACCAACCCGGGCGCGTCGGCGGACGCGCAGCCGCTCTTCTGTTCCTCGCCCGCGACATTCACCTGCAAGAGCACGCGCTGCGGCGCCGTCAGCCGCCGGTCCAGCTCCTGCGCCAATGCGAGCGAGTCGAGCGAATGGATCAGCTCGAAACGTCCGGCGACCGCGCGAGCCTTGTTGCGTTGCAGATGCCCGATCAGGTGCCAGCGGACACCGCCGAGCTCGCGTAATTCGTCCTGCTTCTGGACCGCCTCCTGAACGCGGTTCTCACCGATGTCGGCGATCCCGGCGTCGCGTGCCGCGCGGATCGCGTCGGTGCCGAATCCCTTCGTGACTGCGACGATCGTGACGGAGTGCGCGGCCCGTCGCGCAATCTCGGCCCTCACCTGCGCCAAACGCTCCGGGAGGGCCGCGAAACTCATAGCCTGTGAATATAGACGCTCGGGCGCTAAGGGTCTAAGTGGCCACGATTTAGCGCCGAAACAGAGCTTGCAGGCCCTCGGTTTCGATGCGACGGATCAAGTCGGCGAGCGCCTTGTTGGGATTGAGATGGTAGGCCCGCCCGAAGTAGGCGAGGGCCTGCCGCTGGTCGCCGCGGAGGGCCGCGGCGTTCCCGAGCTCCAGGAACGGCACCGAGAACGATGCGGCCACCTGCTCCGCGGCGGGCTCGACCTCGAGCGAATCCGGCTGGAAGAACCTGCCCCAGCGAAACACCGAATCCACGAGGAATCGCGTGCGCGCCGAATCCACCATGGTTCCCTGCAGACCGGGCACGAACCGGCGTACCGTGTCGGCGCGCGGCACGACCTTGTAGACGAGTCCCTGGAACGCGAGCTGCGGATCGAGTCCCAACCAGGAGCCGCGGCCCGACCCCACGGCGAATGTCACCGATCGCGAGGGAAGATAGGCAGCGATCGTGTACAGAATCACCAGGTCGGCGGTGATGAACACCTGTCCCTTTCGGACCCGCAGCTCAAACGCGTTCGCGCGGACGACGCCGTCGGTGCGCACCGGCAACGGCTGCATCATCCCCGCGATCTCTTCGTCCGTCAGACGCAACGCCGGGCCGGCCGGCTGGGGGGGGGCCGCAGCCAGCGCTCGATACGAAGCCGGCGCACCCGCCGGATCGAATGGCCGGATCGGTCGGGTCGCGAGCTGGTGCAGATACCAGTCGAGGTTGGCGAGGGAAAGGTTGATTTGCGTGACGTCTTGTCGCACACCCTCGACTTCCTGCAGATACCACACGGGGAACGTGTCATTGTCGCCGAACCCAAACAGCACGCCGTAGGGCTCGACCGACTGCAGCAGGTTGTAGGCGAAGTCGCGTGCTGCCGTCACATCCGCGCCATGGCGGCGCGACGCCGCTTTGAAGTTGGCCGCGAACGGCAGCACCGTGATCAGCGCGGCCGCGCCGATCCCCAGCCGCGCCGACCGCTCGACGCGCGACAACCTGCCCACGAGGGCCGCCAGGCCAAGTCCCGCAAAGACGCCCCAGACCTGAAAGCTGACGACGAAGAAGTAGTCCCGCTCCCGAACCTCGTGCTGGTCGATCGACCGGTAGACGTCCCACAACATCGAATTGCCCGCCCTGAAATTCATGTACACGACGAGCCCGAGCCCTGTCACCAGCCACAACGCGCCGAGGAGATAGGCAATGCCGGCATCACGCCGGTACGCGAAGGCGAAGCCGAAGACGCCGAGGGTCACGTAGACGCCTGTGACGGCCAGCATGCTGACCAGCGGCAGAGAGCGGGCCCACTGCCACGAGCAGTACACGAGATAATTGGCGAGCTGCTGCCCGAAGACGGTCAGCGAGCGGGGACTACCCGGCACCATCGGATTGTCAAAAATGCCGCGGCTGCCGAACTGCTCGCGCCGAATGACGGCTAACAGGTTCTTCCACGTTTCAGGGTTCGCTTCGTCGAGCAACGGCTGCAGGCCGGAGCGAATGTAGAGATACGCGTAGATCGAAATCCCCACGGCGGCGATCGCGACGGCCACGAACGGAAAGGCGTGCGACCCGCTCAGGATGCACGCGCCCGCCGCGACGAGGAACAACACGCCACCGACGACCAGCAGCGTCGTGCTGCCGAGCCCCACGCCCACGAGCACTACCCAGAGCGCGCTGAGCGCGGCCCATTCCGCCCATTCCATGCGTCGCTCGGCGGGATCGGGGGCGGGGAGAGTACGCAGCGTGTGCGCCATGAACAGCGAGACGGCCGGGCCGACGAGCAGGGCGAGCAGGTGGTTGCCGATCGAGAGGGCGGCGATGTAGACGATGAGCAGCAGGGTGTGAGAGGCACGCGCCGTCCCGCGGACGTCGCGCCAGCGCAGACACAACCAGCAGACCGCGGCGATGCTGAACGTCGCCACGGTGTAGACTTCCGTCTCGTTGCTGTTTTGCCAGCCCGTGAACGTGAATGCCGACAGGATCGCCGCCGCGGCGGCGCCCCCGATGCGGAGCCACGGGACCTCACCCACCAGGAGTCGGTGCGCGGCGAGAAACAGGCAACCCGCGCCCGCCGCGGAGAAGCAGGCGCTCATCAAGTTGAGCCGCCAGGCGTACCCGCCGAGCGCCAGGATGCCGGCCCAGACGTGGCCGAGCAAGACAAAGAGTGGCGTGCCGGGCGGATGCGGAACGCCCAGCACCTTGGCGGCGGTGATGAATTCGCCCGCATCCCACAGGGTGACTGTGGGGGCGAGCGTGATCACATATCCGATGAGGACCAGGAGTGCGACAGCGGCCGCCTCCCGGTAGGGCGGTTTAGGTGGCAGGCTGAGTCACGCGCTCGCCGCCCTCGAGGTGAGAGACGGCACCAGAGAGCAGGTCGCGCACCTGCGGCGGGGTGAGGTGACGGTACAGGAGCCCGTGGCTCGCGACCGAGATGGTGGACGTCTCCTCCGACACCACGAGGACAGTCGCATCGGTTTCTTCCGACAAGCCCAGCGCCGCGCGGTGCCGTGTGCCGAGCGACTTGTCGGCCACCTTGAACTGCGTGAGCGGCAACACGCAGCCCGCCCCGATGATCTGGTCTCCGCGAATCAGGACGGCGCCGTCGTGCAGGGGTGAATAGGGTGTGAAGATCGTGGTCACGAGGTCGGCCGAGACTTTGGCTTCCATCGGCACACCCGTCGTGATGAATTCCTCGAGCCCGATATCTCCCTCGACGGCGATGATCGCGCCGGTGCCGGCGCGCGACAGGCGATCGAGCGCCTCCGCGATCTCTTCCGCCACCGATTGCCGGTCGCCCCGCGAGAACACTCGCATGTAGCGCGACTGGCCGAGCCGCGCCAGCGCGTTGCGGAGCTCGGGGTGGAACACGACGATGAGCGCGAACGCGCCGTAGGTGAACACGACGCCCAGGAGCTCGGAAATCATCGTGAACTTGGCAAACACCGCCGTGAAGTACGTGAGCGACAGGATCACGATCCCGATGACGATCTGCAGCGCCCGAGTCCCCACCAGAAAGAGCAGGAAGCGGTAGATGACGAACGACACGAGCAGGATCTCGAAGAGATCCGGCCACAGTTTGGGGGACAGGAACTTGAAGGCGTCTACGTTCACGTTGGGTTCGTCGTAGCGCTCGCGATGGCCAGGGCTTCGCGTGTCAACGGGACGTTGTGCACCCGGAACAGCCGGGCCCCTCGCTCCCAGGCGAGGGCGCAGGCGACCGCCGTCGCGCGATCGCGGTCTTCCACGGGCCGGCCGGTCGCCGCGCCGAGAAACCGTTTGCGCGACAGGCCGACCGCTACAGGATAGCCCAGCGCGACGATCGTTGCCAGTTCGTCGAGCAGCCGGAAGTTGTGGGTCGCGGTCTTCGCAAAACCGAACCCCGGATCGAGTGCGATCCGTTCCCCCGCGATGCCGCCCTGTTCCGCCCTTGCCGCCCCTGCCGCCAGTTCCGCAGCAACCTCGCTCGCCACGTGGTCGTATTTCGCCAGGTCGTCCATCGTGGCCGGGGTTCCCCGCATGTGCATGAGGATGATGCCGGCCTCCGCGTGCGCCACGACCGCGGCGAGACCGGGGTCGTACTGCAGTGCGGAGACGTCGTTCACCACGGCGGCACCGGCGTCGAGCGCGGCCCGCGCGACGTCGGCCTTCCGGGTATCGACCGATACCGCGCCGAAGCCCCGCTTGATCAACCCGGCGATCACCGGCACCACGCGAGCGATCTCCTCATCTGCCGGCACCGGTTGGGCGCCGGGACGCGTCGACTCGCCGCCGACGTCGATGAGCCGACTGCCGTCAGCAATCAACTGTTCGGCGTGCGCGATGGCTGCCTCTACAGATGGCAGATGGCCACCATCGGAAAACGAATCCGGCGTGACGTTGATAATGCCAATAATCACGGGCTTCTCGAGCGACAGCTCGGCGCCCCGAATCGCCCACGAGCGCGGTGGCTCGGCCCGCGCGGCGAGGAGCCGGCCCAGCGCCGGGGCGAGGCGCGCGAGCTCGGCGGGCGCGCGGTCGTAGCGCGCCAACGGCGCGAGGCGGCTAGCCGCGCCGGCGACCAGGGCCCAGCCGTCGCCGGTCAGCACATCGGCGCCCGACTTCGTGCCCCAGTGCACGAGCGCTTCGCGCTCGGCCTCGGTGATCTCTTCGAAGAGCACGACGAGCGGGTGAATGCCGGTAGCGGCGAACCACGCCGGCTGTGCTTCCCATCCCCGCGCAGCGAGCGCCGCGCGCACCGCTTCCGGCGTGTGCGCGGCGAGCGCGGTGACGTTCATGCGCGGGCTACCGCAGGGCTTGCACGACGCGCAGCCGGGCCGCCCGCCACGCGGGGAAGAAGCCGCCGATGAAGCCCATCACCACGCCGAACGCGATCCCGATCCCGAGCAACAGGGGCGTGATGCGGAAGCTGAACGCGATTTCGCTGAAGCTCGTCCAGTTGGTCGTGCTGGTGACGACGCCGTTCACGGGGAGTGCGAGCAGGGCGCCCAGGATCGCGCCGAGGCCGGCGATGAGCACCGCCTCGGCCAGAAAGCTGAACAGCACCTGCCACGGGCGAAAGCCGAGCGTGAGCAGCACGGCGATCTCCGGCGTCCGCGACCCGACGGCGGCGTACATGGTGTTCACGGCCCCGAAGATCGCGCCGATCGACATGATGGCCGTGACAGCAATGGCGAGCACGCGCAGCAATTGCCCCGCCACGCCGGTTTGCGCCGCGTAGAACGTCGATTCCCGGTGCACATCGACGACAGTCTGTGGATCGCTTTCGATCGCGCGCTTCGCCTCGGCGAACGCTGCCGGGTCCTTGAGCCGGAATGTCACGGACTGGAAAAAGTCGCCGCGGAACACCGGCATGACCTGTTCGTTTTCGGCCCAAATCTCGGACTCGAAGGCGGAGCCACCGGCCGAAAAATGACAGACCACGTTCCAGTCGCGGCCCGCAAACCGGAGTGTCGCGCCGATTTCGAGATGCTCGAAGCGGCCAAGCAGCTTGCGGCCCACGCAGACTTCGGCGCGGCCGGATTGCGGCTTGTTGCCGGCAATCACCTGCAGGTTGTTGCGGACAGCCCAGGCTTGTTCGCTGACGCCCCGCACGACCACGTTGGCCACCGATGCGGTATCGCGCGGACGGGGCAGCGGGATGAGCACATAGACTTCCGGACTCACCATGGGGCGGCCGTCGGCGCCCGTGGCGACATGCGGCGACGCCGCGAGGATCCGGGCGGTCTCACGCGACAGACCGCTCGTCAGCTCCGAATCGGCGCCCTTGCGCACCACGACCACATTGCGATCCGACCCGGTGCGCGCCAGCGCCGCGCGGAGGCCCTGCCCCAGGGCGAGCATCGCGATGAACACGGCCACCACCAGTGCAATCCCCACCGCGGTGAACGTGGTCGACACGGGCCGCTGCAGCATGCTGCGGGCGTTGTAAACGATCGGGATCATTCGACCTTCCGCAGCGCTTGGACGATGGGCATGCCAGCGGCCCGCAACGCCGGGACTAACCCGCTCCCGAGGATCAGCACGATTGCGAGCAACGCACCCCACGCGATGGTCGCCGATGTCACGTGGAACCCCGGAAGAAACCCTCCGCCGTTGAAATTGGCTTTGGCATACAGCAGCTTGGCCATCCCCAAACCCAGGGCCGACCCAACGATCGCAATCAGTCCGGCCTCGGCGAGGACGAGTCCGAACAATGTGCGATTCGAATAGCCGATCGTCTTCAGCACCGCGATCTCTCCGGCGCGCTCATTCGCGCTCATCATCATGGCGTTGGCCGTGACGAGGAGAATCGCGAATACCACTGCCGTCCCGATGACCCCGAGGAGCAAGCTCAGATTTCCGAGCATTCCGGCGAAGCTCGCTTGAAACGCCCTTTCGGTCGACGTCTTGGTGGCCGTGCTCGAATTGCGGAACTGGTCGTCAATCGCTTTCGCGACGGTCGCCGCGTTCGCCGTGCTGTCAATCTCCACGATGAACCAGCCGGCCTGGCCCCAGCGTCCGACGCGCTCATCGAGATACTGCCAATGAAACAACATCATGTTATCGCCGATCGCCGGGTCGCTCGGCTTGTAGATACCGCGAACCGTGAACGTCCAGTCGCCGGGAAAGATCGTGCCCTGCAACGTCACGTCCTGACCGACTTTCCAGCCGAAGTCGTTCGCTAGCCGTTCCCCGATGACGGCCGCGCTGCGTTCCCGGAGGAACGCCTCTTTCTGATCCGTCGGCATCACGAGTTCGGGATACATGGCGAAATAGGACTCGGGGTCGATCCCAAACTGGCCGAAGAAGCTCTTGTTGTCACCGTACTTCCCGCCGAACCAGTTTGCCCAGCTGACGCTGCGGACGCCGGGCACGCTCCGGATCTTGGTCCCGTACGAGACCGGCATCGTGAAGACGAGGCCCGTCGCATTCAGGGTGATGAGGCGGTGCGCACCGCCGAACTGGGCGTTTTGGTGCAGCGTCGTCAGCACCGATCGGAGCGAAGCAAACAGGAAGAGCGCTGCAATGACGCTCAGGATCGTGAGCGTCGTGCGGATCTTGTGCCGGCCAAGGTTGGCGAGAACGATCGGAAGGAATTTCATCCGGCCTTCTCCAGCACGCCCTTGTCGAGGTGCAACGTCGCCTTCGCGCGCTCGGCGGCGTGGGCATCGTGGGTCACGATGAGTACGGTCTTGCCGAATTCGCTGTTCAGCCGGCCGAGCAGCGCCAGGACTTCGTGCGAGCTCTTGGCATCGAGCTGGCCGGTCGGCTCGTCGAGCAGAATCAGCGTCGGATCGGCGACAATGGCGCGGGCGATCGCGACGCGCTGCTCCTGACCGCCCGACAGCTGCCGCGGATAGTGGTCCAGGCGGTCGGAGAGGGCGACGACGTCGAGCGCGATGCGCACCCGTTCATCGCGCTCCTTGCGCGACAGATTCGTGAGCAGGAGCGGCAGCTCGACATTCTGAAACGCCGTGAGCACCGGCAGCAGGTTGAACGACTGAAAGACGAAGCCGATGTTCCGCGCGCGCCAGGCGGCCAGCTCGGACGGACTCATCGCGCTCACGGCCGCGCCACCTACCGTGATGGTGCCGCTGGTCGGCTTGTCGAGACCCGCGATCAGGTTGAGCAGCGTGGATTTGCCGCTGCCGGACGGGCCCATCAGCGCCGTGAAGCTGCCCTGCGCGAAGTCGAGGGTGAGATCCTCGAACACCTCGATCGTCTGCGTATCACGCGTAAATGACTTGTGGACGTGGCGGACTTCGACGAGGGCCATGCTAAAGAATGTCCAATGTTGAATGTTGAGTGATCAATGATCAATGATCAATGATCAATGATCATTGATCATTGATTATTCGGCTTTACGCGCTGACCGTCGCGCGGGTTGTCGACGCCACCAACCAGCAGCTGCTCTCCACCCGATAGGCCGGAACGAATCTCGCGGAAGCTACCGCTGACCGGACCTGCGTCAACGTCACGTTTCTGTAACTTCCCGTCGCGGACGAGCCAGACGACGGAACGCCCCTCCTCGGACCGCACCGCGGCGGCCGGCACCATGATCCGCCGCCGAGCCACCTCGGGCGACGCGCCGGCAGCGGCGCGAGCGGGCGCCTCGAGAAACTCAACCTTCGCTCCCATCTCGGTGAGAATGCGCGGATCGCGATCCACGATCGACACCTTCACCTGCACCGTCGCCCGCTGGCGATCGGCCGTCGGCACCACCTGTCGGACCGTGCCGCGGAACGAGGTGTCGGGATACGCGTCGAGCGTGATGCGCGCCTGCTGCCCGCCGCTAATGCGGGCGATGTAGGCTTCGTTCACGTCGACCTCGACTTCGAGCGTCGCCAGGTCGGCCATCGTCACGACGGCCCCGCGCGTCAACCCGCCGCCGACCGACGGCGCGACCACCTCGCCGACCTCGGCTTCCTTCCGCAGGACGGTGCCGCTGAACGGCGCGCGGATGTAGGTGTTCTCGAGATTGGCCTGCGCCATGCGCAGCGACGCAGCGGCGGCATCCACGCGCGCCGACTGCGCGCCGAAGCGCGCGTCGGCCTGGCGAGCGCGGCTGTCGGCGTTCTCGACGTCCTGCGGTGACACGAGATTGGGATTCTGGGCGTGGATGTCCCGCACGCGCACGTAGTCGCGCTGCATCTGGTCCCGGTCTGACTGGGCTTCGATCAACGTAGCTTTCGCGCTCGCGAGACCGGCCTCCGCCTGCCCGACCGCCGCGGCGTAGTCCGCGTTGTCGAGCCGCGCGATGATCTGACCCTTCTGAACAACAGATCCTTCGCTGACGCTCAGGACGGCGAGCCGCCCGGGAATCTTCGCGGAGACAGCAGCTTTCGTACGGGCGACGACGTAACCGTTCGCGACAACGGCAACCGATCCGCTACCGCCCCCTACCGCCCCTGTACCGCCCGTTGTTGTCGCTACCGTCACCACCTGCACTGGCACGCCACCTCCGCGCCGCCCAATCACCACGACAACGGCGACGATGACCACCGCGGCCGCGACCAGCCAGAGCACGCGACCCAGCGCCCGCTTGACCGCGGGCGGCGGGTCGTCGCGATTGATCCGGAGTTTAGAGAGGTCTGCGGTGGGAGCGCTCACGCCCCAGCGGGCTCAGGCGGCGGATTGCGGAGCATGCCACCCGACGTCCGCTGCGGCGCCTTCTCCTTCTCCTGCTCAGTGCCTTCCGCGCGCGCCGGCGGCGCCGGCGGCACATACGGCGGCAGCGGCCGGCCCGCGATCACCATCTCGACCTGCTCGCGCTCCAGCGTCTCGCGCTCGAGCAGCGCCGCCGCCAGGCGATCGAGCGCGGCGCGCCGCTCGGTGAGAACACGCGTCGCCACGCTGTAGGCGTTCGTCAGAATGTTCTTCACTTCCTCGTCCACGATCTGCGCGGTGCGATCGGAAATCTCCCGGCGCTGGACCACTTCGCGGCCCAGGAAAATCTCCTGCTCGCGATCGCCCACGGCGATCGGACCGATCACCGCGCTCATCCCGAACTGCGTCACCATGCGCCGCGCGATGTTGGTGGCCTGCTGGATGTCCTGCGCCGCGCCAGTCGTCACCTTCTCCGGCCCGAACACCAGCTCCTCGGCCACGCGGCCCCCGTAGGCCATGGCGAGCCGCGATTCGATGGAGCGCTTGGTGTACTTGTGCAGCTCTTCTTCCGGCAGATACGCGGTAAGGCCAAGCGCGCGGCCGCGCGGAATGATCGTGACTTTGTGCAGCGGATCGGCATCCGGCACCGTCAGCCCGACCAGCGCATGGCCGGCCTCGTGATAGGCGACGAGACGGCGCTCCTCGTCGGAGAGCACCCGGCTCTTCCGCTCGAGACCGAGCATCACCTTGTCCTTGGCGTCTTCGAAATCCTGCATATCCACCGCCGCCTTGTTACGGCGGGCGGCGAGCAGCGCGGCTTCGTTGACGATGTTCGCGAGCTCCGCGCCGGCCAGGCCCGGTGTGCCGCGGGCGATCCGCTCGAGATTGACGCCCGGCGCCATCGGAATCTTCCGCACGTGGACGCGCAGGATTTGCTCGCGGCCCTTCAGGTCCGGCATGTCGACCACGATCTGCCGGTCGAAGCGGCCGGGGCGTAGCAGCGCCGGGTCGAGAATATCGGGACGGTTCGTCGCCGCCAGCAGGATCACACCATCATTGCTTTCAAATCCATCCATCTCGACGAGCAGCTGGTTCAGCGTCTGCTCGCGCTCGTCGTGGCCGCCGCCCAGCCCCGCCCCGCGGTGCCGGCCGACGGCGTCGATCTCGTCGATGAAGATGATGCAGGGCGCGTGTGCCTTGCCCTGCTCGAACAGGTCGCGCACGCGCGAGGCGCCGACGCCGACGAACATCTCGACGAAATCGGACCCCGACATAGAGAAGAAGGGCCGGCCCGCTTCACCAGCGACAGCCTTGGCGAGCAGCGTCTTGCCGGTCCCCGGCGGACCGACGAGCAGCGCACCCTTGGGCAGGCGGCCGCCGAGCCGTTGGAACTTCTGCGGATCCTTCAGGAAGTCGATGATCTCCTCGAGCTCCTGCTTCGCCTCGTCGCAGCCCGCGACGTCGGCGAACGTGACCTTGGGGGTGTCGCCGGCGAGCAGTTTCGCCTTGGATTTGCCGAACGCGAAAGCGCGGTTCCCGCCCTGCTGCATCTGCCGCAGCATGAAGATGACGAGGCCGAAGATCAGCAGGTACGGCAGGAAGGTCAGCAGCACGACGCCGAACGACTGGCCGGCTTCGCGCGCCCGCACGTCCACACCCTTGGCCGAGAGCTGCCCGACGAAGGCGTTGTCGGCCTCGAACGGCAGGAGCACGTTGAAGCGCTCCACTGTCTGCCGCTTCACGACGACGGGACGCTGGAACGCCCCGCGGATCTTCTGCCGCTCGGCGATCTCGACCGAGGCGATATTGCCGGCGTTCAGCTCTTCGACGAACTGCGTGTAGTTGATTTCCGCTTCTTCACGCCGGCGGCTCGACGCGAGCTGCACCAGCGCGATCGTCCCGACGATGAGGAGCGCCCAGAACGAGAGCGTCCGCAACATCCGGGCCCAGTTGAATTCCCGCGGTGGCGGGGGGATACGATTAGCCATCTATGTCAGACTCGCTATATAGGGAAGGTGCCGGAAGTTTTCCGCGTGATCGAGGCCATAGCCGACCAGGAACAGCGTCGGGGCGTCGAATCCCAGGAATCTCGCCTCCAGCTCCAAGTGTTCGGCCACATGTTTGTGCAACAGCGCACAAATCTCCAGGCTGCGCGGCCGCCGCTGCCGGAGCAGCGCGACCAGCTTGTTCAACGTCTTGCCGGTGTCGATGATGTCTTCCACCAGCAGGATGTGCTTCCCGGCGAGCTCCGTTTCCGGGTCATACACCAGCCGCACGTTCCCACTCGACACCGTTCCTTCGCCGTAGCTCGATGCGACGAGAAAATCGACCTGCAGGGGACGATCGATCTTCCGTACCAAATCACTGAGAAAGATGAAGCTGCCTTTGAGCAACCCGAGCACGAGGAGCTCGCCGCCGGGGTAGGCTGCGGTGATCTCCTGTCCCAGCTCCCGCACCCGCTCGGCAATGGTCTCTTCGTCAAACACGACGCGCTTCAGCTCAGCGATACTCGATAACATCCAGCCTCACCGCACGAGTTCCGGGTGCCGGCACGCCATCCGCACTGCGGCAGATGCCCGGGACCCAGAGAATGGTTTCGCCTCTCGACACGACCGGGTAACCCGCCCGCGCGCTACGCGGCACCCGTGCTTCCATTAATAACCGGCGCACCGGCCTGTGCCCTACGCCGCCCAACGGCACCAGCGAATCGCCGCGAGCGGGCCGGCGTACCTCCCACGCCGCACTGTCCAGCCACGTCGTCCACGTCGCGCGCTCGATCTGGGCCGGGGCCGCCGCCGGCGACCAGGTGATCGCGAACTCGCCAAACAGGGCCGAGCCCCGCTCCCCCGCCGGGTATACGTGCTCCAGCACGCATTCGACGTCACCCGCCGGCACGCGACCGACTCGCAACCGATCGAACGCCACTTCGGCCGACCAGCCGCCACCAAGGGACAGGCGCCGGCCCGATGGGCGCTTTGCCAGCGCCACCAGGCGGCGAGCACGCGCCGGGCCGAGTACCAGTCCCACTCTGCGGGCCGCGCTACGCAAGAGCGCGACAGACAATGCGTTATCATAGCCCCCCAGCACTTCGCGGGCAACGGTAAAGCCGTTGCTGTCCACCGTAAACGCTAATGCCGGGACGAGATCCAGAATTTCGTCCCACGCGCGGCGATCGCTCGCCGCGTGCCGCGCCTGCGCGAGCAGGTCACTCCGTAATCGCGGGCCGAGCCGCTCGGTCAGTAACGGCAGGAGCGTCGTGCGGACCCACGAGCGCAGATGGCGCGGATCGCGGTTGGCGGGATCGTCGTGGACGGGAAGCCCGCGTTCGGCGATATACGCGAGCAGGTCGCGACGGGTGAACGGCAGGAGCGGCCGGACCAGCCCGCCGCGCGCGCGCCGGGGAATCCCGGCCAAACCTGCGGTCGCGCTGCCACGCAGCGCGCGCAGCACGATCGTTTCGAGCTGATCGTCCTCGTGATGCGCGGTGACGAGGTACTTCGCACCGCGGCGTCGCTGGACGTCGCGCAACCACTCATAGCGGGCAGCGCGCGCCTCCGTTTCGGTCGCGTCGGGACCGAGACGCAACTCTCCCAGCTCGAATGGCAATGCGTAACGCAGCGCGAGGTCTCGTACCGCTGCCGCGACCTTCCCGCTCTCCGCATGAATGCCGTGATCGACATGTGCGACCACGAGCTGGAGCTCGAGATCTTTCGCAAGCGCGTTGAGCACATCGAGCAATGCGACCGAGTCCGGGCCCCCCGAGACCGCAACGAGTGCCTCCCCGGGCTCACGAAACAGCGCTGCCGCCCTGATGTGCGCGTGCACCTGCGTCTGCAGCGACGAAACGATGGACATATATCTTGAAGTATGCTTGAGCCCGGCCTCACGTACCAACTCCTGCGCAACCTGACCTCGCCGGTCGTCGCGATCACGGCGGAGCGCAACGGCAAGGAGAACGGGATGATCTCCGATGCCGCGGTCCGCGCATCGATCGTGCCGACGGTGCCGCGGCTGTCGGTCTACATCCACAAGTTCAATTACAGTCATGACATGGTTTTCCAGACGGGGCGCTTCGCCCTCCACCTGCTGCACACGAAGCAATTCGACGTGGTGCGACGTCTCGGGTTTTTCAGCGGTCGAGACCAGGACAAGCTGGCGGGGATTCCGCACCATAAAGGAAAGACGGGCGTCCCAGTGCTGAACGAGTGCTTCGCACATTTCGAGTGCCACGTCGCCAACGTGATGGATACCGGCAGCTCGACGCTGTTCCTGGGCGATGTCGTGGAGGTCGGGAGCGTCGAGCCGCGCGGCGAGCTGCTGACAGCGAGCTACTTCCGCACGAACATGCCTGCGGAGTGGCGGACGGAGTACGAAGCCAAGCTCAAGGAGGCACAAGGATTCGCGGAAGCGCGGTCGCGGGAAATCAAACCCGTTGTTTGGAAACGGAGGTAGCCATGCGCGCCATGCTCGGAGGTTTCCTGGCAGTCGTCGCCATCGCCTGCAACGCGAGCCCGGTCTCGCAAACCCTGATGGACAGCGAACGGACCCTGATGCGAGCCACGACCGATAGTTTCGCCGCCTACGTGGTCACGCACCGCGACTCGCTCGCCGCGGGCCAGTACACGGAGACTGCGACGTTGATGCCGCCCAACCACGCGCCCGTCAAGGGCCGCGCCGCGATTCGCGCGTTCATCAAGGAGTTTCCACCGCTCAAGCATTTCACGGCGTCGGCCATCGAGATCGAGGGGCGTGGGGACCTGGCGTACGTGCGCGGCTCGTACCAGATGACCTTCGAATCGGGAGCGACCGATTTCGGGAAATTCCTCGAGATCCGGCGCTATCAGTCCGACGGACGCTGGCTCACGACGTTGGACATGTTCAACTCGGATATGCCGGCGCCGGCGCCGGCTGCACCGGGGCGGCGATAGACAGGCCGGAAACGAGTAGGGGCGCAGCATGCTGCGCCCCAACCCTACGTTTCCCACGTTTTCGATTACCGATTCAACAACGCGCTGAACCCGATCCCCACCCCCCAATTGCCGTTGTAGCTGACGAGGTACGACTTGTTCGCCGAGCTCGGCATGAAATCCGCGTGGCCGTCGAGGCGGATGGCGAACATCTTGCCGAGCCGCCGTCGCACGCCCACCTGCCCGGCAATGCCGCTGTCATTCGCCTTGTAGCTGCCGGTGTAGGTGTTCTTCACGTAGCCGATCCCCGCGAAGATTTCGGCGCGGCTTACGGGCGGCACGTCGTAGACGAGCCACACATGCAGCGGCCGATGGGTCGCGCCATCCTTCGAGGCGTGAGCGATGTCGACCTCGAGCGAGAGGTAGGGGAGCGCATTCACGCCCACCCGTCCACCGAACCCGAGTGCATTGCCGATAGCGAGAGAGTTGTCGGCGTTGAGATAGGCCGCGAACCCGCCGATCTCGAACGAGCCGCCCTTTTGGGCTCGGGCGGGGAGTGCGGCGGTACACGCGGCTCCGACAACCAGCAATAGGACACGGAACGTCATGACGGCCCCCTTTGGGGGTGAATGAGGTTCCCAATTTGGTACCCGAATTGAAATGACGGTAGAGTCGCCGGCGGTCAAGAGGCAGATGCGGCGGTCGATGGACGAGGCGACGGTCAAGAACCAAATGCGGCGGTCAATGGACGCGGCGACGGTCAAAAACCAAATGCGGCGGTCAATGGACGAGGCGACGGTCAAAAACCAAATGCGGCGGTCAATGGACGAGGCGACGGTCAAAAACCAAATGCGGCGGTCAGGATGGATCGACCGCCGCATTCGCAGTTTGACCGCCTGACCGCCGTCGTTGCCGTTCAATAGCAGGGGTGGGATTCGAACCCACGACCCCGGCATTATGAGTGCCGTGCTCTCACCAGGCTGAGCTACCCTGCCACGACGTGTGTGTCAGTTGACGCCCACCCTGCCCTGCACTGAGGCGATCAACTTCGCAGAATCGTAGCCGACCCCGTCCTTAAACACAATCGTGGGGCTGCGAATCACCGACGGATCGGCGGTGAGGTCGCCGCGCAGGACGACGAGGTCGGCGAGCTTCCCCTGCTCGACGGTCCCGAGCGTCTGCGCCACGCCGAGAATCTTCGCGCCGTTCGCGGTCATGATCTGGATCGCCTGGGCCGGCGTGAAGCCCGCCTCGATGAACAGCTCGTAGTTGCGTTGATCACCGAACCCCGCGAGGGCTCCCCCGATGCCGGTGGGATCGACGCCAGCCGCCAGCAATCCTCCCGCGTCCACGAAGGCGCGCTCGAACGCCATCGCGTTCTTGAACGCCTGCGGCGAGACCCAACCGGTGCCGCTCGAATCGATCTGCGCGCGCTGCTTCAGATAGCTGTCGCGCACCTCGGGATCCATCGCCTGGAGGGTGCGCTCGTCTTTTGTCGGACGATTCGCCACGAACGGCTCGTACACGGCGAGCGTCGACGTCATGGACACGTGATGCTGGACGAGCGACCGAATCGTCGCCTGTCCCGCATCCCCCTTGGGGTCGGACCCGCTGATCTGCGTCATCAGATTCACGGGGCAGACGTCGGCCTGCTTCCCCGTCGTGAAATCGGAGGCGGTGAGCATTCCGTGCTCGAGGTTGTCGATGCCGAGGGCCACCGCTTCCTGGAAGCTCACCGAGCAGAGATGGCCCGTGACCTTGATGCCGCGCCGGTGGGCCTCCTGAATCGCGGCGCCCAGCTCCGCGCGGCGAATGTCGGTGTACGCCTTGATCCAAGTCGCGCCCTCCGACGCCCAGTAATCGACGAACCGGCGCGCGGCCTCGGGAGAATTCAGGATCGCCATGGCGCCGCCGCCCTGCTCGCCCGTGATGTACGGCGCGGTCAGGTGAATCCGTGGTCCCGGCACAAAGCCGTGATCGATCGCGTCCTTCAAGTTGATCTCGGCATACGGCGCGCGACTCCCCGTCGTGCGAATCGTCGTCACGCCGGAGCCGAGGTAGAGGCGCGGGCCCGTGTAGCCCATTTGCACGGCGCGGCCGCCGGCGGCCGTGTAGAAGAGATGGTCGTGCATCCCGATGATGCCGGGAATCACCGTCGACCCGTTCATATCCATCACCCGCGCGCCCGCGGGGATCTGGACCGTGCCGGCGGGTCCCACCGCGGCGATCTTCCCGGCGCGAATCACGACCGTCTGATCGCGCTTCGGGGCGGCGCCGGTGCCATCGACGAGCAGGACATGAGTCAACGCGACAAGGGAGGTGTCGACGGCGATGTACTCACGCACACCGGCCGCGAAGGAGTCTGGCCGTTGTGCAATGAGCGCTAGGAGCAAGGGAATCACGTGCATAGGCGCCTCGCTAATTCACTGTGAAATGCGTCATCATCCCGGTCGAGAGATGCTCGGCGATGTGGCAATGGAGCATCCAGTCGCCGGGATTTGCCGTATCGAGCAGAATATCCACCACCGCACCGGCAGGCACCAGCACGGTGTCCTTCCACGCCAGGTTGTCGTTCGGCACTCCATTCACCGCCAGCACCAGGAAGCGCTGGCCGTGCAGGTGAATCGGATGTTGCATGCCGTGAAACGCGCGCCGCTCGTTGACCAGGCGGATCTTGGCCGGCTCGCCCCGCCTGAAGCGCCAGTGAATGTCCATGTTCTCGCGGCCGGTCGCCGGGTCCTTCAGCACCCAGCGGACCTGCCGGCCCGTCGACGCCCAGTTCATCATCGGCATCGTGCCGCCCCACTCGACCGGCGCGAAGTAGATCGAGTCCAGCTGCATCAGACGCTCCGTGATGTATGGAAGGCCGTGCGTCTCGAGTGTGAGGACGAGGGTCTGGTCGGGCGCCTTGTCGAGAAAACGCCGGAATGTACCGAGGGTGTTGGTGGAGGTCGGTGCAGGACGGTGAAGGTTGGTGAAGGAGGCGCCCAGGTCGCGATTCACGCGTTGCGGATCCACAGTGACGACGCCGAAGGTATCCACGATCGGGAAGAAGCGACCGAAGAGATGGTCGAGCCCGATGACCTTGTTCACCAGCGCGACCTCTCCGGGCCGGTAGAAGCGCACATCCACGACGTAGCGCTCGGCGGGGGCGATCACGACGCTCTCGACCCACGCTTCGCGCTCGAACGGTCCCGCATCCGTCGCCACGAGCTTCATGCGCGCGCCCGGAAATGAGAGGTTGAGCGTGCGCGTGTTCGACGCGTTGGTGAGATAGAACCGCACGACTTCGCCGCGCTGGACGTTCAGCCGATAGTTAGGCTCCCCGTTCACGAGGAACAGATTGCCGAACCGCCCCATGAGCGCGTGCGTCGGCGAATCCCTGCCGAGCGGAATGAGTCCCGACTCGCCAACGAGAAGATCGTCGAGCATCAAGACTTCCTCGCGATTCACCGGGCCGTAATCGGTCCGCACCAGCAGGTTGCCGTACAGGCCAAGCTCCTGGCCGATGTCTTCGCGGATGTGCGGGTGATACCAGTAGATCCCGGCATCGGGGAATCGCACCCGATATGTGAAGTCTCGTCCGACCGCTTCCACGCCGTCGAACGCGTTGTCTAGCCGTATTCCGTGCCAGTGAATGCTCGAGGAGTCGGGCAGGCGACTCGTGAACCGCACGACGATCTCGGTGCCGCGCGCCGCTTCGATCAGCGGCCCCGGGTACTGTCCGTTGTAGCCGTACATCGTGTACGTGCGACCGTTGAAGGTGCGTCGCACGAACCCGGCCTCGAGCTGGACTGTGTCACCCCTCCTGACGTGCAGGATTTCACGCGGTCGCGCGAACGGCGCGAGCGGGACGGAGCTGTCACCAGTCGGAAGAAACGGGACGACGTCCGGCCGCAGCGCCATCTCGGCCGGCAGCATGGTGAGACCGGGGGGGACAGGTGGCATCATTTCATCACACGCTGAAGGGTGTGCTCGGCTGACACTGTCCCGCAGGACACCCGTGGTCATGCATTCGTGTTCATGATCTGCCGTAGCCATTCCCCCCATCGAGAACTCCAACACATCCGGCGGAAATGGCCGCGTGCTCGGCGACTGGCCACGCAGAATCACGCGGCCGCGCGGCGCGCGCCCGCGCAGGCTGCGCTCGGAGGAGATGAGAATGACGAACTTGTTGAGATCGATCGGGCGCAGGACGGCGGTGCCGTTCTTCACGGTGCCGAGGTTGATCAGCGTATCCATCTGCGGCGATGCGGCCCAGGCGATATACGTGCCGACCGGCAGACCGCGCAGGAACGCAATGGGAGTGAAGCGTGACCGGCCGTCCGGAGTGACATCGACCGTGAACGGACCCGGGGGGCTGGACAGCTCGACGCGTCCAGACACGCCGCTGACCCCGGGCGCGGCGATGAGCTCGATGCAATAGAGATCGCGGCTGGGGCCGAGCGGCGTGGGCGGGTCGCACGGCCGCGCGCCGCCGCTCTGAGCCTGGCAGATCCCCGCCGTCACAGCGAGGAGGAGCGCTCCTCGCAGCACGACTACGGTTTCGACCGCCTCAGCATGTCTCCGAGACGGCGCTGCCGCCACCACGGATCCGGCGTGGCCTGGCGCGACGCGGAGGCACGACCACTCAGCGTGGTGGTAGTGTCCACGGTGAACGTGTATGCGCCCGTTTCCCCGCCCGCGCTCGTCCCGATGATCACGTCGTAGATGTGCGACGTGTCCACGGCGAACCGGATGAAGGCGTTCGTGTTTGTCGCGGAGCTGTCGTCGTTCGCGGCGACGAGATGACGAATGTAGCTGCTCTCGGGGACGACTTTGAAGAGCTCGAGCGACGGATTGATCACGGTCGAGTGCTGCGAAATGGACAGCACCGTGCCGGCATACACGACGATGCGGGCGACGTCGTAGTAATGCGTCGGCGTGGAGGAATCGGGGCAGTCCCCGAGCGTGATGGAATCGGACACCGTGACGCCACGCACCACCCACACCTGCCGGCAGCCACTCATCGCCGCGGGGCGATTCGAGGTCGTGAGCGAGTAGGCCCCGGTGATGAACTGATCGAACGAACTGGCGCCGATGACGTAATTGCCGCCCGGCAGAATCACGTCGATCTGCGAGTTCTGGGCCTCGCCGAGGATGCTGTCGTCGTCGAACGCCACGTACGGACCAGTAGCACTCCAGAAATCGAGCCAGGTGTCGAAACTCGAGTGCATCGAAATACGAATGCTCTGTTGTCCCGCGGGCAGGGTCAAACCGTGGAAGTCGTAGTAGAACCCAAAGTTGTTACGGTTACAGTCCGCGCTGCTCAAGATCGCGTTGACGGTCGTGCCGAAGCTATACGGTGCCAGATAGGTGCATGGATCCACGATGGTCGCGTGGTACACGACATCGGATACGCCGGTGACGGCCGCGTGGATAGTGATGTTCCCGATGAACGTCCCCGCGGTCACATTGGTCGAGGCGGTGCCGTTCACGTCGGTCGTCGAGGTGGGAGCACTGAATATTGCGCCGCTCGACGGCGTCACGCTCCAGGTCACCTGGACGCCCTGCACCGGCTGGCCCCCCGAACCGAGCGCCACGAGGCTGAGCGGAAAGCTCAACGCCCCGCCGGTGGGTGCGGTCTGATTATCGCCGGCAATCCCCGTGACCGATGCGGCCTTCGGACCTGGTCCGGTGCCGTCACCACCGCACGCGGCGCTTCCCAGCAGTGCGGCGAGGGAAACGGGCACGAACCGACCAAGCGTTGTCATGGTGTCTCCTCTATTTGGGCACGACGCGGTAGAGTACCTCGCCGTCTCGGATCATCCCGAACTGTTCGCGCGCCACGCGCTCCTGCACCGCGGGATTCGTCTCCAGGTCGTGCGCCAGCTTGGCCAGGGAATCGAGCTCGACCCTGAGCGCCGCCACCCTGGCGCGCTCCTCGGCGAGCTGCCGCCGAATCGTGATCCAGTCCGCGCTGCTGTATTCGCCCCCCCAGACGGCGAGCGCCAGCAGCCCCACGCCACCCGCGATGCCGGCAATGCGGGTGCGCGTCACAACCCGTACAGGTGGCGGCCAGGATAATGGGCCACGTCTCCCAGCTCCTCGGCGATGCGTAACAACTGATTGTACTTCGCGACCCGCTCACTGCGCGAGGCGCTGCCCGTCTTGATCTGGCCGACACCCGTCGCCACCGCAAGATCGGCGATGAAGGTGTCCTCAGTCTCGCCGGAGCGGTGTGAGATCACCGACCCGTAGCCGTTCCCGCGCGCGAGCTCGATGCACTGCAGCGTCTCGGTGAGTGTGCCGATCTGGTTGACCTTGATGAGGATGGCGTTGGCGACGCTTTCTTCGATGCCGCGAGCCAGCCGCTCCACGTTCGTGCAGAAGAGATCATCCCCCACAAGTTGCACGCGTTCCTGAAGGCTTTCGGTGAGCTTGGCCCACCCCGTCCAGTCGTCCTCTGCGAGTCCGTCCTCGATCGACACGATCGGATAGCGGTCGATCCAGCCCTTGTACAACGCAATCATCTCCTCGGCCGTCTTCTTGCCGCCTTTGCTCTTCTTGAAGGTGTAGGTGCCGTCTTCGTAGAGCTCGGACGCCGCGACATCGAGCGCGATGGCGATGTCTTTCCCCGCCTCGAAGCCGGCGGCCTCGATGGCGGCCATGATCGCTTCGAGCGCCGCCTCGTCGTTCGGCAAGTCGGGAGCAAAGCCGCCTTCGTCGCCCACCGCCGTCGAGAGTCCACGCTTGGCGAGCACTTTCTTCAACGCGTGGAACGTTTCCACGCCCATGCGCAGCCCTTCGGGGAACGTCTCGGCGCCGATGGGCACGACCATGAACTCCTGCGAGTCGACGGTGTTCGCCGCGTGCGCGCCGCCGTTCAGGATGTTCATCATCGGGACCGGCAACACGTGGGCGACCGCCCCACCCAGGTACCGATATAGTGGAAGGCCGGCGTCCTGGGCGGCGGCACGCGCCACCGCCAGCGAAACAGAGAGAATGGCGTTCGCGCCGAGGTGGCCCTTGTTGGGCGTGCCGTCGAGATCGAGCATCGCGTAGTCGATCGCGATTTGATCTTCGGCCGAGAGGCCCTCGAGCCGCGGGCCGATCACCTCGTTCACGTTCTTGACCGCCTCGAGCACCCCTTTGCCGCCGAAGCGCTTGTTGTCGCCATCGCGCAGCTCGACCGCTTCGTGTTCGCCGGTGGAGGCGCCGCTGGGCACCGCGGCCGTGCCGCTCGCGCCGCTCGCCAGGGTGACGTCCGTCTCGACGGTGGGATTGCCTCGCGAATCCAGGATTTCACGCGCGTGGACCGAGATGACCGTGCTCATCGTGGCACGAACCCTACCGCGCCTTTGACCGAAGGGCAACCATTGCCGCCCGCACTTGATCCCGCAGTCGCTCGCGATCCTCGGGCCCGAGACCCGCGGTTGGGATGGGCGGCGCGACCAGCAGGCGAATGGGGCGTGGCCGCAGGCGCCAGGCGCCTTTCGGCAGGATCTCGAACGTGTGGTGGACGTACACAGGAATGATCGGCACCTGGGCGGCGATGGCGAGAGCAAACGGCGCGTTCTTGAACGGCAAGAGCTCACCGGTGCGGCTGCGCGTGCCTTCCGGGAAAACGACTATAGAGGAAGTGCCGCGCTGGATCGTGCGCGCCGCCTCATCATATGCCGCGAACGCCTTCTTCCGCGCGGCGCGATCGATCGGAATGTGCCCGGCCGCGCGCATCGCGCTCGCCAGCAGCGGGATCTTGAACAGTTCCTGCTTCGCAACGAAGCGAATCGATCCAGGCAGCGTCGCAAGCAGTGCCCAGATGTCGAACATCGACGAGTGATTCGACGCGTACATCAGCGGTCGATCCCGCGGGATGTGCTCCAGGCCTTCGGCCAGGACAGGTGTGCCCGCCGCCCGGAGGATATCGCGGGCCCAATCGATGTTGGCCCAATCGTAAATGCCGCCCACCCGGTTGCGGACGCGAAACACGCCGGCCACGATGGCCGCGGTGGTATGAATGATTGTCGATGTGACCAGAACGACGTAGTACCAGAGGAGACGGAGACTCACGCGAAGTGATCGTATCCTGCGGGCAACGGCACCGGTTTACTGTGATCGAGCAGCCGGACGCCGCCGCGGCGGCCGCCGGCGCCGCGCAGGCACGTCCCGATGCGGCTCAGCTGCAGACCGGTCTGCGCGCGGAATGCGGAAACGCTGGCGTCACCGAACTTCGGCGGCATAGTGCAAAGTAGCTCGAATTCCTCGCCGCTGGCGATCGCCGCCAGCGCGTCGACCTCTTCCCAGCAGGGAATGTGCTCGAGGTTGACCTCGATGCCCACCTCGGAGGCGGCGGAGAGATGCTGCGCGTCCGCCGCGAGTCCGTCGGAGATATCGATCATCGCCGTGGCGCCGTTGTCCGCCAGCCAGCGGCCCGCCTCGAGGCGGGGCTCCGGGCAGGCGTAACGGTTGCGCAACACCGTCTTCATCCGTTTGCCCTCGCGGAATCGCTGCAGGGCGAGTGCGGCGCCGCCCAGGTACCCGGTGACCCAAAGCCCGTCGCCTTCGCGCGCGCCGCTGCGCCGCACCGGCCGGTCCGCCGTGCCGATCACGCACACGTCGATGAAGTAGCGCTCCGACCGCGTGAGATCGCCGCCGAGCACCTTCGCTTCGACGTTGTGCGCCATGGTCGCGACCCCGGCCATGATATCCGCGGCGGGATCGCTGTCGGGGTTGGCGTCCGCCGGGACTCCCAAGGAGACGAGCAGCCCGAGCGGCGTGGCGCCCTCGGCCGCGAGATCGGACAACGCGGCTCCCGCGGCGCGGAAGCCGATCTCCTTGAAGTCGAGCCAATCGGTGCGGAAATGGACGTTTTCGAGCGAGTTGTCGATGCTGATCGCCAGCGTCGTCGATCCGAGCGGCAGCAGCGCGCAGTCGTCGCCCAGGCCCGAGGCATCGCCCGAGATTTCAGCGATGCGGTCGATGATGCCGCGAACGCGGTCGAATTCCTTGCCAGGACCGAGGTTCATTCGATGACGTCGAAAGTAACAGGCTTCATACTTCCGGCACATCCAATTCCACGAGGACAGGCGGGCGAGCCGGTTTCACATCCTTCCACGCGCGCCACACTTCGGGCAGGGCGGCGAGCACGTCGGCGGGGCGCATGCTGCGCGCAGTCCATTGCCGCGCCGCCTGCTCCGCCGCTCGCCCCAGGGCATGCGCGCCGAGCGCGGCGGCTTCGGCGGGTGCCGTGCCGCGCGCGAGAAAGGCGCCGATGAATCCCGCGAGCAGATCGCCGCTACCGCCGGTCGCGAGTCCAGGATTGCCGCTCGCGACGACATGTTCGCGACCGCGCAGCTCCGCGATGATGGTGGGCACGCCCTTCAGCAGCACGGTGCACTTGAGTTTCGCGGCGGCCCGCGCGGCCGCCGACCAGCGATCGTTGGCTGCCTCGTCAGCTAATGCATCGCCCGCCAGCGCGCGGAATTCCCCGAGATGTGGGGTGCAGACCAGCGCACGACTGCCCGTCGGCACGTCGGCTCGAT
Source organism: Gemmatimonadales bacterium (assembly GCA_036003865.1). GTDB lineage: Bacteria > Gemmatimonadota > Gemmatimonadetes > Gemmatimonadales > GWC2-71-9 > 20CM-2-65-7. The sequence goes on along the minus strand of DASYRZ010000158.1, from coordinate 23,269 downwards.
CACGACTGCCCGTCTGCACGTCAGCACGGTAGAAATGCAGCGCGTCTGCGTCGACTACGGTGGGGACTGACCGGCGCGCGAGCACCTGGCGCACGAACTGTTCGCGCGCGTCCCGTGGCTCACGCCCGAGTCCCGGCCCCAGCACTACAGCGTCCGCCCAATCGATGGCTTCCGCAACGGCGGGCTCGAGCGTTTCGGTGAGCGCGGATTCGACGGTCAGGACATCGGGGAGGCTCGCTTGCGCGGCGGCGAGCGTTTCGCGGGCCGCGACGAGCTTCACGAGCCCGGCCCCGGCGGCGAGGGCGGCACGGGCGGCGTGGAGCGCCGCGCCAGTCATGCCATCCGCTCCGCCGATCACGCACACGCGGCCCCGATCCCCCTTGTGCATCTGGGGAGCGAGGCGCGGCAGCCGCTCCGCCGCCCAGCGGTCGGTGACCAGGACCGGCCAAGCGGTATCGGGCGGCGGGAGCCCGATATCGACGACGACGATCCTGCCGCACCACTCGCGCGCGAGCAGATGGCCGCGCCGCAGCGCGCCGAACGTGACGGTGAGACGCGCGTGCACTGGCCCGTGCGCTTCACCGCTCGTCAGATCCAGCCCGGTCGGGCCATCGACCGCGAGAATCGGCGCTCCATAGGCGGCGAGCCGTTCCGCAAGCGCGAGCACGTCTCCTTTTGCGGGACCGGCCGCCCCGGTGCCGAGCAGCGCATCGACGGCAACCGCGGCCTGCGGCCAGGCTTCTTCGCGTCCCAACTCCCGCACGCCGTCGAGCCGCGCGAGCGCGCGATTGTCGATCGCGTCATCGGTCTTGGGATCGACGCCCGAGACCCAGACGGGAATCCCGGCGGCGTGCAGGGCGCGCGCGATCACCCAGCCGTCGCCGCCGTTGTTGCCCGCCCCGGCCGCGACGAGCACCCCGCCGGCCGTTGCCTCGGGCAGCTCCGCCATGAGCACCTGAGCGATCGCGCGCCCGGCGGTCTCCATCAACACACGACTCGGCACCCGGTACTGCGTGCGTGCCGCGGCATCCCACGCCGCCGCTTCGCTCGCCGAGAGAACCGGAATCGGATTCACGGAATCACCACCCCCGCGTAACCCACCACGCGCGCGTTATCACCGGAAACCCAACCTGAGTGGCGGTAGTCTACCACCTCGGCACTCTTCGCGCCCAACTCGCGCGCGGCAGCCAGCACCACGGCGGCGGGAGCGCGGCCACACATCGAGATGCGCTCGGTCTTGCAGCGCGCGAGCAGCTCCTCGCCGTCGAGCGCGGTCACCGCGTCGAGCGCGCGGGCGTCTTTCTTCTCGGAAACCGCCGCGGGCTCATAGTGATTGAGGTCGCTCGAGGCGAGCAGCAGCACCGGTTCACCCGCCGCCTGGACGAGTCGCGCGAGTATCTCTCCCAATGCGCGCGCCGGCGGCCACGCGTCCCAGGCGAGCACGAGCGGGACGATGCGCACGTCCGCGCGCACCATCTGGAGAAACGGCAGCTCGACTTCCACCGCATGCTCGGCACGGTGCGCTTCGTGATCGACTTCGACAAAACCCTTCGCAATCTCGAGCAGCGCCGCGGCGGCATCGCCGTCGACGGGGACCTCGCCGAGGGGCGTACGAAACGCACCACGCTCCCACAGCGAAACGCCGCTCTGCGCCGCGGAGATACCCGTGTGGTTGGGTGCGAGGATGACGACCAGGCCCGGAGGGGCGATGCGGGCAAACACTCGCGCCGCGGTGGGACCCGCGTAGAGGTAGCCGGCGTGAGGCGCGATGACACCGATGGTCGGACGGTCGGACGGTCGGACGGTCCTGCGTGCATCGGCTAAAAGGGTGGCGACGACGGCACGCAGCTCGGTTGGATCGCTGGGATAGAATCGACCACTAACTGCCGGGAGACGAATCACTCCCCTGAAGAAGGCACTCCCGGCCAGCGATAGCCAGCCCCAGCCTTGAAGACCTCCGCGAACTCGTAGACGCGCTCGAAGTCCTCGACACGGTCGGTGGGCTGGCGCGCCAGCAGGCCGACGTCGATCAGCATGAACACGATCTGGCCGAAATCGTCCGTGGTCTGGACGCCCCAGTGTGTCAGCACGGCGGACGCCAGCATCCCGAATTGCTCGAGCGCGAAATCGCGGCACGCCCAGGCCAGCTCGACGCCGCTCAAGTGGCGGCGCGCGGGGAGGCGGGTCTGCGCGAATTCGAGCGCCGCCAGCACGAAGACATAGGCGCGCTCGTTGTACTGGCCGTCCCGGCGCCGGATCTCCGCGAGCGCCGCTTCGAGCGTCGTGACGTCGCTCATCGGCGGGCCTGTCCGGGAGGAGGCGTCGGCGTGGGCGATGCCGGCGGCGTCGTCACCACGCGGATCCCACCGGAAAGGCGTTCGCCCCTCCGCTCTTCGGCCGGCGCATCGAGCAGCGCGAGTTCGAGCACATCGTCAATCGTTTCCACGAGCTTGATATCAAGCAACTTCTGTACCTCTTCAGGCAAGTCAATAAGGTCGTTCTTGTTGCGCTCCGGGACCAGTACGGACGTCACGCCCGCCCGTGCCGCCGCCGTGAGCTTTTCCTTGAGCCCGCCAATCGGGAGCACCCGGCCCCGCAGCGTCAACTCGCCGGTCATGGCGACGTCGTGGCGGGCCGGCCGGCGGCACAACAGGGACGCCAGCGCCGCGGCAATCGTGATGCCGGCCGAGGGACCGTCCTTGGGGACGCCGCCCGCCGGCACGTGCAGGTGCACGTCGGACTGCGTGAAGGCGTCGAGCGGAATGCCGAGTGTGTTGGCGCGGGCCCGCAACAGACTCCAGGCCGCCTGCGCCGATTCCTTCATCACGTCGCCGAGCTGGCCGGTGAGCGTAATCTGCCCCTTCCCCGGCATGCGGATCGCCTCGATGAACATGATGTCGCCGCCCACCGGGGTCCACGCGAGTCCGGTTGCGACGCCGATCTCGGGGGCGCGGCCGGCGACCTCGCTCTGCACTTTCGGCTGGCCGGCGTATTTCTCCAGGTTCTTTGTCGTCACCCGCACCGACTTCGCCCCGCCCTCCACAACCTCCAGCGCGGCTTTTCGTAGCACACCCTGGATCTCGCGCTCGAGCTGCCGGACGCCGGCTTCCCGGGTGTACTCACCGATCAGCCGCTCGAGCGCGCCGTCGGCGACATGGGCGCGCTCCCCGTTCGCACCCCCTCCTCCTCCTCCCTTCCCCAGGCCCGTCTCTTTGAGCTGGCGCGGCATGAGATAGCGCTTGGCGATCTGGAGTTTTTCCGCCGGCGTATAACCCACGAGCGTCAGCTGCTCCATGCGATCGAGCAGCGGATCGGGAATCGGCATCGTGCTGTTCGCGGTCGCGATGAACATCACCGCCGACAGGTCGAACGGCACCTCGAGATAGTGATCCACGAACGTCGAGTTCTGCGCGGGGTCGAGCACCTCGAGCAGCGCGGCCGTGGGATCGCCGCGTACGTCGGCGCCCATCTTGTCGACCTCGTCGAGCATCAAGACGGGACTGCGTGTCTCACAGCGTTGTAATGCGTGAATGATGCGTCCGGGGATCGCGCCCACGTAGGTGCGGCGGTGACCGCGAATCTCGGCTTCGTCGCGGACGCCGCCGAGCGACACGCGCGTGAACTTGCGCCCCAACGCCTCGGCGATGCTCTGGCCGAGCGACGTCTTGCCGACGCCGGGCGGCCCGACGAAGCAGAGGATCGAGCCCTTCGCGGCGGGATTCAGGGTCCGCACGGCGAGGTACTCGAGGATTCGCTCTTTGATCGTCTTCAGATCGTAGTGGTCGCGGTCCAGGATTTCGCGCGCCGCTTTGAGGTCGAGCCGGTCCTGCGTCACGCGACTCCACGGCAACGCCGCGAACACGTCGAGATAAGTGCGCGCGACCTGATACTCCGCCGACTGCGGCGACATCTGCCGCAGCCGCTTCAGCTCGCGGTCCGAGACTTTCTTGGCTTCGGCCGAGAGCTGCGCCTCCTCGAGCCGCTTGGCGAGCTCTTCGAGCTCGTCATCGCCCTCGCCTTCGCCCAGCTCCTGCCGGATCACCTGCAGCTGCTCGCGCAGCACGTACTCGCGCTGATTCTGATCGAGCCGCGTCTTGACCTTTTCCTGGATCTGCGTGCCGACCTCGAGCACCTGCAGCTCCTGCACCAGGAACTCGCCCAGGCGCTCGAGCCTCCGCGTGACGTCGTCGATCGCGAGCAGCTCGGCCTTCGCCGGCAGCGCGAGATCGAGATTCGCGGCGATGAAGTCGGCCAGCTTCCCCGCTTCGGCGATGCCGGCGAGCACCTCGTGCAGCTCGGCGCCGAGGTAGGGGGCGATATCGATCACGCGCGAGAACTGCGCGATGACGGTGCGCTTCAGCGCTTCGGTGCGCGCGTCCTCGAGCAGATTCTCCTGCAGCGGCTCGCACTCGGCCATCAGCCACTTCTCGCCCTGCGCCACGTCCTTCAGCCGCGCGCGGTCCAGCCCCTGCACCATCACACGCACTGAGCCGTCGCCCAGCTTGAGCATCCGCACGATCGTGCCCAGGGTGCCCACGTCGTAGAGCTGGTGCGGCAGCGTGTTCATGACCGCCCCCTCCGGCGGCTCCATGCCCCCCATCGACTTCACGACGCCGAGCAGCAGGCGCTTCTCGCCCTGAATGATCTCGTCGATCAGTTGAACGGCTTTGGGATCTGTGAGGGCCAACGGCAAGACAACGTGGGGATAGACGACGAGCTGGCCCAGGGGAAGGACCGGCAGTCGTTCCATTAAGTCACTCGGACCGATTGCGCGCCGGATGAGCGCGGCGGTTGCTTGGCCAGCCGGATCTCGAGGAAGCCGTGCTCGTACGTGGCGCGGATCGAGGCAGGATCGACGACGACAGGCAGCCGGAAGCGGCGCTCGAAGGGCCCGATCTGCACTTCCATCGAATGGTAGTGACGCTTGCCCTGCTGCCGCGCGATCCGCTCACCGGAAATCCGCAGGATCCCTTCGTCCAGCTCGACGCTGAAGTCCTCGGCCCGCATCCCGGCGATGTCCATGTGGACCACCAGCTCTCCGTCGGTTTCGTAGACGTCGGTGCGCGGTTTCCACTTTGGCGACGCGACGAAGCCGACCGGGCGGCCGTGGGCCACCTCATTGAAGTAGACGTCGAGCTCGTCGGCGAGATGCACCGTGAGAGATCCCGATCCGCGGGATGGACGATTCGGAGGAGGAGAAAAGCCGCTATCAGCCATGCGCGATTAAGATAACGCGCCCTGGCCGCCGGCGCGGGGTGTACATCACCGAATTCGGCCTATTTCGTGCTCCACGGGGGGCCGAACGCGGGTGGCGCGGCATGGTCCCCGCTCGCCGTGCGAACCGACAGATCGTCGAACAACAGGGACGGGACGACATAGGTCGCCGTTTCCGTGACAAAACCGAAGCCTGCGAAGCCCGCGGGAAGCAAGCTGGCGAGCGCCAGGAGCTCGCCACCCGGCCCTTCGGTCGCCAACGTGGTCGCCTGGCGCGCCCGGGACGCCGCCACGATGTCCTTGAAGGACTGGGTGGTCACGCCGGCCAGGGTGGCACCGCGAATCGGCTCCTCGTGTCCGTCGGGATACAACTTCACCGCGTCGGCCAGCGGCATCGCCCCTCCAGCATCCGAGCTCATCGCCGCCATGAACGCGCCGAAGCCTCTTCCCCCAAAGCCGCCGCCGCCCAAGCGCCGCACGACGATCACATAGCCGTTGCCGTTCTGCTTGGCGAGGGCCAATGCCCGTTGCCGCAGCTGGGCATCGCTCAGGCCGCTGTCGGTCGCAACGAACACGTTCGTGGCCGCGGCTCCCGAGCTGCGCCGGCTGCCGGTGCTGCGGGGGATTCCCGTGACGGGAACTCGCGTCATGAGGAGCGTGCGGAGGATTCCGTGATCCACGAGCTTCGTCTCGCGGGTACGCACCCCTTCGTCATCGACGAGGCTGCCGCCGATCGGCTTGCCGTCGTAGACCCGCACGGAAGGATTCTCTGTGACACTGAACGATCGCGGCAACACGCGGGAGCCGATCTGGTCCAGCATGCCGTTGGCCATGCCGGCGAATTGCTGGAACATCGGCGCGTCGGACTGCGGCATCCGGTTCGCCCCGAGCCCGTCGCCGAACACGAACGCGAACAATTGCGCCGCGGCCGAGCCTTCGAACAACACCGGCCCGTTGTAGGTCTGGGAGGGAGCGGTTTCGCGCATCCGTGTGAGCCCCGTCGCGAAGTCCTGGACGCGCCGGAGCAGCGCGTCGCGCTGCGGCAGCTCGTCCGGCGCGACCGCGTACAGCGCCAATCCGTCGTTCAGCGACATCCCGTCGGCCGCTTGCGTGGTCGCGCTGACGTGGACCGCGCCCCACGGCGTGGTGCGCGTGAACGTCGTCCCTTCGCTGTTCACATAGCGGGTGCGGACGCCGCCGCCGTTCCACGTCACATTCGATTGGTAGATCTCCGGCGCGTTGCGGAACACCGCGGAGGCGTCACGCACCAGCGCTTCCGCCCCCGCGCGGTCGAGCTGCGGCAACGGCGTGGGATCGGTGAGTGTGACGGGATCTTCGCGGGTGAAATCGGGCAGCGAGTCGCGGCGCGTGCGATTCGCGAGCGCCGTGCGTTTCTGCGCCAATGTCGCGACCGCGAACTTGTAGGCGCGGTCGGTGGCCAGCCACAGCTGGCGCCGGATCACCCCGTACGCGTCGTCGAGCGGCAGCTCACCCATGCCGAGATCGAAATCGCCGATCATCGTCGCGAAGCTGCCGCGCGGCATGCCCACGAAGTTAGTGTTGTCGAACGCGTAATCGCCGACGCGCAGCTCCACCGACAGGCGGCGGCTGTGGCCCGCGTTGCTGGCGGTGAGACTGCCGCGCGATCCGGAGGCGCTCAGCGTCGTGATCTCGTCGATGCTGTACGACAGGAAATAGGGGCGCGGCATCGTGTCGAGCCGCAGGTCCGCCATCGAGCGGGCCAGCTCGTCCCGCATGGCGCGGAGCACCACGTCGCCGCTGTCGGGCCCCCCCCCTCCCGTCATGGGGGGCGGCGGCAGGATCGGCGCGCGCTCCGCCGCTTTCGGCTTCTTTTGCACTTCGATTTGCGAGATCAGCACCGCCGGCGATATCGCCGAGACCGGGACCATGCCCGATTCGGCGCCGCACATGCCGTTGAACACCGCGATCTGATCGTCACCCGCGGTGACCTTGCTGAATACCGTGAGCGGCGTGCCGATCAGGTCCACGCCGCGCACCAGCTCCTCGCGGCCATCCGGGAACACGCGATACACCATCACCGGGATGACCTCGAAGGCGTTCGGAATTCCCCGCTGCGTGATCGTGAAGCCGCCTTCGATGTCGTCGAAGAACAAGCCGAACGGCTTGCGCTCCCGCCGGATCAGATCGAGCAGCTGCTGTTTGAGCTGCGCGCGGGTGCGGGGCGCGTCCACGTGCACGATCAGGTTCGACTGCCGGGCGACGGGAGAGAATCCCACCTGGCGACGGCCGTGCCCGTTCGAATTGGCGAAGCCCTCGATCGGCATGCGCGACATCAGGAACGTCTTCAGCACGCCACGCTCGATGACCGCGACGCGCCGGGCGCGGACGCCCTCGTCGTCGAACCGGTAGTACCCCGCCAGGTCGGTATTGCCGACGCGCTGCAGCGTGGGATCGAAATAGACCGAAAACCCGGGCGGCAGCACCGCATCGGTGAGCTTCCGCGTGAAGGTCTGTCCTTCGTCTTCGTTCTTCTGGCGGTGTCCCTCGAGACGGTGGCCGAGGATCTCGTGGAAGAACACGGCGCTGGCGCGTCCCGACAGGATGGCGGGACCGGTGTAGGGATCGATGACCGGCGCCCGCCGCAGCGCCAGCAGGTCGGCGATCATCTGATCGACGGCGTTCAACACGACTTGATCGTCCGGCAGGCCTTCGGGCGTGGCGGCGAAGAACGACTCGTAGCGGGGCAGCTCCATGCCGTCATCCGCCTTGCTGAACGCGGCGATCAGCAGCCGGTACCCGGGCTGCGACGTCTGGATCTCGGTGCCTTCGCTGTTCACGTACCAGTGTGTTTCCACGGTCGCGGTGAAAAACGCGGTCGCATTGTAGATGTCTTTCTGCTGCGCGAAGGGGGCGGTGTAGCGCCGCAGCTTCTGCTCCCAGGCGGCGCGGTCCACCGTCAGCGGAACAGGCGCCTCGATGTAATGCTCCGGCGCTTCCCGCGAAAAATCGGGCGAGGAATCCTCCGGCGCGACGCGCAGCCGCGCGTTGGTCCGCGCATCGCTCAGCTGCCCCACCGCGTGGCGATAGCGCTGCTGCGTCTCGTACCACAGCGCGGCGCGGAGCGCCATGGGGTCGTCATCGATCGGCACATCCACCGGCTCGTCGAAGAAGCGCGAGAAATCGGGGAAATCGCTGTGCACCGCCGAATGGGTGTTGTCGAACCGGTACGAGCCGACGCGCAGCTGCACGTCGAGGGCGCGGCGGCGGTCATCGGAGCGGTCGGTGATCGCGCCGAACGCGCTCGACACGCTGAACCGCTGCACCTCGGTCACGTCGTAGCCGAGGAAGTACGGCGGCGTGGGATCCCCGCGCAGCGCCTCGAGCGAGCGCGCGAGCTCGGCCTTCATCGCCTCGAGCACCGGCGAGGAGGGGGGGGAGCCAGCCTGCTGCGCAGCGGCGAGTGATCCCGTCGAGACGGCGATGACAGCGGCGATCGCGAGCGATTTCTTGGTCATACTCCGCCCTATCTCAAGTATTTGGTCCAAATCAGCACCACACCGCAGCCGGTCGCGACTTGCTGGTACTGCACCGGCGCGCTGGCGGCGCGGGGATACATCTCCACCCCCACGAGGTCCTTCGGCTTGTAGATATGCAGTTGATCCCAGTCCGACAGAAAGCCGTCGATGTACAGCGCCGCCAGACACCAGCCGCGGCCGCCCACGCTCGGATTCGGGAGCAAGGCCATGAAGTCGGTGTTCCCCTGCCCCCGCACCAGCTGCAGCGATGGCAGCGTGCTGAACACGGCGCGCAGGGACGACATGCCCGCGATCTCGGCTTCGCCGCGGAAATACCCGAGCCCGCTACCGGCCCGGCGCCGTTCCTCGAAGTCGGCGAGCATGCGCGACGGCTGGCCCACGACGCGCACCGGCGCGAGCGTCACGGGGAGCGGGCCCATGGTCACCGGCAGCCACGTCGTGTCGCCGGGACGCAGGTCGACCGCCAGGCCCGCGGGCCCGCGGCCGATCGCCTGCACATTCACCCACTGCGTCCCCGGCGCGACGCCGCGGATCTCGAATGTGCCGTCGTCGTCGATCCTGGTGGTCGCGCCTTCGCGTACCGCGACGCGCCCGCCCCACACCGGCGTCTGCTCGAGCGTGACCGCCTGGCCGCGCAGCACCGCGGGCTGGCGCGCCGGCGCGAGCGCGATGAGCAGATCCTGGCGCCCGATGCCGCGCGGCCCGAGCTGCACGTCGACCAGTCCCGTCGAGTCGCGCTGGGCATAGCCGCGCAGCGCGATCTTCATGTCCCGCGCGACGCCGCAGGCGTAGTACGTCCCGGTCGAATCGGTCTTCGCCGTCAGCTCACGCGCCTGGGTCTGCACGTTCACGGCGTCGGTTTGCAGGATCCGCAACCACTGCAGCAGCACGCCGGCACCGGCGAGATGATCCTGCGTCTTGGCATCCTGCACGACGCCGAAGATCAGACCGCTGTCGGAGCGCATCATCAGCTCCTGACCGCAGCGGCGGCGCCACACCGTGGCGAGCGAAGGGGTCGCCACGCTGACGGGCAGCGAATCGTGACCGGTGAGGTTCAGCGGCACGGCGAGGGTGAACAGGCCGGCCGAATCGAGGCCGGGGTGTGAGACGAGCAGGGTGTAGCGGCCCGGCGCGATGCTGTCGATCCGAAACCGGCCCTGCGCGTCGGTCTGCACGTGCTGCGCGCTGCCGCGGACCCACACATCGGCACCGCGCAGCGGAGCGTGCAGCAGGCTGTCGTAGACCGTTCCTGCGACGGGACGCTGGCCTGCGGCAAGCTGCGGCACGAGCAACAGCAGCAACGTCAGACGCATGATCTGCGGGATTATAATCGACCTGGGGGTTTTCCGCGTGCCAGGCTTGGGAGCATGCGGGCCACACCATAGCGAACCGCTTCCGGCGAAGCTAGCATAGCGTCATGCGATACCTCACGTACGTCGCGGCGCTTGCCCTCACCGCCTTGGGCCTCTCGGCGTGCGAGAAGAAGGCCGCGCCTCCTCCTGCCGGTGCTCCCGACTTCCATAATCCCGCCGATCCCGGCTTCGCGCAGCAAGCGCCGGACAGTTACCGCGTGCGCGTCTCCACGACGAAGGGCGACTTCGTCATCGCGGTGCATCGCGCCTGGGCGCCGCACGGCGCCGACCGCTTCTACAACCTCGTGCGGTCCGGCTTCTACACCGGCGTGCGGTTCTTTCGCGTGATGCCGGGGTTCATGGCGCAATTCGGGATTCATGGCGACACGGCAGTGACGGCGGCGTGGCGCGAGCGCGTCATCCCCGACGATCCGGTGCGCCGCACCAACGGACGTGGCATGGTGACGTACGCGACGGCAGGCCCGGGCACGCGGACGACGCAGATCTTCATCAACTACCGCGACAACAACGCGCTGGACGCGAGCGGGTTCGCTCCGTTTGGGCAGGTGGTCGAAGGGATGAGCGTGGTCGATTCGTTGTACGGCGGCTACGGCGAGGGAGCGCCGGCGGGGCGCGGACCCAATCAGATGCGCATGCACATCGAGGGCGAGCAGTATCTCGCCCGGCAGTTCCCCAGGCTCGACAAGATCCTCAAGGCTACGGTCGAGTAAGCTGTCGCAGGCGGCCTTGCGCCTCGCCGTTGGTGGAATCCCGGCGCACCGCTTCCCGGAAGGCGGCGATCGCGGCGGTCGTGTCACCCTTCAACAGATTGATGTTGCCGCGGAACGTCGCGAGGTTCGCCGACGTCGGGAACTGCTCCTCGTTGAGCCGTAAGATCGCGAACGCTTCGTCGAACTTCCCCGCACGCGCCAGGCGAAATGCCGCGATGTCGAGCGTCGGCTCGCCAAAGTCGTACGCCGCCCGGCCGAAATAGCGGTCGCGCAGGGCGCGGTAGGCACGAGCGGCTGAATCAGACCCTGACGCCTGGGCCGTCTCCTGGATCAGCTGCTCCAGCGACATCGGCCGGCTCACGCGGCGATGACAGGTGTTGCAGCTCACCTCCACGTGACTCGTCATCTGCGCGTGCTCGGGGAGCGTGTCGAGCCGGCGATTGATCTCTTCCACCATCCGCATCATCTGCCGCGCCGTCAGTTTGGTGCGCTTCTCATCCTTGGCGAAATCGAATGTGCCAAGCGGTTGCCCCTCCTGCCCGACGTGACAGTACGTGCAGCGCACGCCGAGGGCGCCGGCGAAGTTGCGCATGATGCCGACGACCTGCATGACGGGGGTGTTCCGCGGAATGACTTTGACGTTGATCAGCGAGTCGGGCGGAAAGTGGCCGGGCGCCTGACCGAAGAGGACGGCAGGGGCGGCAAGGACGGCAAGCGCGATGATCAGCGAGCGAGGGTTCATGATCCGAGACTTACGCTCCGCCCCGGCTCCTCGCCATAGGATCCTCAGGTTCCCACGCCTTCCTGACAGAGTTCGCGCCGAACTTCCGGCGTCAGAGCCCCTTGGTCTTGAGCCACGTCAGCGACGCGTTCGCCACTTCCTTCCAGCCGCTGTCGACGGTGAGCGAGTGGCCGCGGTCGGGGAACACCTTGTACTCCGTCACGCTCGGCGCCTTGCGATAGAGCTTGAAGGCCGCGCGCGAGACCACTTCGGGCACCGTGTGGTCCCTGCCGCCACCCGTGATGAGCAACGGACCGCGCGACGCCTTGGTGTTCACCTTCGCCGACGTGTTGGGGAGGAAGTTGGCGAGCGCCGCCTGGAACAAGGGCTTGCCCGGCGCCGGGATGTGGTACTTCGCGTGCAGCGCGTTCGACTCCTGCTCCGAGACCGCGTTGCCGAAACCGAAGTAGAACTGCTTCGGCGTCTGCGAAATCGCCTTCTTATAGTTGAAGGGATTGCCGAGTACCGGGAACGCGCTGCGGAGCTGTGCCAGGGGCAGCGGTAGGACCCCGCGGATCTGCGCGGGATCGAGCGCGACGGCCGCCGAAGCCAGACCCATCCCCAACAGTTTCTGCGCCACCAGACCGCCGAACGAATGGCCGATCACGATCGGCTTCGCCGGCAGCGTGCGAATGATGTTCGCGTAATGCTCGACGACGTCGTCGATGCCTACATTCGCGAGCCGCTCGGGCTGGGCATTCGATTCCGCAACGGTGGACGGCTCGCCGGGCCATCCCGGCGCGATCGGATCGTAGCCGGCGGTGCGAAACAGCTCGACCCAGGGCTTCCAGGAATCAGCGTGGAGCCAAAGGCCGTGGATGAAGACGACGGGAGTGGGCATGGTAACCCTCGTGAAGGGTTGCTTCGTGAACGATGGCGGTTCGGCGAGTTCCGCGATAGGCCTCTGGCACATCTGTAGGCCTCAGGCACATCTGTACGCCTCAAGGCTCGTTCATTTGAATGGAAATTGAAATTGTAAGCTACGTTTGGAATTGAGAATGAAATCGTTCCCATGTTTTGAATTTTGGACAGGCTAAAGCCTGTGCTCGGCCAACACTGTCCTGAAGGACAGTCTTAGGATGTCAGCGCATCAACTCTTCATTCATCTCGCGTGGACGACGCTCAATCGCATGCCCATGATCGACGCGCCGACGAGATCATTCTTGGAGGAGTTCTTCAGAAAGACCGCATCCCGCCACGACGTCGAGATCATCGAGATCGCGATGTTGAAGACCCATGTCCACATGGTCATTCGGACCCCGCCACGAATCGATCTTCCCCGACTTGTCCAATTCTTTAAGGGAGGAAGTAGTTTCGCCGCGAGTAGGCAGCCCGACAACGTTCTCGGGCTGCGATGGGCGCCCGAGTACTCATCCACAACCGTGGGACCCCGTCAGCTCGAAACGGTCAAGCAGTATCTGCGGAATCAATCGAAACATCACCCCGACGAAGCGATCTAACGCTGTCCTTTAGGACAGTGTCTGCCGAGCACACCCTTTAGGGTGTCCCAAAAAACGACGAGACGGGCTTCGTTTTTCTATCTGTTGCGGAAGGAACCCTTCATGCCCCTCGGCATGATGCTGCTCGCGCTGAAATGCGAGAAACTCGTGGATCGCTCGAATCGCGGTGGGGTCGTTGCTTCTGATGCGAACCTCCCCACCCCGCGGCCGATCGATAGCCTCGTAGCTGATCGCGGCGCGACGCTCGGACATGACAGCGGTCCCCGGGACGGTCTGCGCGTGCACCTCGAACGGTTTCGTAAAATCGCCCGCGCGGAACGCGCCCTCGATGTCGCGCATGTGCGCGCGAATCGCCGCGATGGCGGCGGTGTCGCTCGGGTCGTCGCGATCCAGGACGACGCGACCGCCGTCGGGGAGATCCTCAAAGACGTGTGCGGACGTGTACTGATCGACGCCCATGACGTGCCGGCCGCGCGACTGCATCGCCGCAAAGTCTCCATCCGGGCGCCGGCAGGCCGCGCTTACGAGCGCGACGGCGAGGCCGACGATTCCGATCGATAACCGAGTCTGATCCAGACGATGCATAGGGATGCGTTGAGTGCCAGGCCGAGTGCCGGTCTCACGAATGCGAGTGCCGTGGCGAGCATGTAGACCACAACGCCTACGTAGTAGGTCCGCCGCACGTTGGCGACGGTTTCGGCGGACACGTTCGCGTGCAGCAAACCGCCGCGGACGATCGTCGCGAACAACAGGTTCCACAGCAGCGCGTTGGCCACGAATGTCGCGCAATAGAACGCGACCGCGGCCTTCGCGTCAGGCGTCGCGAGATTCGCCGCCAGAACCGCCGTGGGAAACGGCACGAACGTAACCGTGAGCAGTAGGAAGCCGTTGGCGAACAGGAACGGGTAGTTGACGGCCCGCACCATGCGCAGCAGCTCGTGGTGGTTCACCCACATGATCAGGATGACCACGAAGCTCATCAGGAACGCGATGTAGGAGGGCCACAGGGCGAGCAGGCCGGCCCATAACCCATGGTCGCCGTGCGGGACGCGGATCTCGAGAATCAGGAGCGTGATCGCGATGGCAAACACGCCGTCGCTGAACGCTTCAACCCGGCCGGGACTCTCGGTCATGCTCACAAAAATGCCTTTTCCGGGTAGATTCTGCTCGAACCCAACAGGTCGGCTTCATGTATCGTGTCCTGCGTCCTCTCCCACTCGCCCTGACAGCGGCCGTCCTCGCGGCGTGCGGCAAAGACTCCAGCGGCCCCGCCCCGGGCTTCGAATGCCTCGGCCAACCGCTCCCCACGACCGCACCGAGCTCCATCACGATCGCCGGACAGACCAAAGGCAACCTCCTCTCGCAGACCGCCCTGTCGGGAGTGGAAATCATAGTCTCGCGGACAGGCACCGACACGCTCGGGGCCGACACGTCCGACACGCCGGGGTTCTTCAGCATCAGCGTCACAACCGGTGGCACGCCGGTCGACGGCCACCTGCAGCTCAAGAAGAGCGGCTACCTGTCGACGTACGCGTACCCGTCCCGACCGTTAGCGGCCGATGACGACGAAACCGTGCTCATGATCAACCCCACGGAGTTTTCGGCATTGGCAGCGACGGCAGGGGTAACGCCCCAGGCAGGGAAGGGATTTGTCGGCGTGATCGTCAGAAACTGCGCGGGCGAACCGCTCGAAGGGGCCACCGTGACGAGCAGCCCGACGGGTACGGTGCGCTACAACTTGGGTGGGCTGCCGAGCTCGACGGCAACGTCGACCGCCGCCGATGGCATCGCGTACATCGCCAACGTGACGGCCGGCAACGTCACCGTACAGTCGACCGCGAGCGGGCACACGCTGCGCCAGCACGTGGTCAACGCGCGCGCCGATGCAATCACGGTGACGCAAATCCAACCATAGCGTCGCGCGTCGTTTCTTTCACACCCTAAAGGGTGTCCTCGGCGAACCCTGTCCTTAAGGACAGTGCCTTGCCGAGCACAGGCTTCAGCCTGTGATCAATCACGCTGCGCCACAACCACTATTTCCGGACACCCATCCACCACCGGCCCGCGCGTGAAGTCGCCGTACATCTCGCGCACGCGAAAGCCCGCGCGCGCGAGCAGGTGCCGCAGCTCGGCCGCCAGATACCAGCGCAGCTCGAACGCCTGGACGTAGCGCGTGCCGTCGACGTAGTAGACCAGCTCCGCCTCGCTCACTTGATCCAGCCAGCGCACGCGCGCGATACGGTAGGTGCGCCGCAGCGTGCGCCCATCGGGGAGCCGCTGCTCGGGCGTGTCCTCCCGCTCGACGCCGTCCGCGCCGACCAGGATGTCGAAGCGTGGATTGAAGACGTCGAAGACGAAGCGCCCACCCTTCGCGAGATGCCGCGACACAGTGGCGAGCAGCGACAATTGATCGGGCTCGGTGGTCATGTGCTGCAGGACGCGGAAGGGGGCAATGATCAACGCGAACTTGGCGTGTAGATCGAAGTCACGGACATCGCGCTGCTCGAGCGTAACCCGCGCCTGGAGATTACTGGGCTCGCCCTGGAGCCGCGCGCGACAACGCTCGAGCATGGCGCGCGAGCTGTCGATGCCGGTGATGACGGAGCCGGCGCGCGCAATCGGCAACAGGATGCGGCCGGTGCCGCAGCCGAGCTCGAGCACGGGCCCTCGCGCCGCTTTCGCTTCTCCGGCATAGAAGCCGATATCCTGCCGTTGCGCGTAGAGCGGCACGCTGTCGTACAGCAGGCCGAAATCAGGAATGGCGTCGTAGGGAGCAGTCACGGCGCAACCATCACGACTTGATCTTCACCGTCAGCACCCGCCCCTCGCGAGAGACCTCGGCTTTGGCGGCGCGCAGCGAGACGAGCGGCGATTCGATCCGCACATCTCCCTGGGCGCCATTGGTGACAGTCACTGTCGAATCGGGGCCGACGACCGCACGCAGCGTCTGCGCACTCCGGTCCTGCACGACCGGCGTGTTGAACGTGGCCTGAAAGTCGCCCGCGCAGACCTGCACCCAGCGCGTATGCAGCAGCACGCCCGGCTCGACTTGCAGCAGGTTCTGCGGATCGAGCCCGCACAGACCGAGGTAGCGGCCTTCGACCGTCACCACGAGCTGGACTCCGGGCGCGTTGAGCATGCTGTCGACCTGCGCGCGACGCACCGCACGCAGGCCCGCTACTTCCGAATCGGCCGCCGTGCGCAGCTTCGACATCACGAACGTCGATTCGGCCTGACGCCGCAGCGCCAGCTCCTGCGAGCGGTAGCCCACCGCATCGGCGAGGGCGTCCTGCACCGTGAGATTCTGGTTGATGAGCCGCGTCTTCCAGGCCGGCCCTTCGAGCGCGTCGAGCAGCAAGCCGAGCGCGGGGCCGGTCGCGTAATAGCGCAGGCGGATGGACAACGTCACGTCTTCGGTGAGCTTGTGCAGACCGGTCACTTTGTTCTGCAGCAGGCGCACCGCATTCGCGCGATCGGGGAACTCGCGCCGCCGCGCCGCGAGCTGCACGGCGCGCACCAGCGTGTACTCCGCCAGACCCTCGTTCAACTCGGCCAGCTGCTCGAAGTCGGCTAGCTCGGCGCCGAGTGCGCGCTGGCGCGACTCGCGCACCGCGAGGAATTGCCGCGCGAGTGTGCGCTTGCGCGCTTTGCTATCAGCCTGCTGTGCCGCGGCGAGAATCCGGCCTTCCAGCGCCATGCCGGCTTCGTTCTGCGGATCGAACACCGGATAGCTCGTCACGAGAAATGCATTCTCGCCCTGGCCGAATCGCTTGCCCGGCTTTTTTGAAGCCGCTTCAAAGACGTGAAACGCTTCGTGCGTCGTGAGGCCGACGAGCGCGGCAATGCTCTGCGAATCACGCACGACTACCTGCGCCGTGGGACGGCCGGCGAGCGCGGTGCCAGTGCTCGCGGCCCCACGATCGGCCGATGATTGCCACCCGCCATCCGCGAGGCCGGTGATCGGCAGGAAGCCTGGCGGCAGGTCGCCGCGCCAGCCAACGAGCAGCGTTCCCTGACCGGGAAACACATACAGCACGGGGATCGAGTCGGGCCGGAAGCCGGGCCAGATCGAGTCGCCCATTTCCCGCCCCAGGCGCACCGCCCAGTCGTGCGCCGTGACGACGTGTCGCGTGGTCTCGGGAGGTCCTTGCAGCAGCGCGAGAGAAAAAGCAGCGAGTAGCACCACATTCCCCTTCACATTGGAGAGTAAGCAATCAAGCTCGTTTCCCGAATAAATCCCATATGACCCGCGCGATTCGCGCGGGCACTCCTATGATGCGGGCGCGCCCTCGATCCGGTCCAGGGAGGGCTGCATGCTTCGCAATATCCGCACTGCTCTGCTCGTCGCGACGTTCTGCGGCGTGGGTGCCTGCGAGCGGAACGCGCCCACGGCGGCGCCGCCCGCAGCGGCGCCGTCCGCCCCCGAGTTCGTGAACATTCCGGCGTCTCTCGGCACGCCGCTGCGCTCGCTCAGTGCCGCACAGCGCCGGCAATTCGAGATCGGCCGAGTCGTGTTCCAGACGGAGTTCACGCCGGAAACCGGACTTGGGCCCCTGTTCAACGCCGTGAGCTGCGCGTCGTGCCACGAGGAGCCTGTGGTTGGTGGCGGCGGCGGCAGCAGCGACGAAGAAGGTGCCGAGGACATCGAGATCCACGCCACCGCGTTTCATGGCGGGACTGCGCAATGCGACGACCTGGCGGCCGTCGGCGGCCAAGTCATGCAGAAGCAGCTCACGCCTGCCTTCAGTGAGTACATGCATCTCACGGCGGAGCCGATCCCCGCGGCCGCCACCGACTCGGGTCATCGCACGACGCCCGATCTCTTCGGCTTCGGGTTGCTCGACGCCGTGCCGGACGCCGAGATCCTCGCGCGCGCGGACCCATTGGACCGCAACGGCGATGGCATCTCGGGCCGTCCGAATCGGACGCCCGACGGCCGGCTGGGTCGCTTCGGCCGCAAGGCGCAGGCGGCGACGCTCCGCGAGTTCAACGCGGACGCCTTCGTCATGGAGATGGGCGTGACCAATCCCGCGAATCGGACGGAGCAAACGATCGCCGGCGAGCCACTGCCTCCCGCAGTCGATCCGCTGCCCGAGCCGGAAATCGGGGCGGAGCAGCTGGACGCCACGGATGCGTTCGTCCGGTTCCTGGCGCCGCCGCCCCGCGCCCCGATCGGTCTCACCGGCGTGGTTGGCGCAGCGGTGTTCAACAAGATCGGTTGTGCCTCTTGCCACGTGCCGGCGCTCGTCACCGGCCGCAATGCGGATCCCGTGTTGCGGTTCCGGATCGTACGGGCGTTCACCGACCTGCTGCTGCACGACATGGGGTCGGATCTCGCCGACATCTGCCTGGGTCAGGCGCAGCCATCCGAGTTCAGAACGGAGCCGCTCATGGGCCTGCGCTTCGCGAGCGTGTTTCTGCACGACGGCCGCGCGACGACGATCAGCCAGGCAATCGAGCTGCATGGTGGCGAGGCGCTCGGCGCGCGCAACCGATTCCTGCGGCTGAACCGGTTCGAGCGCAGCGCGCTGCTGAAGTTCCTCGGGAGCCTCTAGCGCGATTTCAACACGAACGTCAGCGTCGCGACGGGCTTCACCCGGCCGTTGCTCATGAAATGCCGAGTCGCGGCACGCGTCGTGGGCTTCTTGGGATTCGTGTCCTTGTCGGGCGCCTTGTACGTCTTGCCGTCGTCACCGCCCGAGTCGTAGGCGGGGAGCGTGAGCGTGCGGCGGGGTACCCACGCGCCATTCTCGGCGAGATTGACGCTCGACGCGCCGGTGAACCAATCGGGACTCGGCGCCACCATGTTGACGACCGAGACGAGCGGATGGGCGGGATCGACCCGTACGGTCGCGACCATCGAGTCCTTCCAGTTCTTGAGCCCGCCCGACTCGAACAGCATCAGCGCGTTGCCCTGATCGATCGCCGTCTTGATCTCGGTGTCGAGCGGCGAGTGCTTCCCTTCCTCGGACAAGCGCTCGAGTCCGGGGGTCGGCCGGCGGCCGATTGCGAAGATCGAGTATTTCGCGTTGTGCGATGCGCCGATCATCCCGGAGAAGTGCGCGCCCGAGGGATACTCGAACGGGTGCGTCCTCGTGGTCCACGTGCTCTTGATGATGACGGTGTACTCGGCGGGTCCGGCCGGCATCGCGGCATGGGCGGCGGCCGGCGGTGCCGGTGGTGCGCTCTTGGAGCCCTTCCCACAGGCGACGGCCACGAGCGGGACGATGAGGTACAGCGAGCGGAGGGCGCGCATGGTTCTCACTCGGTTGTAATTGAACTGCAACATGACCGACGATGTCCCGTCACGCCAGAGCGCTAGCGTCTCGCTTTGAACTCCTCGAGGAGCACGCCGTGCGCATCGCCTCGCGAGCCGATATCAACGTCACCCCGATGATCGACGTGATGCTGGTCCTGCTGATCATCTTCATGATCGTCGCTCCCGTCATCCAAGCAGCCGTCGCGCTCCCCGCCGCCGCAAACCCGAATCCCAGGCCCAGTGATCCCGCCGACATCACGCTGATCATCGATCGCACCGGGGCGTACGGGCTGCAGTCCACCGCGGGCGTCGAGCGAATTCCCTCTCAGCGACTGGCCGCGGTGCTGGGCGCCCTCTACCGGGAGCGCGTAGACCGGATCCTGTATCTCAAAGCGGACAGCACGTTGGGGTTTGGAATCGTGCAACAGACACTCGAAATAGCACGTCGCGCGGGTGTGCGCGTGGTGGGTGCGGTGGTGGAGCAGCGGCGGATGCCTGAGAGGTGAGCCGACTCACGACGGCGTCTTGCCACTCTCCTTGTCCACCTTCCGGGCGATCACCGGCCGCAGGTTGGCGAGGGCATTCAACACGTTGGACCAGAACGGCGCGCCGAGACTGAGGAACCCGACCGTCATCAGGATCCCGATCAGATGCTCGAGGTGTAGGTAGGTCGCGACGCTCGGAAACGGCTCGGGAATCACTTGGAGCGTCAAGGTATTGAGCTGGGAATCGATCGCCACGCTGGAGGTACGCAGCGCTCCCAACCAGCGGCGCGTCAGGGGAGCTCGTTGAGCATGTACCGGACGATGCGCCATTCCCCGCCCTCGCGGCGCCAAATCGTCATATAGCGGCCCGCGCCGTGGACCGGCGAGCCCGTTTTCGGCACCTGAATCTCTTCGTATCGGCCGATCACGATCGCATGATCGCCGCTGACGATCACGTCCTGATGGTTGAGGTTGAGCAGCGGCACCTCGTACTTGGCCATCTCGTCGAGGAAGAGCGTGCGCGTGGCGTCGAACCCGACGATGTCGGGCACCCCCGAGATCAGGATACGGATGTCTTTGGAGACGCGCGCGAGCGCCGCCGCGGTGTCGCCCCGCAGCCAGGCTTGGCGGTATTGCTCGGAGGCCAGGACGACGGCCGCGCTGTCGGCGGCCGTGGCGGCCGGTGGGCGGCGATCTCCACACGCCGCCAGCGGGGGGGGGGCCAACAGGACCGTGATGAAGCAGGCGTGTCTGATCATCGCAAAAACTTACGCTACGGACTGGGGCTTGGGGGGGGTGGGCGAGCCCGCGGGGGGCCCATTTCGAAACCCGGACGTTGCGACGTGCCCGCGCCGTGATAGAATCCGAAGCATGACGCGTTTCGTCCCCTGGCTCCTCCTGGCCTGCGCCGCACCCATCGCCCCCGCCCCCGCCGCGGCCCAGGCTTTTCCACCTCCCGTCGGCGACAGCGCGCGCCGTGGCTACACACCCGCGGACGTCCACTTCATGTCGGGCATGATCTACCATCACGCGCAGGCGGTGCTGATCGCCGGGTGGGCGTCGTCGCACGATGCGGGACCGTCCGTGCGCACGCTGTGCGACCGCATCGTCGCGAGCCAGAAAGACGAGATCGCGCTCCTCTCGCGCTGGCTCGCCGACCGGCACGAAGCAGCGCCGCATCTCGACCCTGAGCACATGATGATGCCGGGCATGGATTCCACCCACATGATGCCGGGGATGCTGTCCGCCGAGCAGCTGGCGCAGCTCGACCGGGCCCGCGGGCCGGACTTCGACGCGCTGTTTCTGCAGTTCATGATTCAGCACCATCAGGGAGCCATCACGATGGTGAATCGGCTGTTCGCCGCGGGCGGCGGCGAGGAGACGCCGGTCTACCGCATGGCAACCGGCGTGTTCGCCGATCAGACGACCGAAATCGAGCGGATGCAGCGCATGCTCGCCGCTGACGTCTTCGCACCAACCACACCCAAACAGGACTGAAGATGAAATCGTTGCGCACCGTGTTGCATGTGGGAATCGTCGTGTCGCTGGCCGCCTGCGCGTCGGGTGGCGGCGGGAACAATTCCACCGTCGCGCCGACACCCGATCCGCGGGTGGGCCTGAAGCCCGGACGCTACGACGCCGGCCAGGCGCAGTGGAACATGCGGCTCATTTCGAACAACCCGTCGCCGTCTCCGTTCGACACCTCGACGAATTCGGATCTCGCCTTCTACAAGAACTACGTGATTCAGGGGAACTACGACGGCTACCAGGTCTGGGACATCACGACGCCCGGGCATCCGACGATCAAGAAGTCGTACTTCTGCCCGGCCTCGCAGAGCGACGTCTCGGTGTTCAAGAATCTCCTGTTCGTCTCCGGCGAAGGCACGGGTGGCCGGCTCGACTGCACTGACGCCGGCGTGCACGACTCGGTGTCGCACGACCGGCTGCGCGGCATCCGCATCTTCGACATCGGCGACATCGCCAATCCCAAATACATCGCGAACGTGCAGACCTGCCGCGGCTCGCACACCCACACCGTCGTGGTCGATCCGAACGACCAGGACAACGTCTACGTCTACGTCTCCGGCTCGGCGCCGGTGCGTTCGCCGACCGAGCTGCCGGGGTGCGTGCGGCAGACGCCCGATTCGAATCCGAACAGCTCGTTGTTCCGGATCGAAGTGATCAAGGTCCCGCTCGCGGCGCCACGGGGAGCCGCGATCGTGAGCTCGGCGCGCATCTTCGATTCGCTCGCGGCGCCGCCCACGCACAGCGAGGCACAGCAGGACGTCGTCGAGGCCAAACGCCAGGCGGATTCAGCGCGGGCGCACGGCGGGTTCGTGGTCACGTTTTTCGGAATGGAGCGGCCGCTGGGCGCGCGGTTCACCGCGCCGCTGCTCGACAGCATCGTGAAGGCGCGGGGCGGCACCGGCACGCCGACCGCGGCGGACAGCCAGGCGCTGCGCGGCAGCATTCAGGACATCCTCGATCGCCGGTTCGGCTTGAACCGCGTGCGCACCGGCCCGAACCAGTGCCACGACATCACGGTTTATCCGGCGATCGGCCTGGCCGGCGGCGCGTGCGGCGGCTACGGGCTGCTGCTGGACATCCGGGACGTCGCGCATCCGCGCCGCATCGGCGCGGTGGCCGACTCCAACTTCTCCTACTGGCACTCGGCGACGTTCAACAACGACGGCACCAAGCTGCTCTTCTCCGACGAGTGGGGCGGCGGCGGGCAGCCGAAGTGCCGCTCGTTCGACAAGCCAGAGTGGGGCGCGGACGCGATCTTCACGCTCCAGAACGGCCAGATGGCGTTCCAGAGCTATTACAAGATGCTCGCGCCGCAGACGCCGCTCGAGAACTGCGTCGCGCACAACGGCTCACTCATTCCAATCCCCGGGCGCGACATCATGGTGCAGTCGTGGTACCAGGGCGGCATCTCGGTGTTCGAGTGGACCGATCCGGCGCATCCCAAAGAGATCGCGTTCTTCGATCGTGGGCCCGTGGACGGGACCCAGATGGGGAACGCGGGCACATGGTCCGCGTACTGGTACAACGGCTTCATCTACAGCTCGGAGATCGGGCGCGGGCTCGACGTGCTCGAGCTCGTGCCGAGCGGGCTGATTTCGCGCAACGAAATCGCCGCCGCGAAGCTCGTGCATCTCGATTATTTCAACACGCAGGATCAGCCCAAGATCACGTGGCCGGCGAGCTTTGTCGTGGCACGCGCCTACGTCGATCAGCTCGAGCGCTCGAACGGACTCTCGGGCGAGCGGGTGAAGGCGGTGCGGCAGGACCTCGCGCGCGCGGAAAAGAGTCAGGGGCAGGCGCGCCGAGACGCGTTGACGCAGCTCGCGAGCGCGCTCGGCCAGGACGCCGCCAGCTCGACTGATCAGGCGAAGGTGCAGAAGCTCGCCGCGGTCGTGAGCGAGCTGGCGAGCGGGACGGGAAACGCGGCGCAGTAGCGTGGACT
>DASYRZ010000157.1:0-10124 GCA_036003865.1 Gemmatimonadales bacterium | reverse complement strand
TTTTCCATCGATGTAGATCTCCACGGAATTGCCGCGGGAGTCGCGGTAGAGGCGGGCCGTATAGCCCTCGTACGCTGCGGAGTCGTCGAGGCCGCGGGTTGGGAATTCAAGCACGGGCGGCGCTTCCCGGGCCGATGCAGTTTGAATCGCAAGCAGAAAGACGAAAAGCATGGGCGTAGATACTCCGCCCACTGGACACCCTTGACAAGGGCCTGACCGGGCGGCATTTGGGAAGGAAGAACCGTCATTCCGTTGGTCAGGCGACCCCGCCCGCGGAGGTAACATCGATGCGCCTCGTTCGACTCGTAGCTCCCATTCTCGCGTTGCTCGCCCTCACCTCACGTCCTCTCGTCGCCCAGGGCAATACCGGTACCGTTCGCGGCCAGGTGGTCGACAGCGTGACCAAACAATCCCTCGCCGGCGTCACCGTCCAAATCCAAGGCACACAGCGTTCCACCTCGACAGGACCCGATGGCAACTACTCGCTCGGCGACGTGCCGGCGGGCAGCGTCGTCGTGCGTGCGACACGGATCGGGTTTGGGCCGCAGCAGCAGGTCGTGACCGTCAGCGCCGGCGGTACGGCCGAGGCGGCGTTCGAAATGTCGCCGCAGGCGTCCTTGCTCGAGGCCGTCGTGGTCACCGGATACGGGACTCAGCGGCGTGAAGCCATCACCGGATCCGTGTCGAGCATCGATGCCTCCGCGGCGAATGTCGGCGTCAAGACCAATGTCACCCAAATGATCCAGGGACGGGCCGCAGGCGTGGAGGTCATTCAGAACAACGGCGAGCCCGGCGCGGGAGCGCAGATCCTGATTCGCGGCGGCAGCTCGGTCAGCGCGAAGAACGATCCGCTCTACGTCATCGACGGGGTTCCGATCAACAACGTCGTGACCGAACCGGACGCCAACGGCTGGACCGGCAATCCGTCGCTCGCGCGTAACCCCCTCAACTTGCTCAACCCGGCCGACATCGCGTCCATCACCGTGCTGAAGGACGCATCGTCGACGGCGATTTACGGCAGCCGCGCATCGAACGGTGTGATCCTGATCGAGACGAAGCGGGGACAATCGGCTGGCGGACCGACCTTCGAGTACGACGGCAACGTGTCGACGTCCGCTCCCTCCCGTCATCTCGACGTGCTCAGTGGCTCGGAGTACGCGGACTTCGTGCGTCAGCAGGTTGCGTTGGGGAATCTCGATTCAGCGCGTCTCGCACAACTCGGCGTCCTGCAACGGACGGGACCGAATCCCGGTGATACCACGCGAGTCGTGTACAACACCAATTGGGAAAATGCGATCACGCGCTCGTCGGTCACGCACAATCACAACCTCTCGTTCGCCGGCGGCAGCGAAGACACGCACTATCGCGCATCGCTGAACTACGCGAAGGAAGCGGGCGTGACGCTCTCCAGCGGGTTGGAGCGCATTCAGGGGCGGCTCAGCGCCACGCACGCGGATCTCGACGGCCGCCTCCGGGTCGGCCTCAATGTCACGACGTCCCGCGTCAACAACACCTACCTCACCTACGAAAACCAGGGTGGCTTCGAGGGCGGCGTGTTCGAGAACGTCGCCACGTTCAACCCGACGCAACCGGTAAGCGTCAGCGACTCCACCGGGACCCAGTACTTCGAAGTCGGTGGGACCACGATCCGCAATCCGGTCGCGCTGGCCAATCAGGTCACGAACATCGGCCAGACGACCCGGACGCTCGGCAACGCCGAAGCGGCGTTCGACGTGACCCACGGTCTGACCGCGAAGATCAACGTCGGGCTGGACCACTCGGGCGGCGGGCGGCAGGAGTATTACCCGATTGCGAACCCGCTCGGGCGGGCGTTGGGGAACGGGCTCGCGCAAGTACAGGATCTGGAAAACAACACCCAGACGTTGCAGACACTCCTCACCTACGACGGCCAAGTCGGCGACGGCAACAGCCTCAACGTCGTGGGCGGTTACGAGTACAGCAAGTTCAAAACGGATTGGGTGATGGGCAGAGGCATCGGTTTCTTCACCGACGCGTATAGCTTCCACGCCCTCGACGCCGCCGTCACCAGAACGACCGCTTCCAGCGGGACGGAAAGCCGGCTCGCATCGTTTTTCGGGCGGGCCAACGTTGGGTTCCAGGATCGCTTTTTCGTGACGGGCGTGCTGCGGTATGACGGCTCGTCTCGGTTCGCCGCCGGCCACAAATGGGCGCTCTTCCCGGGGCTATCGGGCTCGTGGAACCTGAAGCAAGAAGGTTTCATGCAGGGCGGACCGTTCTCGGAGTTCCGAGTGCGGGTCGGCTGGGGCATCCAGGGCAACCCCAGCGTCGATCCATATACCACGTTGATCACACTGGCGAGCGGCAGCGGGGCCACATATCCGTGGGGCGATACTCCTCACGGCGGCGTGCTCGCGACGAGTAACGGGAATCCCGACCTCAAGTGGGAGCAAACCTCACAGGTCGACGGAGCAGTTGACTTCGGCCTGTGGAACAACCGGGTCTCGGGAACCGTCGAGTATTACCACAAGAGCACGAAAGATTTGCTGCTCACCGTCGACGTGGCTCAACCGGCACTGGTGAACACGCAGCTCAGGAACGTGGGCCGCCTGAGCGGCCACGGTTTCGAGCTGTCCCTCGATGCCCTGGCGGTGTCACGTCCCGGGCTGACCTGGCGTGCCGGGCTCGTGTTCGCGGCGGACCGCAATAAGGTGACTGACCTCGGTTGCTCGGCCGATTCAACCGGCCTCAAGTCGTGCCCGTTCTACGAGTCAGGCGACGTCAGCGGGCAGGGGCAGAGCAACGTGAAGGCCGAGCGGGTCATGGTCTGCGATCCCAGTCAGCCTGGGGTTTGCCCGGGGTACGCGTTGGGCACGTTCTACGGCCCCCAGTTCCTCGGCAATGACTCGGCAGGGAAGCAGGTGTTCTTCTGCACGGCGGCCACGGTGGGATGCGTCAACGGCCGCACGACCACGGGTGGCGGGCCAGCCGCCGCGGATTACCGCGTGATCGGCAACGCCAATCCGAGCTTCACGGTCGGATTCCGCAGCCAGATCAACTGGAACCGGTTCGACGTCAGCTTCCTGGTCCGTGCCGTAGTCGGCCAGGACGTGTTCAACAACACCGCGCTGGTCTACTCGACCAAGAGTAATGCGCTCCAGGACAAGAACTTCCTGCGCCCTGCATTGACCGACGGGACCGATATCAACCAGCCCGCGATCTACTCGTCCCGCTGGATCGAGGATGCTTCGTTCGTGCGGCTGCAGAACATCACGATCGGGTACGACCTCAACCTGCCACTGCTGACGCGCTCGGCGCGCAGCGCCCGGCTCTACCTGTCGGCCGACAATCTGCTTCTCCTGACGGGTTACTCCGGGCTCGACCCCGAGGTCTATTCCGGTACCGGGCTGGCAGTCCGTGGTATCGATTATCTCGTCTATCCCCACCCCCGGACGATTACGGGGGGTCTCCGTCTCCTCTTCTAGGGAGCGCTCTCAATGAAGCGACCATTTGTGACGATATCGACCGGAGCGGGGGCGCTGCTTCTTGGGCTGCTCATCGTGCCGCTGCACGGGTGCACGAACCTCGATGAAACGCCGGTCAGCGTGATCACGCCGGGGAACTTCTTCCGCAACGAGGCGGAAGTGTTGGCCGGTCTCGCGGGCGTCTATGCGCAGCTGCGGAGCACGGCACCCGAGGGCGGCATCTACGATGTGAACGAGGTCACCACGGATGAGATTGTCGTTCCGACCCGCGGATCGGACTGGTTCGACGGCGGACAATGGATCGATTTGCACAATCAAACCTGGACGCCGTCCAGCGCCGCGTCCGGTTTCTTCAACGGCGCCTGGAACAGCGCCTATACCGGCGTCGCGCGCGCCAATCTGTTCCTCGCCGCGGTCGAGAATACGAACGTGCCGAACAAGGCGACCGTCGTGGCGGAGGGCCGGGCGCTGCGGGCGTTCTACTACTACATCCTGATGGACCTGTTCGGTGGCGTGCCGATCGTGACGACCACCGACCTCACGCCCCACGCTCGGAGCACGCGGCGTGAGCTGTTCGACTTCATCGAGAGTGAGCTGATTGCAGCCCGCGATTCCGGGCTGCCGGACATCCGGGACGCCGCGAACAACGGGCGGCTCACCAAGTATGCCGCCGACGCCATTCTCGCCAACATGTACATCAACGCCGGCGTGTTCACCAAGGACAGCGCGGGCGGGGGCGGCATCAACGCCAGCGCCTACAACACGTGCCTGGGTGTGACGGTGAGCGCGGGCCAGGATGCGTGCGCGGCTGCCATCGCCGCGGCGGATCGGATCCTGAATTCCGGCCATTACCAGCTGGCAGATTCCTTCCCGCAGAATTTCCGCGCCGACAACTTCAAGTCGCCGGAGAACATCTTCGTCGTCAAGTTCATCCCGGCGGACGGCCTGGGGATGGGCATCACGATGGCGGCGCTGCACTACTGCCAGTATGCGCCACTCACGCCGTGGAACGGTTTCGCGACCCTGGCGCAGACGTACAACTCCTTCGACGCGGCAGACAAGCGGCGCAACGCGATCCTGATCGGACCCCAAACCGACGTGCTGACCGGCGCGCCGGCGACCGTACGCGTGTCCGGCGCGTGTCCCACGAGTGGTGGTACGCCGTTGGTCTTCACCGACACGATCGGCGATATCCGCTCGGCGAGCGAAGCTGAAGGCCCGCGGATCTACAAGTGGCCGGCCGATCCGGCCCACGTGCAGCAAAACAGCGGCAACGACTTCGCCTGGTTCCGACTCGGCGAGATCTATCTGATCAAAGCCGAAGCGCTGAACGAGCAGTCGGCCGGCAGCGCGGCGGCACTCGCCCTGTTGAACACGCTTCGCAATCGCCCGGGCGAACCGGTCAACGTGGCGCTCGGCGGACCGATTACGCGTGACATGATCCTGAGCGAGCGGTTGTTCGAGCTGTTCGGTGAAAGCAAGCGGCGCCAGGACTTGGTTCGCTTCGGCCAGTACTCCGGCCGGACGGACGCCGCATCGGGGCTGGTCGGCGGCAAGACGGCCAGGCCGGATTACTACGTGCTGATGCCGATCCCGCAGACGCAGGTGAACGCGAACCCGCTGCTCACACAGAACCACGGGTACTAGTTGTCGCAGGCGCAGCACGGATGGGTAGGGGCGCAGCATGCTGCGCCCCTACTGCTTTTTCTCGCACTCGGCGTTGCGTGCTCCGAACCGGGTCGCAACACCTCTGAGGCCCCGCCGGCAGCCGCCGGACAGCTCTTCACACCGCTCCCTTCGAGCTATACCGGCATCGACTTCGCCAATCGGCTGTCCGAGACGCGCGAATTCAACATCTTCACGTATCGCAATTTCTACAACGGCGGCGGCGTCGCCATCGGCGATCTCAGCGGCGACAGCCTGCCCGAGCTCGTGCTCACGTCCAACGAAGGCGGCCCGCACCTCTACCTGAACCTCGGGCAATTTCGATTTCGCGATGTCACGAAAGCGGCGGGCATCGAGGAACGCGGCCGCTGGACGACCGGCGTAGCCCTCGCCGACGTGAACGGTGACGGGCGGCTCGACATCTACGTCTGTCATGCCGGTCTCAAGAGCGGCGCCGCGCGCGCGAACACCTTGTACATCAATCAAGGGCTCGAGGACGGGGTCCCGGTGTTCCGCGAGATGGCGGCCGAGTACGGCATTGCGGACACCGGCTATTCCACACAGGGCGCGTTCTTCGACTACGACGGTGACGGGGATCTCGATCTCTTTCTCATCCGCAACTCGCCCAAGCCCGTGGCGACCATCGCCGTGCGCAACCAGCGCGCCACGCGCGACCCGCTCGGCGGGCACGAGTTGTACCGCAACGATCGTGGCCACTTCACCAACGTGAGCGAGCAGGCGGGGATCTACGGTCCCGAGATCGGCTTCGGACTGGGGATCGCCGTCGGCGACGTCAATCGCGACGGCCGGCCGGACGTCTACGTGGCCAATGACTTCTTCGAGCGCGATTACCTCTACATCAACAAAGGCAACGGCACGTTCGACGAAGTGCTGGAGAAAGCCATGCCCGTCTCGGGCTACTTCTCGATGGGCGTCGACATCGCCGACGTCGACAACGACGGCTGGCCCGACATCTACACCGCTGACATGCTGCCCGCCGATGACTACCGCTTGAAGACGACGTCAGGCTTCGAGTCGTGGGAGCTGTACCAGGCCAAGGCGCGCGAGGGGTTCGATCACCAGCTCATGCGCAACATGCTGCAGCACAACAATGGCGATGGCTCCTTCAGCGACATCGGCTGGCTGGCGGGCGTGGCGCGGACCGACTGGAGCTGGGCCGCGCTCATCGCGGACTTCGATCTCGACGGTAACAAGGACATCTTCGTCGCGAACGGACTGGCGCGGGACGTCACGCAACAGGACTACATGTCGTTTCTCGCCAGCGACGAGACGATGCTGGCGGCCACCCGTGGCGAGCGCGTCGATTTCCTCGGCCTGATCAACGCGATGACGTCGACCCCCCTGCCCAACTACGCGTTTCGGAACCATGGAGACCTCACGTTCACGGACGTGAGCGCCGCGTGGGGGATCGATCAGCCGAGCTTCTCGAACGGCGCGGCGTATGGCGATCTGGACGGAGACGGCGCGCCGGACCTGGTGGTGAACAACGTCAACGACGAAGCTTTCATCTATCGGAACAACGCCCGCACACAGTTCCCCGACAATCACTTCCTACAGGTGCGGCTGATCGGGGACAGCGCGAATCCATTCGCGGTCGGCGCGAGAGTCACGGTTCCTGGCCAGGGTCGCGAGTACATGCAGGAGCTCGAGCCCACGCGTGGCTTTCAGTCCAGCGTCGATTACACACTCACATTCGGCGTCGGCACGATCGACACGCTCGAATCGGTGATCGTGGATTGGCCGAACGGCCGCTCTACGATCGTTTCACCGGTCGTGTCGAATCAAAAGATCACGATCCGCAGAGAGAACCTGCACCCGACGCCGCGGAGCGGCCGGCCCGACGCAAGAGCCACGACCCTACTCCACGACGTGACCAGAGATGTGGGCCTCGATTTCGTGCATCGCGAAAACGACTTCGTCGATTTCGATCGCGAGCCCCTCATGCCGCGCATGATCTCGACGGAGGGTCCCATGGTCACGGTCGGTGACGTCAACGGCGACGGGCTGGACGACTTCTTCATCGGGGGCGCCAAGGGCCAACCGAGCGCCCTGTATGTGCAGCGCTCCAATGGCAGCTTCGCCTCGACCAACCAGGCGCTGTTTGCTCAGGACCAGATCGCCGAAGACCTCGGCGCAGCGTTCTTCGACGCCGACGGCAACGGCACGCTCGACCTCTACGTCGCCACCGGCGGGACGGAATTCTCCGCCATGGCCCCCGCATTCGAAGATCGCCTGTATCTCGGCGACGGACGTGGGACCTTCAGGAAGGTCGCCGACCGCCTGCCGTCGCTGTTCAACAGCAACTCGCGCGTCGCGGTCTCGCGCCAGTTCGTGTTCGTGGGCGGGCGTGCGGTCCCAGGCCGCTATGGAGTGGATCCAACCAGCACGCTGTTGCGCCGCGAGCCCGATGGACGGTTCACCGATGTGACGGTGCAGGTCGCTCCCGACCTGGCGCACGTCGGCATGGTGACCGACGCGGTGTGGGTGGACGTGGACGGCGACACCCGTGACGATCTGATCGTGGTCGGCGACTGGATGACGGTCACCGTCTTTCACAACACCGGGACTCGGCTCGAGCGCGTCGCGACCCGCGGATTCGAGCACAGCGCGGGGTGGTGGAACCGGATCATCGCCGCCGATTTCACGGGCGACGGGCGCGTTGACTTCATCATCGGGAATGCCGGATTGAACGGCCGCCTGCAGGCATCCCCCCCCCCCGACGAGCCCGCCCGCATGTACGTCAAGGACTTCGACAGCAACGGCTTCCCCGAGCAGATCGTGACCAGCTCCGAAGGCGGGTCCGCCGTGCCACTCGCGCTGCGCGACGAGCTCACGGCCGCGCTGCCCAACTTGAAGTCACGCTACCCCAGGTACGCGGACTACGCCCGTCAAACAGTCCAGGAGATCTTCGGGAACGGGCTCGAGAACGCGCTCGTCAAGCAAGTCGACACGTTTGCGTCGATGCTGGCGCGAAATAACGGCGACGGCTCGTTCACGCTGGTCCCGCTGCCGCGCGAGGCGCAGATTGCTCCCGTCTACGGCCTTCTCGCCGGAGATTTCGATCGTGACGGCAAGCTCGACGTGCTGCTCGCGGGCAACCTGGCGGGAGTGCAGCCGGCATACGGGGCCATGATGGGGAGTTACGGACTGCTACTCCGGGGCAACGGCCGCGGCGGCTTTACGCCGGTGCGAGCACTCGAGAGCGGATTCTTCGTGCCGGGACAGGCACGCGACATTCAGCGACTGCGCACGCGTCGAGGGGATCTCTACATCGTCGCACGCAACAACGACCGGCCGCTCTTTTTCCGTTAGTGCTTGGTTACAATGATGATCACGCCGTTGGTGCCGCGTACACCGTACTGTGCCGTAGACGCGGCGTCACGCAGGACCTTTACGGTATCGATGTCGTGCGTGTTGATCGCGGACAAATTGTTGGGATTGGGGCCCAGCGCGATGCCGTTGATCACGAACAGCGGCTCTTCGTTGCCCATGAGCGTGTTGGTGCCCCGCAGGCGCAGGACGAGGTGGCCGTCCGCGGCGCGCTCCATCGTCAGTCCCGGCACGTGGGCGAGCAAGAGCTGCTCGAGCGACTGACCGGGTGCGTGTTCGATATCATCGGCCGTCAGCACCACCTCGGACGACCGGGCCGGCCGACTCGCATTGGGGTGAGCAGAACGGTGCGAGCAGGCGGCGAGCACGAGTGCAATTGGCACAGCAGCGCGGGTGACGATCGTCATAGCCAGCCCCTTGAGGGAGTGCGCTGAGACTCAAATATACTCACGCAGTTCGACTTCGGAGTGACTCATGAGAATGCCATCGCTGTTGCTCGTCCTGGCTGTGATCGCGGTACCCGCCGCGGCGCAAACCCGGGTCACGTCACCCGACCGCCGCAATGCGGTCGAGGTCGCGGCCCACGAGGGAAAGCTGTACTACCGGGTGCAGCGCGACGGCAAGCCGCTGCTCACCCCGTCGCAATTGGGCTTCGTCTTCCGCGGCGCGCCGCCGCTGCGGGACTCCCTCGCGATCGTTGATTCCGCCCGCGCCACCTTTGACGAGACGTGGACACAGCCGTGGGGCGAGGTGCGACGCATTCGCAATCATTACAACGAGCTGAAGGTGACGGTGCGGGAGCAATCGGCGCCGAAGCGCCAGTTCACGTTTGCCGTGCGCGCCTTCAACGACGGCGTGGCGTTCCGCTACGAGTTCCCCGCGCAGCCCGGCCTGGGCGATTTCGAGATGATGGAGGAGCTGACCCAATTCGCGTTGGCCGACAACGCGCGCGCCTGGTCGATCCCGTCCAACCGGCCGCGGCTGGACCGGTCCGAGCAGCTCTATTCCTCCCAGCCCGTGAGCACGCTCGACAGCGTGCAAACGCCGATCACACTGGAGACGCTCGACGGCAAGACGTTCATGGTCATCCACGAGGCGAACCTCGTGAACTATGCGCGCATGAACATCAAGGGACCGCGCATGGAGAGCCGCACACTGCAGGTGGATCTCGCGCCGTATGCGGACGGCGTGAAGGTCCGCGGCCGCACGCCCTTCGTCTCGCCCTGGCGCACCATCCAGATCGCCAGTCGCATTACGGAGCTGTCGCCCTCGGTCATCGGGCTGAACCTGAACCCGCCCAACGTCCTCCCGAGCACCGATTGGATCAAGCCGATGAAGTACATCGGCATCTGGTGGGGCATGCACATCGGGACGATGACGTGGGGCTCGGGACCGAAGCACGGCGCCACCACCGCGAACACGAAGCGCTACATCGATTTCGCGGCGGCCAACGGCCTCGGCGGCGTCCTGGTGGAGGGATGGAACGTCGGCTGGGACGGCGATTGGATCCAGAACCGCAACGCCTTCTCCTTCACGAGAGCCTACCCCGATTACGATCTCGTCGAGCTCGCCCGCTACGCGCGTTCCAAGGGCGTCCATCTCATCGTGCACAACGAGACCTCGGGCGGCATTCAGAACTACGAG
>DASYRZ010000156.1:0-15558 GCA_036003865.1 Gemmatimonadales bacterium | reverse complement strand
GGCGGCGCCCCGTCGCGGGGCACGCGCGTCGGCGTGGAAGGAACGTTCCGCGCCGCGTATACCCTGGGCGTGGAGAGCCGGGCGGTTGTGGTCGAGAAGCGCCGGGTCAGTCAATGACGTAGAATTGAGCATGCTGTTCGTGCTCGATAACTACGACTCGTTTACCTACAACCTGGTGCAGTACCTCGGCGAGCTGGGCGAGGAGCCGGTCGTCTACCGGAACGACGCGCTGAGCGTCGCCGACGTGCTGGCGTTGAAGCCCACCGCCGCCGTGCTCTCGCCCGGGCCAAAAACTCCCTCGCAAGCCGGCATCCTCGTGCCGCTCGTGCGCGCCCTCGCCGGGCAGGTCCCCATTCTCGGCGTCTGCCTCGGCCATCAGGCCATCGGCGAGGCGTTCGGCGGCAAGATCGTCCGCGCGCCCCGGCTGATGCACGGCAAGACCTGCCCGATCGTGCACAGCGACGATGAGCTGTTCGATGGGATCCCGAGTCCATTTACGGCGATGCGCTACCACTCTCTCGTGGTCGAGCCGGCCTCGCTGCCGCCCACCCTGGTCGTCACGGCCATGAGCGCAGACCGCCAAGGCGCCGCGGACCCGGCGGAGATCATGGCGATGAAGCATCGCGATCATCCGACGTACGGGGTCCAGTTCCATCCCGAGTCCATCGGCACGGAGCACGGCAAGCGCATCCTCGAGAACTTCCTGCGAGTGGCTCGAGCCGCGGTGTGAAGGGGTAGCTTGACGACGTCTTGACGGAGGCTCCGCAGAGTGGGCGCATACACTCTCACGGAGCCTCCCATGTTTCCGCGCCTTTCAGTAGCGATCCTGGCCGCCCTTACTGTCACCGCGTGTGCGGACATTTCCGGCCCATCGCGCCTCTCCCTTGCCCAGCTGGCGGGGACGTGGAACCTGTCGCGGCTGGAGATGGTCCTGGCATCCGATACCAGCGTGCACCAAGATGTGAAAGCCATCTACGGCATCCGCGCCACGCTCACTATCAACCGTGATGGATCGGCGGTTCTAGTCGCCGAGGCGCAGGGCCAGCCGAGCATGACTCTCTCGGCCACGATTACACTCCGGGGTGACACGCTGATTTACGAGATTGAGGGCTCGACGTTTGAGACCGTCGCCCGCCTGACGGGACGGACCATGACTTGGCTTGCGGTGCAGACCAATCTCTGGGATATGGACGGCGACGGGACGCCCGAAGACGTGTTTGAACGGGACGTGTGGCAACGGCAATAATGACAAACGCCTAGGACGGCCTAGACTCCACGGCACGGATTTTGTATCTTCCTCCGTGCCCGTCCTTGGCGTGATTCCTGCACGGCTGGGCTCGACCCGGCTGCCTCGCAAGCCACTCCTACCGCTGGCTGGCGAACCCCTCATCACCTTCGTCACTCGCCGCATCGCCGATTTCGGGATTTGCGATCGCATCGTCGTCGCCACTGACGCACGGGACATCGCGACGGTCGTGGAGGACGCCGGGTTCGAGGCGGTCATGACTTCTCCCGACCACGCATCGGGGACGGAGCGCGTCGCGGAAGTCATTGCGAAGGCACCGTTTAGCGGGTTCGACTTTATCCTGAACGTCCAGGGCGACGAGCCCTTCGTCGCGGCGGCCGCCGTGCGCGGCGCGTTGGCATGTCTCGAGGGCGGCGATCCGCTGGGCACCGCCGCCGGCTCGCTCGATCGGGCGTTGGTCAACGATCCGAGCCGAGTGAAAGTGGTTGTCGATGCACGGGGCCGAGCGGTGTACTTCTCGCGCGCGCCGATTCCGTTCGACCGCGATGGCAAGGGCGACGTGGTCTACCACCAGCACGTCGGCGTGTACGCCTATACGCGGGAAGCATTGGAGGCATGGGTGCGGCTGCCTCCGGTTCCTGAGGAGCAGTGGGAGAGGCTGGAGCAGCTGCGCCCGCTGTTACACGGCATTCCGATGGGCGTGACGTTGTTTGACGGACCGGCAGCGCCAGGCATCGATACGCCGGCCGACCTCAAGTGGGCTGAAACAGAAATCACCCGACACCTGAAAGAGGTGAGCCCGTGAGCTCGACCAAGTACATCTTTGTCACCGGCGGAGTAGTGAGCTCGCTCGGGAAGGGCATCGCGGCGGCGTCGCTGGGCCGGCTGCTCGCCGAGCGAGGACTCAAGGTCACGATCCAGAAATTCGATCCCTACATCAACGTCGATCCCGGCACGATGTCGCCGTTCCAGCACGGCGAAGTGTACGTGACCGACGACGGCGCCGAGACCGATCTCGATCTCGGCCACTACGAGCGGTTCATCGATCGCTCGCTGTCACAGGTCAACAATGTGACGACGGGCAGAATCTATCTGTCGGTCATCACCAAAGAACGCCGCGGCGAATACCTCGGCTCGACGGTGCAGGTGATTCCGCACATCACCGATGAGATCAAGGGCGCCATTCGCCGGCTCGCGCCCGATCACGACGTGGTCATCACCGAGATCGGCGGCACGGTCGGCGACATCGAGTCGCTGCCGTTCCTCGAGGCGATCCGCCAATTCCGCCAGGAAGTCGGGCGCGACAACACGCTGTTCATTCATCTGACCCTGGTGCCGTTCATCGCCGCGACCGCCGAGCTCAAGACGAAGCCGACCCAGCACTCCGTGCGCGAGCTGATGCAGATCGGAATTCAACCCGACATCCTCATCTGCCGCACCGAGCGGCCGCTGTCGGAAGATCTGAAGCGCAAGATCGCGCAATTCTGCAACGTGGACTTCGGCTGCGTGGTTGAAAGTCCCGACGTGAAGTCGATCTACGAAATCCCGCTCAAGCTGCACGAGCAGGGACTCGACAGGGAAGTCTGCAAGCGGCTCCATCTCGACACCAAAGACCCCGATCTCCGCGGGTGGGCGGCGATGGTCGACAAGATCCTGAAACCACCCCAGCAGGTCCGGATCGCGGTCGTCGGCAAATACACCGAGCTCGCCGACAGCTACAAGAGCATCCATGAAGCGCTGGTGCACGGCGGCATCGCGAACGAGGCCGGGGCGCAGATCCAATGGATCGCGTCCGATCGCTTCACCGATCAGGAAACGGCCGGCGAACTGCTGGCGAGCTATGACGGGGTGCTGGTTCCCGGCGGCTTTGGGGTGCGAGGCGTGGAAGGGATGCTCGAGGCGATTCGCTGGGCGCGCGAGCACAAGCTGCCGTTCTTCGGGATCTGCCTCGGCCTGCAGACCGCGATCATCGAGTTCGCCCGCAACGTCTGCAAGATTCCCGATACCAACTCGAGCGAGTTCGCCCCCGAGTGCGAGAATCCGGTGATCGCGTTGATGCGCTCGCAGGAAGGGATTCAGGAGATGGGCGGCACGATGCGGCTCGGCGCCTATCCCTGCCGGCTGCGGCCCGGCTCACACGCGGCGCAGGCGTACAACGCCACGGAAGTGAGCGAGCGCCATCGCCACCGCTATGAAGTCTCCAACGCCTACCGCGACGTGCTCGCCGAGTACGGGATGCGCTGCTCCGGGTTGTCGCCCGACGGCTCGCTCGTCGAGATGATCGAATTGCCGGACCATCCCTGGTTCATCGGCTGCCAGTTCCATCCCGAGCTGAAGTCTCGGCCGATGCGTCCGCATCCGCTGTTCGCAGGCTTTGTCGGCGCCGCGCTCGATCACAAGAAACTGCACCCGCGCGCTGAGCCGTCGCGCGAACTGGCAGAGCTGACCGACTGATATGCCCCAGCGGTTCGCGGCTGACAACAGCCCGTTTCTCATCGCGGGTCCCTGCGTCGTCGAAACCGACGACCTCAACGTCCGCGTGGGCGAAGCACTGGCCGAGCTCGCGGTCAAGCTCGGCATCAGCGTCATCTACAAGGCGTCGTACGACAAGGCGAATCGCTCACGGCTGAACGCGCCGCGCGGCCCCGGCCTGGAAACCGGGCTGCGCGCGCTCGAGAAAGTTCGTAGCGCCACCGGCCTGCCGATCCTGACGGACGTCCATGAGCCAGGTCACGTCCCGCTCGCCGCCCGCGTCGCTGATGTCCTTCAGATTCCCGCGTTTCTTTGCCGGCAAACCGACCTGCTGATCGCCGCCGGCAAGGCCGGGCGTCCCGTCAATATCAAAAAGGGGCAGTGGATGGCGCCGGAAGAGATGCGCGGTGCGGTGGAGAAAGTGCGCGCTGGTGGCGCGCCGGAAGTCGCCGTTACCGAACGGGGCACGTTCTTCGGCTACGGCGATCTCGTCGTGGACATGCGCTCCTTCCCGCGGCTCCGCACCGCCTGTAACGCGCCGGTGATCTTCGACGCCACGCATTCCGTACAGCAACCGGGGCAGGGCCCCCAGGGCACGAGCGGCGGCGAGCGCGGCTTCATCCCCCCGCTCTTGTACGCGGCGGCGGCCGCCGGCGCCGATGGCTTCTTTCTCGAAACACATCCCGATCCCGCGCGCGCCCCCTCCGACGGGCCGAACATGGTACGGCTCGATCAGCTCGCAGGCATCGTGGGCCTGGCGGTGGACGTCTGGCACCGCGTCCGCGAGACGGTCCGTGCATAAGCCGGCGCGCGCGTCCCAGCCCCAGGCGGCCGCCAAGCAGCTCGTCGACCGCGGCAAGCGCGTGCTCGCGCTCGAGGCGGCCGCGGTGCAGCGGCTCGCCGAGACGCTCGGCCCCGCGTTCGCCCGCGCGATCGAGATTCTCGCCGACGCCAAAGGGCGCGTCATCGTGTCGGGCGTCGGCAAATCGGGACTGATCGCCCGCAAGATCGCCGCGACGTTCACATCCACCGGCACGCCGGCGACGTTCGTGCATCCTGTGGATTCGCTGCACGGCGATCTCGGCATCGTGAGCCGGGATGACGTCGCCATCGTCCTGTCGAAGAGCGGCGCCTCCGACGAGCTGTTCGGGCTCGTCAATCAGTTGAAACGCCTCGGCGTCCCGATCATCGCGCTGGCGGGCGACGCCGACTCCCCCCTGGGGCGTCAGGCGACGGTGGTCCTCGATGCATCCGTCGCCGAGGAAGCCTGTCCTGAAACCCTGGCCCCGACGGCGAGTACAACCGTCGCGTTGGCACTCGGGGACGCGCTCGCGGTGACCCTGCTCGAAGTCAAAGGCTTTCGACGCGAGGACTTTGCCGCCCTGCATCCCGGCGGCGTGCTCGGCCGCAAGCTGCTGCTGCGCGTCGCCGATGTCATGCTGACGCAGGATCTCCCGATCCTGACTCCCGACCGTCCCATGCGGGAATGCGTCGTGCTGCTCGCCGAGAAGCGCGGCACGGTCGTTGTCATCGAAAACGAGGCGCTCGCAGGCGTCGTGACGGCAGGCGATCTCACGCGGCTCATGGAACGCACCGACAAGTTTCTCGATGTGCCGGTCGGTGACGTCATGACCAAGACACCCAAGGCGACGACCGCCGACGAGCTGGCGAGTGCGGCCGTGAGTTTGATGGAGCGCCACGGGATCATGGCACTTCCCGTGCTCGACTCGCAGAAGCGCGTCGTCGGGATCGTACATCTCCACGACCTGATGAAGGCAGGGGCAGTATGAAAACGGCGTCAAGCACAATCGTCGAGCGGAATCGTCGAGCAGAAGCGCACGCTTTTACTCGACGCCTCTGCTTGACGATTCTGTTCAACGCCGTTTTAGCTTCTTGCAAGTCCGGCACGCCCGTGACCGCCACCCAGGCCGTGCTCGACAGCGCCGATCAGGTGCTGCTCGGCATGAGCCATTACGTCACGGACGAAGGGGTGCTCCGCGCGCGCGTCCGCGCCGACACCGCGTACTTCTTTTCGAACACGCAGCGGGCCGAGCTGCGCAACGTGCACGTGACGTTTTACGACATCACGGGAAGGCCGACTTCGACGCTGACGTCGAAAGAGGGCACGCATCACTGGCGCACGGGCGACATGGAGGCGCGCGGGAACGTCGTCGTGGTCCGCGATAAGGACGGCGGGACGATGCGGACCGAGGTGATGGAGTACAATCAGATGAAAAACGAGGTGAGCTCCGACAACGATTTCATCTTTGACGCGCCGGACCGGCACATCGAGGGCCGCGGTTTCACCTCGGACCCGGAGTTCAAGAAAATCACGGCCAAGGGGCCGCGCGGGACCGGCGGGCAGTTCCTCCTCCCCAACCAATGATCCCGCTGCTGCTGGTTGTGACGCTGTCACAAGGTGTCCCTGCTTCCCAGGACACGTCGTCGGGGCGTCCCTGTCGCGTCGCCGTGGACTCGATGGGGCATTACGCCGAGAGCACGAACGCCGCAGGCGAGAAGACCACCAACGGCGGCGGCGGCGTCCTCGCGCACTGTGTCGGTACCGGCACGACGATTTCTGCCGACAGCTTCGCGCACTATAGCGCGCTGGGCCGGCTGGACCTGATCGGTCGGGTCCAGATCCGTGATACCGCCCTGGCGCTCGACGCGCGCTTTGCGTCGTACTTCCTGCGCGACGAGCGCCTGGAAGCGCACAACAACGTGGTGGCGGTGAATCGCCGCACCGGCTCCGTGCTGCGCGGTCCCAATCTCAAGTACTGGCGTGCCGTCAAAGGCGTCCGCGACACGGTCGAGATGTACGCGACGCAGCGGCCGACCGTCGAGTACCGCCAGAACCAGGCCGGCGATACCGCCTCCACCGAGCCATACGTCATCGTCGCCGACCGGCTCCGCTTCAAAGGCGACGACCGCATGTGGGCCGGCGGCAGGGTCACGATCGATCGCAGTGACTTCGCCTCACGCTCCGATTCGATGCTGCTCGATCAGACGTCGGGGTTCGGCGTCCTCGTCGGAAAGCCGAGCGTCGAGGGGAAAGGGCGGTCTACCAGCGGCGAGACCGGCAAGAACTACACGCTCGTGGGGACGCGGATCGAGCTGGGACTCGCGCAACGCGACATCCGGCAGGTCAAGGCGCTGGGCAACGGGAAGGCGACCGGCACCGATTGGACCCTGACCGCCGACACGATCGACCTGCGCGTCGCCGATCGCTTGCTGCAGCAGACCTTCGCCTGGGGGGACACGCTGCGGCCCCACGCGATCTCCACGCTCTACACGATTAAATCCGACTCGCTGGCGATCGATTCGCCGGGCGAGGTGCTGACCGAATCACGCGCGTTTGGAAACGCGTTTTCCACGGCCAAGCGGGACTCGACCACACCGGCGAATCAAACCGACTGGATTACCGGCGATTCGCTCACGATTCGGTTCGCGCAGGAGCAGGACTCGACCACCAACCGCCCGCGTTCCCGCTTGCGCGAGCTGCTGTCGCGCGGATCGCCGGCGCGCGCGTTGACGCACCATCCCGATGAGCGCGACTCCACCAAGACGGGGCCGGCCATCAACTACTCCCGCGGGCACCAGATCACGGTCAACATGCTGAAGGATCGCATCGACCGCGTCGTCGTGGCCGGGAAGGCGGATGGCGTGCACCTCGAGCCGCGGCCCGCGATTCCGGCCGACAGCCTGAAGGGCGTCAAACCTCCAGCACCTCCACCTCCTCCACCGCCCCGCCCGTCCAGACCCTGATGTCACTGGACCGCTTCTCCGATCTGTTCGCGGCGCGCGACTCGTCGCTGGCACTGGCGGCGGGGGCGCTGGCGCGCATCGCCGACGACCAGGGTCGAGCGACGTTCAGCGACCTGGCGGTGGCGTATCGCGAGGAGTTCCTGAAGCTGCGCGCCCATGCCAAGGGCGAGACGCAAGACACGGGCAGCCTCTCCGTGGACGACGCGCGCGCCTATCTCGCTACATCGGTCTTGCCGCGGCTGGCGATGCTCAAGGTGCTGGTGCTCCCCATGGGGGCGTTGTGGGGAGAAGTCCCCGTCGCGTTCGCGCCGGAGGTCTGGGCGAGCATGCCGGCTCCCGCCGACCGCGCCGCGGCGGCGCAGCGCTTCCTGGCCCTCGCCGAGGAAGCCGTCGCGCGCAGCGAATCGGTGAGCGGGGAGCATCCGGTGGTGCGCGGCGGCAGCCGCCTCGAGGCACGCCATCTCGTGAAGGCGTACAAGGGCCGGCGCGTCGTGAACAACGTGTCGCTCGACCTCGCCCAGGGAGAAATCGTCGGCCTCCTGGGCCCGAACGGGGCGGGGAAGACGACGTCGTTCTACATGATCACGGGGCTGATTCGACCCGACGAAGGCCAGATCATCCTGGACAGCCGGGACATCACCGCGCTGCCCATGTACCAGCGCGCGCGCGCCGGGATCGGCTATCTGGCGCAGGAGCCCTCGGTTTTCCGCAAGCTGACGGTCGAGGAGAACGTGCTCGCGATTCTCGAGACCTTGAACCTCGACCCGGAGTCCCGCGCACGCCGCCTCGAATCGCTGCTCGACGAGCTCGCCATCAAGCATTTGCGGCGCCAGAAAGCCTATCAGCTGTCCGGCGGTGAGCGGCGCCGGCTCGAGATCACGCGCGCCCTGGTGACCGAGCCGAAGTTCCTGCTGCTCGACGAACCCTTCGCCGGGGTCGACCCGATCGCCGTGAACGACATCCAGACGATCGTCGCCGGGCTGCGCCACCGTGGTATCGGCGTGCTGATCACCGACCACAACGTCGAACAGACGCTCGACATCGTGGACCGCGCTTACATCATGTTCGAAGGCCGGGTGCAGGTCGAGGGCACGGTCCGGCAGCTCGTCTTTGACGACAGTGTGGCCTCGCTCTACCTCGGCCCGACGCTCACCACGCGCCTGCGGGCGCGGCTGTCCTCGGCCGCATGAAGACCGGTCTGCATCAGCACGTCGGCCTGCGCCAGGATTTGCGGATCAATCCACGCCTGTATCAGGCGATGGATCTCCTCTACATGCCGCTGCTCGATCTCGAGCAGCACTTGAAGCAAGAGCTGTTGGGCAATCCGTTCCTCGAAATGATCGAGCCCGAGGAGGAAGTCCAGGCGCCGGCGGCCGAGCAGCAGCAGACGAAGCCTGAGAAAGAGGAAAGGGCGGAGGACGAGCCCGACTGGGAGAAACTGTTGCTCGACGACCGCACCGAGCACGGCGTGCCGAGCGGCAGCTACAGCGATGCCCGCGAATACGTCGAGCCAGTCACCGTCGAGAGCAAGGACCTGATCGATCATCTCCGCGACCAGACGCGGATGCTCGATCTCACGCCGCGCCAGCAACTCCTCGTGGAGGAGTTCCTCGGCAACATCGGTGAAGACGGCTATCTGCAGCACACCCTGGAGGAAATCCTCAAGGGCGCGAACCAGCTCCTGGAGGAGCACGAGGCCGAATCGGAGCTCGAGTTGAACGTGCCGGCCTTCACGCTGGCCGAGGTGGAGGAGATGCTGCGCGTCATCCAGCAGCTCGACCCGCCCGGAATCGCCGCGCGCAACCTGCGCGAATGCCTGCTGCTCCAGCTCGAGAGCCAAAAACGCACCGACTCGCTCGTGTACCGGCTGGTGAAGGACGCGTATGAGGACCTGATCGCCCATCGCTGGAGCGACCTGGGCAAGCGGTTTGGCCTCGCCCCGGAAGAAGTCCAGCGCGCCGCCGACGACCTCGCGCGCCTCGATCCGAAGCCAGGCTTACAGCACTCGGCCAGCAACGACGCGTACATCATCCCGGATCTGATCGTCGAGAAGATCGACGATAAGTATCACGTCTTCCTGAACGACAGCGGGTTGCCGCGGCTCCGGATCTCCAAGACGTATCAGGAGATCGCGCGCGACAAGAAGAAATACGATGGGGAGAGCAAGGAATTCATCAACCAGCGCCTGAACAGCGCACATTGGATGATCCAGGCGATCGAGCAGCGCCGCCAGACGATGCTCAAAGTGATGAACTTCATCGTCGACCGGCAGCGCGAATTCTTCGAGAAGGGCATCGACCATCTCAAACCGCTCACCCTGCGCGAAGTCGCCGACGTGATCAGCATGCACGAGAGCACCGTGAGCCGCGTGACGAACGAGAAGTACGTCCAGACGCCGCGCGGCCTGTTGCCGCTCAAGTTCTTTTTCTCGAGCGGCCTCACGACCACGACCGGCGAAGACGCCAGCGCGCGCTCGATCAAGTCGCAGATCCAGAAGCTCGTCGACGACGAGCCGCCCAAGAATCCGCTCACCGATCAGCAGATCGTCGAGATGTTCGATCGCAAGGGCGTGAAGATCGCGCGGCGCACGGTGGCGAAGTACCGCGACCAGCTGGGCATTTTGCCGGCGCGCATGCGCAAGCGGTTATGAGCCTCGCCACCAATTCCACCGCGCCCGACGTCAGCGTCCTCGTCCCCGCCAAAGACGAGGCCGAGAACCTCGCCGAACTG
This sequence comes from Gemmatimonadales bacterium, assembly GCA_036003865.1. Lineage (GTDB taxonomy): Bacteria > Gemmatimonadota > Gemmatimonadetes > Gemmatimonadales > GWC2-71-9 > 20CM-2-65-7. Next base: position 5,345 of record DASYRZ010000156.1, on the reverse strand, counting down.
GTGCGGCTCACGCGCGACGCGCTGTTGCCGCTGCCGTACGCCTGCGAGCTGGTCATCATCAACGACGGCAGTCACGACGGCACGGCGAAGCTGCTCGAGGAGCTCGGCGCCGAACATCCCTTCGTGCGAGTCGTCACGCACCGCACGCAGCGCGGCATCGCCGACGCGCTGAAATCCGGCGCCGACCTCGCCCGCGGGCGGGTGCTCGTCTACTATCCCGCCGATCTCCAGTACTCGCCGTCGGATATTCCCGCGCTCGTCGCGCCGATCCTGGAGGGGCAGGCGGACGTCGTCACGGGCACCAAGCAAGGCCAGTACAACAGGCGCTTCGTCTCGAGCGTCTACAACGCGCTCTGTCGCTGGCTGTTTGGCGTGCGGGTGAAGGACCTGAACTCCGTGAAGGCGTATCGCCGTGAGATCATGGACGTGGTGCCGATGCGCCCGGACTGGCACCGGTTCATGGTCGTGGTCGCGGCGTCGCAGGGGTTCCGCCTCGCCGAGCGACCCGTGCCCGTGCATCCGCGGCGCGCGGGCAACTCCAAGTTCGGCGTAGGGCGAATTCCCGTCGGTGTCCTCGACCTGATGTCGGTCTGGTTCCAGCTGCGGTTTGGCCGCAAGCCGATGCTGTTCTTCGGCGTCATCGGCGCGACACTGTTCTCGCTGGGCCTCGTCGTCGGCATCGTGGCGCTGTACCTGCGGTTCGGCCCGCCACATCTCGGATTCCGGCCGCTGCTCGACCTCATCATGGTGCTGGTGATCTCGGGCGTGGTGCTGTTCGGCTTCGGCTTCGTCGGAGAAATGCTGGCGGGGATGCGGGAAGACCTGCGAGTGTTACAACGTGAACTGGATCGGCTGCGTCGCGAGACGCGCTAAAGCCAGCTCATTGCATTTTATGACGTATTGTGCGCCCGGCCTTGCGTCCTGGACCCGGCCTAGGCACGCTGAGTATCAATACCGAATCGCACGATGCCGCCGCTCGCGCTTGCCTCGCTACTCCAGGAGGCCCTCCCCTGGCTGTCATCGGACGGTCGCGCCGTCCTGAATACCCTCGTCTGCAATAATGGTCGGGTAGGCTCCGCCCAGGCACTCTGTCGCCACCTCGGACTCCGCAGTCGCTATCAGCTCCACCGCCTGTTGCGCAGGGAAGGGCTCCCGCCCTACGAGGAGCTGTCAGGCTGGGTCTGCGTCCTCCACTGGATGCTGCGCGCCGATGCAGGCGTGGGACGCGGGGCGCTGCTGGCGCTCGCGCGGCAGACCCCGATCGAGACCGCCACCTCCTACCGGCTGGTCCGGCGCGTGACTGGGCACAGCTGGAAGGACCTGCGTCGGGCGGGCACGCCGGAAGTCGTCAGCTGGTTTCATCAGCGCGTGCATCCGGCCTCGTCCCAGCGACAGGTCGTGCCGCGGCCGCTCGTCCGCACGCCCGCGGAAACCGCGGCAACGTTCGGTCTCGCGCAACCATGGAGTGGAAGGGGCGCTCGGCAAGCGGAGCGTCTGCTCCTCGAGGGCGCTCCGTATGGCGTCGCCGTGCGCGGGCACGATCTCGCCTACATCACGCGAGGTCACGGTGCCGCGATCGAGCGTCTCGATCTGAAAACGGGACGCTTCCTGGGGAGCATCGCGGTGGGCTGCACGCCGACCTGCGTCACGTTCGATCCGTCCGGCGCCCGTGCGTATGTCAGCGTACAGTACTGCGACGAGATCGCGGTGATCGACGCGCTCGAGCACGTGCAGATCCGGACGTTGCCGGTCCCGGGTGATCCGTTCCCCCTCGTGATATCGCCGAGCGGCCGCACGCTCTTCGTGACCACCAATGCGGATCGGTTGTGGGCGCTGAGCTCGCAGAATGGTCGGGTCATCGGCTCGCTCGGTCTGCCCGCGACATCCCACCATCTCGCGCTGCATCCCGTCGGCGACCGACTCTACGTCGCCACACGGGCGGCGGGATCGGTCCTGGAAATCGACGCCAATCGTCTCAAAGTGATCCGTACGTTCGCGCTCGGCGGCTGGACGCAGGGAATCGTGGTCTCGGCGGATGGGAGCATGCTCTACGTTGCAAACGAGCAGCATGCGCTCGACGCGATTCAGCTGGGAACGGGGAAGCGCGTCGCGCGAATCGAAACAGAGCGAGGCGCGGTCGCGCTGGCGCTCAGTCCGGATCAGCGCCTGCTGTACGCGGGACATGCGCGCGACGGCATTGTCGGCGTTGTCGACGTGGCTTCGCTCACGCACCGGGGCACGCTCGTGACGGGCGGCCGGCCGGGGCAGATCGCGTTCGACCCCGCGGGTCGCGTGCTCATATCCAACGAGGCCGGCTGGGTCGACATCCTCCCGCTGGGCGTGCTGGAGTTTGCCGCTGCCTAGATCTTTCGGACGATGACGTATCGTGCGCCTTGGCTTGCGGCGCGTGTGTCCCTCTTGAGTATCCTCTCGCTTCACTCTTTCGGATGATGTCATGAACCGACTGTCACGCTGCCTCGTTGCCGCAGCCCTCGGGACCCTGCTGCCGGCTGCTTGCTCGTCCCCGACAGACCAGAGCGCCGGCAGCCTCGCGGATAACCGGCCGGCGCCATCGGGCGATGGCACCGTCGCTCGCATGGCGCTGGACGGCGCGCCACTGGGGATCGCCGTAGCGCCGGCGGGATTTGCCTACATCACGCAGCCCGATCATGGGTTCACGCCGGGGCGAGTGGCGCGGGTCGATCTGAACGCGCGCGCGGTAACCGCGACGATTCCCGTGGGGATGGTCCCCTCACTGGTGATCTTCAACGCCACACGCACGCTGGCCTACGTGTCCAATCAGTGGTCCGACAACGTAGGGATCATCGATGTGGCGTCGAACACCCAGATCGACACGATCCCCACGCTCGGCGACCCGTTCGCGCTCGCGCTGTCCCCGGACGGCCGCTCGCTCTTCGTCACGACCAACGTCAACCGTCTCTTCAAGTTCGACCTCGCGACGAAGACCGCCGTCGCCTCGATTCCGCTTCCGGCGACCTCGCACCACATCATCATGGATCCGCGCGGCAGGTTCCTGTACGTCGCGACCCGCGACGGCGGCACCGTAATGGAAGTCGATTGGCAGCCCCTGACGGTGGCACGCACGTTCACCTTGGGCGGTCGTCCCCAGGACATGGCGTTCTCGCCGACTGGCCAGGACCTCTACGTGGCCAATGAGCTGAGCAGTGCGCTGCACGTGATCCGGCTGGCGACCGGCGCAGTCACGAACATTCCGCTTGCGGGTGGCGGTGAGGGCCTCGCGCTCGGCAACAACGGGAATGACATCTATGTCGGTCTCGTGTTCTCCGGGGCGGTGCAGGTGATCGATCGCCGCAGCGCCCAGACCATTCGTGTGATTCCGGTGGGCGGCATCCCGCGCGAGATCGCGCTCGATTACAACAGCAACGACGTGTTGGTCTCGAACGAGTCTGGGTGGGTCGATTTCATCGAGCCCACGGATTCCCTCGTGCCGCCGCCGCCCCCACCACCTCCACCGCCGCCGCCCCCGCCGCCGCCGCCGCCCCCGCCGCCGCCTGACACGGGCTTCACGCGTGTGGCGCTGTGCTGCGGGCCGTTGGGCGTCGCCGTCTCCGGTAACGTGGCGCTGGTGAGCGAAGATCAGGGCGCCCAGGTCGCGCGCCTCGACCTCCGCATCGATACCGTGCTGACGCCAATCGCGACCGGCGGCGTCCCGGCATACCTCGCGTTCAATGAGGCGGGCACGACGGCCTATGTCGCGAACTTCGGCAACTTCAACGTCGGGGTCATCGACGTCGCGTCGAACTCGCAGACGGATGTCATTCCCGTCAACGGCCATCCGCTGCCGGTTGCGGTGACGCGGACCGGCGGGACCGCGTTCGTCACGACGGACGCGAATCGCTTCTACAAGATCGATGTGGCATCCAAGACGGTGGTCGATTCACTCGATCTGCCGGCGACATCGCATCATTTGCTCAACCTCAACGACACGCTCGTATACATCGCGACACGCGACGGCGGCAGCGTCCTGGAAGTCAATCAGCTGACGATGACCGTGCTCCGAACGTTCGTATTGGGAGGCCGGCCGCAAGGGATGGCCGTCGCGACCAACCGGACCGAGCTCTACGTCGCGAACGAGATCAGCAACGTGCTGCACATCATCACGCTGTCGAACGGCGCGGTCACCAACGTACCGCTCGCCAGCGGCGGGGAAGGGATGTCGCTCGGCTCGGACGGCAAACTGTACATCGGCGAGGTCTTCGCTGGACTCGTCCAGGTCGTTGATCCGGTGACTCGGACGGTCACGCGGACGATCAACGTCGGCGGCACACCGCGCGAAGTGGCCACGGACGCCGCCCGTAATCGCGTCCTCGTGGCCAACGAGGCCGGCTGGGTAGATCTGGTTCGGAACTAAGGAACGACGTAGCGCGCGAGCCGCACGCCGTAGCGGCCGATAAAGAGGGCGAGCTCCTCGGTGAGCGGGGAGCCGCCCTCGCTGCGCGTCCGGCCCGCCAGGTCGAGCCAGTGCACGCCGCGCTTGGCGAAGTCGGCCAGTTCGTCCGCGGCCAGCGCCGTCTCGGAAAAAACCGTGTCGCCCCGCACTGCGGCGATCCCATCCATCCGCGCGTCACCCCGGAGCCACAGCAGTCGCCAAGCGCGCCGGCCGTAGTGGTACAGGCGGACGGGCGGGGGGCCCTGCGCCTCGACCCTCACGCCGCCGTGCTGCACAAAGCGATCGAACTCCGCCATGATCGTCGCCACCAGTGCAGAGCGCTCGCTGTCGCTGAGTTTTTTCGGGAAGTCCGGGGCGGTGCGGATGACCTTTGCCGGATTGCCGACCGCGAGGCTGCTTGGCGGGATATTCCCGGAGACGAGTGAATTGGCGCCGATCACGGTCCCGTCACCGATCGTGCTGCCGGGCATGATGAACACGCGCCAGGGCAGCCACACGCTCTTGCCCAGGGTCACCGGCTCGTAGGTCACCGGATACCCGTCCAGCTGATTCAACCACGCGCCGTGCGTGAAGATCAGGCAATGCCCGCCGATGCCCGTGTCATCGCCGATCACGACCGGCTTGGTGGGATTGATGTTCGTCAGCTGCAGAATGATGGTGCGGCTGCCGAGCACGAATTTCGATTCGGGCAGCTGGGGCCCGCCCACGTAGACCTGCTCGCGGATCTTCGCGTCCTCGCCGATCTCGATCACGTTGCACGACAGGTAGCTGAACGTCCCGACACTCGAGTGGCGCCCGATGCGGATCGTCTCGCCCTGGACAACCGCCATGAATCCGATCTCGACGTGGTCGCCGAGCTCGACTGTTTTCCCAATGACCACGCCGCCGAAGCTGATGCGCACGTGCCGTCCGA
>DASYRZ010000155.1:0-42421 GCA_036003865.1 Gemmatimonadales bacterium | reverse complement strand
CGGTGGGCTCTTACCCCACCGTTTCACCCTTACCCTTTGGATACAAGGGCGGTCTGTTCTCTGTGGCCCTGTTCCGTCGCCTCGCGGCGCCCAGGCGTTACCTGGCGGTCTGCCCTGTGGAGCTCGGACTTTCCTCGGGTGGCCCCTGAAGCCGGCCATCCGCGACCATCGGCCCCACCACTTCCAGGGAGGAAATTACCGGCCTTCTAGGCCCCCGTGCAAGGCTTCACTTGGTGAAGCGCCGGATCACGCGACCCAAGCTATCGGTCGCGGCGCGATCGAGCCAAAACCCCGCATGTTCAGTGAAGGTGGCAAATCGCAGCCGCGTCCATTCGCTCGGCGCGAACGTGGCACGCTCGGGCTCCAGGCCCAATGCGGAGAGCGCGAAGATGCCGCGCTGCTGGTAGCGCCGCAGCAGCGCGCGCCCACGTGGCTCTCGCAGCCAGAGCAGCACGGGAGCGTCTGGGCTCGAGAAACCGCGCAGCAGACCGAGCGACAGCCAGTCAGCGGGAACCGTACTCGCGTGAAATGCGAATCGGAGATCCGGATGCTGCCGCTGCAGCTCCCCGCGCAGCACGGCCGCGCGCTCCGCCACCGCGGCTTCGAGTCCTGCGAAGTAACGGCTCAACCAGCCACGCTCGAGGAGTGTGTCGTAGCGGACCGCGGCAGGCAGGCTCGCGAGCCGATCCAGCTCGGCGCGCTCCAAACCGAGCGCCGCCAATCCCACGGCGTAGTCGGCGTCGCAGAACCCGCTGCCGCTGTACAATGTCATCGCGCTGTCGAGATCCAGCGCGACGCCGGCGATGACTTCGGGACGCGCACCGCCGAGTCGCGTCAGCGCGCGATACGAGGGACGGAGGGCGCCGCGCCAGAACGATGAATCGAGCCCACATGCGATCGGCGTGAGCTCGCCGTGGCGGTTCACCTCGGCCGCGCCCTCGGTAGGAATCCTTGCCAACGCGACCGCGGGGAACCAGCGCAGGCTCGTCACCTGCAATCGCGCTACAGTGATCTTCCAGAGATTGCGCGTACTCACCGTATCGGCCAGCGCGGCTTCGGGAATCTTGGTCGCGAGCGCGTTGAGCGCCGCGACATCGACGAAGCCCAGCAACGAGTCCAGCGTGGGCAGCGTGAAGCGGCTCCAGAGCACCCGCATGCCTTGCCGCGCGATCCAACCCGGTGCCGCGACGGTCTCCTCGTTGGCCTGCTTTGCCGGTTGCGGCAGAACAATGGGCTCCGATCCGGCCGGTGGGGCGAGCGGCGGCGGATGGACGGCGACGTGTTGTCCAGGAGACAGCGTGGACGCATTCGCGAGCCGTAGTGGCGCCGGATGCGCCGCCGAGCGGACGCCGGCCCATTCCGCGGGACGCCGCGTCCAGCGTGCGAGCGCCACGAGAAAGTCGCGGGTGCGTCCGCCACGGTCGGCGTCGGTCGCCGCCAGCAGGTTGCGGCTCGCGACGAGGATGAGGCCCTCGCCGACTCGGCTGGCGGCGACCAGGGGGGCCCCGCTCGCGCGCGCCAGCACCTGGCTCTGGTCGCGGATCTGCAGCGTCTGATTGCGGCCCGCAGGAAATGGCTCGAAGCCGGCGTTATCGAGAGCCGAACGCGGCAGCGGCGTCGCGGGAGCGTCGAGCGCCTGCGCGCTGATGGCGATGCCGGCGCCCTGCGCGTGGAGCCACTGGTTCATGACCCAGCGGTCCAGGGTCCCCCCCTTTTCGCCTGGGGTGTAGCCCAGCACCACCACGCCATCGCGGCGCGTCCATTCGGCGAGAATCGCGAGGTCGCCGATCGTCAGCGCATCGGAGAGCCCTTCAGGCTCGCGCCCACCGAGCAGGAGCACGGTGCGATAGCGCGTGAGATCGAGCCGCGTGAGATGCGGATAAAAACGACGATATTCCACGCGATAGCCGGCGTCGTGCCACGGCGCCGCCGTGGCTTCGAGCGTCAGCGGGTCGGCAAGCGTGAAATCCACGACGAGGAGACGGCTCGCCTCCGGTTGGCAGGCCGCGGTCAACAACAGCAGGAAGGCCCACAGCTGTCTCAACGATGAGGCTCGACCAGGCGGTTGTACTTGCGTAGCGCGGCACGCAGGCGCTCGCGCGGCAACGCGTAGACACGCATGCCGTCGACCCCCGTCATCGTCTCGGCGGCTACCATCGCGTTCACGATCGCTTCCTCGGTGGCCTGAATCGTGGCCGCGAACAGCGGATCGATACGTTCATTCGGCAGCATCGTCACCGTGACGTTGGCATCCGGTTTCGCGGCGCCCGGGTTGGCGGTCGAGAACGCGACGAAGATGTCCCCGGAGGGGTTGCCGCCGGTCCCGCCCAGCCTGCCGACGCCGAGCGCGGCACGCTTGGCGATGCGCTTGAGCTGATGCGGCAGCAGCGGTGCGTCGGTCGCGATCACGATGATAATCGATCCCCGCTCGGCATCCTCGCAGCGTCGCCCCGTGCGGGCAACGCCAGGGAGCGAGTCCCGGCATGGCAGGAGATCCGGGATTTCCTGTCCCACCGGCACGCCGGCGATCGACAGCCGCGCGCGCGAACCGTAGTTGCATTGGACCAGCACACCGACGGTGTACCCGCCACGGTCCGCGGGGAGCCGTCGTGAAGCGGTGCCGATCCCACCCTTGAACTGATTGCAGATCATCCCGGTGCCGCCGCCGACGTTACCCTCGGCCACGGTGCCGCCGCGCGCGCTGTCCAGGGCGGCGAACACGTGCTGTTTCGTCACGTGAAAGCCGTTGATGTCGTTGAGCGCGCCGTCCCAGGTCTCAGCGACGATGGGGAGCGACCAATCGAACTCGAATCCCTTGCGCACGAGCCACTCGATGACCGCGTCGCGCACGACGCCCACGCTGTGGGTGTTCGTGATCATGACGGGACCGGCGAGGAAGCCCGATTCCTCGAGCCACGTCGTGCCCGTCATTTCGCCGTTGCCGTTGAGCGTGAACCAGCCGCCGAAGACCGGATCGCCATTCGTCCCGCCGCGCGGGAGGATGGCGGTGACGCCGGTGCGAACCGGACCCTGCCCCACGACGAGTTTGCCCTGCCCTCGAATGATGGTGCTGTGACCGACTGTGACGCCCGCGACGTCGGTGATCGCGTTGAGCGGGCCCGGCGTGCCATCGAAGGGCACGCCGAGGTCGCGCGCACGAGGACGATTCTGAGCGTGCACAGTGGTGGCGACAAGGAGCAAGCCCGCCAGCACTCTGGAGGACATGTCAGGTTTGGAGCGCGTACGGGAGCAGCGCCTGGCGCATGTCGGAGGCCGTTTGCCAGCGCGCTTCGCGCGCTTTCGAGAGCGCCTTCATCACCGCATCGCTGAGGTTGCGGGGCACGTCGCGCCGCAGTTTGCGCAGGTCCGGCGGCGTGGCGTGTTGCTGCATGTCGAGCACCGCGGCGGCGCTCGCCGCCGAGAATGGCGGTCGGCCGGCGAGCGCCTCGAACAGGACGACGCCGAGCGAATAGATATCGGTCCGGCCGTCGATGTCGGGCGAACCGCCGGCCTGCTCCGGGCTCATGTACTCCTCCGTCCCGACCACGAAGCCGCTGCGGGTGACGCGATCCTCGCCCGAGCTGGCGATCGCGCGCGCAATGCCGAAATCGACGAGCACGGCTCCGGCCTCGGAGCAGACAATGTTATCGGGCTTGATGTCGCGGTGGGCCAGCTTGTGCTCGTGCGCGTGGCCCAGGGCGTCGAGCACTTCCGTGGCCACGCGCACGGCGCGGTCGATCGGCAGCATGCGCTCGCGCCGCATCACCTGGCGCAGCGTCTCGCCGGCGACGAACGGCATCACGAACCAGAGGAGATAGTCCGACTCGCCGGAGTCGATCAGCGGCGCGATGTGCGGGTGGTCCAGCTTGGCGGCCCAGCGGATCTCGCGCAGGAACCGGTCGGCGGCGACGGAGACCGCGAGCTCGGGATGCAGCACCTTGATCGCGACCTTTTGGCCCTTCTGGTCGTACGCGCCGAACAGCGTCGCGTTGCCGCCGCGGCCCACAGACGTGATGACGTTGTAGCGCCCGCCCAGCAGCTCACGCACGCGCCCGATCAAATCGCGAGCCAAGCTCCCACCCCTCGCACGGTTGCGAGAGAATAGGCGTCGCCGCCGGGAAAAAAGTAAGGGTACTAGGCCCTACTATTGGCTACCGGGGAGTACTCGGGTCCAGCGCAGATTGTCAAAGATGGCGTAGGCCCAGCCCTTGCCCGCGAACCGCACCGCCGCAATGCCGTTGCCCGTGACACAGAGTTGCTGGGGTGTGTGGTCCGTCGTCGATTCGGTCCGGTTCAGGACGTTGCCGTTGGCATCGAGTGCTTCGATGAACGCCACGCCACCGGGCAGGAGGCTGTGAAACCCGGTGGGGGTCGCGTCGATGCAAGCCTCGACTGCGGGGACGGCGAACGTCGCCTTGATGGTGCCGTACCCGTACTGACTGAAGTCCGACGCGATCCCCAGGGGACAGACGCTGATGTTGTTCTGCCCCGAGTTGAACCCGAGCAGGCCGTAGTCGTTGGCGTAGACAGTCGTCCCCGGGCAGAGGCCGAGCGGATTTGTGCGACTGAAGCTGATGCCGAGGCGGGCGTACGCCGAATTGACGACGGCACCCGGCGCGATGGAGGTGAGATCGGGTGTCTGATCGAAATTCAGCTCGAGCTGGCTGGGCAGCGCCCACGTGAATCGGCTGAACATGTCCGCATCCCCGCCGGCACCGACATCGAGGGCCATCGGAGCGCTGGCGAACAGCGGCCGCGGCAGGACCAGCGACTGCAGCTTCGCCATGAGCGTGCCCAGGAGCGAGCGACGGGGCGCCCGCGCCCCCAACACGCCATGCGCGGGATCGCAGCTGAGGAATGGAGCGGGCACGTTGTTCAACGCGCGGATGGCCGGGTCCGCGCCGACGTGGAGCTGGAAGATCTGCAGCAGGTCCCGCGTCGCGTGATCGAGGTCGCCGGTCTCCGCGCAGATCCCCACCGTGACGCTGGTGTTGAACTTCGCGGCCGAGTTGACTTCGGCGAGCGGGGGCTCGGTATGGAAATCGTAGCATGAATTACCGATCGGACCGATGTCTCCCGGGAACACCGGCGCCGGCAGCCCCGGAATGCAGGGGCGATCGTCCGCGGACTCGATGATGACCGTGACCGGATGGTCCACGGCGCCCGCCGGGATGAAGACCCCCGCCTGCCCATGGGTTGTGATGATGGTGGTGCTTTGCCCCGGCTGCGCGGTCCCCTCGCCGCAGTCGGAATCCACGCGCTCACATTGCGAGCCGACGCCGACGAAGAATTTGATCGGAAGGGTGCGGTCGTCGAGCAGCGAAATGAACTCGCCCGTGTCCACGTTCTTCAGCTCATTGCCGCTATCCACGACGTCCACATCGGCCAGGCCGAGCATTTTGGCGCCTGCCGTTGTCGCGATGCGATACGTACAGGTCGAGTCGAGATTGTCGTCGGGCGTGTGCCAGTTGACCTGAAAGTCGGAATCGCCGGCTTGCACCTCTGGTGCGGTGAATGTCCGGATGACTTCGCCGTTGCAGAGATTCGTGATCGTCACGGTCGGACTGAGCTGCCGGGAGAGTATTTGCGCGGCGGGTGCCGGCTGGTTCACCAGAGGTGACAGCCAGAAAAAGAACGCGTTCCCGGCTTCGTGGTTGCCGTCCTGGATGAGCGCCGAGGGTCCCGCCGAGTAGCCGTGATCGCTATGGCACGCGATTGCGGTCGCGACGATCGCCACAAACGGCAGGTACTTCGAGCCACGACACATCATGGTGAGTTATACCCTACCTCAATTGAATGCACGGCTACGCAAGTAAAATCAGAGCGAGTCTCATGCCAATCGGGCGAGAGAACGATCAGGCACACGCCGGTTGATCTAATCCGAAAGAGTGTTGCGTTCGAGCAACAAAAAGGGCGGCTCTGCAGAGCCGCCCTTTCCGTTCCTGATTCGACCCCGGCTGTGCGCCTAGAACAAGTACCGGAAGTAGACGTCCTCGGAAGTAGAGATCACCCCGCCTGTCGCATTCCGTGCGATGACCCTCCAGCGTCCGGGTTGCGCTCCGACAAACTCGAGGACGTAGCCGGTGCTCGAGGTCGTGACGGGGAATCCGAAATGCTGGGTCCACGTCGTGCAGACCGCCGTTCCGAGCGTGCAACCATTCCCGAACTCGAGCTCCACCTCGTAGCGGTCCGCACCGGCCACCGGACGCCACACCAGCGTCGTGAAGCGCGGGAAATGATCAAACGCGTACGAGTTGATCTTGATCGCATCGCTTCCGGTGGTGCCTGCGGCGGTGACGATCAATTCTTTCGCCGCTGCCGGATCCTCGCTGCTCTGGACTACCGCGACAAGGCCGGTGGTGTTGACGCTACCAATCGCCCCAAGTGGATCGTCGCTCGACCACGTCACCGGTTCCGACGGCCGCACTTCCAACTGGATGCCAGTGCCGCGTTGCATGCTGAGGCCGTTATGCTCCGTGAGGGGCAGCGCGAGACCAGACGCGGATTGGAAGAGCGTCGTGACCGGCCGAGCGATGAGCTGACCCGTCGCGCTGACGGAGAACCGGGTAACGGCCGTGTTGTTCGACTCGTCCGATTCCGGCACCTCGGTGTTGGCGTCGGCGGTACCGGTCAGCTGGTAGTTGCCGGCGTTCAGCTCCAGCGTGCGCTGGCGACGCAGCGCCACCGTTGCTCCGGGATTCAAGACCGTGCCCGGAGGGCCGGACGACAGGCTCGTGGCCTCAATGCCTCGAACCGGCTCGCCACTGACGACTTCATCGACGTTGATCAACACCATGAAATGGCCCGCGGGAGCGCTCCCGATGTTCTTGACGACGGCCGTGTACTCGATGAGATCGAGATCAGCCGGATTCGTGGGCAACTGCGTCAGGCTCTCGATGATGAGATCGGCCAACCCGGCGGTGGCGGTGAACGTGAGATGCCCCGTGCCGAGCGTCACCGGCGGCTGGGCTTCGTCATCACCGGGATTGTGGAGCACCGCCGGCGCGAACGGATCGAATCCCTCGCCGGGGCCGTTGTGCTCCGGATCGGCGATGCCTCTGCCGGAGGCTTGGAGCGATTGCGGCCCTGCGGCGCCGAGCACCCACTGCGTCAACGTGGCGTGTCCGGTCTCGTCAGTCGTGATCGGGCTGGGCGGCAGAAAGCTGCCGCCGCCGGTCGTAATCTGGAAATGCACCCGCGCGTTGGCGACCGGGTTGCCCTCGGCGTCGGTGACGAGTACCGACGGAGCACTCGGCACCGCGGTGTTGGGCGTCGACGTCTGATCGGCCAGTGACGAAATCACCATCTTGCCCGGGAGCGCCAGCTGGAAGTCGCTGAAGCCATCGGTCTGGCCGCCGGCGCCGACGTCGAGCACCATAGTGCGCGCGTGTAGCGTCGCGGGATGGAAGACCCACCGCGCGGCGTCGCGGATCGCGCGCCAGGTGCGCCCGGCGAGTGTCTGCGGACCGGTGTGCGCTGACCGGCCGATCGTGCCTTGGCAGAAGTCCGTCGAATGCGGCAGCGCCACGACCACATTGCCCTCCACGCCGGCATCCTGGCGATGCAGCGTCACCAGCTCCGATTGCGCGTGGGTGAGCGGCAGCGTCAACTCGTCGAGGCTGCAGATCGATACCGTTGCCGGAGGGGAGAGTGGCGTTTCCCCCAGCGGCGGATCTGCCGTGATCCGCAGACAGTTGCCGAAGACGGGAATGTCGACGTCGAGTCCGGCGCACTGCTGCACCGTAACGGTGACGGGAACGCCGGACGACTGCGCCGGAATGTCCACGCGATCACCGGTCGTCGTGAGCACTACGAACCCGCCCTGCACCAGATCGATCGTCTTCGAGTCGCAGGCCCCGCCCTGGCATGCCGCGCCGTTCTCGATGCGGAAACTGATCGGCAGCGTGCGTCCGTCGACGAGCCCGATGAACTCGTCGGTGTCGACCCGCTTCAGCCCCGCACCGCTCGCGACGGGATCGATGTCCACGTGACCGAGCTCGGTGTTCGGCCCCAGGAATACGCGGATCCGGTAGAACTCGGTCAGCACGAGGCCGGACGCTTTGGTATCCCAATTCACCACATACTGCTCGTTGGTCGCGTCGAGCTGAATGTCTGCCGCGCCAAAGCTCTTGATCGTCGCGCCGCACGCGTCCCCGATCAGTTGACAGATTTCCACCGTCGGGCGCACGCTGGCGTTGAATGCACCGGCTGTGAAGTTTCGATCGCTGCTGGGGTTCTTGAAAATCGGCGGGAGGAAAAAGAAGTCGCGGTTGCCGCTGTGCGCGCCGTCGGCGAATGATGCTTGGGGACGACCGATCGGCGGGTTGAGACTGTCGCTTCTACAGGCGCAGACCAGCGCAACCGCGCCCGCGGTGAGCGTGAAACGAACGGCACGTGTCATAGGCGCAACTCCTGCGACGGACGACTGAATGGAAAAGCTCAGGGCTGGGCGCGACAGCGATTCTATCCGCGCAAGGGCGCGGCGCAAGTACTGTGTCGTACGATGTTGGTGATCTAGATCACACGCTGGCGGAATTTGGCGAGATGCGCGTTTTGAGTGTTTGAGCCCTCAATGCTCGGTCGCGAGCACCGCCTGAAAATCGGGTCGCCGCTCGAGGCCGCGCCACCACCAGTGCACCATGCCGTTGCGCTTGAAGGAATGATCGGGATTCGTGGCGACGTAGCGCTTCAGGACCACCATGGCCTGATCGTCCTGCCCCATCAAGGCAAGCGCCAGCGCCTCATACCCGACCAACTCCTGCGTCGGGTCGATCTTGGGATCGTTGGTGCGCGCCGCGCTGAGCACGTGCGCGGCGCTGTCGCTGAGTCCCCCCTCCGCTCGTCCAATGACGCTCGCTACCAGAATCGCCCGTTGGCGGGTGCGGTAGGGAAGTTGGGGGGCCGGCGTCAGACTGTCCGCCTCGCGCGCCAGGCGCCAGGCGCGCCCGACATCGAGATCGGCATTCGGGATCGTCATCAGCCAGAGTTGGCAGTCCACAAAGCGAAAACTCCTGGGAAAGCGGCGCCCCCCTTCCGCGCACCAGCGCTGCGCTTCCCCGAATTGCGCGAGATCGTATGATCCGTAAAACAGCCGATCGAGGATGACCTCGGCATCGCGCAGATAGGCGTCAGCTTCGTACGCCGCCCGCGCGGCCAGGACCGCGGACACGACGTCCTTCCGCGCATACAGGAGGTGACTCAGCGTCGCCTGGGCCGTGGCCTGCGAGGGATCGATGCGGACGGAGGCCTCGAGATCGGCCTGCGCGCTGTCGAGCAGCGCCGCGCGCCGGGCGGGATCCGGGACGAGGTTCAGGCGCCAGCGCGCATACCGGAGGCTGCCCCGAAGCTGCAGCCCCTCGGCATTATTTGGCTCGCGACTGAGGACGCGGTTCACGTGGTCCGTCCCAACGCCGATCCAGCGGGCCGCGATCAGCGGCTGACGCTGCAGGAGCCGCGCCCGGCTCAGCGCCAACTGTCCCCGCTGCAGCACCGGTTCGATCCAGCTGGGATCGGCGCGCTCCGCGGCCGCGAGCAGCGAGTCTGCCTCATTGAACCCGGCGAACGAGCTATCCGGTGTAACGCGCGTCAGCGCGGCTTCGCCATCCTTGCGAGCGCGCTCGGCGCGTTGCACCAGCGTCCACGCGTCGACGCTGCGGGTCTCCGCGCGTTCCTCGCTCAAACGGATTTCATCACCGAGTCGCTCGCGGAGGAAGAGGGCGGCCTGCTTGGCCACGGAATCGCGGATCGCGAGCTGCGAGGCGGCCGGAAGCTCCGATGCTTGGCGCCGCACCTCGGCACCGCTCGCTCCGTCCACGAGGCGAATGGTGACGCGCACGCGGCTGCCGAGATTCTCGACTTCGCCATCCACGAGGTACGCCGCGCCGAGCAGGCGAGCGATGGAGTCGCGCACGACCTCATGGCCACGAAACGGCGCGACACCGCCCCGCGACACCACGTCGAGCGCGCGAATCGCGCTCAGTTGATTGATCAACGCCTCCGTGAGGCCGTCGGCGAGGTAGCCGAGCGAGCTGTCGCGACTCTCGTCATTGAAGTAGAGCACCGCGACCCGATTCTGCGCGAGTCCCCCCGAGCCGCCGCCGTTGCCCCCATTGCGCCGTCCGAACAGCATCCACGCGCCGGCCAGCACCGCAATCACGCCGAGACCGATCCCGAGCGTGGCGGGGCTGCGCCACCGCGGGATCGCGCGGGTCCGCCGCCGCGCCGCGGTCACGCGCGACACCTGTCCGGTGCTCGCCGCGCTGAGCGCCTTGGCGAATTCTCCGGACGTCTGATAGCGGTCCGCCGGCACTTTCTCGAGCGCGCGCTCGATCACGACCTCGAGCTCGTCAGGAATGGCGTCGCGCACGATCTTGAGCCGGGGCACGGCATCGAGGGAATGGCGCGCCATGATGGCCTGCGCGGTGGGACCGGTGAACGGCGGCTGCCCCGCGAGCGTCTCGTACAGCACGCACGCGAGACTGTAGATGTCGCTCCGCCGATCGACCTGCCCCGAACCCGATGCCTGCTCGGGCGGCATGTACGCCGGCGTCCCGATGGCGAGCCCCGTCTGCGTCAGCTTGTCACCGCCCGCGGCGCTGACCGCGCGCGCAATGCCGAAATCGGTGACGATCGCGTGGCCGCCCGACAGCATGATGTTTTCGGGCTTGATGTCGCGATGCACCACGTCGTGGCTGTGCGCGTAGGCGAGCGCCTCAGCCACTTCCCTTGCGATCTGCAGCGCATCGTCCACCGGCAGCTGCGGCTCGCGGTCCAACCGGTCGCGTAACGATTCCCCTTCGACGTATGGCATGACGTAGTACAGCGTCCCGCCGGCGTCTCCGGAATCGTAGACCGGCAGGATGTTGGGATGTTGCAGCCGTGCCGCGAGCTTGATCTCGCGCAGGAATCGCTCGCGGCCGAGGGCGATGGCGATCTCGGGGCGCAGCGTCTTGAGTGCGACAAAGCGCTCATGGCGGGTGTCGCGCGCGAGATACACCAACGCCATCCCGCCACGGCCCAGCTCGCGGTCGATGATGTAGTGTGGCGGCAGCGCGGCGTTCAGTTCTGCAAACGGATCAGTCACGTGGATAACGATAGTTCTGGCGCACGCCCTCGGCGAGCGCCTGCGCCAGCCCCGCGATGTTCGCCCGGGGCCAGCGCCGATCGATGCTGACCAGGAGGCGTCCCGTTCCCGCGTCGACGGCTATGAGCTGCACGCGCACCGAGTCGTTGCGCGGTGCGACGGGATCCACGCGGCCGTAGATCGCGATGCCCGCGCTGGTGCGGCGCGCGAGTTCGATGGCGGCAAGCTCGGGCCGCGACTCTCCCCGCCACCGCTCGCGCACCACGTCCTGGGAGACGGCCTCGAGCGGCGGCAGGCTGTCGAGCTGGGCCGTCAGCCCTTCGGCCAGGCTCACGCGCCAGGACTCGAGACCGGGCACGAAGATGTCGAACGGTGCCACCGCGGCGAGCCTGGGGTCGGGCCGGTGGCGCTGCGCATAGCGCACGAAGCTGACCGCGCCCGCGATGGTGAGCATCACCACCAGCGAAGACAACGCTATGAGCCAGCGCTTCGAAGTCATTGGCGTCCCCACAGGCGCGCGGGTAGCTTCGCACACCGCTCACCCGATCACAAGGAGTGCTCGAGGCCCGGTCCAGCGTTGAATTTTTTTGCGCGGGCGTCGTCCGGAAATTCACCAGCCACCCGGTCAGCGCGCTGATGGACTGATGACCATCGGTTGAAACGGTGCGGTTACCGTGGTAGCGCATGGTTACCGTCTGTACGGTTCTCCCTCCGCCCGAGCGCCCCCGCATCGACGCTGCCGGAGACGGCTGCTTCAATGCGCTCCACACCGATTCGCTGCGGGAAGCGCTCTACGTCGCCCGGCGCAGGCGGGTCGACGCGGTGATCATCTCCGTACACCGTTGTCATGGGGAGGCGCTGCCCGGCGTCGCGCGGTTTGTGCGCGAGTTCCCTGCCATTCCCGCCGTCGCGCTCGTCTCGCGCCACGACCGGGAGGCGACGGAAACGCTGCTGCGGCTGGGAGCCACGGGCGTGCGCAACGCCGTCGACTGTACCGAGCCGGATGGGTGGCGACGGCTGCGGGATCTCGTCGGCCACCCTGCCTCTCCGGTCGCCGCGCGCATACTGGCGCGACTCATACCGGCGCTCGGCGAGCCGCCCGAGCCCGCCCCGGCGGAGGAGACGCGGCTGTTTTTCGAGGCCATTACGAGGCTGGCGCCGGCGCTCAGCACCGTCCGTGGGCTCGCGCGCCACCTGCGCGTCTTGCCCAACACCTTGATGTCGCGTTTTCACCGCGCCGGACTTCCGTCTCCCAAGAGCTATCTCGCGGGCATGCGCCTGCTCCACGCCGCGTTCCTGTTTCAGAATCCTGGCCTGTCGGTGTCGGATGTGGCGTACCGGATGGACTACTCGTCGCCGCAGAGCTTCGGCCGCCATCTGCGCGCGGTTCTCGGCGTCACCGCAGGCGAGTTTCGGCGACGCTTTCCGTTTGATGTCGCGCTGGTTCGCTACATCGACCTGCTCATCACCCCGTACCGGGAGGCCCTGCGTGCGTTTCACCCCTTGAACGCGGGGTCGTGGGACCAAGGCCCGAGCGCCGTAGCCGTCTCCCGGGCGGGGTGACTTCAGCCCGTGACTCTCAATCGGCGGCTGGTCTGATCTGATGCTCCAGCGTGGTCTGGTCCCGGCGCAGCACTGAGAATCGCGCCATGCCGCCACGCAGCCGTTCGGCCAGCTGCGCCAGCTGTTGCGATGTTGCCGTCAATTCGCCCATGGAGGTGATCTGGGCTTCGGTTGCGGACGCGGTGCTGTTGGCGCTTTCGGACGCGGCTGTCGAGATACTGGCGACTTGCTGTAGCGATTGTGCGAGCTCCGCCAGGCGCTGCGCCTGGCTGCGAGAGACCTCCGCCGTGGCGTTCACGAGATCGCCCATCAACTGCACGCCCTGATGCAGCTCCTGCAAGGCGCCGTCTGCTTCCGCCGCGACCGCGCCGATATCGCGCACCTTGGCCTCGCCCGACTGCATCGCGCGCCCGGCTGCGTCGATTCCCGTGCGCAGGTCGCTCACCAGCTCCGCGACTTCACGCGCCGACTTCCCTGCCTCGGCGGCGAGCGTGCGGACTTCGTCGGCGACGACAGCGAAGCCTTCGCCGTGCTCCTCGGCGCGCGCCGCCTCGATCGCCGCATTGAGGGCGAGGAGGTGCGTCTGCCGCGCGATCCGCGCGATCGTCTGCGCGAAGACGCCGATCCGTTCCGACATCCCCGACAACCCTGCGACCGTCGACGCGGTCGCGCGCACTTCCTCTCCCACCGCGCGCAGCGTGGCGCTGGCGCGCGCGACGCGCTCCCGTCCCCGCTCAGCCGTGCTGACGAGCCGCGACGCGTCGACCTGCATCAGCTCCGCCCGCACGCGCAGCGATTCCGCTTGATCCGCGGCTTTGGCGCTCTCGCCGCGCGCGCCATCGGCCAGGCCGCGCTGCTGACCCAGGTTGCCGGCGAGGCGCTGTGAGTTCTGTGTCAGCGATTCCGTGGTGGCGTGCAGCTCTTGCGCGGCCGCGGCCAGTTCCTCGGCGAAAGCGGCGACCTCGTCGGCCTCGCGCTGCACCGACGAAATCGTCGTGCCGATCTCCTCCAGCATCCGGTTGAAGCTCTTCTCGAGGAACCCGAGCTCGTCGGCCTCCGCGGCGGCGGCACGCACGGCGAGGTACCCCTGCTCCGCCTCGCCCATCACGCTGCGTGCCCGGCGAATGCGCTGGATGAGCGTCGCGGGAATTCGTTTGAGCGCCATCGCGACGACGATGAAGACACCCGTCTCGAGGTAGGCCATCGTATCGAGTCCGGTACCGCGCGGATACAACTGGCCGTGCGCCCAGGCAGCGAGCAGGTATGCGAGCGATGCGACGAGCACGAGGAAGTCGCCGACGGCCTGGCCCTGATCGAACGCGTACGGCAGTACCGCGATGAACAGCGCCGCGACCACGCCGCCGTGCCCGAACCAGATGACGAGCACGTTGACGAGCAGCACATCGAGCAGCGGCAAGAGATAGATGAACCACCAGCGATACCAGCCCCGCTCGTTGATGAGCCCGACCACCGCGTTGACCACGGCGGCGCCGCCCGCGAACAACACGATCGTGCCGAAGCGTGTGTCGCTGATCCCGCCGAGCTTGCCGAGGACGCCGAGCACGAGCAGGGCGGCGGCGATTGCCCAGCGGCGGCGGTGACTGCGCTCGAACGTCTCGAGATCCTTGAGGCGTTGCTCGAGCGCGGTGGCATCGTCGTGCCAGCCGCGCGCGCGGGCCGCGAAGGACAGGCGGCGGTTGGGGTCGCTCATTGGGGCAATCCTAAGCCGAGATCGGAGGCGGTGAGAAACGCCTCGACGAGGAATCCCTCACGCTCGAGCGCTTCGCGACCGCCCTCCTCGCGATCCAGCACCGCCATTACGCCGAGGACATGGCCACCTTCGCTCTGCACCGCGCTGATTGCCTCACGAGCCGAGCGACCCGTGGTCAGGACGTCCTCCACAATCACGACGGGGTAGCCCGACGCGAAGCAGCCTTCGATCCGCTGGCCTGTCCCGTGGTCTTTGGGTTGTTTGCGCACGGTGAACGCATCCAGGAGTTGGCCGCGGCGGCGCGCGGTGAGCGCCAGAGCATACGCGATCGGATCGGCGCCGAGTGTCAGGCCGCCCACGGCGCGGGGACTCCAGCCCCGCGTCGCCATGCGATCCAGTCCCAGCCCGCCCACGACGGCGAGACCATCGCCGGACATGGTGGTGAGACGGGCGTCGACGTAGAACGAAGACCGGCGGCCGGACGCGAGCACGAAGTCGCCTCGGCGAACCGAGCGCGCGAGGAGGAGATCCTTGAGCGTGTTTCTTAGGTAGTAGTAGTCGCTACTACTATTCACTATTCCTCTTGCCAACGATGTTTTTCAGCGCATCCAGGAAGCCGCGCGATTTCGGAGCGTCCTTTGTTGGCGCCAGCGCCGCCTCCAGCTCCGCCGCGAATGCGGCCACCGTGGGCTGGCGCTCGCCGGGCTGGCGGGCCAGTCCCTTCATGATGGCGGTCTCGAGCGCGGGCGGGAACTTGCGGTCGCTCGCCTCCGACAGCGGCTTCGGTTTGCCGCTGAGCAGTTGTTGGAACAGCTCGCGCGGGCTGCGGCCGTCGTGCGGGTGACGTCCGGTCAGCATGTAGTAGGCGATCTTTGCCAGGCTGTAGATGTCCGCGCGCCCGTCCACCAGCTCGCCGGACAGCGCCTCCGGAGCGACGTACTGCAGCGTGCCGACGAAGAAGCCGGTCCGGGTCAACCGTTCCTCCGGCGGCAGCTCCGCGTCGCGCGCAATGCCGAAATCGAGAAGCTTCACGGTGCGCGCGCGCGGGTCGTACATGATGTTTTCGGGTTTCAGGTCGCGATGGATGATTCCGGCGCTGTGCGCGGCGGCCAGCGCGTCCGCGAGCTGGCGGATCAGCGGGACCGCGTCCGCCGGAGCGAGCGGGCCCTCGCGGTGTAGGAAGTCCGCGAGCGGTTCCCCCGTGGCCCACTCGAGCGCGAGGTAGTAGAGGCCGTCGGCTTCACCGAAGTCGTAGGTGCGGACCACACCTGGATGCACGACGCGGGATCCGTATCCCGCCTCCCGCAGGAAGCGTTTGACCACGGTGGGGTCGCCCCTGAGACGCTCGCGCAATACCTTGAACGCACTGGCGCCGCGCTCGGCATGCTCGGCGCGGTACACCTCCGCCGTTCCTCCTTCGCCGACGCGCTCGAGGAGACGGTAGCCGGCGATCGACCTGCCGGCCAGGTTTTCGAGTGTCATGGGGGTTGTGCGCGAAACTAACGTCCCGATTTAAGGCTCGGCAAGTGATGCGACGTGAAGTACTGGGGGCACTGGCACTGCTTGTAACGGCCGTTCTCTCGGCCGGCTGTGGAGCGCTGTCGCGCGCGGGGGGTCCCGGGACCGCGCCGCGACGCGGCGGCGCAGCCACGTCGGCGCGGCTCTTCGACGCGTCCTCGGCGTACCGCTCGATGGGAGCGCTCGTCGGCGGCGGCGCACTCCCCTTCGTCGCATCCGTGCGCTATCTCGCCGGGCCCACGCCAGACTCCACGCTCGCGCTGTTTTCCGTCTCACTCACGAATCAGACGCTCACGTTCCAGCGCCGCGGGGCGGAATTTGTCGCCGAGTATCATGTGGAGGCGTCGTTTCGGGCCGACAGCACGAGTGTCGCGCCGGTCCGCCAGATCGGCAGCGACGAACAGGTGCGCGTCCGCAACTTCCAGGAGACGTTGCGCACCGACGAAAGCGTAATCTTTCAGCAGTTCGTGACTCTGCCTCCCGGCATCTATCAGGTCATGGCGATGGTCCGCGACCGCAACGGGCCCGCCTTTGCGCGCGCGGAACGGTCCGATACGGCGCCGCGCTTCGGCCGTTCCGCGATGACCAAGCCGATCGCCGTGTACACCGCCGAAGGCCGGCGCGCTCGGACCGCCGTTCCGAAACTGGTGTCGAATCCTCGCGCGACGTTGCCGTACGGGCCTGACTCGATGCGGTTCTACGTCGAGCGCTACGGGGTATCCGCCGGAGCAGGGCCGCTCGTCGCGCGCGTCGTCGACGCTGCCGATCACGAGGTGTGGCGCGACTCCGTACCGCTGACCGGCGGGCCCGACGTCTCGACGGCCACGATCGTGGTCGTGCCCTCGAAGCTGCCGGTGGGGGCGGCGGAGCTGCAGACGCTGCCCGCGGGCGGCGGCGATACCACGCGCACCCGGTTTCTGGTGAGTTTCTCCAACCAGTGGGTGATCACGAATTTCGATGAAATGATGAGCCTGCTGCGGTATTTCGAGCGCCAGGAGTGGGTGGACTCGCTGCGGCGTGCCTCGGCCGAGCATCGCCCCGAGGTGTGGCGCGAGTTCTGGAAGGCCACCGATCCGGTGACGATGACCCCGGAAAATGAAGCGCTGGACGATTATTTTCGGCGGGTGCAGCAAGCCAACATTCGATTCCCGGATGAAGGTGGCCCCGGATGGCTGACCGAGCGCGGCGAAGTGTTCATCTCCCTGGGCGAGCCGGACGAGATGCTCGATCTCTCGAACGGCATCGACCGCAACGGGGTGCGCGTGCTGCGCTGGACCTATTCATCCGAGCGGCTCGTCCTCTATTTCCAGGATCAGACGGGCTTCAGCCGCTTTCGTTTGACACCGAGCTCCCGCGCGGAATTTCAGCGCGTGCTGATGCGGGTGAGGCAATCACGAAAGTGACACCGCGCCGCGCCCTCTGGACTGCGGCACTCGCGGGGGAAATTCTGCTGGCGTCGCTCGCGCGCGCGCAGACGACCACGCCTCCCGATCACACCGCGACCTATCGGGCCGATTCGCTCCGGCTCTCCGGGCGGCCGTGGCACGCCGCCGAGACGCTGCTCGCGGCGGCGCGGCGCGACCCCAATCCGAACGCATTTCTGATCGTCGAAGGCGCCAAGGCGGAGGTCCATGCCCGGCGGTTCGAGCATGCGCGCACGCTGCTCGCCGGGCAACCGTGGCTGCTCGACTACCTCGACGGTGAAGCGTTGGCGGTGCTGGCGCAGGCGGAGTTCGGGCTGGGCCGGTTCGCCGAAGCGGCGGCGCATTTCCAGCTGGCGCGGGCGCGCGCGCCCGCGGCTCGGCTTTCCCTGCTGGCGGTGCGGGCCGGTGTGGCGTTCGACGCCGCGGCCCAACCGGACAGCGCCGCCGCCGCGTTCGCCGCGGCCAGGGCGGGCGGCAAACTGGCGAGCATCGACACCTGGTTGAGAGTGCGGCAGGCGCGTGTCACGCGCGATACCGTCGCCGCGAGCGAGCTGCTCGCCGACCTGCCGCCACCCGCGGCACGCGACGTTCCGGTCGCGCGGGCGCGCGCGCTGCTGCTTGCCGGCGACACGGCCCGCGCGCTGGAGGCATTCGCGACGGCAGGGAAGGGCAGTGGACTGGACGCTGCCCGGCTCGCCCTGGCAACCGGCGATTCCGCCCGAGCGCGCACGATGCTGTACGCCTTGCTGGCGCGCGACCCGCTGAGCGACGAGGCCGCGGCGGCTGTGACGCTGGCAATCGGGCCGCTGCCGCCGCGCGCGGCCGATCAACACGTCGCCCTGGCCCGCGCCTTGAACCGGCGCACCTCGCTGCGCGATGCCCGGATCCACGTGCAGCATGCGCTCAAGCTGGGCGACTCGAGTCCGACGACGCTGCTGTTCTACGGCGAGCTGCTGGTGTCATCGGGGCGGCTCAGGGAAGCGGTGCAGGCGTTTGGCGATGCGGCGCGCGACTCGACCGCGCGCCCGCTCGCCAGCTACCGGCGCGGTCGCGTCCTGGTCCGCCTCGGTGACTCGACGGCAATCCCGGCGCTGACGGGGTTCGCGCAGCGCTATCCCACCGATTCCGCCGCTCCGGGCGCGCTGTACATCCTGGGCGACTTGTTCGACAGTCGAGACGAGTGGGTCCAGGCCGGTCGGTGGTACACGGAGTTGATCAGTCGTTATCCGGGTGACGCGCGCGCCTCACTCGCGCGCTTCCGGCTCGCGGCACACGCGGAAAGTGCCGGTTACCCCGACAGCGCCGCCGCGTGGTATCAGTCGGAGATCGATGCAGCCGGGCCGCAGCGTACCGCCGCGCGATTCTGGCTCGGGAAAATGGCGGAGGCGCGGGGCGACACGGCGCAGGCGCGCCGTCTCTGGCTCGCGCTCGCGCACGAAGACTCGCTCGGCTACTACGGCATGCGGGCGCGGCGCGAGACGGATCTCCCGCCGCTGGCGTTTGCTCCGAGTGCCGCAGTCACGGCGCCGCCGCCGGCGGTGACGAGTGGTCTCGCGCGGATCGACACGCTGCTGCTCGCGGGTCTCGACAGTGAAGCGCAGGCCGAGGTGCGCGTCGTGCTGAGTCGGCCACCAGCGGACCTCGAGAGCCTCCTCGCGTGGAGCGACGGGCTGAGCATGCGGGGCTACGGCTCGGCGGCCGTCCGGCTCGGCTGGCAGGCCGCGCTCCTCGCGCCCGGCGACGTGCGCGTCTTGCGCGCGATTTTTCCCTGGCCCAATCGCGCGGCGGTCGAAGCGGAGGCACAGGAATTCGGCGTCGATGCGCTGCTGCTCGCGGCGCTGGTGCGCCAGGAGAGCGTGTTCGACGTGGCGGCGCTGTCCCCGGCGGGTGCGCGCGGGCTCGCGCAGCTGTTGCCGAGTACCGCCTCGTTGATGGCGCGCGGGCTGGACGTGACGTTCTACCCGGACTGGATCACCGTCCCCGATCTCAATCTCCACCTCGGTGCCGCGCATCTCGCCGAGTTGCTCAAGCGGTTCGGCCGCGTCGACGCGGCGATCGCGGCGTACAACGCGGGACCGGTGCCGGTGCGGCGCTGGCTCGAGCGCGCGGGCGCGTCGGACCCCGATCGCTTCATCGAGCTGATTCCCTATCCGGAAACGCGGGGTTATGTGCGCAGCCTGTTGCGCAATCGCGAGTTGTACCGGGCGCTGTATGCCCCGTAGAAATCCCGCTTGACAGCTTTCGCGGCCGCGGGTCTTTTCTAGCGTCCACGTTGGGCTGGGGAACAGACTCTGCAGGAGGCGGATCGTGATCAAGGGAAAGGTGAAGTGGTTCAATGACGCCAAGGGGTATGGCTTCATTGAGCAGGAAGGCGGCGAAGACGTGTTCGTGCATTTTTCGGCGATACAGATGGACGGCTTCAAGACGCTCGCCGAAGGTCAAGTGGTGGAGTTCGAAGTGAAGCAGGGGGACAAGGGGCTCCACGCCACGAACGTCGTGCGCGTCTAACGCGCGCCCTTCACCCACCATTCCGCCCCGCCCGATTTTTTGGGCGGGGTTTAGTTTTCCCGCCATGCCGCCGCGCCCAGCGCCGCCGATTCCCGCGACATCCGCCGGCAGGACGAACGTATTCCTGGTGGACGGCTACGCGCTCATCTATCGCGCCTTCTTCGCGATGATCGCGCGGCCGCTCACGACCAAGAGCGGCGAGAACACGTCGGCGGTCTGGGGCATTACCAACTTTCTGCTGCGTCTCTACGAGAATTACCATCCCGAATACATCGGTTGGGTACACGACCGCGGCGTCTCCTTCCGGCAGGCGCAGTACCCCGAGTACAAGGCGACGCGCGAAAAACTCGGCGAAGAGCTGCAGCAAGACTTCGATCGCTCGCTCGAGCGCGTCTGTCAGATCCTCGATGCGTTCCACATTCCGGTCATCGCGATCAACGGGTACGAGGCCGATGACGTGGTCGCGACTCTCGCGCAGCGCGCGGCCGGCAGCGGACTGCAGGCGGTCATCGTCTCCGGTGACAAGGATTTTTATCAGCTGATCGGCGACGGGATCGCGCTGCTCAACCCCGGCCGCGGCGGCCAGGCGGCGGTCGAGGAGCAGTGGGTCGATCAATCCAACGCCAACGAGCGGCTCGGCGTCGAACCCGCGCGAGTGGTGGACTATCTCGCGCTCGTCGGCGACAGCTCCGACAACATTCCGGGCGTGAAGGGCATCGGCGACAAGACGGCCGTACAGCTGCTCGAGACCTACGGCGATCTGGACACGATTCTGGCGAAAGCGTCCGAGATCTCCGGCAAACGCCCCCGCGAGGCGCTGCTGGCGCAGGCCGACAATGCGCGCCTCTCCCGCCAGCTCGTTACGTTGCGGCGCGACGTGCCGGTCGAGCTCGACCTGCAGCAGCTGCGCGTCAGAACGCCCGACACGGACACACTGGCGGCGCTGTTTACCGAGCTCGAATTCCGCACGCTGATTCCCAAGCTGAACGATCTCACCGCGGTCGGCGTCCCGCAGGTGGTCGGGACCGGCGCGGCACCGGCGCCTCCCGCGGGACCAAGGGCTCCGCTCCTCGCCGATCCCCGCATCATCGACGATCCCGCCGATCTGCCGGCGATGATCCAGGAGTTGCGCGGCGCCAGACTCGTGGCGCTGCAGGTCGAGCCCGGGCTGGCCGGTGTTTCCTTCGCTGTGGCGCCGGGTCGCTCGTGGTACCTCCCGTTCGGCCATCAGGCGCGCGAAGGCGAATTCGATTCCACGCCACCGCGCAACTTGCCGGCGCTGTCGAGCGAGGCCCTCGCGGCACTGCGCGCGCTCCTCGCGGATCCCGCGGTAAGGAAGGCGGGACATGACATCAAGGCCGCCTGGGTCGCGTTGACGCGCGCCGCTATGCCGTTCGCCGGCGTGGCGTACGACTCGATGGTGGCGAGCTTCGTGCTCGATCCCGGCAATCGCTCGCACGCGATCAACGACCTGGCGCGGGAGCATCTCTCGGTCGAGCTGCCAACGACGGCGCTGCTCCTCGGCAAAGGGAAGGGCGGCGAGCGAACCTTCGCGCAGGTTCCGCCGGCCGAGGCGGCGCGCGTCTCGGCGGCGCAAGCCGAAATGGTCCTGCGGCTCGAGGAGACGTTCCGCTCCGACATCGAAGCGCATCACCTCGCGCGGCTGCTCGACGAAATCGAGATTCCGCTCATTCCGGTGCTGGTCGACATGGAAGCCACGGGCATTCTCGTGGACCGCGTGCTACTCGGCGAGATGTCGCGCGGCTTCAACAAGGAGCTGACGCAGCTCGAGCTGGACATCTATCGCGCCGCCGGCGGCGAGTTCAACATCAACTCCACACCCCAGCTGCGAACGGTGCTGTTCGAGCGCCTCAAGCTTCCGGTCCAAAAGCGCACGAAGACCGGCGCGTCTACCGACGTCGAGGTGCTCGAACAGCTCGCCTCGCTCGGACATGAAGTCCCGCGACTGCTCATCGAGTACCGCGAGCTGACGAAGCTGAAGTCGACGTACGTCGATGCGCTGCCCGGGTACATCAATGCCCAGACCGGACGCGTCCATACGAGCTTCAATCAGACGGGCGCCGCCACCGGGCGTCTCTCTTCGTCCGATCCCAACCTCCAGAACATCCCCGTGCGCACGAAGCGGGGCGGCGAGATCCGGCGCGCCTTTGTCGCGCCCCCGGGACGGCTGCTGCTCACCGCCGACTACTCGCAGGTCGAGCTGCGCCTGCTGGCCCATTTCTCCGAAGATCCCGCGTTCGTGGCGGCATTCCAGCGAGGTGGCGACATCCATCGCCAAACGGCGGCGGTGATCTTCGGCGTCCCGGAAGCCAACGTCACCGCAGAGATGCGCGCCCGGGCGAAGACGATCAACTTCGCCACGATCTACGGTCAGGGCGCCCTGGCGCTTTCCCGCCAGCTCGGCATCACGCTCGAGGAAGCAAAGTCATTCATCAAGCATTACTTCGAGCGCTTCGCCGGCGTACGGGCCTGGTTGGATCGCACCATCGAGGAGGCGCGCCAAAAGGGATTCGTCGAGACATTGTTCGGCCGGCGCCGCTATATCCCGGAGCTGCGGGACCGCAACTTCAGCATTCGTGCCTTTGGGGAGCGGACCGCGACGAACTCACCGCTGCAGGGCTCCGCGGCCGATCTCATCAAGATCGCGATGATCCGGATCCATGCGGCGCTGCAGCAGGCAAACCTCGGCGCAAAGATGCTCCTGCAGGTACACGACGAGCTCGTTTTTGAAATCCCTGAAGCCGAACGGTCAGTTGCGGGGGCCCTTGTAAAACGCGAGATGGAGGGCGTAGCCGATTTGCGCGTGCCGCTGCTGGTAACTATCGGCACTGGAAGGAATTGGATCGACGCCAAGGGTTAAGCACGCCTCTTGCAGGAACGGGAAGAAGGGCCCACAATAGGGGCGTCGATACCGCGTTTTTTCGGGTCGACGCCCTTTCGTGCCCCGGAGGGTAATGCGGTGAAGGCACGCGGTTTCACGCTGATTGAGTTGCTGATCGTGGTGGTGATCATCGGGTTGCTAGCAGTTATAGCGATCCCGAAGCTCTCCAACACGAAGCAGAAGGCGTACGTCGCTCAGATGAAGTCCGACCTCAAGAATCTGGCGACGGCGGAGGAGGCCTTCTTCTATGACAGCACCTACTACACGTCGAGCCTTCCGGCGCTGAACAATTTCCGGTCATCGACCGGTGTGACATTGAGCGTGCTGGAAGCGACGCCCGGCGGCTGGTCGGCACAGGCCGTCCACTCGCAGACGCCCCGGCAGTGCGTGCTGTTTGAGGGGAACGCGGCGCCGGTCGCCCCGGCCACAGCCGAGGGTAAGATTACCTGCACCTAGAACCACCCTATCGCGAATTCAAACGCCGCCGTGAGGGGATGCGCTTCGCCCTGAACGGCGGCGTTTGGCTTCACCGCCATAAGATCCACGATGAACCGATGGTCCACCTGGTGAGCTCAAATAAGGAACGGCTGCTCGAGCTGGGGCGCACGCTGGGGTTCCAGACCCGCTGGCTGCAATACAAACCGCTCAAGGATCCGGACACTGGAATCCGTGTCGAAGCCTGGCACTGGGACGTATGGGGCGAGAAGCTGCGCCTGCTGACGCCTGGAGAGCCTACGTAACCTCTTCGACATCGCGGCGCGGCGCACGGACGCCCGGCCACCAATTCCACCGTCCCGCGATGTGCATAATCGCCGGCACGAGGACCATGCGGATCAGGGTGGCGTCGAGCAGCACCGCGACGGCGAGGCCGAATCCGATGAACTGTACGGCG
Organism: Gemmatimonadales bacterium; assembly: GCA_036003865.1. GTDB lineage: Bacteria > Gemmatimonadota > Gemmatimonadetes > Gemmatimonadales > GWC2-71-9 > 20CM-2-65-7. The sequence goes on along the minus strand of DASYRZ010000155.1, from coordinate 18,820 downwards.
AGCACTCGCGTGAACGCAAAGTTGCCGAACACGATGATCATGATCAGCGCCGCGAATGTGATCGTGGACGCCGTCGTCGAAAGGCCTTCCATCGTGGCGTGATCGTTCCGTCCCGTCTTATCGAACACCTCTTTCACGCGCGTCAGCAAGAACACCTCATAATCCATCGACAGCCCGAACACTGTCGCGAACACGAGCACGGGCACGACGACGAAAATCGCTTCCGTCGGTCCATCGAGGCCGAACAGACTGGCTCCATAGCCGTGCTGAAACACGAGGACGGTGATCCCAAAGGCCGCGCTGACGGAAACGCAGTTGAGCACGACCGCTTTGAGCGGCACGAGCACCGAGCGGAACGCGATCAGCAGCATGATCGCGGTGACGCCGAGAATCATCGCGACGATGCCGGGGAAGCGGGCGAGCAGGTTCTCCTGGAGGTCGAGGCTCGACGCCGCAAACCCGCCGACCACGAGTTCCGCGCCGCGCAGGCGGGTGCTGCGCGCGATCGTGTGGCGCACATGGCGCGCGAGATCCATCATGCCGGTCAGCGACACGGAGTCGGCCGCGATCACGTCCATGAGCGTCGTGCGCCGATCCGCGCTGAGATAGGCGTTGAAGAACTCGGGATAGCGGTCTCGCACGGAGTCCGCGTCGCTGTAGAACATCGCGAGCTGCAGCGTCGAGAGTCCCGGCCGCAGCGTCGCCACGCCGCGCACTTCGCGCACGCGCGGGTCCTTGGCGACCGAGTCGCTCAAGGCTTTGAGCCCCGGCAGCCGGCGCCCCGACAACGCCGACTCGCCCGGAGGGAACTGCACCACCACGCGCAGCGGCTGGATCACGCCGCTCGCGCCCATCTCGCGCAGCGCCGCGAGCCCCTGTCCCGATTCCGCGTCCGGTGGAAACCAGTTGCGGACGGGAAGACCGATTTTGATCTGCGTTAATGGAAAAGTCAGGAACGCGGCCACGAGGCCGCCACCGAGGATCGCGCGCCAGGGGTGGTGGCCCAGGGTGCGCGCCCAGCGCTCCCAGCCCTGCGGCGTGTGAATCCACGCGAGCATGCGCGCGAGCCATTTGGGCCGGTCGATGTCGCGGCCCAGGAACGCGAGCGCCCCGGGCAGGAACGTCGTCGCGAGCAACACCGCCACGGCGACGACGATCAACCCGCCAATGCCCACCGACCGCGTCTCGGTCAGCGGGGTCAGCGTCAGCGCCCCAAAACCGACCACGACGGTCAGACCCGAGGTGACAACGGCCGAACCCGCCGTCTGAATCGTGCGCACCGCCGCGTCCACGGGGGACAGCCCGCGGTTCAGCTCCTCGCGAAACCGGGTCACGATCAGCAGCGAATAATCGATCCCCACGCCCAGACCGACCATCGTCGTGATGTTGAGCACGAACACCGACATCGTCTGGAACTGCGCGGCCACCGCCACGATGCCGAGCGCGATCGTGATCGCGAGGATCCCGACGATGATGGGCAGCGTCGCGGCCACGAGCGCGCCGAAGGCGAGCACCAGGACGAAGAGCGTCAACGGCAGCGCGCGCTCCTCCCCGCGCCGGGTGTCCTCGGCGCTGATCGTTCGCACGTCGTAGTCGAGCGCGGGATTGCCGGTCACCTTCACATCGAAGCCGTCGGCGCGGGGAAGTCGCTGCAGGGTGCTGCTCACCGTTTCCCGCAGCTCGGGGACCACGGTCCGGTTGACGTCGCTCGTGCTGGCCGGCGTCAGGGCGGCAATGAGAAACGTGGTCAGCCGGTCGGCGCTCACGAAGGTCGATTCGCCGATCGTGCGCACCGAGACGACCTGGCTGATGTACGGCTGGCGGGTGAGCGCGGCGGAGATGGAATCGAGCACCGCCGCGAATCGCGGGTTGGTGTACCGCACCGGGCCGTGCACGACGATCGCCACGTATTCGGCGATCGGGTTGGGAAACGCCTCACGGATGAGGTGGGATGCGCGAGCGGATTCCGTTTGCTCGACGTTCGTGCCGCGGACTGCCAGGACGCGCTGGACGTGGGTGGCTTTGGGAACGAACAACAGCGCGAGCACCGCCCACGCGCCGATGACCCAGCCGCGCCAGCGGACGAGCTGCTTCGCGGGTAGCGCGATCACCTATCGTCCAAGCACATGCGGGCCACAATCATAGAGACGTGCGAAGTGCAAAGCTAGCGGCGCGGAGTCGAATCTTCGCATATTGCGCGCATGGTGGAACGCCGACTCACTGGAATGATCGCCGCCGCGGCGGTGCTCATCGTCCTGTTCATTTTCTGGGACGCCTTCCGTCCCACGCCCCGGACTCAGCCGGAACCGGGGGCCGACGGTCCGCTCAGAATCGCCGAGCCGCCCCCTCCAGCGGCGGTCCCGCAGCCGGCGCCGCAAAGCGCGCCCACCACCACGTCTCAGGGCAACGCCGTTCCCGTCGGTCCGGACGGCCGCGAGCCTTCGTACATCGAGCTGCTCGCGCGTTCGGAGACACGCCGCCGCATTCGGTCGAGCGGCTCGAGCACCTACCTGAGCGAGATGATCGAGGCGGGCGGGGACTCGATGCTGCGCCGCTGGGACAATCGCCAGACGTCGCCGATCCGCGTATGGTTTGCGCCCACCCACGCTGCCAACTTCCAGCCGGCGTTCCGCGACGCGATCAAGACGGCGTTCGGTCTCTGGACGAGCGCGGGCGTTCCGGTCCGATTCGACTTCAACGGCGACTCGACGAACGCGGAGGTCACCATCAAGTGGCGCATCCAGTTCGAGATCGAGCGGACCGGCCAGACCGACGTCACCTGGGACGAGAACGGGCGCATCCAAGCGGCGACGATCACCCTCGCCACGTTCGATCCCAAAGGCCGGCCCATGGAGGGCGACGACATCCGGGTCGTCGCGACACACGAAGTCGGTCACCTGCTGGGCCTCGACCACTCGAAAGACTCGACGGACATCATGTTCCCGACCGCTAAGGTGCGGGATCTGTCGGATCGTGACGTCCGCACGGTGCTCTTGCTGTACCAGCTGACGCCGGGGAGTTTGCGCTGAGCCCACGCCAGATCACGTCATTTCTGCAGCACGTCGCACCTCCTTCATCGCTGGCGCAGGTCCTCGATTCGCGTGTGCGGGAAGCCGAGCTGATCGAAAAGTTGGAAGACGGCGCGGTGCGGTGTTTCGCCTGCGGCCACCGCTGTCTGGTGAAGCCCGGCCGCCGCGGCATCTGCAAAGTCCGGTTCAACAAAGACGGGACGCTCTTCACGCCGGCGGGTTACGTCGCGGCGCTGCAGTGCGACCCCACCGAGAAGAAGCCGTTCTTCCACTGCCTGCCCGGCAGCGACACCCTGACCTTCGGCATGCTCGGCTGCGATTTTCACTGCGGCTATTGCCAGAACTGGCTCACGTCGCAGGCGCTCCGCGACGAGACGGCGGGCGTGATGCCGAGCGATGTGACGCCCGACGAGCTGGTCGCGCTCGCGCGGCGCCAAGGCGCCCGCATGGTCGGGTCGTCCTACAACGAGCCGCTGATCACGGCCGAATGGGCGATCGCGGTGTTCAAGGCCGCCCGGCCTGCCGGCCTGAAAACGGCGTTCATCTCCAACGGCAACGCGACGCCCGAAGTCCTCGACTATATCCGGCCGTGGACCGATTGCTACAAGATCGACCTCAAGGCGATGGACGATAAGCGCTACCGGGAGCTGGGCGGCGTGCTGCAGCACGTGGTCGACGCGATCCACATGGTGCACGAGCGCGGCTTCTGGCTCGAGATCGTGACGCTGATCGTGCCGGGCTTCAACGACGACGACGCGCAGCTCACCCGCGCCGCCGAGCTGATCGCCTCGGTGTCACCGGAGATTCCGTGGCACGTCACGGCGTTTCACAAGGATTACAAGATGACCGACCCCGCCAACACACCCGCCGCGACGCTGCTGCGCGCCTGCGAAATCGGGGCGAGCGCGGGGCTGCGATTCGTGTACGCGGGCAACCTCCCGGGCCGGGTCGGGCGCTGGGAGCATACGTACTGCCCCGACTGCGGGGACCTGCTGATCGAACGCTACGGCTACGTCATCAAACAGCAGCGCATCGGCGCCGACGGGCGCTGTCCCTCTTGCTTCCGGCGGGTCCCAGGCATTTGGTCGTAACCCTGCTGTTGTGGCTGTCCCTTAGTCAGGCAAGCCTCGACTCGGTCTTCGATCCCATCGTCCTTGGCGGAGTTCAAGCCGGCGTTTACCCTGGCGCCGTGCTCGTCGTCGGGCGGCACGACACGATTCTGTTCGCCAAGGGGTATGGCCGACTGACATGGGGCGCGAAGAGTCCCGCCGTGAGCGTCGACAGCACGTTCTGGGATGTCGCTTCGCTCACGAAGGTCGTGGCTACGACACCCGCGCTCATGTTGCTCGTCGAGCAGGGGAAGGTCGCACTCGATAGTCCGGTGGTTCGCTACCTGCCCGCGTTCAATAGTCCTGGTACATCGGGCATCACGGTGCGGCATCTCCTGACCCACACGTCGGGTCTGCGCGCGACACTGCCATTGCGCGAGGCGCCGGATAGCGCGGCTGCATTGCGCATGGTTCTGACCACGGTGCCAGTCGTACCGCCCGGAACTCGCATGGTGTACTCCGACCTCAATGCGATTCTGTTGGGCGAGATCGTCCGACACGTGAGCGGCCAAACGCTCGATGCATACGTGACCCGCGCCATCTACGCGCCGCTCGGCCTCGATCAGCAGATGCTGTTTCGGCCGCCGAAGCGCTTGGAGCCGAGGATCGCGCCTACGAACCTGTGGCGCGGGCACCCGATTGCGGGCGTCGTCAACGACCCGAGCGCCGGGAAGCTCGGCGGCGTGTCGGGCAACGCCGGTGTCTTCGCTACGGCGGGCGGGGTCGCCCGATTTGCGCAACTGATGTTGAACGAGGGCGTGCTGCCCGACCATCCGCGCATTCTGAAGAAGGAAACGGTTCAGCAGTTCACGCAGATCGCCGTGCCGGCGCGCCGTGGAGTCAGCGCCCGTACCCTCGGCTGGGAGGCGCTGCCGACCGGCGAGGAGACGTCGAGTGCCGGCACGCTCTTCGGTCCACACAGCTATGGACACACCGGCTGGACGGGCACATCACTCTGGATCGATCCTGACCGCGACCTGTTCGTGCTGCTGCTCACCAATCGCGCCTTCGACCCGAGAGTGCGCGGCTCGTTCACCAAGTTGAAGGAGCTTCGGGGCCGCGTGGCCGACGCCGCCGCGCGGACGGCGGACCGTCGTGGCCGCTGATCGCGCCGATACAACGCTGATTTACGACGGCGAGTGTGGAGTCTGCCGCCAGGCCGTGGACCTACTCCGCCGCTGGGATCGGGAACACGTGCTCCGCTTTGTGCCGTTCCAGGACGGAGGTCGAGTCGCGGAATTCGGCATCGCGTTGCCGGCGCTTGCCGCCGCCATGCATCTGATACTCCCCGACGGGCGCGTCTACGCCGGGGCGGACTCCATTCCCGAGCTGCTGCGGTTGTTTCCGGGGAAGCGCTGGCTCGCGCCGGTGTTTCGGCTGCCCGGCGTGCTGCCAATCGCTCGCCGGATCTACGCCTGGATCGCGCGGCGCCGCCACTGTCTGGTGCGGGGAATACCCGGTCGCTAGGTTCGGGCGTAAGGAGACATTGCTTGTGACGACTGCTGTGCTCAGCGCCGATACGGTCCGCCAGGCGTTACGCCAGGTGAAGGACCCCGAGCTCGACATGAACATCGTCGATCTCGGTCTGGTCTACGACGTCGAGGTCGACGACGCCGGTGGGGGGCTCGTGCGGATCACCATGACGCTGACCTCACCCGGCTGTCCCGCCGGGCCGATGATCACGAACGACATCTACAAGGTGGTTCGGGCACTGGAGGGCGTGAAGGACGTGGACATCGACATCGTGTGGGAGCCGTACTGGACGCCGGAGCGGATCGACCCGAAGATCCGCGCGATGATGGGGTTCTAGCGCAGCGCTTCCAGCAACGCGTCGCCCAGCACGTCGATTTGCCAACGCCGCAGCTCGCCGATCTGCGCGAGCGCCGCGCGATCCACGGGTCGAGCCCGCACCACCGCTTCCAGCGTCGTCCTGCCACACAACACGCCCGGCTCGAGGCCTAACTCCGCCGCCACCCGGTTGCGCACGGCTTTGACTTTCTCCAGACGCGCATCGAACCCGGCGTCTTTGTGCGGCCGCGGGCGGCGCTCGAGGCGAGGCAGCTCGCCGTCGCTGAGTGCCTTGGCGCGGGCGACGGCGTCGAGCAACGCGTCGCCATGACGTCGCGCCAACGAGCCGGGCAGCTCCGGGATGTGTGAGAAATCGGCCCGGCTCGCGGGCAGCGCGCGACTGACCGCGACCAGCGAGTCGTTGCCGATGATTCGGAACGGTGCCTTGTCTTCCCGCTCAGCGACACTATCCCGCCAGCGATGCAGTAGTTGCAGCGCCGCCAGACTGCGCGGGCCCAGTCCTTTCGCGCCCTTTAGCCTCAAGTAGGTGTCGTCTTCTCCGGCCGCCGCTGGGCCGGTCCAGCGCAACGCCTCGAGCTGCTTGAACTCCTCCTGAGCCCAGCCGAGACGCCCCAACGACTTCAGTCGTTGCTCAAAGGCATCGCGTAACGGAAGCAGGTAGTGCGTATCGGCGGCGGCGTAGGCCTGCATGGACGGGGTCAGCGGCCTGAGCGACCAGTCTGCCTTCTGATGTTGCTTGTCGAGCTTGACGCCGACGTACTTCTCGAGCAGCGCCGCCAGGCCGATGGCCGGCTCGCCGGCGAGCTGCGCCGCGATGCGCGTGTCGAACAGGCGGACGGCGTGAAATCCGTAGTCGCGGTCGAGCACGCGGAGGTCGTAGTCGGCGTCGTGGAAGACTTTTTCGACCTGGGGATCCGCGAGCAACGCCCCGACCGGGCCGAGGTTGGGAGCGGCGATGGCGACCGGATCGATGAGCGCCGTTTGCGTCGCGCTCGAAACCTGGAGCAGGTAGATGCGATCGCGGTACCGATGGAAACTCGCCGCTTCGGTATCGACGCCGACCCGCCCCCCCGACTCGCGGCGCACCGCAGCGATGAAGGTCGCCAGGTCTTGCGGCGTCTCGACGTATTTCACTCCTGCTTCCCTAGCGCCTCCATCCCGGCAGCGATTTGCTCCAGCGCCTTGGCTAGCGTCTTGTAGAATTCGGGATCGGGAGCCTGAGGGGCTCCGCCGAGCGGATCGCCCGCGCATTTGCGGGCGGCTCGCGCCGCATGACGGATGTAATCGGTGGTGACTTGCATGGATCGCTCCGCTGTGTTGGCCACAAAGATACGCACCGCTTTCGCGTCGTGCAGTCTCGGGACCTGGCCTGCTCCGCTGGAGGCACACCCGGCGCTCGCGCGCGCGTTGGGGCTGCAGGCACTGTGGCTGAAGCGCGAAGATCTGACCGGCGGCAATAAAGTGCGCGGTCTCGAGTTCTTGCTCGCAAGTGCTCCGCCCCGATCCGTTTTCGTGACCATCGGTGCCACCGGGTCGAGTCACTGTCTCGCGACGGCGCGTTCCGCAAAGGCTCGAGGCTACCGCACCGCCGTCGCCACATTTCCGCAGCCCGAGACCGACGTGAGTCGGGCCGTCGCGGCGTCGACCGCGGCCACGGCGAATCTGGTCGTCGCCGCATCCTCCATCCTCACATTGCCGTGGGCGGTGCTGCGCGCGTGGCACGCGGCGCATCACCTCGGCCCGGGAACGCCGCGTTGGATTCCCGGTGGCGGCGCCGACCCCCGAGCGGTGCTCGGTCAGTTCGTCGCGGCGCTCGAGCTGGGTGCGCAGCTCGCCACACCACCCGACACGATCGTCGTGCCGCTCGGCACGGGAGGCACGGCGGCGGGCATCGCCCTCGGCGTCGCGTGGCTCGGTTGGTCGACGGAGGTCGTCGGGGTCCGCGTGGCGCCGTGGCTCGTCGCCAACCGGTGGCGCACGTTGCGACTCGCGCGCAACACGGCGGCGCTGATCCGTCGCGCGCGGATCGAGTTCAATGTTCCGCGATCGGCGATTCGCGTCCGAGTGGTCAGTGCGATGGGGAAGGGTTATGGCCATCCCACGCCGGAAGGCGAGCGCGCGGCCGAGCTGGCGGCCGAGCATGGTCTGCGTCTCGATCCAACTTATGGCGCGAAGGCCTTCGGCTTTTTGCAACGTGCCGACGTGAACGTTGAACGAGTCGTATTCTGGCATACCTTTGCCTGGCCATGATCGATGTCCCGGTCCTCTTCATTCATGGTTTCCCGTTCGACAGTTCGATGTGGCGCCACCAAGTCGCCGCGCTGTCGAACTGGGAACGCGTCGTGCCGGACCTCTGGGGTGCGGGCTTGGTGAATATTCCCGCTTCAGCAGGTCCGTACTCGATCGCCGATCAGGCGACCAGTCTTGTTCGTACGCTCGACGATCTGCAGGTCGACGAGGTGGTGGTGTGCGGTCAATCGATGGGAGGCTACGTCGCGTTCGAGCTGCTCCGCGCGTTCCCGACGCGGGTTCGCGCCGCGATTCTCTGCAGCACCAAAGCGACCGCGGACACTCCAGAGGCAAAACGCGGGCGAGACACCATGGCCGCAAAAGCCGAGCGCGAGGGCCCGGGGGCGATCGCCGCAGAGCTCGTGCCCAAGCTGCTCGCGCGGGTCACGCTCGACCGTCAACCGGCGGTCGTGCGCGAGGTGACAACAATGATCGAGCGACAGCCAACGTACGGAATGGTCGTCACGCTGCGCGCGCTTCGCGACCGCCCTGATTCGACCCCGTTACTGGGACAGATTCGGATTCCCGTTCTGGTGGTTGCGGGCGACGACGATCAGATCGCCCCGGCCGCGGGGATGGAGGAAATGGCTCGCGCTATTCCGGGTGCGCAGTTCACGGTCATTGCGGGATCGGGTCACCTGTCGCCCCTGGAACAACCACAGGCGGTGAACGCCGCCTTGAACGCCTTCCTGGCGCAGCTCTGATTTACGCGCCCTTGCGCTGCGGTTTGCCCGGGGGGTTGTCGCCTTGGAAGACGTCGCGATTCTTCGCGATGTAGTCCTTCCACTGCGGGGGCACATCCTCTTCGGGGAAGATCGCCGTCACCGGGCACTCCGGCTCGCACGCGCCGCAGTCGATGCACTCGTCGGGATGGATGTAGAGCATGTCCGGTCCTTCGTAGATGCAGTCGACCGGACAGACATCCACGCAGGATCGATCCTTGACGTTGATGCACGGCTCGGCGATGACGTACGGCATTCCTGCTCCTGAGTGTGTTAATTCGCGCGGATTCAGGCGGCGAATGGCAAACCTAGACTGAGAGTTAGCTCAGTCAAGGGACTGTACAGTATCATAGATACTCGCCGGTATCGAAACCAGCCCTCCTGATGTCTTGCAGTATAGCTCCCGATCGGTATCCTAGATACTCGTGGGAATCGTCCACCAGCGGCGTAAGGCTGAAACGCGCGCAATGCTCGTTGCCGCCGGCTTGGAGTTGTTTTCCGAGCGCGGCTTCGAGCAGGCAACGCTCGACGAAGTGGCGCTCGCCGCGGGGTTCACCAAGGGCGCGATCTACCGGCACTTTCCCTCCAAGGGCGCATTCCTTCTCGCTCTGTTCGAGCAATATGCGGCCGTCGCGCGAGCCGGCTCGGGGGCGCGGCAAGCGTCGTGGTTCATTCCGTTGACCGTACAATTCGCCGCTCAGGCGACGCGCGACCCGTTGTTGCGCCGCCGGCTGGCGACTGTGCTCTCGGAGGCTCCTGATGGCTCGTCGCCTGATGGCCAACTGCTGAAGGCCCTCGCTCGTGTCTTCAATAGCTGACTCGCGGCTCTTGCTCTGCACTGGTTTGCTCGCTCTCGCGAGTACTCCGTTGCAGGCGCTGCAGGAGTTGAAGGGAACGAACTTCAAAGCCGCCCTCGCCCTATACCGCGAGAATCGGCTCGGCGAGGCGCTGCCTCTGTTCGAGGAGGCGGTGGCAGAAGATTCCACCAATCCCACCACCCTGGCCTGGTTGGCGGAGACGCTGCGGCGAGTGGAGCGCGCCGAGAGCGCCGTCGTCGTGGCCCGGCGTGCGCTCGTCCTCTCTCCCTGTCACGCGTTTGCGCACGGGGTGATCGGCGTTGCCTACAACCCGCAGTATGGGACAGGGCTCGAGAGCTACGACACCGCCTGGGTGCACCTCAGTCGCGCGGTGACCTGTGATCCCGAGGACGGTAACGGCTGGCTCAATATCTGGAGCGAAGCCCTGCGTCGCGGTGACCGCACTATAGAGGAACGCGCATTGCGGCGGCTTCGGGAAACGAACTTCTTTTCGGGTGTCACGCTGGCGTATAATCGATGGTTCCTCCGCGACCTTCCTCCGAACGCCGTTATCCTCACAAATGGCGACGTCGATACCTATCCCGCATTGGCGTTCCAGTTGAAAGACGGGCTACGACGGGATGTCGCGGTGGTGAATACGTCGATGCTGAACCTGTGGTGGTATGTCCAGCTGGTGCATACGCGCTATGGCCTGCCGCTTCCCGCCGACAGCGCGACGCTCGCGACACGGCCGATGTGCGGTTCGGGCGGCGCCGACTCGGTTTGCCTGGCAGCCCTCGTGCTCGGCGAGTGGCGGCGGTTGGCTTTCGCGGGAACCCTCAAGCGGCCACTGGCAGCGCTGGTGGAGAGCTCAGTCCCGTCCGGCCCCGGCGTGTTGGTACGAACGGGTCCAGTCGCTCTATTGCGGTCTAGCGCGCCATCGCCCCTGGATACGGCCGCTGTCTGGCGGTCGCTGCGAGGGCTCGACCCACACGACTTCGCTGGGCCCGGCACGAGCCCCATGGACCGCAGTGCCGTTCGGATCTCGAGCGCGACCACACAGGGTTTCTTATTGCACGTCGCGTGGGTCGCGGTCCTCTATGGCGGAGAGTTGCTGCGCGCGCAACGCCTGCGCGACGCACGACAACTCCTCGAGTGGCTGCGCCGCTTCGAGCGTGAGTCGGGTATGGACACGCCTCAGGGGCGCGAGATCGTGGATGGCTACGCGCGCGACGTCGCAGCGGCCGAGCGGGAGCCGTGACGGCGCGCTTGATCGATCTGAGTCACGAGATCGAGCACGGCATGATTACCTACCGCGGTCTTCCCGCGCCGATCATCGGCGATTGGCTCACGCGCGACGCCTCGACCACTCGCTACGCGCCGGGTACGACCTTTCAGATCGGCAAGATCGAGCTGCTCGCCAATACAGGCACCTACATCGATGCGCCGTTCCATCGCTACGAGGACGGGCGTGACGTTGCCGGCTACGCGTTGCACGCGGTCGCTGATCTTGCCGGGGTCGTCGTGCGTGCAACCGAGGGTCGCGGCCGCGCGATCGACGTTGCTCGCTTCGAGCGCGCCGACGTGAAGGGGAAAGCGGTCCTCCTGCATACGGGGTGGGATGCGCATTGGCGGACCGATACGTACTCCGCGGGCCAGCACCCCTTCGTCACGCGCGCAGCGGCCGAGTATCTCGCGCAGTCCGGGGCCGCGCTGGTGGGGATCGACTCACTCAACATCGATGACGACAAGGATGGCAGCCGCCCGGCGCACACGATTCTGCTCGGTGCCGGCGTGGCGATCGTCGAGCACATGACCAACCTTGCGGCGCTCCCCGACGCCGGCTTTCGCTTCTTTGCGGTGCCGCCGCGCATCAAGGGCATGGGGAGCTTTCCAGTGCGCGCCTTTGCCCGGCTGGACCGGTGACGGGTCTCGACAACGCGCTGCAGGGGATCGGCATCGGGGCGCTCTCGGTCGCGTTGATTTTTGGGAGCTACGCGATCGCCCGGCGACTGCTGACCACGGTGAAATGGCGCCGCCCGCCAACGTTCTACCGCGACCCGATCCCCCCGTCGTGGAGCGAGATCATCGCGCGTCGGGTCCCCCTCGCCAACCGTCTCAACGCTGCCGAGCGCGACAAACTGCTGCGCCTGACGCAGCTGTTTCTGCGCGAGAAGCGCATCGAGGGCTGCGACGGTCTGGAAGTCACCGAAGAAATGAAGGTCACCATTGCGGCGCAGGCCTGCATCCTGCTCGTGAATCTCGACGTTGGCTGCTATCCCGGTCTGCGGACGGTGCTGGTGTATCCCGGCACGTATCGCGCCCGGCATCCTTCCTGGTTCAAGTACGATCTCGGCTCGACCGAAGCACGACTGGGCGAATCGTGGCGCCATGGTGTCGTGATACTGTCATGGGAGTCGGTGGCGGCAGGCGCCGCGAACAATGTGGATGGCACGAACGTCACGTTGCACGAGTTTGCGCATCAGCTGGATCAACAGGATGGGGCCGCCGATGGCATCCCCCTGCTCGAGACGCGATCCGCGGTTCGGCATTGGGCCGCCGTGATCGGGCGGCACTACGATGACCTGGTGGCTGACACCGAGCGCGGGCGCGACACGGTGCTCGACTACTACGGCGCAAGCAACAAGGCGGAGTTCTTTGCTGTCGCGACCGAGACGTTCTTCGAGCGGCCCGTACAGCTCGCGCAGCAACATCCCGAGTTGTACAGCGAGCTGCGTGAGTTCTACGGACAGGACCCCGCCAGGCTCCCTGCTTAGCTACCGCTCGCAAGCGCGCGCACGACATGGGTCAGACCATGGACGACGCGCGCCATGCGGTCGTAATCGAGCTTGTCGGGTGTATCCTGCGGCGTGTGGTAGAAGGGATATCGGTACGGCGCCGTGTCGGTGATCATAATCGCCGGATAGCCCTCTCGCCAAAATGACCAATGATCCGACCACCAGACGCCGGGGACCCACGCCGGCGCGGCAGCTCCCTGCGTCGGCAGGGTGGCGTGCGCGCGGAACGCCGCGATTGCCCGATGGAGCAACGGACGCGACTTGAGATTCGAGACGAACGCGATGAAGTCGCCCACGTTGGGATAGGCGAAGTTGAGCGGGAACGGGTAGCGCTGGCTGCCCTTATCGGTGTCGTAGTAGCCGATCGATTCGATGGACAGCATGGCCACGATCTGGTCGTTGCGCGCTCGCGCGGCGGTGGCGTAGTGCCGGCTGCCCATGTCGGCGGTCGGAAACGACGGCGGCTCTTCGTTTGGAAAAAAGACGAAGCGCACCGTGCGTGACTGGCGGTCGTGGGCGAAGACCCGCGCCAGCTCGAGCACGCCCGCGACGCCGCTCGCGTTGTCGTCCGCGCCCGGCGCATCCTCGGCGGTGTCGTAGTGCGCGCCCAATACCACGACTTCGTGCGCGTGACCCGGCACGCCGGGCAGCGTCGCTTCGATATTGCGATAGCTGCGATTGCCGGCCGAGAATTCCTCCGAAGCCACAGTGTACCCGAGATCCTGCAGGCGGCGTTCGATGTACGCTGCCGCCCGCAGCACGTTGGAGTAGGTCTCATCGCTGCGCACGCCGATGTCGTGCGCGAGAGCTTGGACGTGGCGCTGCAGCGCCGCGTGGATCAGCTCCTGGTTCGGCGTGAGCGGCGGCAGTGGCCCGCGAAAGGCCGGGCCCGGCATGCGCACGGTGAACAGCCAGATGATGAGGAAGAGGAGCGGTAGAATGCCGGCGAGCGCGATCATCCGGATCAGCCCCCAGCGCGTGCGAGGTATGAGGCCGATGCGCATTGACACAGTTTCGCCACTGCGCTATATCACGGTCAATGAAGCGTACTTCTTCGCACCGGCATCACCATGGTCACTCGGAGCACGGGGGATAGCCGGAGGCGTGTAGGATTTTGAAACCATCACCGACGCCGGCCCCCCCAGGGCCGGCGTCGTGCTTTACGGCGGCGTCGCTCGACTCTGGGGGACTCCGGCTCGACCAACATGGAGCCGATCGATGTCCACAATTGTCCGACGCGCGGTCCCGTTTCGTCTCGGCCTGCCCAAGGGCCGGATGGAGCAGGGTGTGCTGACCCTCCTCGCCGACGCCGGCATCCGGGTGCGACCCAGCGCCCGGGGCTATCGTCCCGACGTGTCGCTGCCCGGCGCGGAAGCGAAGATGCTGAAATCCCAGAACATCGTGGAGATGTTGGCGCTGGGGAGCCGCGACGTCGGCTTCGCCGGGGCGGACTGGGTGGCTGAGCTGGAGGCGGATGTTGTCGAGCTGCTCGACACGGGGCTCGATCCGGTACAGCTCGTCGCCGCCGCTCCGGTCGCATTGCTCGAGGGCGGGCGGCTGCCCGCGCGACGCCTGATCGTCGCCTCGGAGTATGAGCGGCTCACGCGCCGCTGGATCGGCGCGAGCGGCCTGTGCGCCGAATTCGTCCGCTCCTACGGTGCGACCGAGGTGTTTCCGCCCGAGGATGCGGACGTAATCGTCGACAACACCGCGACGGGCGCGACACTGGAGGCAAACGGCCTCGCCGTCGTCGCCGTGCTGATGCGCTCATCCACCCGTCTGTATGCGCACCGCGCGGCGCTCGAGGAACCGGTGCGGCGCCGGTACATCGAAGATCTCGTGTTGCTGATCAATTCCGTGCTCGAGGCGCGGCGTCGCGTGATGTTGGAGGTGAACGCGTCGGCCGCGTGTCTCGACGCCGTGGTGGCGGTGCTGCCGTCGATGCGGCAAGCGACGGTATCGCGGCTATTTGGGGAGAGTGGCTACGCGGTAAAGGCCGCCGTGCCCCGCGAGCTCCTGCCGCAGGTGATTCCCGCCGTGAAAGCGGCCGGTGGCACCGACGTCGTCGTCTCGATGCTCTCGCAGATCGTGCCATGAGCATCCTCCGCCTCAACAGCAATGAGGGGCCTCGGGCACCACAAGCCTTGCTCGCCGAGCTGGCAGCCCTGGATCCGGAGCTGCTGCGCCGCTACCCCGATGCCACGGCCGTCGAGACGGCGCTCGCTGCGCGGACGGGCGTGAGTCCGGAGCGCGTCGTTGTGACCGCCGGCGCGGACGAGGCACTCGATCGCATTTGCCGAGCGTACGCGGGGCCCGATCGCCCGGTGCTGCTGCCCGAGCCGACCTTCGACATGTTGCAGCGCTTCGCTGCCCTCGCCGGTGCCCCGCTCGTGCGCGTGCCCTGGTGCACGGATGCGTTCCCCCTCGAAGAGATCCTCGCCCGCCTCGACAACCGCATCGCACTCGTGGTCATCGTGTCGCCCAACAATCCGACTGGCGGCGTCGCATCGCGGGATGACGTGCGACGGATCGCGGCCGCAGCGCCGCGGTCCCTCGTGCTGCTCGATCAGGCCTACATCGATTACGCGGACGAGGATATCGGCCCCGCCGTGCTCGACCTCGCCAACGTGGTCGTCGTCCGCACGATGTCGAAGGCCTGGGGTCTCGCGGGGTGCCGGGTGGGCTACGCTGTTGGGAGCTCGGACGTGATCGCCGTGTTGCGCGCGGCGGGCGGGCCGTATCCCGTCGCCGGGCCATCGCTCGCTCTCGCGCTGTCCCAGCTGCGACATGGCGACGCAGCGTTGCGCGCTCACGTGACGGAGGTCAGCGCGGAGCGAGCCAAGCTTCGGGAGTTCCTCTGCGCGCGTGGCACCGCTGCACGCGCCTCGCAGGCAAACTTCGTGCTTGCCGACCTCGGCAGGCGGCAGGCGTTCGTCCGTGACGGACTCCGCGCTCAAGGGATTCTCGTGCGTGACTTCCCCGGTCGCGCGGGTCTCGAGACAAGCCTGCGAATTACGCTGCCCGGTGATCCCGCGGACTTCGAGCGCCTCACGAGCGCGCTCGACACGGTCCTCGCGCCCGAGGCGCTCGTCTTCGATCTCGATGGCGTGCTCGCCGACGTGCGTGAGTCGCAGCGCGCGGCCATGATCGCGACGGCCGGTGCATACGGTGTGACCGTCACGATGGAGGACATCGAGGACGCGTTGCGCGCGGGCGACGCTGCGAACGACTGGATCGTGACGCAACGGCTGATCACGGCGCGCGGCGTCCAGGCCGATCTCGCGACCGTCACCGCACGCTTCCAGGCGCTGTACCTGGGCGCGGCCGGATCGCCCGGGTTGCGCGAGCGCGAGCGCCTGATCGAGCCGCGCGCGCTGCTCGAGCGATTCGCGAAGCGGCTGCCGCTCGCCGTCGTGACGGGGCGGCCGCGCGACGAGGCGCGCTGGTTCCTCGAGCGCCAGGGTCTCGCGAACCTGTTCCGCGCGGTCGTCTGCATGGAGGACGCGGCGCGCAAACCAGACCCCGCGCCGGTTCGCCTCGCACTCACACGCCTGGGAGCTCGACGGGCATGGATGGTGGGAAATACACCCGATGACGTTCGGGCCGCCGCCGGCGCAGATGTGCTGCCGTTTGGCGTCGTGGCCCCCGGTGATGACTTCGATGCGACGGCCGCCGCACTGGCTGACGCCGGCGCCGCTCGCGTGCTCGATCGATTGGCCGATCTCGAGGAGTTGCTGCCATGAGTACTCGCACTGCCACGGTCACCCGCACTACCCGCGAGACCTCGATTCGCATGACACTCGATCTCGACGGCACCGGCAAGACGGCGATCAAGACAGGCATCGGGTTTCTCGACCACCTGCTCGATTCGTTGAGCCGTCACGCCCGGTTCGACCTGATGCTGACTTGCGAGGGCGACCTGCAGGTGGACGATCACCACACCGCCGAGGATTGTGCGCTCGCTCTGGGAGACGCTCTCGATCGCGCGCTGGGAGAGCGGCGCGGGGTCAACCGTTTCGGCTGGGCTCTCGCGCCGCTCGACGAGGCGCTGGCACGGGCCGTGGTCGACCTCTCCGGCCGGCCCTTTTCGGATGTGGCGCTCGGACTGCAGCGCGAGGCGATCGGTGGCCTCGCCTGTGAGAATGTGGGGCATTTCCTTCGTTCGCTGGCGACGGCGGCACGGATGACGCTGCACGTCGATGTGCTCAAAGGCGAAAACGATCATCATCGTGCCGAAGCCGCGTTCAAGGCGACTGCCCTCGCATTGCGCCAGGCCGTCGCGCGGTCTGGCTTCGACGATGTCCCCTCCACGAAGGGAACGCTCGGAGCTGTCAGTCGTGAGTGACGTCGTGATCGTGGATTCGGGAGTCGCGAATCTCGCCTCGATTGCAGGCGCGTTTCGGCGGCTCGGTGTCGATATCGAGGTCACGGCCGACCCGACCGTGGCGCGACGGGCGGCGCGAATTGTGCTCCCTGGAGTCGGCGCGTTCGGGGCTGGGATGGCTGCGCTCCGCGGCACCGGCCTCGACGCCGTGATTCGCGATATCGCGTCGCGCGGCACCCCGATCCTCGGCATTTGTCTCGGTATGCAGATGTTGTGCGAAGCGAGTGAGGAGTCGCCGGAAGTTGCCGGACTCGGGATGATCGCGGGCACTTGCCGCCGGCTGCCTCCAACCGTGCGAATCCCTCACCTCGGCTGGAACAACGTGTCTCCTGAACCGGGAGCGCGATTCGTCACCGACGGCGTCGCGGCATTCGCGAACTCCTACGCCCTGCGCGAGAGTCCGCGCGCATGGACGCCGGCTTGGGCGACGCACGGCGTTCGGTTCGTCGCGGCGCTCGAACGAGAGGCCACGCTCGTTTGCCAGTTTCACCCGGAGCTGTCAGGTGCCTACGGCGCCGCGCTCCTCGAAGGCTGGCTCACGGGACGCGCCGCAATTCCAACTGCTGCCATCACGACGAACGGGGTCTGCGGATTGCGGCGGCGCCTCATTCCGTGCCTCGACGTGCAGGATGGTCGCGTCGTGAAAGGCATCCGGTTCCAGAATCTCCGCGATGCCGGAGACCCCGCCGAGCAGGCGGCGCGGTACGAAGCGCAGGGCGCCGACGAGATCGTGATCCTCGATGTCGCGGCGTCCCCCGCCGGCCGTGGGACGCAGCTCGAGACGGTGCGACGAGTCCGCGCCGCGATCCGCATTCCGCTGACCGTGGGGGGCGGCGTCCGCAGCGTGGACGATGCCCGGCGGCTGCTCGCCGCGGGCGCCGACAAAGTGTCCGTCAACACCGCCGCGGTGCAGCGGCCCGCGCTCCTGACCGAGCTGTCGCAGGCGTTCGGCTGCCAGTGCGTCGTCCTCGCGATCGATGCACGTCGCATCGCCGAGCGGTGGGAGGTCTTGGTGCGGGGCGGTCGCGACACGGGGCTACCCGACGCGGTCGCCTGGGCGCGTCAGGGCGAACGCCTTGGCGCGGGTGAGATCCTCCTCACCAGTTGGGACCGTGACGGCACGCGAGCGGGGCATGACATCGCGCTGCTGCGCGTCGTGGCCGATGCCGTGCGCGTGCCTGTCATCGCCTCCGGTGGCGTTGGGACGCGCGACCACGTCGCCGGCGCGTTCGCCGCCGGCGCGGATGCGGTGCTTGCCGCGTCGGTGTTTCACGATGGCGACGACACGGTGAGCGGCATCAAAGCCGACCTCGCCGTGCGGGGAATTCGAGTGCGCCAATGATCGTGCCGAGCATCGACATCATGGCCGGTCGCGCGGTGCAGCTGCGCCGTGGCAGGGAATTCGTCCTCGACGGCGGCGATCCCGTCGAGCGGCTCGAGGAGTTCTCGGTCGCCGGCGATGTGGCTGTGGTGGATCTCGATGCCGCTCTTGGTCGGGGCTCGAACGCCGCGTTGATTCGGGATCTCGTGCGCCGCGCGCCGTGTCGCGTCGGGGGAGGCATTCGCGATCTCGACAGCGCGCGGCGCTGGCTCGACGCGGGCGCCGTGCAGGTGATGATCGGCACCGCCGCGACACCGGAATTCTGCGGCGCCTTGCCGCGCGAGCGCGTCACCGCGGCCGTGGACGCCGAACGCGGTGAGGTCGTGGTGGACGGGTGGCGCACGCGGACCGGGGTCCCCGTGCTCGAGCGCGTCCGCGCGCTCGCGCCGGTGGTCGGTGGTTTCCTCTTCACGCAGGTGGAGAAGGAAGGGGAAATGAGTGGCTTCGACTGCCCCGCCGTGGAGTCCGTCGTGCGCGCCGCGGCGGGTGCCCGCGTGACTGC
>DASYRZ010000154.1:0-10584 GCA_036003865.1 Gemmatimonadales bacterium | reverse complement strand
ATAACACGCCGTCCAGCGTGTTAGGCTGCGGAATTCCAATGGCCCTCACAGAGCATCCCCAGGGCTGCGCACCGCCAACCTCCCTCGATTCAATACGTGCGTGTAGATCATCGTCGTCCGCACGTCCCGATGCCCCAACAGCTCCTGCACCGTCCGGATATCGTAGCCCGCCTCCAGCAGATGCGTGGCGAACGAATGGCGCAGCGTGTGACACGTCGCCGGCTTGCTCACGCCGCTCGCCTGCACCGCCGCGCGAAACGCACGCTGGACCGCCGTCGGATGTAGCGGAAACCTGCCGCCTCTGCCCGGAAACACCCACTGCCACGCCCACTCCCGCTCCGCATTCGGATACTTCCGCCGCAGCGCCTCCGGGAGCTCGACCCGCGTCGGTTCCTTCTCAAAACGTTCGCGCAACTCGTCGAGATACCGGCGCACGGGGAACCGATGCCCTTCTGCCAGAATCGTGATCCGATCCTTTTGCCCCTTCCCTCGGCGCACCATGATCTCGCGCCGCTCAAAGTCGATATCCTTCACCCGCAACCGCAGCCGCAGGCCGGATCCATACAACAACAGCACCACCAACCGCTCCACGCCCCGCACCCGGGCCAGGACCGCGCGCACCTCGGCGCGCGTCAGCACACACGGCATGCGCCGCGGACGCTGCGCCCGCGCGATCCCATTGATCCACCCAATCCCCTGCCGCAACACCACCCGGTACAAAAACAAAATCGCCGCGAGCGCCTGGTTCTGCGTCGACGCACTCGCGGCCAAACTGCTGAGAAACGCTGCGACCTCCTCCGGACCTAGCTCAGCCGGGTGCCTGTTTCCGTGATACCGAATAAACCGCCGAATCCACCGCACGTACACAAGCTCGGTCTTGGCACTGTAATGCCGCAACCGCAACGCCTGCCGCACCCGCTCCAACAATTTCACGGCCTACGATACCCGTGCCCGTCATACCAGCAGGATCACAAAAGCGCAGATGTGGGGTCAATTAACGCGGGCCAATCGTGAGGACGAGCGTATCGGTCGGATACTGGATCGGCGGTTTCGTGTCATGCGGCGCGACAGCCACAATCCGCACCACACCGGCTCGACGCAACACCAACCGATCCACGAGCGGTGACTGAAACGTGACCGACGGGAAGGGCCGCGGCGCTCGTACAGACCGAATCCACTCCGCCAGCGAATCCGACTGACCCGCGGTCTCTAACAGCGACATCTCTGCCCCCGTGACCACCGCCCCCACCCCATCCACCGCGTCGAGCTGGACGGTAATCGTATCGCCCACGCGCGCCGGGAGCGGTGTGGCGGCGATGCGCAGCGAAGCGAACGTCGGACCGACAATGATAAACGTCGTGTCCGTCACCCCAGCCGTGGTGGTAATGACGCCGGTCCTTCCCACACCCTGCGCGATAAACCGGCCGCGCTCATCGACGATCCCCACGGTGGGATCCGTCGTGCTGTACCGAAAGCGCCCCGGTTGATCGGTGGAGGTGTAGACCTCAACCGAGCAAAAAATGGCACTCCTGGAAGGATCGGATAGCGCAGCGGCGTACAGTTTCGCCGTATCGCCTACCCATGTGTAGTAGTATCCGATTGAAAGATTGGGGTCCAACGAGGTACTCGCCGCAACCACGTGGTCATCGCAGCATCCCGCGACGACCACGCCGGCAAACCCGAGAGTCAGTGCGCTACACGAGCCCCTTCGCATCGGCAAGTGGAAGTCCAAAGGCTTCGGCGACTCCCGGATAGACGACCTTCCCCTCGACAACGTTAAGCCCGAGAAACAGGCTCGCATCCTTCTTACAGGCGTCTTTCCACCCCAGCTTCGCCAGCTTCTTGGCATACGGGAACGTCGCGTTCGTCAGCGCCAGCGTCGACGTCCTCGGCACACCCCCCGGCATATTCGCCACCGCATAGTGAATCACCCCATCCACCACATACGTCGGCTGATCGTGCGTCGTCGGCTTCGTCGTCTCGATGCACCCACCCTGATCCACCGCGACATCCACGATCACCGAGCCCTGCTTCATCACTTTAAGGTCGGCGCGCTTGACAAGCTTCGGCGCCTTGGCACCGGTCAAGAGCACGGCGCCGATCACGACATCGGCCTTGCCGAGCTGCTCGAGCATGTTGTGACGGTTGGAGTAGAGGAGATCAACGTTGGGCGGCAAGACATCGGAGAGATAGCGCAGTCGGTCGAGCGAGATATCGAGCAGCGTCACGTGGGCGCCCAGCCCGGCCGCCATCTTGGCCGCGTTCGTCCCGACCACGCCACCGCCGAGTATCAAGACTTCTGCGGGAAGCACGCCCGGTACACCACCAAGCAAGATCCCGAACCCGCCGAACACCTTCTCGAGATACTTCGCCCCCTCCTGCACCGCCATCCGGCCCGCGACTTCACTCATCGGCGTCAGGAGCGGCAATTCCTTGCTCGGCAGCTCGACCGTCTCATACGCGATCGCGATGCAACCGGACTTGATGATCGCCTTGGTCAGCGGTTCCGACGCGGCAAAGTGAAAGTACGTAAACACCACCTGCCCGCGGCGAATCCGCGCCCACTCCGGCTCGATCGGCTCTTTCACCTTGAGGATCAACTCGGCCTTGGACCACACCGCCTCCGCCGCCGGCGCGATCTCCACGCCCACCGCACGGTACGCGTCATCGCTGAAGCCGGAGCCGAGGCCGGCGCCTTGCTCCACGAGCACGGTGTGACCGTCAGCAACCAGCGATTCCGCGCCCGCCGGCACGAGCGCCACGCGGTGCTCCGCGGTCTTGATCTCTTTCGGGACGCCGACGATCATGGTTTTGGCCCCAGTGAGACAACGGTTTGCCGTTCCGGTGCAAAAAACTCGCTCGCCAATGTCGAGACTTCGTCTGCCGTGAGAGCCTCCACCGTCTTGAGCACCTCGTCGAGGCTGCGATACGACTCGCCGTACACCGCCGTGCTCGCCAACCGATACATCCTGGCCGTGGGGCTCTCCAGCGACAACATCAGCTGCCCCAACGTCTGCTGCTTCGCATCGTCCAGCGCTCCGCCCCGCAGCCCCTCGCTCGCCATGCGCGCGAACTCGGCGCTGATCGCTTCCACCGCTTTCTCCACCTTGCCCGGCTGCGTCCCGATATAGACGCCCGCCATCCCCACCGCGCGATAGAACGACGTGAAGCTGTAGATCGCATACGCGAGCCCCAACTCCTCCCGAATCCGCTGAAACAGCCGGCTCGACATCCCGCCCCCAAAGATGTTCGAAATCACGAGCAGCCCGTACTTGCGGCGGTCGGCATAGGGAATGGTGTCGGTGGCAAACACGATATGCGTCTGCGCCGTGTCCTTCACGAACGAGCGCGTCACCCCACGCACCGCGGGAGGCACCGGGGGCACGGGCGGGGGCGTTTGCACCGCCACGCCATCGAACCAGCCCTGCGCTGCTACTTCTTTGAGCAGCGCCTCATGCGTGATGTTGCCCGCGGCGGCGATGACGCAGTTGCCCGGGAAATAGGCGCTCGAGTGCAGCTGCTTGAGATCGTCGGCCGACAGCGCGCTCACCGTCTCCTTGGTCCCAAGAATCTGGAACCCGTAGGGATGGCTCGGCCACATCGTCTCGTAGGTGAGATCGAAGACTTCGTCGTCCGGCGTGTCTTCGACGGTGCTGATCTCCTCGAGCACCACCTGGCGCTCGAGCGAGAGATCGCTGTCGCGCAGCAAGGGCGTACGCACCATGTCGGTGATGACGTCGAGCGCGCGCGGCAAGTCGGCGTCGAGCACGCGCGCGTGGTAGGCGGTCGAGTCCCGTGAGGTGTAGGCGTCGAGCGAGCCGCCGCGCGATTCCAGCGACAGCGCGATCTCCTGCGCGCTGCGCCGCTCGGTACCCTTGAACACCATGTGCTCGAGCAGGTGCGACACGCCCATCTTGGGGCGCAGCTCGTGCGCACTCGCCGTCCGGACCCAAACCCCGAGCGCCACCGACCGGACGTTCGGCTC
This sequence comes from Gemmatimonadales bacterium, assembly GCA_036003865.1. Classification (GTDB taxonomy): domain Bacteria; phylum Gemmatimonadota; class Gemmatimonadetes; order Gemmatimonadales; family GWC2-71-9; genus 20CM-2-65-7. The sequence goes on along the minus strand of DASYRZ010000154.1, from coordinate 6,599 downwards.
ACGCTCGCTGAGCACCGTGACCCCGTTCGGGGCAACCGTGCGGTAAATCTCCCGGTCGAGCTTGACCGAGTCCACCTCAGGTCTTCTCGAGGAGAGCCTTCCGGGACAGCCGCATCCGGCCCCGCTCGTCCACCTCGAGCAGCTTCACCTTCAGATGATCGCCCTTCTTGACGACGTCTTCCGTCTTTTCGGTGCGGCCATGCTGGAGCTCGGAGATGTGCAGCAACCCCTCGACGCCCGGGATGATTTCGACGAACGCCCCGAATGCCGTCGTACTCTTCACGACGCCCTCGTAGACCCTGCCGACCTCCGGCTCCTGCATGAGTCCGGAGACCATGTCTCGGGCCCGCTCGGCCGCCTCGCCGACACCCGCGATCGTGACCAGACCCGTGTCCTCCACATTGATTTGGGCGCCGGTCTGCTCCTGGATGCCGCGAATCGTCTTGCCCTTGGGTCCGATGAGGTCACCGATCTTGTCGGGACGGATCTGAATCGTGATGATGCGGGGAGCGTACTTGGAAAGCTGTGAGCGCGGCTCGGGCATCGCCTGCTGCATGATGTCGAGAATGTGCACCCGCGCCCTGCGTGCCTTGTCCAATGCCTCGCTGATCACTTTCCAGTCCAGCCGCTCGACCTTGATGTCCATCTGAATCGACGTCACACCGTCGCGCGTTCCGGCGACCTTGAAGTCCATATCGCCCAGATGATCCTCGGTGCCGAGAATGTCGGTGAGAATCGCGGTGCGCTTGCCGTCGGTAATCAAGCCCATCGCGACGCCCGCACAGGCGGACTTCACCGGCACACCGGCGTCGAACAGCGCCAACGAGCCGCTGCACACCGTGGCCATCGACGATGAGCCGTTGGATTCGAGGACCTCGGAGACGATTCGGAGCGTGTAGGGGAACTGCTCGTAGGGCGGCAGCACCGCCTGCAGTGCCCGTTCGGCGAGCGCGCCATGGCCGATCTCGCGCCGCGAGACGCCGCGCACGGGCTTTACTTCGCCCGTCGAGAACGGCGGGAAGTTGTAGTGCAGCATGAACGACTTCGTCGTCTCCTGCGCCACGTCGATCGAGTCGATGCGCTGCTCGTCGTCCGTCGTGCCCAGCGTCACCGTCGCGAGCGCCTGCGTCTGCCCCCGCGTGAACAGCGCCGAGCCGTGCGCGCGCGGCAGCCAACCGACTTCGCAGGTGATCGGCCGCACGGTGTCGAGATCGCGGCCGTCCACGCGCTCGCCCGCCGTCAGCACGCGGTCGCGCATCGTGGTGTATTCGATCCCTTCGATCACTTCCGCGATGTCGCGCTGCTTGTCGGGGAACTCCTCGGTCAGCTGATCGACGATCGTGGACTTGATGGCGCTGAGAGCCTGCGTGCGCTCCGCCTTCTCGGCGAGTGTCAGCGCCTCGGCGATCTTGTCCTCCGCCAGCTCCTTCACCCGTGCCACCAGCTCCGCGGGCGGTTCGGCCTTCGTCCATTCCATCTTGGGCTGCTGCAGCTCTTCGACCACCTGATCGGCGACGCCGAGCAGCTCCTTGATGCCTTTGTGGGCGACTTCGAGACCCTTGACGATCTCCGCCTCGGTCAACTCGAGCGCGCCGCCCTCCACCATTACAATGCTGTCTTTGGATCCAGACACCGTCAGGTCCACATCCGAGAACTCGAGCTGCTGGAACGTCGGATTGAGAATCCAGGCCCCTTCCACGCGGCCGACCCGCACCGCCGCGATCGGGCCGTTCCATGGCACCTTCGAAATGGAGAGCGCCGTCGAGGCAGCCACCACCCCCAGCACATCGGCGTCATTTTCCTGATCCGCCGAGAGCACGTAGACGAAGACCTGCACTTCGTTCTTGAAGCCTTCGGGGAAGAGCGGCCGCACCGACCGGTCGATGACGCGCGCCGACGTGATTTCCTCGTCGGAGGGCCGGCCTTCGCGCTTCAAAAAGCCGCCGGGAATCTTGCCGGCGGCGTAGGCCTTCTCGCGGTATTCGACGGTCAGGGGAAAGTACGGCAGATTGGAGAGGTTCTCGGACACAGTCACGGCGGCCACGACGACCGTTTCCCCGAACTGCACGAGACATGACCCTGCCGCTTGTCTGGCCAGCCGTCCCGATTCGATTCGGAGGGTGCGGCCGGCGAAAGTCGTATCTACACGCTTCACTGCGGTACCTGTCTAGAGCACTTGAAAATGTGCCGAGCGCCCCGGTGCTCCACACGGGGCGCGCAGCACGACGCCTTACACGACTTAATGTCGGAGACCGAGCTCGTCGATGAGCTGCCGGTACTTCGCGAGATCGGTGCGCTTCAAGTACTCCAGCAGACGGCGGCGGCGGCTGACCATACGCAGCAGACCGCGTTGCCCGTGGAAGTCCTTGGCGTGGACCCGGAAGTGCTCGGTGAGGCTGTTGATGCGCTCGGTGAGCAGCGCAACCTGAACCCGGCTGGAGCCGGTGTCCCGGTCGTGCAGCCCGTGTTTCCTGACCGGCGTCGTCTTGTCGTACATCGTCCCTGTTCCCTAATCGTTGGAAGCGCCGTAGGTTAATGAGCTTACACCTCTTTGTAAAGGTATACACGCCTAGCCGCTGGAGCCGCCGAGCCGCTGAGTACGAACGCTGCTACTGATCTCGTCGGCCAAACCCTCGGCCCCTATACGCTCGAGCGCCTCCTAGGCCAGGGTGGGTTCGCCTGGGCGTTCGTCGGCCGCGAGGCGGACGGCACGCCAGTCGCCATCAAGGTCCTGAAGCCCCGATATGCCGGCGATGCCCAGTTCGAGAGCCGCTTCCGCAACGAAAGCGAGACCGCCGCAAAGCTCGAGCACCCCAACATCATTCGCATCCGCTCGGTCGCCAAAACCGGCGCGCACGTCTACTTCGCGATGGACCTGTGCGCCGACAGCCTCGGCGCCCGGATCGCCCGCGAAGGCCCGCTGGGTGAGGAAGCGATCCTGCGGCTGGCGCGCGACATCAGCGCGGCGCTCGAGTTCGCGCACCAGCAGGGCGTCATTCACCGCGACCTGAAGCCGGACAACGTCCTCATCCGCTCCGACGGCGCCGCGGTCCTCACCGATTTCGGGATCGCGCGCGCCGTCTCGGGCTACGTGGCGTCGACCGGTGTGAACATGACGATTGGGACGCCCCACTATCTCTCGCCCGAGCAGGCGCAGGGCCGCCCGCTCGATCAGCGTGTCGACTTCTACGCCCTCGGCGTCACGCTCTACAAGGCGGCGACGGGTGAGGTCCCGTTCAGCTCCAACGACTGGTTCGAGCTGGCGCGCATGCACGTGGAGGATCCGCCGCCCTCGCTGCGCCGCAAGCGCCCTGAGCTGTCCAAACGGTTCGAGCGCGTGGTGCTCAAGTGTCTCGCCAAGCACCCCGACGACCGCTACGCCAACGCCGCCGAGCTGCGCGGCGATCTCGACGAAGTCGAGCAGAAGCAGCGACCGACCAGTACGATCGGTGTGGCCCCGATGGGCACGTGGCAGCGCGAAGCCCTGAGCGACCCGCCCGGAAATCGGCGGACGTGGTTGATCATTGTTGCTACGGGAATCGGGCTGCTGCTCTTGATCGGGCTGGTCGTGAAGCTTATGCGCTGAACAACTTTCGGACTGCCACAACCATTCGGTGCAGCAGGCCCGGCTTCCTGGCCGACTCCTCGGGAAACGGGACGCGAGAAGCGGGAAACGGGACACGAGAAACGGGAAACGCACCGACGACGGACTCGACTGCCTTCCGCAGCTCTCCCTCATAGCGCTTGGGAAAAGGCCGTTCCGACAGCTTCACGTCGAACCCCGGCCGTTCATCCGTACCCTTAAGCTCGATAACGCCTGGATGAGCTCGCTCAATAACCTCGATGACGGGCCGTAACGTTTCACGTGTCCCGTTTCCCGTTTCCCGGTAGTACCCGGCAGTCACCGCCGCCACGAGCTGCTGCGCGGTCATACGGCCCGCGGCGTAGTCGCTCAGGGCGTCGTTAACGGAGGTTGCGGATGACATCGTTCGAGATCGCGAGCACCATGATCGCGAGGACCACCAGCATGCCCACCTGCGTCAACCGCAGTCGCAGCTGCGGCGACAATGGCTTGCGCCGGATCGCTTCGGCGATCAGGAACATCGCGTGCCCGCCGTCGAGCACCGGAATCGGCAGGAGATTCAGCACGGCGAGGCTGATGGAGAAGAACGCGAGGAATTGCAAAAACCAGTCGAGGCCAAGGCGCACCGCCTGCTCCGACATCTGGGCGATCGCGATCGGCCCGCCGATATCGCGCGCCGACGCCTGACCGGTGACGAGCCGTTTCACCGACGTCACGACGCCAACGATCTGCGCTCCCGACATCCGGACCCCGATCGACAGCGCCGTCCCGAACCCGACGGGAACGCGTACAAGCGGCGGGTTGCCGCCCGCGCCGATGAGCCCGAAGTTCTCCCCGGCCGAATCGTGAGGCTCGGGTGTGACGGTGATCTGCAGGAGACTGTCGCCGCGCAACACGGTGAGCGTGAGCAGCTTGCCGGGATTCGCCCGAATGCGGCGGGTCATGTCCGTCCACGATTCGATCGTGTCCGAGCCGATGCGCACGACCACGTCCCCGCCCCGCAGGCCGGCCCGGTGCGCCGGCTGGCCGATGTTCACCGGACCGATGCGCGCGGGGAACAGCGGCACAATGGCCCGCGTCAGCTTGTTGCGCGTGGTCGTGTCCCGTGCGATGTGGACCACGATCGGCTCGGCGCGGCCCGCCACCCGGAAGTGCAGCTCCGCCGGACCCTTGCCGATCTGCTCATCGAAGTCGTCCCAGGTCTTGAGCGAGTCGCGATTGAGGTGCGTAATGCGATCGCCGCGGTGCAGCGTCGCCAGCGCCTCCGCGCCCGGCGGCAGGCGCGACACCTGGACGGAATCGATCGGAGTCATGGCGGCACGCGGCTCGCCGGCGATCGCGACGAGGCCGGTGTAGATCGCGAACGCCAGGAACAGGTTCATCGTCACACCGGCGAGAATTACCGCCATCCGCGCCCACAGCGGCTGCTGGTCGAACGCGCGCTTAGGATCGATCGGCACTGTGGCCTTGCCCCCCTCCAGCTCGCCGACCATCCCTTCCTCTTCCAATCCCGCCATCTTCACGTAGCCACCCAGCGGGATCCAGGAGATCCAGTACTCCGTCTCACCGCGGCGCCACTGGATCACCGGGCGGCCGAATCCCAGCGAGAACCGCAGCACCTGAATCCCGACCAGCTTGGCGACGATGAAGTGGCCGAACTCGTGCACCGAGATCAGCACGCCGAGGACGATGATGAGCGACCCAAACATCACGAGCATGCGGCCTCCCGCACGAGGCGCCGGGCGTCGGCGTCCGCCGCGAGAACGTCGTCGAGCGACGTCGCATCGCCGCGTCCACCGCGGGCGACCACGGGCTCGATGATCTCGGCGATCCGTCCGAAGGGAATCCGCTCTTCCAGGAACAGTTGCACGGCGACTTCGTTGGCGGCATTGAACCGTGCCGGTGCCGTGCCGCCCAACCGTGCGGCCTCGCGCCCCACCACGTAGGCGGGGAACCGGTCCGGCTGCAGCGCCTCGAAGGTCAGCGTGCCGGCCGCGACCGGATCGAACCGTCTGACGCCTTGATCGGGCACGCGATCGGGATAGGTGAGGGCGTAGAGAATCGGCAGCTCCATCGTCGGGAATCCCACCTGCGCCAACACCGAGCCGTCCACGAACTCGGCGAACCCGTGAATCACGGACTGCGGGTGGATGACCACATCAATCTTGTCATAGGGAACGTCGAACAAGAAGTGGGCCTCGATGACCTCGAGCGCCTTGTTCACGAGTGTCGCCGAATCGACGGTGATCTTCCTCCCCATCGTCCACGTCGGATGCTTGAGCGCCTCGGCGACCGTGGCGCCTGACACCCGCTCCGGACTCCAGGTGCGGAAGGGGCCGCCCGACGCCGTGAGGATCAGCCGCGCCAGCTCGGTGGGACGCCTGCCCGCCACACATTGCAGGACGGCGCTGTGTTCGGAGTCGACGGGAACGATTTCGCCTCCGCCCTGCCGCGCCGCTTGGGCGACCAACTCGCCTGCCATCACCAATGTTTCCTTGTTCGCAAGCGCGACGCGCTTGCCCGCATGCAGGGCGGCGAGCGTGGCCTCGAGTCCGGCGGCGCCGACGATGCCGTTGACGACAATCTTCACATCGGGATGGGTTGCCGCCTCGACGAGGCAGTCGCTGCCTTTGCGGATCCCGTTTCCCGTTTCCCGTGTCCCGCCGTTCACCAGGCCGACGAGTACGGGCTTCCACTCCTTCGCCTGCTCGGCGAGCAGATCGCTGTTGGAGTGCCCCGTGAGCGCCACGACCCGAAACCGCTCCCGTTGCCTCGCGAGCACCTGGAGAGTGGATCGGCCAATCGACCCCGTCGAGCCGAGTACCGCGACGCCAACGCTCATATCACCCCGAACATGCGATACAATCCTGCCGCCGCGGGAATCACGAAATACAGCGAATCGAGCCGGTCGAGCACGCCGCCGTGACCGGGGATCAGCGACGACGAATCCTTGAGGCCCGCTTCGCGCTTGAACAGCGATTCGGCGATATCGCCGATCTGTCCGACAATGGAGACG
>DASYRZ010000153.1:0-2533 GCA_036003865.1 Gemmatimonadales bacterium | reverse complement strand
CGGCTATCGGGCGAACGTCTCGTCTCTCCGTCCCCACGTCCGACTGTCTGACCGTCACGACGCGATCAACGGGGAGGTCGGTCAAAGTCTGCGAGCGACCGTCGGGCCAGGTGACGATCAGGCTGTCCACCCGCGTCGCGGCGCCCAATCCGAAATGCGCGCGGTCGTTCATCGAGGACAGATAGCCGTGATAGGGCGTGTGGTAGACGTACTGGCGTTCCCCGCCCGCGATCAACGTCATGCTCGAGCCGATGCCGCGCGTATTGGGTGACTCGCCGTGCAGCGCGATCTCGAGATAGTGGCGGCCGGAGGAGTTCTCGTAGATCGACGCGGGCGCATCGATGTTGTTGATGACCAGGTCGAGCGTGCCGTCGTTGTTCAGATCGGCCAGCGCCGCCCCATAAGAGAATCCCGGCTGCTCCAGTCCCCAGTCGCGGGTCGCGTTGCTGAACGTCAGGTCGCCGTTGTTGCGGAACAGGTAGTTCGAGACCGCAAACGGGGGTAGCGCCTTCAGGATCTCGAGCCGCTGCGGACTGATGCTGTCCGAGGCCGAGCGGTGCAGGCGGAACATGGCGGTCTGATAGTCGAAATCGGTCACCGCTTTCGGGTAGCCGTTGGTGACGAGGAGGTCTTTGTAGCCGTCGTTGTCGCAGTCCGCAAACAGCGCGCTCCAGCTCCAATGCGTGTAGGCGACGCCCGCCATCCGCCCAATCTCACTGAAGACGACGTCTCCATTGCTCGTCAGGCCGTTGCTCAGCTGAAGCGTGTTCTGGTTGTACGCACTGTGCTGCCCGCGGCGCCGATTCTCCGACTGATCACTGTAGGTGATGGCGCCGGTCATCCGTTTGCGGGTCTGCAGGTCTTCGGGCATCATGTCGGTTTGCGCGACGTCGGGCCACCCGTCGTTGTTGATATCCGCCGCATCGATGCCCATCCCCGCAAAACTCGTGTGCTTGAGCCAGGCGGCGGACTTGTCGGTGAACGTGCCGTCGCGGTTGTTGATGTAGAGCACGTCGTCGGGGATATCGTCATTGGAGAGGTAGAGGTCCGGCCAGCCATCCCGATTGAAATCGCTCACCACCACGCCGAGTCCGAACTGGGCGTCCGTCAGAATGCCCGCCTGCTGCGACACATCCGTGAACGCGCCGTCGCCGTTGTTGCGGTACAGCCGGTCGTAGCCGGCGGAGCTGTGGCGGCGGAGGCCGGTGGGGTGCAGCTCCAGCTGGCTGCGCGCAAAATCCTGGGGCGAGTTGCCGAGCAGGAAGAGATCGAGGTCCCCGTCGCGGTCGTAGTCGAGGAAGGCGGCGTGCGTCGTGAAGCCACGGTCGTCCACGTGATACTGCGCGGCCGATTCCGTGAACGTGCGGTTGCGGTTGTTGATGTAGAGCAGGTTGGCCGTCTCCTCGGGCTTGGCCCACGGGGGCCCGGACATCGAGAGGTAGATGTCGAGAAACCCATCGTTGTTGATGTCCACCATGCTGACGCCGCTGGCCCAGCCGTGCGTCGTCACGCCCGCCGCCAGCGTAATGTCTTCGAACCGCATGTCTCCCTTGTTCAGATACAGGCGGCTCGAGACCATGTTGCCTGCGAAGAAGAGGTCCGGCAGACCGTCGTTATCGATGTCGCCGACGCCGACACCCCCGCCGTTGTAGACGTACACGTTGGTGAGCACGTTGACGGAGTCGCTCGTCGTGATCGTGTTCGCGAACGTGATGCCGGTGTGGCCGGCGCTGAGGTGCTTGAAGAGCGGAGGGGCGTGTGGCCGGCGCTCACAGCCGAGGATGAGCGCTGCGACTGGCACGAGCATACCGATCGGGCGACGGAAAACTCGAAACATGGGGCTGAGAAGCTAACGCTCACTGGCCAGGCTGGATATTGTTAGCCGATGCCTGAAACCTCGTGGCGCCGTTTCATTGTGATCGCGGCTTTCGCCCTTGCCGTCGTTGCCGTCGTGGTGCTCAACAACCGCGCCGTCGGCAGTGTTGCGGGAGCGAACGAAGGTATCCACTTGAGCGAAGTCGCGTACGCGAGTGGCATCGACTTCGTCCACCAGTCGCCGACGCTCGATCCAAAGGTCGCGCACATCTCGGCTCACATCGCCGCACTCGGCGCTTGCGTGTCCGTCGCCGACGTGAACAACGACAATTGGCCGGACCTCTACTTCACCTCGTCACGGTTCGGCGCGGCGAATGCGCTGTACGTGAACCAAAAGGACGGGACGTTCCGCGATGTGTCCGCTGATGCCGGCGTGGCGTCGCTGAATCGCGCGGGCGAAGGCGTATCCATGGGCGCCGTGTGGGGCGACTACGACAACGACGGCTTCGAAGATCTGCTGGTTTACAAGTGGGGCTATCCCCAACTCTTTCACAACCTCGGCAACGGCCGTTTCACGGACGTTACCCTGCAGTCCGGGGGGGGGCTGCGCCGCTGGATGAACTCGAATGGCGCGGTGTGGTTCGACTTCGATCGTGACGGTCTGCTCGACCTCTACATCACCGGCTACTTCCGCTCCGACATCGATTTCTGGAACCTG
>DASYRZ010000152.1:0-11947 GCA_036003865.1 Gemmatimonadales bacterium | reverse complement strand
CACACGCCGCAGGCCGCGCCCTGAAAGGTGATGCAGCGCTGCGGATCCAGCTCGAGGATCCCCATGTGCACCTGGTCCCACGGTATTTTCGTGAGGGCGCCCGTCTCACACGCGGCCGCGCACGGCATGTCCTCGCAGGCGATGCAGGCGCGGGTGGTGGGATCGATATACGGCGTCCCGGCCGCGAGCCCGCCGCCGTTCGCCGGCATCTTGAGGATCGCGTGCACCGGACAGACGTCGATGCAGTCGCCGCACCGCGTGCAGGCTGCTACGAACGCGACTTCGTCCGCCGCGCTCGGCGGCCGGAACCAGCGCTTGGGCGCGACGCGTTGCTCGGTCCGCCGCGCCACTTCGTGGAGCAGCTTCCCGATGGTGCTCTGGAAGAACTCGCGCCGCTCGCTCAAAAGCTCGGCTCCAAGCTCACCACCCAGCGAAATGCGGCGCGCTTGCCGGTCCCGCTCGCCGCCTGGTCCCAGCGATTGACGATGAATGGCATCTCGAATCGCATCGTCCACGCCAACTCGTTGATCCGGTGCCGCGTCACGAGGCCGACGCCCGCGTCATACAGCGTCCTGTACGACTGACCTCCTGATGCCCGTACGGCAAGTGTATCGACCAGCCCCGCGTCGGCGAAAGCCTCGAGCGCGACATTGTTGAAGAGGCCAGCGTCGCGTGCGCGTCGGAATATGGTTTTGGCCCCCTCGATGTTCAGCGCGACTGCCCAGCGGCCGCCGAGGTCGGGACGGAAACCGCGCAGGTTGGCGTCGCCAGGGGCCTGATAATGGAAGTCGGGGCGGACGAACAGCGCCCCGCGGCTGCGCAGCAGCGGATTCGTGAACGTCTGGTAGGGGTCGGCGCCCGCCAGCATGATCCGACGTTGCAGTACGGGCTCGGTCTGCGCGAGGTAGGCGCCGCCGAACAGCCGAATGCCGAGGAACGGCGTCCGCAGGCTGACTTCGCCGGTCGCGCGGGCGAACCCCTCGATGTCGTAGCGACTGGACGACTGCACACCCGCGCCGGGATTGCGATAGACCACGCCGCCGCGCAAGCCGACGCGCGCGCGCCACACGCGGTCACCGTGCTGGCTGGTCAGCGAAGCCCACGGTCCCGCCTCGATGGTGCCGGCATTGTCCCACAGGCGCCGGTCGACATAGCCGAGGTCGCTGACCGCCATCCAGCTCGCATCGAAGCCGGCGTGGGCGTCCAGACCAAAGTCCGGATGCCGGCGCAGGGAGCGATCGGCGTGCAGTGCGAGGCCGGCACGTCCCTCGACGCTCCATCCGGACAGCGACGCCTCGGTGCGCGGGATCGGGTCCGTGACGGGATTCGCGAGTCGGAAGTAAAAGCCTTCGCGGTGCGTCGCGTCGGGACCAAACCCATAGGAATAGACCAGCAGGTCTTTCTCGAAGCGGCCGAGGTAGTTCGACCGCGCCCGGAGCGCGACGGTCGTACCGGCGTAGTCGTTCGACCAGGCGAGCGGAAGGAGGCCGGTCACGGTGCGATCGCGCCGGACTGCTTCGCGCGTGGGATTGTCGAACCGCACCAGCGCTTTGGAGCGCGAACCGAAGGCGCCGCGCTTCTCATAGTTGTTGAGCGCATTCCAGTCGTGCCCCCGCTGGCGCGGATCGAGCACCAGCCGCTTCGGTTTGCGGGCGGTGACGAACTCCACGCGCTCCCGCTCCGGCTGGCCGCTCGTGCGCGCATACACAGTGTCGCCGTCGCCGATCTCGAGCGGCATCCAGCCGTCGCCCTGACGATCAATCGTCACGGCCGTCAGCCATCTGCCGTCAGCCATCCGGCGCCGCTTCACTGCTGTCAACTTGTAATCGATCAGTGGCGTCGCATGCAGCCACTGGCCGAAGAACCATTTCAGATCCTGGTGCGACACCTCCTCGGCAACGTCGCGAAACGCTTGTTCATCCACATGCTTGAGCCGCCAGCGCGCGTAGTACGTGCGCAGGATCGTGCGCATCACGTCGTCGCCCACGATGTAGCGCAGCTGCTCGTAGAACAGCTGGCCCTTCTCGTAGATCATCGTGTTGTAGGTGTTGAAGTCGCGATAGCGCTCGCTGACCATCGAGACCGGCTCGCTCCAGCGGTCCAGGTCCCAGAACAGGATATCGCTTTCGAGCCCCGCGTATTCCGAGCCTTGCCCGACGGTCTCGAAGAACCAGCCGGTTTGAAAGCTCGTGAAGCCTTCGTCGAGGTAGCCCTCGCGCCACTCGTTGTTGGCGAGGATTCCCATCGTGTAGTTGTGGCCCAGCTCATGGATGATGAGGCCTAGCCCAGCGCTGCCGTCCATGATCATCATCGGGAATTCGGTGCCGCCGCCTTCGATGCGATGGACGTTGGTGATCTGGGGCCAGGCGAACTTGCCGTAGAGCGAGTCGAGCCATGCGAGCGCGATCTGCGTGCGCCGGACCGCGATTCCCTTCCCCCAAGTCGCGCTGTCACCGGGGAGATAGAGCACGTGCACCACCACATCCTTGAAGCGACCCTGCTCGTAGCGGTATTCGGGGTTTAGAGAGAATGCGAAGTGGTGGACGGAGTCGGCGTAGAATCGAACGCACTTGCGGCCTGAAGCGACCGAGCCGCATCGTGCCGACGTGCCGTCGTGCCGACGTGCACCGTACCAGTCCCGCTGGTCGTCGACGCCACCGGCCCCGACCGCCGCCTTTTGCCAACCAGGGTCACCCTCAACCGGCACACCAGTTGCGCCGATCACTTGGTCGGCAGCGAGGTCGAGCGTCACATCGTAGCTCGCGAACTCGCCGTAGAACTCGCCCGCCGGATAGAGCGGGTGGTCTTCCCAGCCGTATGTGTCGTAGACAACCACCTTCGGATACCACTGCGCAAAATCGAAGCGCCGGCCGCGGCGGCCCTGGCGGCGCGGCAGGGTCGAGGGCCGAGCCCGCCACGCGATCTGCACCTGCATCGAATCGCCGGGCGCGAGGGCTCGAGGCAAGCGCCAATGCGCGATCGTCGAGTCCGGGGCATGAGGATAATCGGGCGTGAGCCGCTGGCCCATCAGCGTGGACGCGCTGATCCGCTCGAACGCGTAATCCGGATCCTTCATGTGCTGGAACCGGTCGCGTTGTTCGGCGGAGTCGACCGCCGCCCAGCGTGAGCCGGGACGGAAGGCGTTCAGGTACTGGTGGACGTAGAAATCGCGCAGCGTGTCGGGCGACTGATTGACATAGGTGATACGGACATTGCCGCTCAGCACCCCACTCGGCTCGTCGAGTGAGGCGACGATCTCATACGCGACCCGCTGTTGCCAATAAGTCGAATCGACTGCGATCGGAAGCATGGCCCGTGAATCTCGCGTCTTTACGGTGCCGCTCGCAAGGAAAGGAGGACGGACCTAGCGCGTCCACTGACACAATGAGCCTCCACCTTTTCCTGGAGGACATATGTGGAACCGCAGTTGCGCTGTGGCGGCGTTGACGCTCATCGCCGCCTGCAGCGACCGGGCCGTGACCCCGCCGGGCGACACACCAATTGCCGCCAGCGCGGTCAATGCCAAACGTCCCGAGGCGCTCGCCAAGATGTTCGCCAAAGGGCTGAAGAACCCCGCGTTTCGGGCCTACCTGAAGGCGCAGCTCAACGCCTCGCCCTATCGCGAGCACAAGCTCGAGTTCACGACGTTCCTCGCCGCCAACGACGACCGTGCCATGCGGGAGATCGCGGTGGAGAACGGCACCGCCAAAGACGCGCTCGTCAGGGAGGCCAAGGCGGCGATCGCGCTCGAGGTCTATTTCCCCGTGCCGGCACATCGCGCGGCGTGGACCGGCGACGAGCAGGTGCTGGTCGCCACGGCCGTGACGGACGACGATCCGCCCATCGCCTTCGATCCCGACGGCCGGCGTCAGGTTCTCGATCCCAAAACCCCGCCCACCACGCCGGTATTGGCCCTGGTCCCGGTCGAAACCGACTTCTCCGTCCGTCCGGCGCGCGTCATGGAGTGCATCGTCGAATGCGATGGCGGCGGGGGGGGCGTAGGCGACGTGGTCCCTCCCCCGCCGCCGGCCCCGGGTTTGTACATGACCAAAAGCCATTTCGTACAAGACTTTGAAGGCTGGTTGAAAGGGTCCCCCGAATTTGAGGTACACATCCTCGGGCAACGGGGTGCGACGGATTCCTTGGTCGACTATCAGTGCGCCGGTGAGCACGCCGGAGGACCGTATACGTTCGACCAGAATGACCTCGATTGGGACGGCAACGTGCTGCTCTTCTCAAAGGCACAGCTCGATCAATACAATGCGGCGCATCCGAACCAGAACATTCGTGTGTTCGTGGTCGAGGACGACGATACCGCGTGTCAGATCAAGACCGATCCGAACCGATTCCAGGACCTGATCGACGTCGTGGACAGCAGCTACGGGCGGCTCACGTCGGGAAACGACTCAACCAGGTTCATCCCGAAGTACTTCGGCCGCGCCAAATCCGCGTACAACATTTTCCGTGCGTTGGCGAATCTGATCAAGACCAACGATGACCTGGTTGGGAATGCAGTCGAAGACAAAGTCGTGGGGACCTTTTACACCGGCTACAACTGGTTCGTGAAGGGCGACGACAACATTACCAACGGCTGGATCAACCTCGTGGTGAACTGACAACATGCGAACGCTCTGGACGCTGGCAGTCGTGTGGGGCGCGGCCACAAACGCCGCAGCACAGTGGTCCGTCGGGCTCGAACTTTCTACGACTCGGTACGGCGGTTCCTCACACGACACATCGAATGCCCACGCCGCCTCCGACGGACGGCCGGGGGATGCGACGGTCTTACATGTGCGAATCGGCAGGACTTGGGGGCGGTATGGCATCGCCATTCGGGGCGCGCACTCAAAGCCGGGCCTGGCTGTCGCAGGACAGGGTCTGAATCTGACCGACAAGTCGAGCGGAGGGCTGTCTGAAATCGCAGCGATCGTGAGCACCAGGGTGGGAGGGATCGGGCCGAGCGGAGCGGTCAGGATGGAGTTAGGGCCCGCCCTCCACCTCTGGAATTTCGAGGGCGATGTCCGCTCACGGCTTGGTGCGAACGGAGCGTTTGTCTACGAATGGCTGCTTGCGGGCCGATTCACGGGTGCCGTGCGAATCGAAGGCGTTTTCTCGAAATCGTGGTTCGACCCAGGCGACGTGCCGCCCGAATACGAGCGGCGCGTCACCTGGCGCTACGGCGTCGGCCTCGGCCTGCGCTACCGGCTCTAGCGCAGAATAATCGCCGGGACGTCGCTCTCCTTCACGAGCTTGTTGAACGCCGGGACGTCCGTATCGAGCACCGCTTTCAATCGGTCGAGCTGCCCCTGCAGCGCCGCCGCCAAGTCCTCGAACACCTGCTCCGATTGCGCCGTCGGCGCCGCGTCCGCGCTCGCCACGACACCCGCCAGCGCGGCGATCTTGTTGTTTAACCGGATCGGATAATTCAGCGGATCCTGGCTCGAGCGGTTCTTCACCTGATAGATCGCCTCTTCGACCGCGGCGAGCCGGGTCTTGATCGAGTCGGCCTGCTGGGCGATGCGCTTGCCGGCATCTCCAGGAAGACCGCGGGCGCGCGTCGCCGCGCCGTCGAGCTGCTCGCGCACCTCCCGGATGCGGCGCACGGCGTCGTTCGCCGCGCTCACCCGATCGCGGATACGCATGAGCAGGGCGAACTGCCGCTGATATTCCTCGGGCGTCGTCTTGACGCGTGGATCGGGTCGCAGGGTGAACTCGCGCGTCTGCGACCAATCGCCCACGGTCAGCCGGACTTTGTACGCACCGGGCACCGCCACCGGCCCCGCCGTGCCCCCCGCCCAGTAGATCATGCCCTGGAAGCGGCTGGCGTCGGGGTAGCGCAGGTTCCACACGAACCGGTTCATCCCGGCGCGCACCTTGAGGGAATCGGTCGGCGATTTCGGCTTCGGTGTGAAGCGCCGCACCAGGGAGTCGCGGCCGTCCAGGAAGTCCAGGCGCACGTCCGTGGTGGAGTCAGGCGCGGTCTTGACGTAGAAGAACACCACCGCACCGCCTGGTGGGTTGCGACCGGCGCCAATGGGCCCTCCCCCGCCCCCCCCAAATCCGCCCCCCAACCCCCTGCGGTACGCGGTGCGCGGGGTGTAGAGGAAGTTCGTGGCGCGCGCGACCGAGTCGGCGAGCTGCTGCAGCGGTGTGAGGTCGTCGAGGATCCAGAACGAGCGGCCATGCGTCGCCGCGACGAGGTCGTTGTCCTTCACGACGAGATCGTGAATCGGCACGACGGGCAAGTTGCGCTGCATAGACTGCCAGTGGCTCCCGTCGTCGAACGACACGTACACGCCGAACTCGCCGCCGGCGTAGAGCAGGCCGCGTCGAGCGGGGTCCTCGCGCACGACGCGGATGAAGTGGCCGTCGGGAATGCCGGCGGTGATCGCCCGCCACGTCCGGCCGAAGTCCTGAGTCTTGAAGATGTAGGGTCTGAAGTCGTCGACCTTGTAGCGCGTCGCGGCAACATAAGCGGTCGCCGCGTCGTGCGGGGACGGCTCAAGCGACGAAATAAGTGCCCAGTCAGGGAGATCGCGCGCGGGGGGCGTCACGTTGGCCCACGTCTTCCCGCCGTCCCGCGTCACGTGCACCAGGCCGTCGTCGCTCCCCGCCCAGATCAGCCCGGAGTCCTTCGCGCTCGGCGCGATCACGAAGACGGTGTTGTAGTACTCCACGCTCGTGTTGTCCTTTGTGATCGGGCCGCCGGAGGGGCCCTGCTTCGACTTGTCGTTCCGCGTCAGGTCGCCGCTGATCGCTTCCCAGCTCTGGCCTTCGTTGGTCGTGCGGAAGATGACGTTGGCGCCGGCATACAGCACGTTGGGATTGAACGGGGACAGCACGACCGGAAACGTCCACTGGAAGCGGTACTTCAGGTCGCCGGCGCCCCACCCCATCGGGTTGTCCGGCCAGGGGAAGATGTTCCGCTCCTGGCCGGTGCGGACGTCGAGCCGAGAGAGGTAGCTGTAGCTGCCGGCGTAGACGATGTCGGGATCGTCGGCCCGCGCCGCAATCCAGCCGCTCTCGCCGCCGCCCACCTCGTACCAGTCCTTCTCACCAATCGAGCCGCCATCGGTGCGACTTGCGATGCACACGGTGCTGTTGTCCTGTTGCGAGCCGCACACCTTGTAGGGCACGTGCGTCGTGGCGATGACGTGGTAGAACTGCGCCGTCGGCTGGTTGTCCTGGCCCGTCCACGTGGCGCCGCCGTTGTAGCTGATGGTCGCCCCGCCGTCATTGCTGTTGATCATGCGCGCTGGGTCGTTGGGGGCGATCCAGAGCCCGTGGTGGTCGCCATGGGGCGCGCGCAGCTGGGTGAACGTCCGGCCGCCGTCGACCGAGCGATAGAGTCCCGTGTTCAACACGTAGACGGTCTCGGGATCTTTGGGATCGGCGTGGATGTGGGAGTAGTACCAGGCGCGCTGGCGCAGATTGCGCTCGTCGTTCGTGCGCCGCCACGTCTCGCCGCCGTCTTCGGAGCGGAACACGCCACCCGAGTCGGCCTCCACGATCGCCCACACGCGGTCATGATTCGCGGATACTGTTACGCCTATTTTGCCGATGACGCCTTTGGGCAGCCCTTCGTTACGGGTTATTTCCTTCCACGTGTCGCCGCCGTCAGTGGATTTGAAGAGGCCGGAGCCCGGCCCGCCGCTCGCCATGTACCACGGCCCTCGCCGTGCCTGCCAGATCGAGGCGTAGAGGATGCGGGGATTGGCGGGGTCCAGCGCGAGGTCGACGGCGCCGGCGGAGTCGGACCGGAACAGCACCTTCTCCCACGTCTTGCCGCCGTCTTTGGAGCGGAACATGCCCCGTTCGGGATTCGGCCCGAACGCGTGGCCGAGCACGGCGACGTAGACGAGGTCGGCGTTCGTCGGGTGCACGCGGATCGCCCCGATTTGTCCGGCGTTCGCGAGCCCGATGTGGGTCCAGGTCTTGCCGGCGTCGGTGGATCGGTAAATGCCGTTGCCCGGCGACACGTTGCCGCGGATCGGCGACTCGCCGGTGCCGACGTAGATCACGTTGGGATCGGACGGCGCGACCTCGATCGCGCCGATCGATCCAGCCTTGAAGTCCTTGTCCGAAATCGGCGCCCACGTCAGTCCGCCGTCGGTTGTCTTCCACACGCCGCCGCCCGTGCCGCCGAAGTAGAACGTCAGCGGCTGGTCGGCGTGACCCGCCACCGCCGTGACCCGCCCGCCGCGGAACGGTCCGATCTCGCGCCACTCGAGCGCGTTGTAGAGCGATGTATCAAAGGCGGCAGGGGCGGCAGGGGCGGCAGGGGCGGCAGCGGAACGTCGTTGCGCGGCGGCAGAACTCGCGAGCGTCAGGAGACAACCCGCGAGGACGAGGCGGCGGAGGACGGACATAATCGGCAGTGCTCCGAGTCGAAGTGAGGCGCGAAAAATACCGCCCTTCGCCGCCCTTCGCCGCCCTTCGCTGCCCTCCACCGCTGTCGTTAAGGCGTCTGCGGTGTCGGCGTCCGCGGCGGCAGAATCGCCTGGCCGATCGTGTTGGCGTCGGTTCCGAACCAGATCGAGTTCGTCCCCGCGTCGTAGAACATGTGCCGCACCACGCCGCCGCCACTCGGCACCGGCGTCTCTTCCGAGAACTTGAGAGTCCGCGAATCGAACGAAACGAACCGGTTCGGGCGCGAGGTCTCGACCACCCACACGCGGTCTTCGGCATCGCCCACCATGGCGTACGGCTTGGCATCAGGTCCGCTTGGCAGCTGCCACTCATCGAACTTACCCGTCACCGGATCGTAGCGGCCGAGTCTGCCGGTGTCGTAATCGCCGTACCAGATCTTGTCGTCCGACGTGATCACCATCCGCCGCGGACGCGCCTCGGCACGAGGCAGCGTAATCTCGCGCAATTGCATCGTCGCCGGATCGACCGTCGCGAGCTTGTTCGTGCCGAACAGCACGACCCAGGGGCGGTTCTTGGAATCCATCTTGATGCCGTAGGGCCGCGCGTTCGGAGTCGGAACCTTCACGAGCTGCACGGCGCCCGTGGTGACCGTGAGCTTGCCGATCGCATTGCCGCCCTGCGCGGTGAACCAGATGTCGCCGTTCTTGTCGAAGACCTGCGTGTGCGGATCGCGCACCATGGGGTCGGGCATTGGATAGCGCTTCCACGTGCCATCGCGCGGATCGAGCCGGCCGATGTGCGCCGCGAGATTGCCGGCATACCACACGAAGCCCTGCTTGTCGACGATCAGGTTGTGCGGTCCGACGCGCTCCCCGTTCGGGAACTCGTACCGCTTGAACTCGCCGGTCGCGGGAACGAAGTAGGCGAGATAGTTGCCCGCCTGGCCGCAGAACCAGATCCGCCCCGTCGTCGGATCGACGTACGGATCGCGCGGGCGGCTATCCGCCCAGGGCACAGGCCATTCTTTGATGATTGGAGGCTTATCGACGACAGGAACAACGACAACCGTGAGCAAACCCAGCAACGCGAGGGTCTTCATGGTCACTCCCCTGTAAGCATTCTCCGTTGCAGCGCGGTCAAACGCCTGCGCACCGAGCCGTCAAAAATACGGTCGCCGACGCGTACCACTACCCCGCCGAGGATCTTGGGGTCGGAGCGGAAGTAGGCCCGCACCTCCCGCCCGAGCGCCTTCGTAAGCCGCTCGACGACCTGTTGCTGCGTGCGCGCATCGGGCTCGTCCGCCAGCGTAACGCCGGCGTGTACGCGATTCAGCTTTTCATCTAACAGCACCTGGTATTCCTGCGCTATCTCGGGCAGGAGACCCTGACGGCCGCGCCGCACAACCGCTTGCAGGAAGCGGACAAACTCCACCGGCGCCTCGCCTTTCAGCGCACGCTCCAGGATCTTGCCCTTGGCAGCCTTCGAGACGCGGGGCGATTCGAGCACGGTCTTGATCCGCTCGTCCGCCTCGATCGCGCCCGCCACGGCGTCCAGGATCTCATTGAACCGGTCGCCCGCCGCGAACAGCGCCTCCGCGTAATTGCGCGCGATCGTGACGCTCTTCACCGCGGCTTCTCCGCCTTGCCGATGCTCTCGAGGAACTCCGTCACGAGCTTGCGGTTCGCCTCGGTGTCGAGATTTGCCTCGATCACGCGCGATGCCGCGGCGATGGACAGCTCGACGGCCTCGCGCCGCAGCGCCTGGATCGCCTTCTCTTTCTCGGCGTCGATGTCCTTGCGGGCGCGCGAGAGCAGCGCGTCGTATTCTTCCCGCGCTTTCGCCAGCAATGTCTCGCGCTCCTTCTGCGACACCGATTTTGCCTTGGCGAGGATCTCCTGCGCCTGGTTGTGCGCCGCGGCGATCTGCTTTTTGTGCTCCTCGAGCAGCCGTTGCGCCTCAGCGTTGGCCCGCTCGGCGTCCTCGAGTTGCTTCTGGATGCGGCGCTCGCGCTCTTCCACCGATTTCAGAATGGCCGGGTACGCGAACCGCCACAGCAGCACGAGCAGGATGCCGAAGACGACAAGCGTCCAGATGATCAACCCGGGGTTGATCGTGAACGGCCCCCCCGCGGCCCCGCCCCCGGCTTCGTGCGCTTCCTGAAGCAGCAGCAGCACTAGGCCAACTTGAAGAGGAGGGCGAACACCAGCGCCGCCAGCGTCGCGCCTTCGACGAGCGCGGCCGTCAGGATCATCGCGCCGCGGATGTCGGCCGAGGCTTCCGGCTGGCGGGCGATCGCCTCGACGGCCTGGCCGCCAATGCGGCCGATGCCGAGGCCGGCGCCGATGATCGCGAGTCCCATCCCGATGCCGGCGCCGAGCAGCGCGTTGCTGTTGAGCGCGGTCTCCGGCGTGGCCTGGAGCAGCATGAGCAGATTGTGCATTTGATCCCTCTAGTAAAGTGTCGAACGCTCTGATACAACGACGCTAGGATACCGCGATGCTAGGGTAAGGTGACGCTAATGCTCATGCCGCATCAGCCCGATGAAGACGGACGTGAGCAGCGCAAAGATATAGGCCTGCAGGAATGCGACCAGCAGCTCGAGCAACATCATGAACAACGTCAGGGCGACGGATCCGCCCGCGACGATATAGCGAATCGCGGCCGGCGCCGTCCCGAAGACGAAGATCAGGCCGAGCAGCACCAGGATCACGAAGTGTCCGGCCGTCATGTTCGCGAAGAGCCGCAGCGTCAGCGCGAACGGCTTCACGACTTTGCCGATCAGCTCGACCGGGGTCATGATGATTGCCATGATCACGGCGCCGATGCCCCTCATGCCCGGTGGAACCATCACGATCGTCTTGAGGTAGCCCTTCGGCCCGAGCGCGATGAAGCCCGAGATCTCGATCGTGAGGAACGCGGTGAGCGCGAGCCCGGCGGTCACGGCGATGTTGCCGGTCGCGGCCGCACCCCAGGGCAGGAGGCCAAGCAGGTTGCAATAGAGAATGAAGAAGAACAGCGTCATGATGTACGGCGCGAAGGCTTCGCCGCCGTGGCCGATGCTTGCGATCGCGACGTCGTTGCGGACGAACAGCACCATCGCTTCGACCGCGGCGCCAATCCCGCGCGGGCCCCGGCCTGCCCGATGGCGGCGCACCACCTGGCGGCCGCCGTACCAGAGCGTCAGGAAGACGAGCGTCGCCGCGAGGATCATGAAGACGACATGCTTGGTGGGAGACACGTCGACGTGCGTGCCGGGAATGTACCAGGGCCCTGGCAGATGCCACTCGCCCAACCCAAACGGCAGCTCGACGATCTTGCTGTCGCCGGTGTGCTCAAAAATCACTGCACCGATGTTCGGAGGAGACTGGGCGGGGGCGGCGGGGGCGGCGGGCGCGGCCTGAATCACCTGAGAAACCTCGTTTCCAGGAACAAGAGCGGCAACAGCACACCGACATAGCCGAGCAGCGCGGGCAGCGTCGTTGAGACGATGAGCACGACGCCAACCCCCAACAACCGGATGCCCATTCCGCCGAGCCAGCGGGCCATGAACTCGGGGTTGGGCGCCCGCATCTTCGGC
>DASYRZ010000151.1:0-2509 GCA_036003865.1 Gemmatimonadales bacterium | reverse complement strand
CCAGAGTCGCGGGCAATCGCTGCGTCAAAGGAGCGCCGCGCACGATTCCAGGTACTGTCCGCCCAGACGAATCCGAGGTGGAACTGGACCTCCCCGATCTCATGCCAGAGCTCCGGGTCCTCGGGGTATCGTCGAATCATCTCGAGCAGCGTGGCCTCTTGCGCGTAGACTTGCCTGTACAACGCGTGCTCGGACAGTCCAGGCGGCGGCGCGCTGTACGCGATCATGAGGCTGTCGCGCGGGCTTAGGCCTCGGTTGAAGCGACCTGCCCGCGCGAATGGCTGCCCAGCCACTGCTTGAAAATTCCACCCTGCTGCCACGCCCAGGTGGCGGAGCGCGACGGCATACGTCGAGTCGAGCGCAATCGCGTGCCGATAACTCACGATCGCCGAGTCGAGCCAGTAGCGTCGCAGATAATCTTCGCCCTTGAGGAACGCCTTGAGCGCGGGCAGCGACGCGGTCCCCGGAGACGCGAGCCGCGCAAACGCCCAGGACTCGGCTGGAGTAAGTCCGCGCATGAGGTCGAGAGTGACGGAATCCGCCAAGCGATCGATGCGGTTGGTCGGCTCTGCCCGCTCGATCTCGGCGACGCTGCGAGAATTCTGTGCGTCAAAGAGAGTCGCGTGCAGCCGCACGGAGTCACGTCCAACTCGTGCCAGATCACCGAACAGCACGAGTCCCGCGCCCGTCCGCCGCGCCAGCTCTTGAGCTCCGACGCGATCCGCGTGTCCGTCCCAACGGCGCATCACGGTGGTCGGCGGCACGCTGCGGAGCCGCAGTGCGCCATCCAGCATCCGGGAGACGAGATCAGCCAAGCCTTCGCGCAACGGGGCCAGCTCCGGGTCTGCTGTCCCGAACGGAACGACGGCGAAGAGATTAGCGTTGAACGGCGGCACTCCTGACCGAGTCGTCGCGACGATGAGGGCTGCTAACACCGCGAGCACACCCGCTCCCGTGGCCAGTCGCCACCTCCTGCGTGGCGCTGGGTGCGGAGCGGGCGTCGGTTCCACTGCGCTCGCCGGGGACACCGAGGATGAAGTCGGCTTCTCGTCCGCCGGCTCACCCTCACTCCGGAGCCGTCCGAGGAACTCGCTGACGGCGGGGTCCGGCACGACACCCAGTTCCTGTCGCACGAGGTTCTCGTGTACGCGACCGAACTCGAGCGCGGCCGAGCGCTCGCCTGCCGCGATGAGCGCGCGCAGCAACCCGAGCGCGGCCCGGGCCGCGAGCGGATCGAGAGAGACGAGTTGCCGCCACAGCTTCACGGCGGCAATTGAGTCTCCGTTCGTCGCGGCGTGTTGCGCCAAGCCCTCGAGCGCGTCGGCGACGCGTGACTTGAGCGCGCCGCGCGTCGTTTCCACCCATCGTTCGAATTCAGCGGCGCCGGCGAGATAGAACCCATCGAGGAAGGGACCGGTGTAGATCGACACGGCGCGCGCGAGATCCCGGCCGGCGAGCGCGTCATCCAGCGCACCGATGTCGCTCGCAATGACGTCCGAGTTCAGTCGCAGCTCGACAGCGCCGAGGAAGAGTTCGGGGGCGTGCAGATCGCGACGCAACGCGTAGCACGCCTGCTTCAGCAGGTTACGCGCGTGCTCGGTATCGCTCTCGGGCCAGAGGCAGGCAATGACTTTGTCGCGACTGACGCCGCGGCGGCCGGCCGCAGCGAGGAGCGCAAGCAAGGCGAGCGTCTTCCGTCGCTGCCCCGCCCCGGTAGCAGCTGCACCATCGATGTCGACTGACAGGCCGCCGAACGTCTTGAGGAACAACATGGTCGCTCGTTTGACCGGTTTCTCACCGGTTCATAACCGCCCGCCCCTAAGTTTAGCGCGGCACGAGGTCCCGGCTAGGCAACCGCGCGAATGCGAAAGAGCAGGAGGAGTGTCACGATTACTACATCCACCGGCGGCATCGCCTCTCTGACTGCCTTGGCGCTACTCGTCGCCTGCGGCAACGACTCCAACGGCCCTTCCTCGATCACCGTCACGGTTGTGAGTCCCGCCAGCGGCCCCCTGGCCGGTGGGACTACCGTGACGATCACAGGCACCAACTTCATCGACGTGACCGGCGTCGCTATCGGCGGCAATCAGCTCGGCAACCGCACAGTACTGAGCCCCACCCGGATCACGGGAACGACACCGGCCGCCTCCAACGTCGGGGCGAAGGATGTGGTCGTCACCTCCTCAAGCCAAGGCAGCGGCACCTGCGGTGGCTGCTTTGTGTATGAGGCCGGCGCACTCACCGTCACGGCCGTGAGTCCCGCCAGCAGCTCCCTGGCCGGGGGAACCAGCGTGACGATCACGGGCTCGAACTTCATCAATGTCACCAGCGTGACCATCGGCGGCAATGAGCTTGGCAGCCGCACGGTGGTGAGCTCCACCCAGATCACGGGAACGACACCGGCCGCATCCAGCCCCGGGGCAAAGGACGTGGTCGTCACCTCGTCAAGCCAGGGCAGCGGTACCTGCAGCGGCTGTTTCGGCTACGTCGCAACAGACGGCCAGATCGC
>DASYRZ010000150.1:0-9137 GCA_036003865.1 Gemmatimonadales bacterium | reverse complement strand
GTCGCCACGGTGATGGACTGCGCGTCCACCATCTTGCCCATCACGCCGCCGGCCGAGTTGGCCGCGCACATCAGGATCGGATCGAGGCCGAGCTGCTGAGACGTAATCCGCTGCAGGCTGCCGAACAGCGCGTTGGACGAGGTATCACTGCCCGTCAGGGCGACCCCCAGCCAGCCGAGGAACGTCCCGAAGAAAGGGTAGAACCAGCCGCTGCGCGTGAACGCCAGCCCCAGCACGGCGTCGAGCCCGGAATAGCGCGTAGTGAACCCCAGGCCCAGCATGAACGAGATCGCGATGACTGCGAGCTTCATGCGCTTGAGCGTGTACCAGAAGATCTTCGCCAGCTGCCCCGGTCCCAGGCCGAGCACCAGACCGGCCAGGATGGCCGCAACGAAGCACCCCGTCCCCGTCGCCGAGAGCCAGTTGAAGTCGAACCGCGCCGCCTCCGGTGTCAGCTTCGTCACGACCGGCGCTGCGCGCGTCACCGCGTTGTGCAGCAGCGGCACGTTCCACAGGGGCGTGGTCGCGCGGTTGATGGCGCCCTTGACCGCCGGCAGGCCCCACACGAGCACCGTCAGCGACAGGATGGCGAACGGCATCCACGCCTTGACCACCTGACGGGGCGAATGCTTGTGCGCGGCCGCGGTACCTGCCGGCGCTTGCTCGTCCGCGAACCGCCACACGCGTTTCGGGCGCCAGAACCGCAGGAAGATCACCGTCGCAACGAGCGACACGACGCCGCCGGCGATGTCGACCAGGTTCGAGTCTACGTGGTTGGACCAGAGGTACTGCGTCAGGCTGAACGAAGCTCCCACCACGAGAATGGCGGGCAGCACCTCGAGGGTCTCGGCCCATCCCACCATGGCGCGCACCAGCCAGAAGGGCACGATGATCCCCGTGATGGGCAGGATGCGACCGATCATGGCGCTCAGGTCCGACTCCGGCAGACCCGAGACCGCCGCCAAGGTGTGCACCGGCGTGCCGATCGCTCCCCACGCCACGGGCGACGTGTTGGCGATCAAGTTGAGCGCGGCCGCGTGGAACGGCTTGAACCCGAGCCCGATCATGAAGGCGCCCGCGATCGCGACCGGCGCCCCAAAGCCCGCTGCACCTTCGATGAACGCTCCGAAGCAAAACGCCACGAGCAGCAACTGCAGTCGGCGGTCGGCGGTGATCCCGGCCACCGATTCCTTCATGATCTCGAACTGGCCCGTGAACACCGAGATGTCGTACAGATACACCGCCGCAAGCACGATCCACGCGATCTTCAGCACGCCGAACCCGACACCATACAGGAAGCTCATGCCGGCGAGCGGCGCCGGCATCCCGAAAACCAGCACAGCCACGAGCACCGCGGTGGCGGCGCCGGCGATGGCACACCAGTGGGGCTTCACCCGCAGCCCCGCCAGCAGGCCGAACAACACCAGAATCGGTAGTGCGGCGACGAGAGTGGAGAAGACCCAATTGTGCAGCGGATCGTAGACCTGGGTCCACGTCATGGCTCAGTCCCCGGAGTCGCGACACGGGCCGGGAGTGTGTTCCCGGCCCCCGTCAGCCTATCCGTTCATTCGACCTGTCCGAATTTCGCAATGTCGTCCGGCAGCTCTTCGCGCGTAGTCGTCGCGTCCTTGCCCTGCACCATCACGCGAATCTGCTCCACGACATCCGGGTTGGCGAGGGTCGTCACATCGCCGACATCCCGGCGATTCGAGATCGCGGCGAGCACCCGGCGCATAATCTTCCCGGAGCGCGTCTTGGGCATGTCCGGCACGATATACACGTGCTTGGGCCGCGCGATCTTCCCGATGACTTCTTCGTTCGCCTTGATCACACGGTCGACGATGTCCTGGCTCGCCTGCACGCCCGGCTTGACCGCGACGTAGACTTCCGGCACGCGTCCCTTGAGCTCGTCCTGGACCGGCACGACAGCGGCCTCGGCGATCTCGGGGACCGTGAGACACGCTGACTCGATCTCTTTCGTGCCGAGCCGGTGACCGGCGACGTTGATCACGTCGTCGATGCGCCCCAGGATGCGGTAATAGCCGTCGGCCGCCTGCACCGCGCCGTCGCCGCACATGAACGGCCAGTCACGCCAGTCCTTGCTCTTGGGGTTCTTGTTGTACTTGCCGAAGTACGTCTTGACGTAGCGGTCGCGGTCTCCCCAGATCGTCTGCATGATGCCCGGCCAGGGATTGCGGATGCAAATGTTGCCCGCCTTCCCGGAGCCCCGGGGAACCTCCGCGCCGGTCTCGTCGAAGATGACCGGATGAATCCCGGGCGCGGCGGGGCCGCAGCTACTCGGCTTCATCGGATGAATCGCGGGCATGGTGGTGCCGAGGAATCCCCCCGTTTCGGTCATCCACCACGTATCGGTGATGACGGCTTCGCGCTTCCCGACTTCATCGTAATACCAGCGCCAGGCTTCCGGCTCGATGGGCTCGCCCACCGTGGTCATCGATTTGAAGCGGTACTTGTATTTGCGGGGCTCCTGGGGCCCTAGCTTGCGCAGCATCCGGATCGCCGTCGGCGCGGTGTGGAAGATGTTTACGCCCAGCCGCTCGGCGATGCGCCACGGCCGGCCGGCGTCGGGGAAGGTCGGCACGCCCTCGTACATCACGCTGGTCGCCGCGTTCGCCAGCGGGCCGTACACGATGTAGGAATGGCCGGTGATCCAGCCGATGTCCGCCATGCACCAGTAGACATCGTCCGGATGAATGTCGAGCACCCACTTGGACGTGGCGGTCACGTAGGCCAGGTAGCCCGCGATACCGTGCTGCGCGCCCTTCGGCTTGCCGGTCGTCCCGCTCGAGTACATCAGGAACAGCGGCGCTTCCCCTGGCAGCGCGACGGGCTCGATCTTCTGCCCTTTGTGATCCTTAAGCAGGTCGTTCACGAAGAAGTCGCGACCGGACACCATCGGCGTCTTGGCGGAATACTTCCCGGGATACCGCTGCCACACCAAGACCTTATCGACGTCCTGGCCGAGCTCCTTCGCCGTCCGCACCGCGATATCCGCGTTCGCCTTGTGATCGACCAGCGTGCCGTTGCGCCAGTAGCTGTCCATCGTGATCAGCACCCGGCTGCCGGAATCCTGAATACGGGAGCCGCACGCCTGACCACTGAACCCGCCGAACACCTGTGAGTGGATGATTCCAAGGCGCGCGCACGCCAGCATCGTGATCGGTAGCTCGGGCACCATCGGCATGTGGAACGTGACCCGGTGGCCGGCCTTGAGCCCCAGGCCGCGCAGCAATGCGGCGACTTCGTTCACGCGGTCGTACAGCTCCTGATACGTGAGCGTCACATCAGGCTCGGTTTCCGGCTCGGGCACGAAGATGAAGGCAGCTTTCTTCTTGTACTTGTCCAGCTGGCGGTCTACGCAGTTGTAACACGCATTGATCTTGCCGCCCACGAACCACTTCCAGAACGGGGCGTCGCTCGTGTCGAGCACCGTGCGATACGGCTCGAACCACGTCAGCATGTCCGCGTACGCTTTGAAACAGTCGGGAAACTTCTCGAGTGCGAACTGCTCGAAGATTCTGGGGTCGCGCATGTTCGCTTGCGCCTTGAACTTCTCGGAAGGCTGATAGTACTCCTCTTCCTTCCAGTGCACCGCGATCTGTGCTTCACTGACCTCGGTGAGCTCCTGTTTTTCGATTGTTTTCGCCATCGGATCAGTCTCCTCCCCCGCGTAAAGTGACTCCATTTGGTACGGTCCAGCAACAGCCTTGACGGGGGTTGCGCCTTTTCGGGCCGATGGTCAAGCTTAAGCAGTCTCCTCAGCACAGGCCCCTAACCGCGACGTCCTAGCGCGGGGAGGATCCACCCTATGCAGGTCAGTCGTCGAGACTTTCTCCGAGTTACCGCCGGCGCCGGTGCCGGCACAGCGATCGGTGGACTAGTCGGGCTCGGCGTGACGCTCGCGCCGGCCCGGGCCCAGGCGCAGGAGCTGCGCATCCGGGACGCGAAGTCGGTGCCGAGCATCTGTCCGTTTTGCTCGGTCGGCTGCGCGACGCTGGTCCAGGTCAAGGGCGACCGCATCGTCAACATCGAAGGCGATCCCCGTAGCCCGCACAACGAAGGCACGCTCTGCCCCAAGGGCGCGGCGATCTACCAGCTGCACGTCAACCCGAACCGCCAAACCAAGGTCCTGCACCGCAAGACCGGCGCCTCGAGCTGGGAAGTGGTCGAGCTCGAGTGGGCGATGGATCGCGTGGCCGAGCTGATCAAGAAGACGCGCGACGACACGTTCATCGAGAAGCTGCCCAACGGGAAGACGGTGAACATGACGCCGGCGATCTTCGCGCTCGGCGGCGCCACGCTCGACAACGAGTTCAATCACGTGTGCCAGAAGTTCTGGCGCGGACTCGGCGTCGTGGCCATCGAGAACCAGGCCAGGATATGACACAGCTCTAGCGTCCCCGGTCTGGGGACACGGCTGGGTCGGGGCGCGGCAACGACGTACCCGCGCAACCTCGAGCATACCGACTGTTTCGTCGTGATGGGCTCCAACATGGCGGAGTGCCACCCGGTGGCGTTCCGCTGGCCCGTCAAGGCCAAGCTGAACGGCGCGAAGCTGATCCACGTCGATCCCCGCTTCACGCGCACCAGCGCCCTCGCGGACATCCACGTGCCGATCCGCGCGGGCTCGGACATCGCGTTCCTCGGCGGGCTGATCAACTACGTCATCAACAGCCGGCGCTGGAACACGGACCCGTTCTTCCGGGAGTACGTGGTCAATTACACCAACGCCGCGACGATCATCAACCAGGACTTCAAAGACACCGAGGATCTGGAAGGTGTCTTCTCAGGACTCGTCCAGTTCACCGAGCCCCAGTTCTGGGCCTACAACGGCTTCCTGGGCCGCTACGACAACGCGACGTGGCAGTACCAGCGCGGGGCGAAGGCGCCCGGACCGGCCACCAAGGACCTGATCGCCCGGCGCGCGGGGCCGCCGTTCGACGACTTCGTGCGATCCCTGAAGCCGGGACCGGCGGAGAAGGACCCGACGCTCCGCAATCCGCGCTGCGTGTTCCAGCTCTTGAAGAAGCACTTCAGCCGCTACACGCCCGAGATGGTCGAGCAGGTGTGCGGATCGCCCAAGGAGAAGTTCATCCAAGTCGCCGAGGCGCTGCTCGAAAACTCGGGGCGCGAGCGCACCAGCGCGTTCGCCTACGCGGTCGCCTGGACGCAGCACACTTACGGTGTTCAGATGATCAGCTGCTGCGCGCTGCTGCAGCTGCTGCTCGGCAACTTCGGCCGGCCGGGCGGTGGCATCATGGCGCTGCGCGGCCACGCCGCGATTCAGGGCTCGACCGACGTGCCGACGCTGTACCACTCGATCCACGGATACATGAACGCGCCGTCGGCGCTCCGGCCGCACGACACGCTGCGGGACTACATGGCCGTCGAGGCCACGCCGACCG
Organism: Gemmatimonadales bacterium; assembly: GCA_036003865.1. Lineage (GTDB taxonomy): Bacteria > Gemmatimonadota > Gemmatimonadetes > Gemmatimonadales > GWC2-71-9 > 20CM-2-65-7. The sequence goes on along the minus strand of DASYRZ010000150.1, from coordinate 3,711 downwards.
GCTACTGGGGCAACTTCCCCAAGTTCCTGGTCTCCTACCTGAAGTCGGTGTACGGCGATGCCGCAACCGCCGAGAACGACTTCGGCTATGACTGGCATCCGAAGATCCTCGGCGACCACTCGCACATGGCGATGTTCGCGGCCATGGCCGAGGGCAAGGTCAAAGGGGCCGTGGTCGTAGGGCAGAACCCCGCCACCTCCTTGAACGGTGGCGCCACGCGGCGCGCGCTGCGCCAGCTCGACTGGCTCGTCGTCAAGGACAATTGGCTCACAGAAACCGCCACACACTGGTACCTCGCGCCCGAGGTGAAGAACGGCGAGGTGAAGAGCGCCGACATTCACACGGAAGTGTTCCTCTTTCCGACGACCCAGATCGCCGAGTACGACGGCAGCTTTACCAACACCCAACGCATGCTGCAGTGGCATTCGTACGCGGTGAAAGCGCCGGGCGACTGCCGCACCGACAGTTGGTTCTACCACAATCTCGCGAAGCGTCTGAAGAAGGCGTACGCGGGTTCGACGCTGCCGCGCGACCAGGGCTGGAAGAACGTGACCTGGGACTTCGACCCCGATCCCGGCGAAGCGCCTCTCTATCCAGGCGAGATCAGCGCACGCAAGGTGCTGCGCGAGATCAACGGCTACGCGACGGGTCATCCCGAGCAGCAGCTCCCGGGATTCGCGGCGCTCAAAGACGACGGCTCGACGACGTGCGCATCGTGGATCTATTGCGGCTGCTTCCCGGCGTGGGACCAGAATCTCACCGCGCGCCGCGAGCCCGATCCGCCCGGTGTGCCCGGGGCGCACCTCAAGTGGGGCTGGGCATGGCCCGCGAACCGGCGCGTCATGTACAACCGCGCCTCGGCCGACCTCCGCGGCAATCCCTGGAGTGAGCGGAAACGCTGGGTTTGGTGGGATCCGACGTTCGTCAACCCGCCCGACCCGAAGACCGGCATCGCGCCGCCTCGGGGCAAATGGGTGGGATACGACGTGGCGGACTTCGGCGCCACCAAGGCGCCGGACGCCAAACCCAAGCCAGACGGCATCGGCTTAGACGCGTTGTCAGGTACTGATGCCTTCATTATGAAAGGCGACGGCCGGGGCTGGCTCTACGCGCCCTCCGGACTGGTCGACGGCCCGTTCCCGACGCACTACGAGCCGCACGAGTCGCCGGTCCAGAATCCGATCTACAAGCGGCAGACGAGCCCGGTGCACAAGGTCTGGTCGGTGGGCAAGGCCTGGAATACTCTCGCCGCCGTGGCGGACCCGAAGTTCCCGCACGTGATCACGACGTACCGGCTCACCGAGCACTATCTAGCCGGCGCGATGAGCCGCTGGTTGCCCTGGCTGGCGGAGCTTCAGCCTGAGCTCTTCATCGAGATCGGCAAGGCGCTCGCCGAGGAGAAGGGGATCCGCAACACGGATTGGGTCATCATCTCGACGCCGCGCGCGCGCGTCCGGGCCAAGGCGCTCGTGACCGACCGCATCGGTGTGCTGCAAGTCGCTGGCAAACGCATTCACCACGTGGGGATGCCGTGGCACTGGGGGTGGGCCGGCCTCTCCGTCGGGGACGTCGTCAACGACCTCACTGCCTGGGTCGGGGACCCCAACGTGTCGATCCACGAGGGCAAGGCCTTCGTTTGCAACGTGGAGAAAGCCTGATATGCCAGAGGCCATGGGTTTCTTCACCGACACGACGATCTGCATCGGCTGCAAAGCGTGCGAGGTCGCCTGCAAGAACTGGAATCAACTCCCCGCCACAAATGGCGGCGTGACGGAGATGTCGGGCGACAGCTACGACAACACGAGGAAGCTGGACGGTACGCACTGGCGGCACGTCAAGTTCATCGAGCAGTTCGACGGGCCGTACAACGGCCGCTGGCTGATGATGAGCGACGTGTGCAAGCACTGCGTGCAGGCGGGCTGTCTCGAGGTTTGTCCCACCGGCGCGATCATCCGGACCGAGTTCGATACCGTGGTGATCCAGTCGGACGTGTGCAACGGTTGCCGCGCCTGCATCGCGGCCTGCCCGTTCGGCGTGATCGACATGAACCCTGCGGCGGGCACGGCGCAGAAATGCACGCTGTGCTACGACCGCATGCAGGTGGGGTTGGAGCCGGCCTGCGCCAAAGCCTGCCCGACCGATTCGATCCAGTTCGGTCCCATCACCGAACTGCGCGAGCGGGCGAACAAACGCCTCGTGCAGCTCAAGGCCCAAGGCGAGAAGCGCGCGCGGTTGTACGGCGACGATCCGAAAGGCCCGCTCGGTGGCCTCAACTCGTTCTACCTCCTCGTCGATGAGCCGGAGGTCTACGGTCTACCAAAGGACCCGAAGCTTCCGAGCCGGACCCTGAAGCAGAGTGGCACCTTTGCGGCGGCGAGCGGCGCCGTCCTCGGCCTGCTGGCGCTCGTGGGTCTGCGCAAGCGGCGCATGGATGAGATCGGCGAGGGAGCAGGCGGACCCGGGAGTCAGAACTAATGTCCGACACGTTCTTCACGGCATCGCCTCACTGGAGATGGCTCATCATCCTCTACTTCTTCGTGGGGGGCATCGCCGGCGGGAGCTACTTCATCGCCGCTCTGCTGCAGTGGTTCGGGCGGGGGCGGCCTGAGGATCGGCCGGTGATCCGCACGGGGTATGCCCTCGGGTTCTGGGGCGCCATCATCTCGGGAGCGCTGTTGACACTCGACCTCGGGCGGCCGCTCCGCTTCTGGCACATGCTGTTCCAGTCGGAGAACTTCCCGAGCCTGATGTTCAAGAGCTGGTCGCCGATTTCGTTCGGCGCGTGGGCGATCCTGTTGTTCGCCGCCTGCGCCGCCCTTTCGATGATCGGCGCCTGGTCGGAGGAGGGTCGGGTTCGCGCGCCCGGCGCGCAGTTGCTGCAAAGCGGCGGGTTGCTCGCGAAGCTGGTCGCGGGTCTCGGCGGGATCTTCGGATTCTTCGTGGCGGGGTACACGGGCGTCCTGCTGTCGGTCACGAACCGGCCGATCTGGGCTGACAGCCCGTGGCTCGGCGCGCTGTTTCTCGCGTCCGGCGCGTCGACCGGCGCGGCGGCGCTGCTGCTCTTCAGTCGCCGCAGAGGTGCATCCGAACGCTCGATCCGTTGGCTTGAGTCGTTCGACGCCCAGACGCTCATCGTCGAGCTGGTGATTCTCATCGTCTTCATCGCGTCGCTGTGGTCGATCAGGCAGGTCTGGCTCAGCTTCTGGGGATTCCTGCTCCTCATCGGTGTCGTAGGGGCCGGTATTCTGTGGCCGCTGCGGCTCCATTTGAGACCAAGCGGTGGCGCGGGTTTCCGAAACCCCGCACTCATGGTCCTGCTCGGCGGATTCCTGCTGCGGGTGGTCGTGCTGTTCGCCTCCAATTCCATTGCCGTGCAGCACGTGGCCTCCAGCGGCGGATGACATCATGAGCGCACGTTGGTGGACGCCGCTGGTGGTCGCGGCGAGCATCGCTGCCTGCGCGAGCCCAGAAGTGGCGCGGGCGCGCGGTGGTGGACCCGGCGCGGATCCTGGAAACCACGGTTCCGTCGTGCAGACGCACGCGGGCAACAAGCCCTACTATAAGACGCCATGCAGGACCGCGAAGGTGAAATGCTCTGGCCCCGTGCCGGACGCCGGCACCTAGCCTCGGAGCAGGCGCAGCGCCTGGCGGACGTTCGGCAGAAAAACCCTGAATCCGAAACGTGGCTGGCGTTGGTCGAGGCGGCTCTGG
>DASYRZ010000149.1:0-4806 GCA_036003865.1 Gemmatimonadales bacterium | reverse complement strand
CATCGTTACGGTACCGAATTGCCTCGGCGCGGTCGAGCGCTGGAGCCACGGCTCGGAATTGAGGGGTGACACGCCCGCCAGATGACATCTGGACGGGCGCGTCGTGTTTTCAGACAGGTACCAATCGCCCCGCATGTGATCCGGTTCTGCGCAGATCAGTTGTCGATCGCAGATCAGTTGTCGATGTGGGTGATCTGTGGCTGCGAGCTCACGTCACCACCCAGGTCCTCGTCGCGGAGTCGCTCGGCTCGCCGACGTCCGGCGTGCTGTTGTTGTTGGTGTCGGCAACGGCGCTGATAGTGTCGTCGCCCGCCTGCGCGCCGGCGTAGCAGAACGTGGCCTGCCCGGCCGAATCGGTTGTAGCCGATCCCCCGGTGCTGTCCACGCCCGCGACGGAGAAGCGAACGGGCACGCCGCGAACCGGATTGGCCGCGGCGTCCTGCACCGTCGCCGTGACGCAGTACTCCGTGTTCACGGGGCCGGTGGCGCTGTCGGGTGCAAGCGCGAGCGTAGCCGGCGGGCCCGAGTTGCCGATCTTCATCACGAAGACATCGCCGAAGCCGTTGAATGTCGGATCGGCGGCGACCGCGGTGGTCGGAAAGTCAGTGGATGACGTTGTGCCCGTGACGTGAGCATACTCGGCGGCATCGACGGCGAGGCCCACCGCCTCGTCGTCAGCAGTGCCGCCGACGTAGGTCGAGTACATCATGGTCGCGGTACTCGGACTCAACTTGGTGATGTAGGCTTCCGTCAAACCGGCCGCGTTGGGCTGGAGGGCTCCGGCGGTAACCGGGAAGTCGGTCGATTTGGTCTTCCCGGCGACGTAGACGTTCCCGGCGGCATCGACCGCGATCCCCGCCCCGTCGTCATCCAAGGCGCCGCCGAGGTACGTGGAGTACACGAGGGCCGAGCCGCTTTGGTTCAGCTCGGCGACGAAGACGTCCTTCCCGCCGGCCAGGCCCGTTTGCACGGCTCCCCGCGTCACGGGAAAGTCCGTCGACGACGCTCGGCCGGTGACGTACGCGTTGCCTGCGGCGTCGAGCGCGATGGAGACACCGCGGTCGCTGCCGCTGCCGCCGAGATACGTCGAGTACGCGAGGCCTGCGCCGCCGGGGTTCACCTTGCTGACGAAGCCGGCGTGGGCGATCCCGTTGCTGGCCTTGGTGGTCTGAAACGCACCGGCGGTGACCGGAAAATCGCTCGACGACGTGCGGCCAGTGACGTACACGTACCCCGCGGCATCGACGGCAATGTCGCTGCCGTGCTCCGTGCTGCGCCCGCCCAGGTACGTCGAGTACACCAGGGACGAGCCGCTCGGGTCCAGCTCGGCGACAAAGGCGTCCTCCTGACCGAAGAGGGACTGCTGCAGGGCTCCCGCCGTAGTGGGAAAGTCGGACGACGTGGCGGTGCCTGTGACGTGGGCGTTCCCGCCGCCGTCGACGGCGATCGCGGCGGCGTCGTCACTGCCGTTGCCGCCTCCCAGGTAGGTCGAATAGGCGAGGGCCGAGCCGGCTGGGTCCAACTTCGCGACGAAGCCGGCGAACCTCGTCCCGAGACTCCCCGGGGGGGTGGCCTGGAACGCCCCCGGCGTCGTGGGAAAATCGGGCGAGTAGGTCTCCCCGGCGACGTAGGCGTACCCCGCGGCATCGACGGCGATACCCGCGCCCGCGTCGTCGTTGGCGCCGCCCAAGTACGTCGAGTACACCAGCCCGCCGCCGGAGGGATCGAGCTTGCTGACGACTACTTCTTTCAGGCCCGCGGAGGTGGTTCGGAACGCTCCCGCCGTTGCGGGGAAGTCGATGGATTCGGTTTCACCGGTGACGTAGATGTAGCCGTTGCCATCGACGGCGATTGCCCCGCCGTTGTCGTCGCCAGTGCCGCCGAGATAGGTCGAGAAGAACGGCGTCGAGCCCGCGGTCATGGTGCTCGCCAGGGGACGCGCGGGACTCGGAGCCGCAGGCTCGACAGAGTCGCGGCAGCCGGCGGTCAGTGAGATAAAGCATGCGAGGCCGATCCATGGTGTTGTGCGCGGCATTGTAGTCACCTCACAGAAGTCGTGGATCGCGATGTTTCGGAGGACAGGTACAAAGGCACGATGCTGGTAATGACGAGCGGCCGGTCGGCGTCGTAGTCGCCCGCGTCGAAGCCCACCTGACGCGCGGCGTGGCGCACATAGCGCCCAGCAAGCTCTCGCCGGGCCCGGGCGAGATCTTGGTAGAGGTGTGGCTTCGGTTGGCGGATCACGCCCGCCGCCGTGTGGAGCAGAAGGTTCCCCGGAGCGTCCAGTTCCAAGCTGTCGACGCCTTCCCAGACGAATGAGACCTGCCCGGGGTCGGCGCCCGGGCGAACGACGAACTCGCATACCACCTGGCGTTGGTCGCCGGAGTAGCGGAGGTCGATGCCGGGATAGAGTTCGGTGTACTGCACCGTGCCATAGAGGGGCACATTCGTTTGCCAGTGGGCCGAGTCTCGCCCGACGAAGTAGTTGACCTTTCCCGGCAGGTCATCGAGCCCCGCTATGCGAGGCCGGGGATTGGCGCCCGGGAAACGCATCCGCAGCACGAGCTTCGTTTCCGGTTTCGTAAGGACGAGCACCGCCTCGCTCGGCGTGAGAAAGAGGGTGTGGCCGATGCCGCGGGCCAGGAATCTGACTCGTGAGTCGGTTTGGGCGCGGTTGGCCTCGAAGGTCAAGGGCAGGCCACGAAAGGTGCCTTGCGCCCGTCCGCTCGGGGAACGGTGTGGCTCGCCTACCAGCAGTACGACAATGGGCAGGGCGAGAAGCAGCGGGAGGAGGGGCGCCATGCGACGCCACGTGATGAAGGTCATCACGCGGCGGCGGAGCGCTCGAGAAAGCGTCGTGCCATAGGGCGTTTGTTTCGTCGTCGGCGTGTGGCGGATTCGCGACAGAAATAATTGAGGGAGGGGCGCAGCAAGACGTATGCCTTCGCGGGGGCGACGATATGCGCACCTGGGGCCGATCAGCACCCGGTGTGGCGGTGTCGGGCGCCCTTCCTACGGTGATGCCCCGGTGCCGTGGCATGCGCGCACCATCGAGTGCAAATCAGCGGAGATCAGTTGTCGATCTGCGACGAAGGCGACGAGGAGTTCGGAGAATTCGAAGAGGACAAGGAATTCGACGAAGACTTCGAACGTCGGTCGCGCAAGCAGGCTCCAGACCAGCCACCCCTACGCGACGTGTGAAGGACACGCGCTGCTCAATCACTTGACCACCACCGCGCACCGTTTGCGCCGCGTATCGCGGCTCTCTAAATTCGGGCCGTCGATGCCCCGACGGATGCAGCTTCGTTAACATAGGAGAGCTAATATGCGCGAGCGACTCACCGCACTCGGTGCGACAGTCTTGCTGTGCGCCACGGTGGCGCAAGGTTACGCTCAAGGTGCTCCGACGACGCTCACCCGTGCGACGATGCGCAATGATTTCGGTGTCGAAGTGCTGGGCAAAGCCCTGCTTTACAGTTTTTCATACCAGCGGATGGTCGGCACATCTTTTGGTCTGGAAGCCGGCTTTGCAGCTTTCGGGGGCGGCTCAGCATCGGGCAGCTCGACGATTGCTTTCTTCCCGCTGAGTGCGAAGGTCTATCTTTTTCCCAAGAATGGCTCGCTGTACCTGACTGGCGGTGCGGTGTTGATCACCGCCTCGACCAATTCGGGGCCATTCAGTGACAACGCCGCGGCTTTTTACGGTGACGTCGGCCTCGGCTTCGAGGCCCGCTCGCGCAGCGGCTTCGTGTTTCGGAGCACTCTGTACGGATTGTTCGGGGGGGGTAGCTATTTCATCTGGCCGGGTGTCACAATCGGCTACGCGTTCTAGGGAGTAGCGCGTCGTCGCTAGCGGCTCAACCAGAAGTTGACCTTCACCAGGAACACATTCGTGGGCCGGTCACGAAACAGATCAGTGGCCAGATCGCGCTGCATGTCGAAGCTGCCGTCGTAGGGCGCGTAGCCGGAGCGACTCTGCGTCCACACGAGAAACATGGTGGATCCGGGCCGATACTCCCAGCGCGCCACAGCCTTCACCTTGAACGAACGCGTTCTGAAGTCGGGCCGGTATAGGGCGAACTCGGCGGCTGGGCCCGCTCCATCGGGATCGACCCCGAGGCAGCGATCCGGGCCGGCGCTGCCGCAGACGGCGGTGTCTCCCGGCGTAATGGTGGAGCCGTTGTCCTGGCCGTAGCGGTCGAACGAATAGGTCCGCCGTGCGCGCAGCTCCTTGTAGCGATCATAGGCGCCCGAGAATGTGAAGGGCTGTGCGTAGAGCTCAAAGCTCAGGACGGGCGAGAAGGTGGCGTTGGCGCGCAGCGTCACGTACGCGCTGCGCTGGCGGAGCTCGGCGAAGACGTACCGGCGACCCAGCGTGGCCGCCGCCGTGCCGTCGGTCACCCGGGTCACATACTGCGCCGAGCTGCGTCCGGTCATGTAGCCCGGTCCCAGGCTCAGGAAGAGAGCGGCACTGGGTCGCAGCGTGAGCTGTGGCAGCACATTCACCAACCAGCCACCCGCACCGTCACCGGAGTACGACAGGAACGCGTATCCGCTCGCGTGCTTGCGCGTGTCGGTAGTCAGCTCGCCACTGCCGTACCAGGCCCGCGGCGTTGCGGCGAGCGGTCCGCCGCGAGTCAACCGGTCGTCGAGCACTGGCATCTTGTACTTCGCGGTCCAGTTCACCGTCCAGAAGTTGCGCAGCTGGGCATATCCGAAGCCACCCAGGTCGCGCTGGATCGCGTCGCCATCGTAATTCCAGCTCGGACCGAACGTGACGTAAGCATACCCCTGGCGGAACCATCG
>DASYRZ010000148.1:0-53210 GCA_036003865.1 Gemmatimonadales bacterium | reverse complement strand
GAACCCTTTCCGAGGTATACAAGTACTTGTATATTAACCGGTGCCCATAAAGCCGTTGCGGTGGCTCGGCTCGTCCCTCGAGGATGTGCGTGCCTTCGCAGAGGACGCTCGCCAGCAAGCGGGCTATGAGCTGTTTCAGATCCAGAATGGCCTCGCACCTTCGGACTGGAAGCCGATGGCCAGCGTGGGCGCCGGCGTGGTCGAGATCCGGATAGATGTGGGGACGGCGTGTCGTGTGTTCTACGTCGCCAAGTTCCCGGAAGCGATCTACGTGCTTCATGGCTTCGAAAAGCGGACGCCGCAGACACCGCGAGCGGACATCGATCTTGCGAAGAAACGGCTGAGCGATCTGAAACGAGTCCGACTGCAAAGGAGAAAGAAGAAATGACTACGAAGATTCGGCGATCCTCGGGCAATGTCTTCCGCGATCTCGGCTTTTCCGAGGAAGAAGCGGAGCACCTAAGGATCCGGGCATCGCTGATGGTTCAGATTCGCAGAGTTCTTGAGATGCGACGCCTGACCCAAGCACGCGCTGCAGAGCTATTTGGAGTCTCCCAGCCCCGCATCAGCGATCTGGTCCGCGGCAAGATCGCGCTGTTCAGCATCGACACGCTCGTCGACATGCTTGCCCATGCCGGGCTCCGCGTATCGTTGAGTGTGCAAGGAAAGTTGGGAGTTGCCTAACGGGGCGCGCCTAAGCTGCGGCGCACGGGAGAATGATTCACTACCCGTGCGTGCGCCCTCAGCTTCGGGCGCTGGTTAGGCAGCACGTTCCGCGCGCCGTAACCAGAGAGTCACGCCGAACGCTCCACAAATAGCGACTGGCGTCGGCCAGTCGGGACCGAACGCAACCCAGCTAAGAATCCCCATCAGACAGAGTCCGCAGAGCCAGATCCATGCTGCCAAGCGGAGATAGCGAGAGCGGGTCAACACAGCCACAGCTAGGGCGGCGGCCGTGGCGAGAGCCACCCAATAGAGGATGCCACCGAGTGAACCAACCACGTCACCAGTGTGCGGCCGACGCATGAGGGCGTCGCCCAAGCCCTGCAGGACTGCCCCAACTTGCCACACGAGCTCAATCACGTAGGTAAGGACAGCGACAGCGGCAACTGCCACGAGGCGGAGGGTTAGCGGGAGCCTCAAGGGATAGGATGCGATGGCTGATGTCATTGGTGTCCTCCGAACGTGCTGCCTAACGGATGGCGCTTAAGCTGCGGCGCGCTGAGGAAAGATTCATTCCTTAACCTACGCGCGCCACCAGCTTCAAGCCCTTGTTAGGTTGCGACTCAGCGATACGTAATGGCGAGTCCTAGCCCTAAAGAACGGTACTGCTTCTCGCTCTTTGTGGACTGGGCCCACCACAATAATGGACCTATGCTCCAGTGCGTGCCGTTGCGTAGACTAACGCCAGCACTCAAGTCGAAGCCCGATGTCCATTCGCTCTCGTATGGTGAGCACGATGAGGTAGTTGTCACACAACTAACGGCCGTAGCGCCTTGAACGATCCCGAACCCGGCGCGAAAATAAACGCGAGTTCGCCCAGCCCGACGCACGCTCGGACCGAGAGTCAGAGCTCGGAACGGCTGAAGGATTCCAAACGATGAGCGCAGCGTAGCGTCCAGGGCTAGGTAACGCCCAAACTCAAGGCCGAGAGTTGCCGAAGCGAGACCATTCGTCGAGTGACTAGTGGCAAAGCTCGCTGAGGGTGGACTCGTCTGAATGGGTTCTCGGTTTCGCAGGTCAGTAAGGCCGAGCGCTGCGGTTAGAACAGGTCCTACTCGGGATTGACCGTGAACAACGCTAGAGCCGGACCCAAAAACAAGGATTAGGAATAGTGTCCGAGGGATCATGGTGAACCCTCCTGAGCAACACACTTCGGTCGCAACCTAACGGGGTGCGCCTAAGCTGCGGCGCCTAGCTCGAGTATTCACCAACAGGATTCTACCACACCGCAGGTAGAACGTTCTCCGGATGCATCGGGGACGGGCGCCGCCAGCTTCAAGCGCGTGTTAGGCAGCGCGCTCAGCTACTCCTGCACGACAAAGCGAATCGCGACCCTCTTGGCGATCGGAGGACTCGCACCGTCAGCGTGCGTGAGTATCTCGAGTTCAACCTGATCTGACCCGACGAACTCAGCGGCTGGTTGATAGACGTATACCGCGACCCAGTTAGTCGCGGGACCACGCCGAATCTCGCTAATGGCGTAATGGCCTGCCTGAGTCAAAATCCTTGCTCCCTCTTCGTCGCCACCGACCGTTGGGTATTGATAGAGCTCGCCCTTCTGCAGAGACACATCAATGGTCTGGGTCGAATCCTCGGAATGGCAAGACAGAATGCAGAGTGCAGGCAAAAGCCCGATGAGAGCTGCAGCCAAGAGGTGCATGTGCGGCTTCATGAAGAAGCATACCCCTGGACGGTCCGAGAAGGTCACACGCGCTGCCTAACGGACATCTCCAACATATAAGAACCGTCCGGCGGTCAGGCCCTCAGGCCGTCCGCATCACCCACCGCGCCGCCGCCCGCTGCATCAACGCCTGCCCATGCCACGCGCTCAACACCGGCACATCCCCGGGGACCTGCGCGAGCAGACGAGGATGCGCGAACAGCACCACGAGCGACGCGCCCGGCAAAAGCCGCTCGAGCCGCGCGATGGACTGTGGCCCGAGATCGGCACGTCCCTTCCACGACCTCGGCTCCGCATAGACGAGAACAAGGCGGTCTCGGCTATCGGCTATCGGGTATCGGGTGGTGCGCACGCCGAGATCCGCCAGAGTCCTTGCAAAGACATCCCGAGGCGGAATCGAATACGGACCACCGACATCATCATCGACGATCGAGACACTCACGCTCCTGGCGAGCCGAGGGGAATCGCCACGGAGAATGTGCACCGCCCGATCCGCCAACCCATCCGCAAACTTCTGGTGCTCAGCCAGCTGCGCGTCGTCGACCCGTCCCGCGTCCCCCGTCCCCCATTCCCGTACGGTCTTCTCATATCGCTCGAGTGCCTGCTCAGCGCGATCGCGCGGCACCTCCTCCAATGACCGCACGACCCCCGCCCAATCCGTCGGATACAGCAGCATGTCGCACCCCGCAGTCACCGCCGCCACGGCGGCAGCTCCTTCCGGCGCCGCGGCCGTCGCGCCGCCCATGATGAACGCGTCCGTCACGGTCAGCCCGCGAAATCCGAGCGCGTCGCGCAAATACCCGAGCACGATCGGTGAGAACGTCGCCGCCGCTCCGCTCGCGTCCCAGCGCGGGTAGGCGACGAATGCCGGCATGACGCTCCCGACTCCGGCGTCCACGGCCGCCTTGAACGGCGCGACATCGGTTCGCTGCACCTCGTCGCCGAGTGCTTCGACGACGGGAAGCCCCTCGTGCGAATCCGTCGTCGTGCGCCCGTGCCCCGGATAATGCTTGGCGCACGCCATGACGGAGTGCTCCTGACAGCCACGAATCCAGGCGGCCACATGGGACCCCACCAGCTGCGGATCGGCGCCGAACGAGCGAGTCTGCACGATGGGATTCTTCGGCTCGACGTCGAGATCGCACACCGGCGCGAACACCCAGTTGAGCCCCACCGCGCGTGCCTCGGTCCCGGTGATCTGCCCGCACGCGTACGTCGCATCGAGATCGTTGAGGTAGCCGAGCGCCGCGGGCGGCGGCAGCTCGGTGAGACCCTTCACCTGCTGCCCGGGCCCGCGCTCGAAATCGGAGCCGAGCAAGAGCGGCCGGCCGGCGGTGTCGCGCAACGCGCTCGTGAGAGCGGTGACGGCAGCGCGCGTGCCGCCGAAGAGAATGAACCCGCCGACACCGGCGGCGAGCGCCTGCTCGATTTTACTGCGCTCGGACCGGAATGAGCCGCGGCGCCAGCGCAGGGCCGGGCACACCAAGCGTGCGCGGGGGATCATCCCCTAATCTACGGCCGCCTACGTCAGCGGCTTGAAGAGAGCCCTCGCATCGTCGCCCGGAGCTTCCACGAGACGGTCAGCGATACACGAACACCTTCGACGTGGCCGTCGCGGTAGGCGGCGCGTCCGCGCCAACACCGTACGCTACCCGCACGCGCAACGGGTCAGGCTGTATCACGATGATCCGCGCGACGACGGTAGTGTCCATCGGCGCGAGGACGACGTCGGCCCGGGGCGCGTCGGGGACGGTGAGGCAGCTGAAACCCAAGTCGATGGGTTGCCAGGCACCATCGATCTCGTGTTCGAGGACGAGGTCGACACCAACCGCGTCCACCGCGCTGCCCCGGATAAGGCAACGACGGACCGTGATGGGACCTGACGTGCGGTTCTGAACCGTAACGATCGTCGCCTGTGGCGGCGATGCAATCCGGTACTCCGTCGCGTTCGTGATGACGAACACGCCTTCCGGCAGCACCGTCAGCGGGTTCGTGTCACATGCCGCGAGCGCGAGGAGTGCCGCGAACAGGGCGCGTTTCATGGTCACCTCCGATGCTGAACACATTATCACCTCACGACGATACCTCTCAGAACACAAGGCGCGCTACGTCCTCCGCACAAAACGTCATAAAGAAATTACGCCGGCGTAATGTGCCCCAGGATCCGCGGCCCTCGTGCCCCGGTGGCCGCGGGAAGGTTGCCCGGCTTCCCCTGCACCGTCTGAAAGCCGAGAAACGCGAACGCGACCGCTTCCTTCGCTTCCCCGTTGAAGAAGAGCTGATCAAAAAGTACGACGGTACGGGGCTGCACACGGGTCGCGAGGCGCTCGATGATCGCCGGGTTCTTCGCGCCACCTCCAGATACGACGATCTCGTCCGCGTGGCTCGCCACCGCTCGAGCGATGGTCTCGGCCGTCAGCGCCGTCGCCGTGGCGACGGCGTCGTTGTCGGAGCCACCGGCCTTTTTCACGCGCGCGAGCAGCTTGTCGGCGTACTCGATCCCGAACCGCTCGCGGCCGGTGCTCTTGGGCGGGGGCTGCTCGAAATACGGATCGGCGAGGAGCTCGTCGAGCAGCTTCGCGACCGGGCGGCCACGCCGCGCTCGCTCGCCGCCGAGATCGTACGGGGCGTCGGGATCGATGCGCCGGGTCACCGCGTCGATCACCGCGACACCAGGACCGGTGTCGAACGCGAACGCACCCTCCGCCACACCGCGCCGCGGCACCCACGTCACGTTCGCCATCCCGCCAATGTTCAGCAGCCAGCGGCCGCGCTGCTCGTGGCCGAACAGCATCACGTCGGCGAGCGGCACGAGCGGCGCCCCCTGCCCTCCGGCCGCGACGTCGCGCGCACGGAAATCGCTCACCACGCGCACGCCAACCCGCTCGGCCAGCACCGCGGCGTCGCCGAGCTGAAACGTCGCCCGCCCCGGCTCATGCCAGATCGTCTGGCCGTGCGACGCAATGAACGAGAGATCCCGCGGTGAGACGCGCGCCTGGGCGAGCAGCGCCAGCACCGCACCGGCAAAGCGCTCGCCCAGCGCGACGTGCAGGAAGGCGACGTCCTTCGGCGTCCCCCGCGCCATTGCGTCGATGATCGCGCCACGCTCGGCCGCCGAATACGGCTCCTGCCGAAACGCGACCAGCTCGACGCCGCCGCCGCTGTCCCGCAGCCGCACCAGCGCCGTCGAAATGCCGTCGAGCGACGTGCCCGACATGACGCCGACGGCCAGGACGTCGCTCACGCGCGCGGCACGGCGGGCGGGTCCCCCACGACCGGACGCACAAAGCCACCCGCGGCATCGAGCAGCTTGCGGGCTTCGTCCGCGCCAACTTTGCGGCGGGCCATCACGATCGCGACCTTCACACTGCCTCCCGCGCGCTCGAGTGCCTGGCGCGCCTCCGTGCGCGACACGCCGCAGACCTCCATCACGATCCGCTCCCCGCGGTCGTGCAGCTTGGCGCTCAAGGCGACCAGATCCACCATCAGATTGCCGTAGACTTTGCCGAGCCGGATCATCGCGCCGGTCGTGAGCATGTTGAGAACGAGCTTGGTTGCGGTACCGGCTTTGAGTCGCGTCGAGCCGGTGAGCACTTCGGGTCCGACGATCGGGTTGACGATGACGTCGCACGTCGCGGCGAGCACTTTCGGCGGCGTCGCGCAGGTGACGAGCACCGTTCCGGCGCCGAGCGTCTGCGCGCGCGCCAGCGCGGCGCGGACGTATGGGGTCGTGCCGCTCGCCGCGATCCCGACCACGACGTCGCGATTTGTGACGGTCGCCGTATCCATGGCCGCAGCCCCGGCGTTCACATCGTCCTCGGCGCCCTCGGCGCTCTTCACGAGCGCGCCATATCCGCCGGCGATGACGCCAACCACCATTGTGGCCGGAACGCTGAACGTCGGCGGGCACTCGGAGGCATCGAGGACGCCGAGCCGGCCGGAGGTGCCCGCCCCGACGTACACGAGCCGCCCGCCACCCTTAAATGCCGCCACGATCAGATCGATCGCACGCGCGATCTGGTCGCGCTGGCCGTGCACCACGCCCGCAACGCTCGCGTCCTCGGCATTCATGATGTCCACAATCTCGAGACTCGAGGCAGTATCGATGCGCTCGGAACGCGGGTTACGCTGTTCGGTGGCGCGCGGATCCGAGAAATCGCGGTTTGTCATGGTGGAGAATTAGACGATAAGATTACGAATGCGAAAGATCCTCGCTCTCTGCACCGCGCTGGCTGCTGTTGCCTGCGGCGGCCCGCCGCCCCCAACGGGTCCGGCGCCGATCCGCGGCCGAGCCGTCATTCCCGCGACTTGGACGCTGCGCGCGCGGCCGGTCACCGCGCCGCACGCGATGGTCGTCACCGCCCATCCGCTCGCGACACAGGCCGGCGTCGACATCCTGAAGCAGGGCGGCAACGCGATCGACGCCGCCGTCGCGGTCGCGTTCGCGCTCGAGGTCGTGCTGCCCGACGCCGGCAACATTGGCGGCGGCGGCTTCATCGTGCAGCGCACGGCCGGGGGAGAGGTGACGGCGCTCGATTACCGCGAAGCGGCGCCCGCCGCGGCCACCCACGACATGTTCGTCGACTCGGCGGGCAATCCCACCAAGAAGAGCGAGGTCGGCCATCTCGCGGCGGGTGTGCCGGGCAGCGTGGCGGGGCTCTACGAGGCGTGGAAAAAGTATGGCTCCCTGCCCTGGGCGACGCTGATCGCTCCGGCCATCCGGCTGGCGCAGGGACACCTGATCGATGCGGAGCGGAGCGGTGACATCGCCGCCGACCGCGAGCTGCTGGCGCAGTTCCCCGCGAGCCGCGCGCAGTTTCTCGTGCACGACAGTGCGCCGCCGGCCGGCGCGATGTGGCGCCAGCCCGACCTCGCGCGCACCCTGCAGCTCATCAGCGATTCGGGCCCCGATGTCTTCTACCGCGGCCAGATCGCCGACTTGATCGTCTCCGAGATGCAGCGCGGCGGCGGCCTGATCACCAAGGACGATCTGCGCCGCTATCGCGCCAAGTGGCGCACGCCGATTACGCTCACCTACCGCGGCCACACGATCTACTCGATGCCGCCACCCAGCTCGGGCGGCGTGACGATGGGCGAGATCCTGAACATCCTCGAGGGCTACGACACGCTGCCGGCGTTCGGCACACCGGCGTACGTGCATCTCGTGACCGAAGCGATGCGGCGTGCCTTCATCGACCGCAACCGCTGGCTCGGCGACCCCGATTTCGTCGACATGCCGATCGAGCGGCTGCTGTCCAAGTCGTATGCGGCGACGCTGCGCGCGCAGATCGATCCCCAGCATGCGACGCCGACGCCGCCTCAGACCGCGAGCGATGAGGCGATGCACACGACGCATTACTCGATCGTGGACGCGCAGGGCAACGCCGCGGCGGTGACGACGACGCTGAACGGCGGCTTTGGCAGCGGCGTCACGGTCACGGGCGCGGGATTCCTGCTCAACAATGAGATGGACGACTTCGCCACCGCGCCGGGCAAGCCGAACATGTACGGGCTGGTGCAGGGTGAGAACAACGCGGTCGCCGGCGGCAAGCGCATGCTTTCCGCCATGACGCCGTCGATCGTGCTCGATAGCGCCGGCAACTTGCAAATGGTGGTAGGCACGCCGGGCGGTCCCACGATCATCACGAGCGTCGCGCAGGTCATTCTCAATGTGCTGGATCAGAAGATGAGTCTCGGCGACGCCGTCGCCGCGCCCCGGATTCATCACCAGGCGCTGCCGGACCAGACCTACTACGAACACGGCGGCCTGAGCGATGCCACGGTGCGCGCACTCGAGGCGATGGGCCATAAGATGGAACAGCGGCGCGGCCGCAGCGGCATCATCGCCGCCATACAAAAAACCGCCGGCGGGTGGGTCGGTGTCGCCGACCCACGCTACGCCGGCGGTGCACTCGGCTACTAAGGAGCCCTGAATGCGCTTTGCAACCCAATCGTCGCCCGTCGATGTGCTCATCGTCGGCTCGGGAGCTGGTGGTGGGATGGCCGCGTACGTGCTCACGCGCGCCGGCGTCAACGTCACCGTGCTCGAGGCGGGCGGGCCGTGGGACAACACGACCGATTCCGCGATGTTCACCTGGCCCTACGAATCGCCCCGCCGCGGCGCCTCCACACCCGCCAGGCCGTTCGGCGAGTTCGATGGCTGCATCGGGGGATGGGAGATCCCGGGTGAGCCGTACACCGTGGCGCGGGGCGACAAGTTCCGCTGGTGGCGGGCGCGGATGGTTGGCGGGAGGACGAACCACTGGGGTCGTATCTCGCTGCGCTTCGGACCGCGCGACTTCAAGGCAAAAACGTTCGACGGCCTGGGCGACGACTGGCCGATCAGCTATGACGACGTGGCGCCCTACTACGACAAGCTCGAGCAGCTGGTGGGGGTCTTCGGGAGCAAAGAAAACATCCCCAATGCCCCCGACTCGATTTTTCTTCCGCCGCCCAAGCCACGCTGCTACGAGCTGCTGGTGCAGGACGCGGCCCGGCGACTCAGCGTCACCTGCGTCCCGGCGCGGCTGTCGATCCTGACCCGTCCGCTCAACGGACGCGCCGCCTGCCACTACTGCGGCCAGTGCAACCGCGGCTGCAAGACGAATTCGAACTTCTCCTCGACCAACGTCCTGATCGCGCCGGCCCTCAAGACCGGCAAGCTCACCCTGATGACGAACGCGATGGCGCGGGAAATCACCCTCGACAAGAGCGGCAAGGCGAACGGCGTCATTTACATCGACACCCAGGACGGCAGCGAACACCGTATCGACGCCCGCGTCGTGGTCCTGGCGGCGAGCGCCTGCGAAACGTCGCGGCTCCTCCTCAACTCGAGATCCGCGTCATTCCCGAACGGACTCGCGAACGGCAGCGGGACGGTCGGCAAGTATCTCACCGACACGACCGGCACCGACGTCGGAGGATTCGTTCCGAAGCTGATGGACCACGTCCCCCACAATCACGACGGCGTCGGCGGCATGCATGTCTACATGCCGTGGTGGCTCGACAACAAGAAACTCGACTTCCCGCGTGGCTACCACATCGAGGTTTGGGGCGGCGCCGACATGCCTGACTACGGCATTCTGGGCGGAATCCAGAACTACCCGCCCGGCGGTGGCTACGGGAAGCAGCTCAAGGCGGACTACCGCCGCTACTATGGCGCCTATGTCGGCTTCTCCGGCCGTGGGGAGATGATCCCCAACGAGGGCAGCTACTGCGAGATCGATCCCCGGGTGGTCGACAAATGGGGCATTCCGGTGCTCCGCTTCCATTGGCAGTTCACCGATCACGAGTACCTGCAGGTAAAGCACATGCAGGAGACGTTCCGCGCGCTCATCAAGGAGATGGGCGGCACGCCCTGGGGGGATATGCCGAGCAAAGAGGATGGCTACGGCATCGCGGCGGGTGGCGTGATCATCCACGAATTGGGCGGCGCGCGCATGGGCGCCGATCCGAAGACGTCCGTCGTGAACAACAACTGCCAGACGCACGAGGTCAAGAATCTCTTCGTCGCCGATGGCGCGCCGTTCACGTCGCAGGCCGACAAGAATCCCACCTGGACGATCATGGCGCTGTCGTGGCGGACGTCGGAGTACATCGCCGACCAACTCAAGAAGAGGGCTCTATGAAGCGCCGCGAAGCGGTAGGGGCAATGGCGATGGCCGCGCTGACGGCTGCCTTCAAATGGACACCGGCGGAAGCAGCACAGGCGGCAGGGTTGGCGCGCGAGGCAGTCAAAGCCCCGTACGCGCCGACATTCTTCACTGCCCACGAGTGGGACACGGTGCGTGTCCTGGTAGATCTCATCATCCCCAGGGACGAGCGCTCGGGGAGCGCCACGGATGCCGGCGTGCCGCAGTTCATGGACTTCATGATGATCGATCGCCCCGACGGCCAGACGGCGATGCGGGGCGGCCTCGGCTGGCTCGACAATGAAGCATTCGAGCGCAGCGGCAAGACCTTTGTCGCTTCGACCGAGCCGGAACGAACGGCCATTCTCGACGATATCGCCTGGCCCAAGAAAGCCCGGCCCGAGATGAGCCAGGGCGTCGCGTTCTTCAACATGTTCCGCGATCTCACCGCGTCCGGTTTCTGGTCGAGCAAGATCGGTGTCGCCGATCTGGACTATCAGGGCAACACGTTCGTGGCCGAATGGAAGGGCTGCCCTCCCGCAGCGCTGCAGAAACTTGGCGTCCATTACGAGGACTGAATGGGCAAACGACTTGGGATTGGCATTGTCGGGAGCGGATTCAACGCGAAGTTCCACTTGCTGGGATTCCTGGGCGTCCGGGACGCCGACGTCCTGGGGGTGTGGAGTCCCAATCAGAACAACGCCGCCACGACCGCCGCGATCGCCAAAAAGCTGGGCGTCGGGGACGCCAAGCCGTACGCCTCGATCGCGGCGATGGTCGAGGATCCCGCCATCGACGCGATCTGGCTCTGCGGGCCGAACCACACCCGCATCGCGAACGTCGAGGAGATGGTGAGCGCCATCGAGCGCGGCCGCGGGAAGCTGATCGGCATCGCGTGCGAGAAACCGCTGGCGCGCAACGTCGCCGAAGCGAAGCGCGTGGTGGAGCTGGTCGACAAGGTCGGCCTGGCCCACGGGTACCTCGAGAACCAGGTCTTCTCGCCCCAGGTCGAGGCCGGGCGCACGCTGCTGTGGGCGCGCGGCGCAAAACTGACCGGCCGGCCCTACCTCGCGCGCGCCGCCGAAGAGCACAGTGGACCGCATGCGCCATGGTTCTGGCAGGGCGCGCAGCAGGGGGGCGGCGTACTCAACGACATGATGTGTCACTCGTCGCTCCTCGTCCAACATCTCCTCACCGATCCGGCGAAGCCGAGAAACTCCGTGCGGCCGGCGAAGATCACGGCCCACATTGCGAGCCTGAAGTGGTCGCGCCCCGAGTACAGCAAGAAACTCAGCGAGACGATGGGGAAGGACGTGAACTATGCGAAGGCGCCGTCCGAAGACTTCGCGAGCGTGGTGATCGACTTTGCGACCGACGACGGCCATCGCGTGATGGGTGAGGCGACGACGTCGTGGAGCTTCGTGGGCGCCGGTCTGCGCCTGTCGGCGGAGCTGCTGGGCCCCGAGTACTCGCTGTCGTGGAACTCGCTCGACTCCGGGCTCAAGCTCTTCTTCAGCCGCGAAGTACAGGGCAAGGCCGGCGAGGATCTGGTCGAGAAACAGAACGCCGAGGTCGGCCAGATGCCCGTGGTTGCGAACGAAGCGGCCGCCTATGGGTACGAGGCCGAAGACCGGCATTTCGTGCAGGCATTCCTCAACAAGCAGCCGCCGGCCCTGACGTTCGACGACGGCTTGCAGGTCGTCAAAGTGCTCATGACGGCCTACATGAGCGCCGAGCAGGGCCGGACTCTCGATTTCCCCGGTCAGGGGATCGATACGTTCGTGCCGGCGGTCGCGAAGGGAACGTGGAAGCCATGATCGGCACGCTAGCTTTGTTGTTAATGGCACAGGCGCAACAGTGGCCACAGCATTCGCTGGATCGTCCCCGGCCGCCGGTGGTGGATCCCGGGCCCGAGCGGCCGCCCGCGCCGCCGCCCAGGGACGCGGTCGTGCTGTTCGACGGCTCGAATCTTTCGCAGTGGCGAGCGGAAGACGGCAGCGCCGCGAAGTGGATCGTGCGGGATGGCTACGTCGAGGTAAAGCCCGGCACCGGCATGCTCGTCTCCGCGCGCGGCTTCGGCGACGTGCAGCTGCACATCGAGTGGCGGACCCCAACGCCACCGCAAGGCGAGGGTCAGGAGCGCGGTAACAGCGGAGTCTTCCTGATGGGGATGTACGAGCTGCAGGTGCTCGACTCCTACCAGAACGACACCTATCCCGATGGCCAGGCGGGCGCCATTTACGGCGAGAATCCCCCGCTCGTCAACGCGACGCGGCCCCCCGGCCAGTGGCAGGCGTATGACATCGTGTTCCGGCGGCCGCGCTTCAAGGCCGACGGCTCACTCGAGCGGCCGGCCCACATGACCGTGTTTCTCAACGGAGTTTTGATTCAGGACAATTTTGAGTTGGTGGGACCCACCGCGCATAGGGCACGACCGCCATACAGCGCGCATCCGGACAAGCTGCCGCTGAAGTTACAAGATCACGGCAATCCAATTCGGTACCGCAATATCTGGATTAGAGAGCTGGAATAGGCGGCTGGTCCTCAGAAGTGAGAGACGCAGCAGACGCCACAGACGCAGCAGTGGTCGCCAGCTTGCTGTCTGACGACCACTGTTGCGTCTGTGGCGTCTGTTGCGTCTCTACCTAACTGGTTGCTGTCCGACTGCGCTTTGCGGGGGTTCGGGCCGGAAGAATATCGCAAACAGCACCATGACCACGCCCGCAAACGCGGCCGGCAGCGGCCAGAACTTTGCCCATTGCGCCAAGGTGAGATCCGTCGCCGCGCCCTTGAATCCGTTGTAGACCTTCCCCGCGATGATGCTGCCTATGAGCATCCCGACCCCATAAGTGACGAGCACCAGGAATCCCTGCGCCTGGCCTCGCACCGCCGGCGTCGACTTCTTGTCGACGTAAATCTGCCCCGTGACAAAGAAGAAGTCGTAGCAGATACCGTGCAGCAGAATGCCGGTGACGATGAGCCAGAACACGGCGCTGGGCGCGGCCATCGCAAACAGCGCGTAGCGAAGCACCCATGCGCCCATCCCGACCAGCAACATCTTCTTCACCCCGAGCCGAATGAACATCAGCGGCATGAGCAGCATGAAGCCGGTCTCGGATATCTGCCCGAGGGTCATCAGTGACGAGGGATTGGGAAACACCTTGGTAACGACGTTGCTCGTACCAAAATCGTAGACGCCGACCTTCGCGAAAATCGGCGCGTACGCATAGTACGCCGCTAACGGAATGCAGATGAGAAGGGAGGAAGCGATGAAAACATAGAACGGTTTGCTGCCGAGCTCACGGAGCGCATCGAGACCGATGATGCTGCGAATCGAGACCGGTCGGCCGACTCCCGGCGGCGGCGTGTGCGGCAACGCGAAGCTGTACAGACCAAGCAGCAGGCTGGCGACGCCGGTCGTGTACAACGGGAGCGGCGTCGTATCCGGCAGCTGCCCCCCTGTGAATCGACTCAGGACGAACCCGATGAACAGACCGGCGACGATCCAGCCGACCGTGCCGAAGACACGAATCAACGGGAACTGCTTTTCCTGATCACTGATGTTGTGGAATGCGAGGGAATTGGCGAGCCCGAGCGTGGGCATATAACACAGGTTGTACAGGAGGATCAGGAAAATGAACAGTCGCGTTGACCCAGTGGCGCCGGGGACCAGGAGCATGAGCACCCCGCCGAGCAGGTGAAGGACCCCCAGCACCCGTTGGGTGGCGAAATAGCGATCCGCGACTAAGCCAAGGAAGAACGGCGCTACGATCGCGGCAATGGGGTTCACCGTGTACGGCAGGTACGCCTCGGACGACATGCCGTGAGCCGACATGTAGTTCCCGATCGTCGTGTACCACGCCCCCCAGATGAAGAACTGGAGGAACATCATCGTGGACAGCTTGGTGCGGATCACCGCGTCAAGATGCCGCTACCGCGAGTTCCTTCGTCAACCGGATGATGATATGCGCCCCCGCTGGCAAGACGATGTCCGAGTCCTTCGTCTGCGACGCCACGCCGGCACCGGCGATGCCACCCACGACGCCGCCGATGATCGTGCCCTTCTTGTTGCCGCCGAGCACTCGACCCAGCACCGCGCCGGCGACGGCTCCCGCGCCCACCTTGGCGGCATCACCGGAAGTGACGCCGCGGCCCTTGTGGATCGTCTCGAGCGAGTCGACCATGGCCTCGATGGGATACGAAGTGCCGCGTACAGTGATGCTCGCAACGCTCAACGTCAAGGTCCCCGGCGTGCGCGGATTCGGCGCCGGTTTCACGGCCGTAACCGAGCCGTGGACCACCGAGCCCGCCGGAATCACGACCTGACCGGCGGCATTCTTGACATCTTCGACGACGCTCGCGGTGAAGGCGTCACCAACCTTGGCGGTGCGCGACGAAATCGTGTCGGTCGCCGCGACGTCCACCTTGGCGCCGACGCCGAGCCGCGCCATCGCGGGGCGCGCCGGCGGTGCGGGCGGATTGGTACGGGTCGTCGTGTTACGCTGCGCCGGCGGCCGGGTCAGGGGCGGCGGCGGCGTCTTGTTCTGGTCGGGCACGTCGCGCATCGCCGCGGTCGATTCCGCGGGTGCCAACGTCAGATTGCGGGCGGTCGAGTCGTTCGCCTGGCTTTGGTCCTGGCTCTTCTGGCAGGCACTCAGGCCGACGGCGACGACGGTCGCCAAAATAGCGAAACGAGTCATAAGCTCCTCTCGGTAACAGCGGTGATACCACAACATATCAACTTTCTTGGATATGAGACCGTGTTTTGATACGAGACCGCGTTTTTTGGATATCAGACCGTGCCGCATGACTCAACGGCAGCCTCATGGCTGATGGGCACTCAACGGTACCCGCCTTGGCGCGTCAGGTTCTACAGCCGGTCCCGTAGAAATGCGGGCGTAAGCCCGCGCAGATATCCGGCGAGCAACGTAAAGCTGTCTGTCACAAGCAGAATCCCCAACACGATCAGCAGCGCGCCGGCCATGCGGTCCACCCACACGATGTATGGTCGAAAGCGCTGAAACCAGACCAGAAACCGATCCAGCGCCAAGGCGGTCAGGAGAAATGGCAATGCCAGGCCAAGCGCGTACACGGCCAGCAGCAGCACCCCCCGCCCCAGGCCGGCCTGCGTCGCGGCCAGCGTGAGAATGCCGCCGAGAATCGGCCCGATACACGGCGTCCACGCCGCGCCGAAGGCGAATCCCACGACGCCCGATCCGAAGTAGCCGATCGGCTTCCGGGCCAGCTCGATGCGCCACTCGCGCATCAGGAACGCCGGCCGCAGGATCCCCAGCAGATACAGCCCGAACAGGATCAGTAGCACGCCGCCCAGCCGGCCGAGCCACACCTGATAATCGCGCAGCAGCTGGCCCACCGCCGACGCACCGGCGCCAAGCAGCACGAACACGAGGGAAAACCCGGCGACGAACCAGAGCGCGTGCAGCAGCGCGATGCCCCGCCGCTGCTCCACTTCCTCCACCGTCATTCCGGTCAGGTAGCCGACGTAGCTCGGGATGAGCGGCAGCACGCACGGGGACAGAAAACTCAGCAGCCCGGCCGCAAACGCGGTCAGCCACACTAGCCGCAAAACGCGACGGCTGACACCACGGTCGTCCAGCGTCCATCCGGCCCGCACTCGGCCGTAGAAGTGACGTTCATGGTGCGCACGATCTCGCCCGACAGGAGCCACTGCTCGCGGCGCTCGTCCCACGCCTTGTCCGCCTCGAACGGCACCCCGAGCACCGTCGCCAGCATCGACGCCGCGAGGTCCTCGGCGTATTCGCCCGAGACCGACTCGCTCTGGCCGTAGCTGTGATGCTCGGAGATGTAGCCGTGGTGCGAGGTGTCCGCGGGCATCGCCACGCCGATGGACGCGGCGACCAGGCGGCTGGGCTCGTTGGTCGCCGATTCCGCGATCACCGCAAAGACGACCTGACCGGGCTTCAGCATGCTCATCCCTTCTTCCCGGTCCACCAGCTCGCAGTGCGGGGGAAAGATCGAGCTCACGCGCACGAGATTGAAGTTGGCGAGATGCGCATCGCGCAACGCCATCTCGAAGCTGGTGAGCTTTTCCTTGTGCCGGCCGACGCCCTTAGTGAGAAAGGCTTTGGTCGGGATGAACATGCGTGCGTCAATCAACCTGGAACTACCTCCCTTCGTACCAGACCGCGGGACCCAGCTCGACCGGCGGCTCCGTGTCGCCACCCCGGTCCACAGTCGCCTGCATTACGTGCGCCAGCACTTCGGCGGGACTCAGCGCGACTTCGACGACTTCGATCTTGCTCTGCCCGCGGTCCTTGCCGCGCACGATGAGCATGTATTTCGCCGTGTAGACGCGCAACCGTCCATCCGGAGCTTTGCGGGTGACGACCGCCGTCCCCCACTCCCGTCCCTGCCGCTTGATCGGCCGGAACACATAGATGGTGTCGATCTCCGCCGGCGGCACCTGCGTCTCCACCGCGGCTGCCAGCTTCGCCCAGCCCGGCCCCTGACCGGGGGGCGGAACTAGCGGTGAGAAAGAGCCGGCGCCGAGGCTTGCTGCCATCGCTCCACGTAGAAGCGCAGGACATGCATGAAATCCTGCGCGTTGGTGACGACGCCGTAAGCCTGATGCGTGCCGCGGTCTCGCAGCTTCGTGACGACGAACTCGGTCTGATCCACGCAGATCGTCGTGAGGGGCCGGATGTCTTCCGTCACCCCGGTGTCCACGAACGCGGGCAGCATGTTGCCCACCGCGATGGCGTGGAGCGCGGTCGCCACGAAGACCGCGAATGTCGCGGCGGAGGTGTGCAAGCGCATCGCGTCCTGCGCGGCCAGCGTATCGGGAATAACGTCCGGCAGCGGGCCGTCGTCGCGGATCGAGCCCGCGAGGACGTACGGCACGCCGCGCGTCACCAGCGCGTGCATGATCCCGCTCGTCGCGATCCCCTGCCGCACCGCCTTGTCGATCGAGCCGGCGCGCCGAATCGCGTTGATGGCGCGCATGTGGAGGCCGTGCCCCCCTTCGACGCTTTCCCCGGAGCTCGACATGCCCAACGTCGTGCCGAAGATCGCGGCCTCGAGATCGTGCACGGCGACCGCATTGCCGCCGAACAGCGTGCTGACGTAGCCATTCTCGATGAACCAGATCATGTCTTCGCGCGCGCGCGCGTGGACCAGCGCGGGGCCGATCACCCAGAGAATCTTGCCGCCCCGCGCTTTCTCTTCTCCCAGGAGCTGCGCGAGCACGCTGTAGTCGACCGGACGCTCGCGTGACACCTCCGCGGCCATGAAGCGGAACTCGTTGGGGCTGTGCGTCCCGCCGAGAAACCCCTCGACGTGGACGAAAATCCCCTCGCTGCCGTCCTCTGCCGCCCCGACGGCGACCTTGTCACCCCGGCGCACGCGGCGCGGCTCAGTGACGACGAGATCGTCACCTCCTGCCGCCTGGACGATCACACAGTCCATGCGCGGCAGGCGGGGCCGCCGCCAGCCGCTCGGCAGCTTCACGTACGTCGGCAGGTTCGTGGTCGAAAAAAAACCGTCGGGCAGGACCCCGTCGGCTGGTGCGGGCGTGAATCGCGCGTCGGGCACGCCCGCCAGGGGAGGCGCGGCAAAGTTCGGTGGTCGGTACTGAAAGCGAGGACGACTCACAGGCCCGTCAACATACCCGAAGTGAATTGGCTTTCACAAGAGTGACTGCGGATCGCGATCGACGGCAACGCTGCGATGCGTCTTCGCGCGCCACGCGCGGACCACACGGCCGAGCACGTGCGGCTCGTGCGACTTCGCCAGCACGTGCCAGCGCCACTTTCCCTTGAGTCGCATCAGCGGACATGGCGCGGGCCCGAGCACGGTGAGTGCGCCGTCCAAGCGCTCCGTGGAGGCACGCCGCAGCCAGGCGGCCACCTTCTCCGCCAGCTCCGCGGTGCGAGCGTGATCTTCGCCCGCGATCACGAAGCGCACGAGCCCCGTGCGAGGTGGATAGGGAGGATTGGGAGGGGAGCGCAGCGGCAGCTCGGCCGCCGCAAACTGCTCGACCGAGTGCGCCGCGGCCGCCCGGATCGCGTGGTGATCGGGCGCGCGCGTCTGCACGAACACCCGCCCGCCGCGCGGCCCCCGCCCCGCCCGCCCGGCGACCTGTGCCACAAGCTGGAACGTCCGCTCGCCGGCGCGAAAATCGGGGAAATGGAGCCCAGTATCGGCATCCACCACCCCGACTACGGTGACATTCGGGAAGTCGAGTCCCTTGGCGATCATCTGCGTGCCGAGCAGGATGTCGACGTCGCCGGAGGCCACCCGGTCCAGAATGTGGTGGTGGGCCCACTTGCTGGTCGTCGTATCGAGATCCATCCGGGCGATCCGGGCGCGGGGGTAGCGCTGCCCCACGAACCGCTCGAGCTGCTGCGTCCCGAGGCCGCGTAGCCTTTGGGTGGCATGCCCACAAATCGCACACGTCTCGGGGATTGGTTCTTCGTGGCCGCAGTAATGGCACCGCATCGCGGGGGGCGTCTGATGCACCGTGAGCGCGATCGCGCATTGCGGGCACCCTGGCACATTGCCGCACGATGGGCACTGCACGAATGTGGCAAACCCGCGGCGATTGAGCAGCAGGATGACCTGTTCCCGGCGTTCCAGCGCGCCGGCGATCGCGCCGTCCAGCGCCTCGCTCCACGCGATCCCGCCTGTTTCCGCTGGCGCGACCCGAGGCGCGTGACGCAGGTCCACGACGTCCACCGGCGGCAGCGGCCGCGCTCCGACCCGATCCGGCAGCGCGAAGGTCGTCATGCGGCCGTCGCTCGCCAGCTGCAGGCTTTCCAGCGATGGCGTGGCGCTCCCGAGAATGAGGCGCGCTCCCTCCAGGCGCGCGCGCATGGCCGCCGCATCGCGTGCGTGATAGCGCGGCGCCGAGCCCTGCTTGTAGCTCGGCTCGTGCTCCTCGTCCACGACGATGGCGCCGAGCCGTTGCACCGGCGCAAACACGGCCGAGCGTGGCCCGACGGCGACCAGCCGCTCGCCGCGGCGCAGCGCGCGCCAGGCGTCCGCGCGCTCCCCGGCGGACAACCCCGAATGCAGCACCGCGACCTTGTCGCCGAAGACCCCGCGCACGCGCGCCACGGTCTGCGGCGTGAGGGCGATCTCGGGAACGAGCAGAATAGCCCCGTTTCCCGCCTGCACGACGGCACGTAGCACGTCGAGATAGACGAGCGTCTTGCCCGAGCCGGTGACTCCATGAAGCAAGGCAGGTTGGTGGAGGTCGGTGGCAAGAATCCCCTGCACGACACGGCGCTGGTCCTCGGTGAGTGAAGGTGGTGGAGGTGACGAAAGGCCGGCGAACGGATCACGCATTTCCGGCACGCGCTCGATGCGCGCGAGTCCCTGCTTGACCAGCCCATCGAGGGCGCTCGCAGAGAGCTTGAGCTGTCGGACGAGGTGTGAGATCGGCGCCGAGCCTCCGAGCGCCTCCACCGTTTCATAGACGGCCCGCCGCTTGGGCGCCCGCTTGAAGCGCCGCTCCCGCTCGAGCAGCGAATCCATGCCGTTTCCCGTCAGCACCAGCAGGCGCTCGGCAGCGGGGGCCGGCCCGGCGGGCCGCGCGACGCTCCACAGCGGTCCGGGGAGGATGGCGCGCAGCGCGAGGCCGAGCGGGGCGCCGTAGTAGTCCGACATCCAGCGCCCCAGCTCGAGCAGCGGTGACGAGATCGCGGGCTCATCGTCCGGGGCCGCCACAATTGGCTTGATCTCGACGTCGGCTGACGGCCGCTGGCTGACGGCTTCCGTCACGATCCCCACCACGCTGCGCCGCCGCAACGGCACCACCACGCGCGCGCCGGGGACGACGCGTGCCGCCAGCGGTTCGGGGACTTGATAGATGTAGGAGCGGCTTAGCGGGACGGGGAGGACGACTGCCGCAAATGTCATCGCCGCCGCACACCAAGTCCTGGCTCAGTCGGCAGCCGAATCTGGCCCTGCTCGATTGTCGCGCCGCGGAACGGATCATCCACGGTGAGCGCCGCACCGTCGAGATCGGCGGCATCCACGAGCGGCGTGAAATGCGCGGCCGCTGTGATGCCCAGCGACGTTTCGATCATGCACCCGACCATGACGAGCATGCCGTGCGCGCGCGCGGTGGCGATCATGCGCAGCGCTTCCCGCAGCGACCCGCACTTGGCAAGCTTGATGTTGATCCCATCCGCGCGGCTTACGAGTTTCGGGATGTCGGCGGCGACGAGGCAGCTTTCGTCCACGACCACCGGCAGCTGGTGCTTGGAGGCGACGCGCCGCACTTCAGCCAGCCCATCCAGGTCATCGGGCGCGAGCGGCTGCTCCAGGAATTCGACCCCGAACTCCTTCAACGTCGGGATCATCTGCTTGGCGCGCGCCACATCCCAGCCCGCGTTTGCATCGACGCGGATCGGCTTGTCGGTCGCGTCCCGGATCGTCTTGAGGATTTCCTCGTCGTGATCCGTCCCGAGCTTGATCTTGAGGATTGGATAGGCCTCCGCCTCACGGACTTTGGCCCGCATCTGCTCCGGCGTATCGAGACCGATCGTGAAGGAGGAGACCGGAGCCTTGTTCGGATCCAGACCCCAGAGCCGCCACAGCGGCTGGCCCAGCTTCTTCCCCACGAGGTCGTGCAGCGCGGCCGACAGCGCCGCCCGCGCCGCCCAGTTCTTCGGCACGACCTGTTGCCAGCGGGCTTCGGTGGCCTCGAGGTCGAACGGGTCGCGCGGCAGATGCGACGCGAGCTTCTCAAAGGCCCGCAGGACGGTTTCCAGACTCTCGCCGTAGAACGACGAGGGATCCGCTTCGCCCCACCCTTCCTGCCCGTCGCCGTCGACGAGCCGGACCCAGGCGCGTTTGTATCCGTTCGTTGATCCCCGGGCGATGACAAAGGGGTGGCGCGTAGTGATGGAGCACTGCTCGACGTGCAGCTTCACAGCCAGCGATTCTTCTTGAGCCACCAGAGGATGATGCCGGAGACGGCCGCCATCGTGACCAGCGCGCCGTAGAACCCGTAGGGGTGATGCGTCCACGGCATCTGGCTGAAGTTCATGCCGAAGATGCCGCCGACCACCACGAGCGGCAGCGCGATCGTCGCCACGATCGACAACTGCTTCATCACGCGGTTCATTCGGTTCGACGTCTGGGAGAGATACGTCTCGAGCACACCCGCGAGCAGGTCCCGCACGGTGTCCACCGATTCGGTGATGCGGATGGTGTGATCGTAGATGTCGCGGTAGTAGAGCTGGGTTTCGGGCCGGATGTACCCGCAGGGGCGGTTCGTGAGGATGTTCAACACTTCGCGCAGTGGCCCGACGTGGCGCCGCAGCCCGAACGCGGCACGCTTCGCCTTGAAGATCTCGTGGATCAGCTTCTCGTCGAACCGCTCGAACAACCGCTCTTCCAATCCGTCCACGAGCACATTCAACTCTTCGACCATCGGGAAATAGGCGTCGACCGACTGGTCGATGATGTTGTGCATCATCATCTCGGCGCCCCGGGCCATCAACTCCGGGTTGCGCATCAGCCGGTCGCGCACCGTGCCGCAGCTCTTGGACGGCAGCGCGTGCACCGTGACGAGAAAATTCTTGCCGAGGAAGAAGTACAGGTTCGAGGTGGCGAGATCCCACGGTTCCGGCGTGCCCTCGTCGAAACGAATGACCGCCATCACCACGAAGACGTAGCGATCGTACTCCTCGAACTTGACGCGCGTCCCCGGCGAGAGGGTGTCTTCGATGGAGAGGGGGTGGAACGCGAAGACTTTTTCGAGCAGCGCGTGCTGATGCATGTTCGTGCTGTCGATATCGACCCACAGCTCCCCTTCTCCGCTCTGCAGGATCTCGCGGATCCGGGGTGGCGAGACGTCGTGCTCCAGCGTCCCGTCGGGCCGCCGGTAGAGGCTCGTCGGCCAATTCTTCACCGCCTGCGGTGTTGCCGGGGTCGTGACGGTCACAGGTTCAAAATAGTGCGCGCACGTGCGCCACGACACCGGCGGCGAGCAGGTCCAGCCGGTAGCCGCCCTCCAAGACGCCCACGACGGGGCGGTTGCCGGCCCGCATCCGCTCCCGCAGCGCCTGCGTCCACTGGGTGATGTCGTCGGGGTCGAGCGTGAATTCGCCGAGTGGATCGCCCGCGAGCGAGTCGAACCCCGCCGAGACGAGCAGGATATCCGGATCCCAGTGCGCGAGCGCGGCGTCTACGCCGGCGAGCAAGTCGCGCGCGTACACGGCGCGCGGGAGGCCGCCGGGCCGGGGGATGTTGAACACGTTGCCCACGCCGCGCTCGTCCTCCGCGCCGGTCCCCGGATACCACGGATACTGATGCATCGACACGAACCGGATCGACGGATCGTGCTCCACGAGGGCCTGGGTCCCATTGCCATGGTGCACGTCCCAATCCACGATCAGCACGCGCGCGCAGCCGAGCGCCTGGGCGTGGCGCGCGGCAAGCACGACGTTGTTGAGGAAGCAGAAGCCCATCGCCCGCGCCGCGAGCGCATGGTGGCCGGGGGGACGCGTGATGCCAAACGCTCGTCCCGTCTCGAGTCCCCGCTCGACCGCCGCCACCGCCACGCCCGCCGACGCGAGCACGCTCTCGAGACTCCTCGGCCCAAGAAATGTGTCCGCATCGAGCGCACCGCCGCCGCGCTCGGCGAGCCGTTCCAGCATGTCGAGGTATGCCGCGGGGTGAACGCGTTCGATCACGGCGCGCGTTGCCGGGGACGCTTCCGACCACGTGATGAGCGACGCGAGCTCGGGACGCCGCAGCGCCTCGAGCACGGCTTCGAACCGTTGGGGACGCTCGGGATGCCCGGCGCCACCGTAGTGATGCCGGCACGCCGGATTCCAGACGACTGCGACGGACACCTATTCTTTACGGTGAGTGTGCAGCAGATCGCGCAGCGATTCGACTTCGCGTTTCATCTCTTTTCGCGCATCGGCCAGCTCCGCCATCGCGCGCCGGAACCAGAACCACCCGATGACGGCGAGCAGCGCGACAGCGACGAACACGGCCGCCCAGACGATCCGGTCGATCATGACCAACAGCACGGCGTTGAGCAGCAGAAACCCGACGGCGAAAATCGTGACGGCGCGGGTGAACGCGTAGGTGCTCACCGGACCGGCTGCCTCCGGGCCGGCAGGACGATGAACGGCGCGTTCGGCACCGCGCCAAGCGTTCCCAGCGTCACCGACTCGTCGAGCACAGGGGCGCCGCGAAACTTGACCACGAAGGTCTGTTCGTCGCGGGTCGTCTTCAGCGCTGCCCGCAGCGCCGCGTGTTTGAGCTGGGCCACCGTGGTGGAATCATCGACCTGCACCGGCACCTGCTCCCAGGCGGGCGTGACCATCACGCGCACGGCGTAGCGGTCTCCCACGGCCGTCATGCCACCTCGACCTGCGACGCGAGCGGGAGCGTCGAGAAGAAGCGGTCCAGCGCCTGATCGAAGAACAGCGTCGAGGCACGCACGCGGGTGACGCCCCCGTCCTTGTCGTCCCAGGCGCTGATCACGACCTCCTCGCCGCCCTGGCCGCGCAGCGTCAAGAACGTCGGGCCGGATTTCTCGACGAATGCCGCGGCGTTGGGGACGCGCTCGGCGAAGAACCGCTCCGCCCGC
Source organism: Gemmatimonadales bacterium (assembly GCA_036003865.1). Lineage (GTDB taxonomy): Bacteria > Gemmatimonadota > Gemmatimonadetes > Gemmatimonadales > GWC2-71-9 > 20CM-2-65-7. Next base: position 29,578 of record DASYRZ010000148.1, on the reverse strand, counting down.
GCCAGCACATCGGCGGGCGCGAGAGAGACCGTCGTCGTATGGATCATCGGAAAAAGATAGCGCGGAACGGGCTTCAGCGCGCGCAATCCTGACAGAGTGGCTGGCGTTCACATCACAACGTCGTAATGCGCCGAGCGCTCGTCGAAGCGCGCGAGCAGCGCCCGCGCTTTGGGGGGAACGACCGCCTTCTCATAGTCGGCGCCGGCGAATTCGCGGACGGCCTCGAGCGAATCGAACGTCATGATCGTGACGAATTCCACGCCATCCGCCAGCGTGCGACGCAGGAGTTCGATACCGCGGAACCCCTTGATCTGACGATTGCGAATGCCGACGAGGATCTCCTCCTGAAGCAAGCGTTCGTACGCATCCGCATTGGCGCGGCTGGTCCAGCCATGCCAGATCCGCACGATCATTTCGGGGCCCCCCCCTTCCCCTCCGGCCAATGCTTGTCGGGGCGTGCAGGCGGCGGCTGGTCGGCGTGCAAGCGATCGGCGCGGATGTCCGCGTAGATGAAGTTCTCGGGCGCCACGGGCGAATCGGCCAGGCGGCGCAACATGGCCAGTTGGCCGACGTGCGTCATCGTGTCCGCGAACGGACCCTGGAGTAACTGCTCGGTGGTGATCGAGCACGGCGCGTCGCTGGCGAGCAGATCGCCAACCGCTTGCAGCATGCTGTGGTAGCGATCGACTTCCTCCTGGAACGACGGCAGCGGATCCGGTTTCGCCGGATATGTGCCGCCCTGGAAGTGGGTGCGGACGTACCCCATCAGCGACGTCATATGACGAATGAGCTCGACAGGCGTACGCGCACGATTGCCCGCGCTGAATGTCGGATAGTGCTCGGGCGCGCCGCGCAACGCCTTTTGCGTGCGGTAGGCGATGGCGGCGAGAAAGTGTCGTAACAGGTGACGGTCTCGATCCATGATGTTCCCAGGCTAAAGCCTGGGCTCGGCAATCATTGTCCTGAAGGACAACGCAGACCGAGCCCACCCTTCAGAGTGGGAATATCTAACGCCGAAAGACCGCGCTAGCCCGCGACAAGCAGGACGGCGACGCCCCACACGAGGGTCAACAGGGTTACCGGGATTCCCACGCGGGAGTACTCCCAGAATCCGATCCGGGTGCCGAGCGATTCCGCCTTCTCCACCACGATCAAATTCGCGACCGAGCCGATCAGCAGCAGATTGCCCGCGAACGTTGCGCTCATGGCGACCACGCGCCACACGAGGTCCGGATGCGGGAGATGGGGCACGACGTTGCGCCACAACAGCACCGCCGGGACGTTCGAGATCAGGTTCGAGAGCACCACCATCACGCCGCTGGCCGCGACGGCGGCGGTGGGTCGACTGCCCTCCTGCACGGCGGCGAGAGCGCGGCCGTCGATCCAGTCCACCGCTCCCGTCGCCTCGAATCCGCGCATCACCACGAACAGCGACCCAAAGAACAGCAGCAGGTCCCAGTCCACCCGTTCGATCGCGTACGCCGGGTCACGCCGGGCGACGAGCACCATCAGCGCCCCCGCTGCGATCGCCACACCGGGCAGCGAACCACCTGCGAGCCACCCTGCCACGGCGACCCCGAACATCAAAAGTCCTTTTGTGACCAGCACGCGATCGACCGCCGTTGGCACAGCCTCGGGACGCTCCGGGAACGGCCCGATCAACTCCTTCCGAAATGCCCAGCGGAGGACACCGAACGTAATGGCAAGGCCTCCCGCCGCGACCGGCAGCATGTGAACGAAGAAGCCGCCGAACGTCGCACCGCTCCAGATGCCCACCAGCATGTTCTGGGGGTTGCCGGTCACCGACAGCACCGATCCGACGTTGGCCCCCATCGCCAGGCCGAGGAGGTACGGCGTGGCGCGCACGCGGATCGGGGCGAGCGCGGCAACCAGCACCGGCGTCACGACCAAACACACGGTGTCGTTGACGAACAGCGCCGACAGCAGCCCGCCGCCGACGATGACGCCGAACAGCAAGCGCTTGGGAGTGCGCGCGCGCCGCAGTACCCAAGCGGCGGCCCACTCGAAGAACTTCCCCACTTCGAGATAGCCGACGATCAGCATCAATCCGAGGAGGAAGACGATCACGTTCAGATCGATCGCCGCGTAGGCCTGCGGGAGGGTGATCACCCCGAAGACGACCATTGCGACGGCGCCGAGCAAGCTGGCGGCCGGCCGGTTGAGGTGCACGAACGGCAGACGCTGCACCGCGATCAGCAAGTACGTCGCGGCGAACACCGTCAGCCCGACGGTCACGCTTCAAGCACCCGCAAGACCTCGCGCGCGGCGCGCCGCCCGCTCGACAATGCGCCAGCGACGGTGCCGATCTCAGCGCCGTTCGTCGCTTCGCCGGCAAAGAAGAGCGTTCCCTCCACCGGACGGCCGAGCGCGCGGGGCGCGCTGATCCCGTTGACGCCGATATAGCTGTAGGCACCACGCGCGAAGGGATCCGCGCGCCAATCGTGACTAGCCCACGCGTCGAGTTGTTCCTCGAGCTCACGCCGTGGCACAGCCAGAACGTCGGAGAGGGCGACCAAACAGCGTTCCAGCCGTGATGGCGGCTCCTCGGCGAGCAGCTGCTCCGCGGCGACGGCGCCCACATAGCCCGTGAGCACCGGCGAGCGCACCGGGAGCGAGGTCCACCACGTCGGCACCTCGACGCCGTGCGCGTGCAAGATGCTCAACCCCCGCCCGCTGCCATTCGAGCCGGCCTTCTCGCGCCGCTCCTTGAGGAATTCCTTGTTCTCCCAGAACGCCTCGCGAAATCGCAGCACGATTTTCAGCACCTGCCCCGTTTCGATACCCGCCAGCGCGCGCTGTTTGGCGGGGAGCGCCGGATCGAACCGCACCACACCGGCCTTCAGGACTGCGAGCGGCAGCGTGATCAACGCGGTGCGGGCGCTCAGGGTGGGCAACGGCGCGCGGTCGCCGCCGCCGCGACACGCCACGGTGACGGCACCGCGCTTCCACCGCACCGATTCGGCGACGGTGCTGAGACGCACCTCGGTGCGGTCGGGGTCCAATCCGTCCCGCAGCCATTTCATCAGGGCGTCGCCGCCGTTCGCGATGCGGAACTGTTTGCCGGCGACTTCGTCCCGCTCGTCACCACCGCCGCCTGGCGCGGCCTCGACCGCGAGCGACTCGGCGCTCAAACGGTCGGGGTGCGCGGCGTAAAAGCCTTGGAGGAAGTCCCGCAGGAGCTCGCGGCGTAACGCCGGCATGCTCGCCGAGTCCAGATACTCGCTGACGGGGAAATCCTTGCCGCGGCTCGCGACGCGACGGGCGAGATCGCGGTTCATACCATCCACGAGCTCCCAGAAATCGCCCAGCGGCCGAAGCCGGCCGGCATTGGCGAGCTCATGCGTGGTGGGCAGCTCCAATACCGCGAGCCCGGCCGCCTGCGCCAAGGAAAGCGTCTCGGCTGCCTCACCGTGGATGAACTCGGCGCCGAGCTCGAGGGGGATCGGTGCGCGCGGATCGTGCAGGGTGAGAATCCGGCCGCCAACACGGGGCCGCGCCTCGATGATGGTGACGCGCAGGCCGGCATGCGACAGATCGCGCGCCGCCGCGAGTCCGGCGGCGCCGGCGCCGAGTACCAGCACATCAACGCGCGTGCGATGCCGTGGCACGCCGGAATCTACAACAGCGCGCGCAGCGAGTTCTCCACTTCGGAATTCGGCACTGCGCGTGCACCAAGGTCCCGCGCGGCGCGCAGCGCCTGCGCGTCGACATGCGAGCCGAACGCCAGGACGGGGATCCCGCGCTGTACCATCTCGCGGATCCGTGCCTCGGCATTCGCTTTTCCCAATTCGATGACGGCCAGGTCGATGGGGGGGTCGCGCGTCGGCTCGGCACCCGCGCCACGGACGATCTCCTGCAGCTTGCCGCGAAAGAAGAGGTCGCGGCATTCCACGAGGACGCGCTTCAACCAGTGAGCTTTTGCGAAAGGTACTCGACGAGCCGGCTGGTCGCGACGCGGTCCTGCTTGAGCGTGTCGCGATCGCGCACCGTGACTGTCTGATCCTGGGTCGACTGGCCGTCGATGGTGACGCCGTACGGTGTCCCGGCCTCGTCCTGGCGGCGATAGCGGCGCCCGATCGATCCGCCGTCGTCGTAAAACACGTTGAAGTGCCGGCGCAGGTCGTCATGAATGCGATGGGCGAGCTCGGGCATCCCGTCCTTGTTCACCAGCGGGAAGACGGCGGCTTTGAGCGGCGCCAGTGACGGTTTCAACTTGAGCACGACGCGCTGCTCGCCGCCTTCGGCGGCCTCGTCGCCCCGCACGTCTTCCTCTCTATAGGCGTCGCACAGCACCACGAGGGTCGTGCGATCGGCGCCCGCGGAGGTCTCCACGACGTAAGGGACGAAGCGCTCGTTCGTCTTCGCATCGAGGTAGTCGAGCTTCTTGCCCGCGTGCTGTTGGTGGTTCGCGAGATCGAAATCGGTGCGGTTGTGGATCCCCTCGAACTCCTGCCAGCCAAACGGAAACTCGTATTGAATGTCGTAGGCGTCCTTGGCGTAATGCGCGAGCTCGTCCTTGTCGTGCTGGTGCCAGCGCAGCTTCTCGGAACGGATGCCGAGTCCTTCGACCCACTTCATCCGCTCGGCGCGCCAGAACTCGAACCACTCAGTTTCGCTGCCGGGCTTCACGAAGAACTGCATCTCCATCTGCTCGAATTCGCGCGTGCGGAAGATGAAGTTGCCGGGCGTGATCTCGTTGCGGAACGCCTTGCCGACCTGCGCGATGCCGAACGGAATCTTCTGGCGGGACGACTGCAGCACGTTGAGGTAATTGACGTAGATGCCTTGCGCCGTTTCGGGCCGCAGGTAGATGACGGCGGCCTGCTCCTCGACCGGCCCCATGAACGTCTTGAACATCAGATTGAACTGGCGCGGCGCGGTGAGCGTGCCCCTACTGCCGCATACCGGGCACTGGGCGTCGGGTTGGCCTGGTGTGCCTCTGATCTTGGGATCGTCGGCGCGAAACCGGTTCTTGCATTGCTTGCAATCGACCAGCGGGTCGGTGAATCCCGACACGTGGCCCGACGCCTCCCAGACTTTGGGATGCATCAGGATGGCGGCGTCGAGTCCTTCGATGTCGTCGCGCTCGTGCACCATCGAGCGCCACCAGCGCTCCTTGATGTTTTTCTTGAGCTCGACGCCGAGCGGTCCGTAGTCCCAGACCGAACCCAGGCCGCCGTAGATCTCGGATGACTGAAACACGAAGCCGCGCCGCTTCGCGAGCGACACGAGCTTATCCATCGTCTTATCTGCAGTTACGGGAGGCATAGGGAGCCGGAAGTTACAGACGCAGGGCCTCGCGCGCGACCTGCTCGGCCATCTGGGACAGCGCGGGAGCGTCCAGCATCCGCCCGTCGCCGTCGCCGCCCACGGTATGCACGCCGATCATTCCTTCGACCCGTCCCGCCACCACCGCGACCTTCTTCCGGGCCGCCTGCGCCCGCCGCACGACCTCGCCGGGCGCTTTCCCGACCAGTGACGTCTTGTCGAAAATCCCCTCGGCCGTGATGACCAGGTCGGCCTTGGCCAGCGCCGCATCGAAGCCGGCGCGTTCCAGGACCCATTCCGCGCCGCTGGTCAGCTCCGCCTTGGCGAAGAACACGAGCCCCGCGCCGAGCCCGCCAGCCGCCCCGCCCATCGGTATCGTCCCGAGCTCCGGACGCCCAGCCTGCGCCCAGAGCTCCGCCAGTCGCGTGAGGCCGGCGGCGAGCCGCGGGATTTCGTCCGGCCGGGCGCCTTTTTGCGGACCGAAAATCGGCGCCGCCCCATCCGCGCCCAGCAGCGGGGTCGCGACGTCAGCCAGCGCCACGACTCGGGCAGCGAGACCCCAGCCTGACCCGAAGGACGCGAGCGCCTCCAGCGCGCCCCCGCCGTCCGGCAGCGGTTCGCCCGCGGCGTTCTCGAACGTCCACCCGAAGCCGCGCGCCGCCCCCGTGCCACCGTCGACGGTTGCGGTGCCGCCGAGTCCCACCACGATCGTCTTGGCGCCGCGATCGGCGGCGGTCCAGATCAGCTCGCCGACGCCGCGGGTCGTGGTGCGCATCGGATCGCGATCCTCCGGCTCGACGAGCGCCAGACCGCAGGCCGATGCGCTCTCGATGATCGCCGTCTCGCTATCGATCCAGCCCAGCTCGGCCGAGACCGAATCCCCGATCGGCCCCGTCACCTGCAACCGCTCGCGCAGCGCGCCGGTGGGCAGCACGACGTCGAGCAGCCCATTGCCGCCGTCGGCGACGGGGCATTCGAGCACCGTGGCGTCCGGGACGGCGCGGCGAACGCCACTTGCTATGGCCTCGGCGACTTGGCGGGGGCCCAGCGTTCCTTTGAATGCGGCTGGGGCAACGAGGACGACGGGCATGGGGGCAACATAGTACAGACGCCAAGGCGCCAAGACGCCAAGGAGTCGACAGGGACAGTGCTATAAACGAGAAACCCCCTGAGTTTCCCCAGGGGGTGATCGCCTGCCGCACACCGTGCGCCCTAGAACCCGATGTGAGCGAAGCGAACTCCTTCTCGCAAATCGGGCGGCGCAGCGGTTACTCTGGCAGCCGGGCTGTCTCGGAGAGACCCCTAGCTTTGCGCCCCGCCGTCACCGGCGGTTTGCCCTTTTCGAGAGTTCTGGTTCAACTGATAGGCAAGAAGGGTGCCGAGTTGTAAGCACTGTCACAACAACGACGCGTCAGAAGACCTAGTAAAACTACTGTACTGTTTTCTGCACTAGAGACTGCAGAATGCAGCAGCGAGAGACGCAGCAGACGCAGCAGGCGCAGCAGTGGTTATCAGTGCGTTAGCTGGTAGCTGCGGCTGTCGAAAGTTTCCGGAGCAAACCGTAAACCGTGCGCGCGCATTCGTCGCGCGTGGCGCTGACATCATCGAGCTCGTTGGGTTCGAAGACACCGAGATGTTGGACGAGGTCGATAATGGCTTCGACCTCGACCAACGATCCTCGCGCCATGTCCGTGAAGCGTCGGAACTCCTTCGAGCCGCGACGGCTCACGCCTTCGGCCAGATTCAACGCAATGCTATTACAGGCACGACGCCACTGATCCGCGAGATCGCGTTCGGAATCAGGCAGTCGCTTGATGAGGGATCGCGACAACACCGACAATCGTCGCGCGTGTTGGTAGGCCTTCAGATCCTTGAAAAGCATACCAGAAGGTATTCAACGAACCGATTTCATCGTCATCCAAACAACGCGACCAGTAGCCTTTCCTTGCAGCTTGCCAGCTGACGGCCACTGTTGCGTCTGCTGCGTCTGCTGCGCCTCTAGACTTCTATTATCTGGTCCCTGCGCGTCCCTACGCTCACATACCGCACCGGGGCCCCTGCCAGATCTTGCAAGCGGTCCACATAGGCGCGGGCCGCCGGCGGCAAGTCCGCCAATCTCCTCACTTCCTTGAGCGGCTTCTGCCACCCCGGCACCGTTTCATAGATCGGCTCCACCCGTGCAATCGTCTCGACATCCGCAGGCATGCTATCAATCGTCTCTCCATCGAGCCGATACCCGACCCCCACCGGTATCTCGGCGAACGTGTCCAGGACGTCCAGCTTCGTCACCGCCAGTCCCGTCAATCCATTCACCCGCACCGCATACCTGACCACGACCGCGTCGAACCACCCGCAGCGACGGGGCCGTCCCGTCGTCGCCCCGAATTCGCCTCCCAACTCCCGGATCCGTTCCGCCACGGCCGGCTCCGCCTCCGTCGGCAAGGGCCCATTTCCCACCCGCGTCGTGTACGCCTTCACGACGCCGATCACCGCATCGATCGCCGTGGGTCCAATGCCCACTCCCACCGCGGCTCCGCCCGCCGTCGTGTTGGACGACGTGACGTACGGATAGGTCCCATGATCGACGTCGAGCAGCGCGCCCTGGGCTCCCTCGAGCAGCACCGACTCGCCGCGCTGGAGCGCGTCCCACACGACCCGTCCCGAATCCACCGCGAGCGGCAGCAGGCGGGGCGCGAGGCGCTCGAGGATGTGGACATGCTCTTCCGCGCTGGCCCGCTCCCCGCTTCCCGCTCCCAGCATCCCCAGCATTTGATTCGCCGCCTCGACGCGGGCCCGTACCACCTCTTGCGCACGCGCCAGATTGCGGAGATCGCCGACACGAATGCCACGCCGTCCGTACTTGTCCTCGTACGTGGGCCCGATCCCCCGCCCCGTCGTCCCGATCTTCTCCTGCTTCTCGCGCGCGCGGTCGAGCAGCTTGTGATAGGGAAGCGTGAGATGCGCGCGCTCGGAGACGTGCAGCTTGTGCTCGGTGCGAACGCCGCGCGCCGCGAGCGCGTCGAGCTCGGCGAACAACTGCTCGGGATCGAGCACCACGCCGTTGCCGACCACGCAGACCGCGCCCTGGAGAATGCCGGACGGGATCTGATGCAGCACGAACGACTTACCCTCTCCCGTATCCACCGTGTGGCCGGCATTGGCGCCGCCCTGATAGCGCACCACGAGGTCGGCGCGCTCGGCCAGGACGTCGACGATCTTGCCCTTGCCCTCGTCGCCCCACTGGGCGCCCACCACGACAACACACTGGGTCTTCGGTCCGAACACTCGAGATTCTCCTTGCGGGGCAACAAAAAAGCCCCCCGGCGGGGGCCCATAGTGCCGGGGCCACGCCCCGGCATCCTCTGTAGGAAGCTATCCGGCCCGCAGCACCCGCGCCAGCCCCGCCGCGACGCTCGCGGCGCCGTCCAATCGCACGCGATTCGTGCTGTCGGTCGGCCGGTGCACGACCAGCATCGTGCGCCAATTGCCCTTCATGATCGTGACACACTCCCGCGCCACGCGCCGCAGCGCGATGCCGTCGACGATCACCGGCAGCCAGCGGCAAGCCCGCGCGTGCATCACAGCGGCCACCGCCGCGCTCAGTTTTCCCGCTCGATGCACGAACGCCGTCGCGCGGCCGCTGTCGTCGAGGCCATCGAGGTTGATCACCGCAGCAGCCGTGAACAGTCCGGCGCGGTCGGTCGCCAAAGCTCGCGCGCCGACGAGACCGAGCTCCTCGGCGTCGGGAAAGATCACGCCCACCGGCGCTCTCGGGGGCAGTTGATCGAGCGTCATGAAGATCGCGATGAGGGCGGTCGCGTTGTCGACGGCGCCGGGTGAGTTGTCGTTCACGCGATTTTGCGAGACGACGACCAATGCGACGGCGACAAGGAGGAGCGCTGGAACCGTCGCGACGAAGGCGATGCCGAGGCCGAGCAACAAGCCGGCGAATCCTACCAGGCGGATCGCCATGGAAATTGGCTGGCCCTTCGAGTCGTAATGGGCGACCAACCAGACGGGCTGATGGTCTGACGGGCCGGCGCGCCGTGCGATCAGGTTGACGCCGCGGATCTCCCGAGGCGTTCCCCACAATACACGCGCAGGTCGCCCGGTGAATGCATGTTCGTCGATGCGAAATCCGCGCGCCGCGAGCTCGCGCTTCAGAATCTCACGAACCTGCTGATGATTGGGTGTCCCCACGAGCCGCGGAACCGCGAGCTCGCGGAACAGCACGGCGTAGTCAGTCACCGCGGACGAGCGCGCTCACGCGCTCGCGATCCTTGTCCGACAGCGGCGCGAGCGGCGCGCGCACCGGCCCGCCGTACAATCCCACGGCGTCCATCGCCGCTTTCACCCCGGCGGGGCCGAATTTGCCGACGATCTCCTTGTCGAGCGGCGTGATGCGCTCCTGCAGCGCGCCGGCCGCGGCACGATCTCCTCGCTCGAAGTCCCGGACGAGCCGCACGCACAGACCCGGCGCGTAGCACGCCACACCCACGATGCCGCCCTGGCATCCCAGCTCGAGCGCCGTGAACAGCAACGACGCCCCGCCCACGAACACCGCCCACTGCGGCACCGCGGCGCGATAGGCGGCGACGCTCTTCGGATCGCCCGATGAGTCCTTGACGCCGATGATCCGCTCGTGTCCCGCGAGCTGCTGCAGGAGCCCGGGGGCGAGCGCGAGGTGGGTGTACTTCGGGATGTTGTAGATCAGGACCGGCACGGGGCTCGCGTCCGCGACGGCGCGAAAGTGAAGCGCCAGCGTGGCGGGCGTCACGGCACCGGAATAGTACGACGGCGGCCGCACCAGGATCGCGTCGGCGCCCGCCGCGGCGGCCGCCCGCGACAGCGCAATCGTCTCGCGCGTGGACTCGCCGCCGGTGCCGGCGATCAGCCACGCACCATCGGTCATCACTTCGCGAGCGACATCGACCAAGCGACGCTGCTCGTCGGCATCGAGGAGCGCGGCTTCGCCGGTGGACCCCGACACGACGACGCCATGCACGCCCGCGGCCAGCAGTCGCTCGATGTTCTGCCGAAACGGCAACGGCGCGATTTCGCCCGTCGCCCGATCGAACGGCGTCGTGAGCGGCGGGAAAATTCCAGCGGGCGCGAAGGTACGCGTGGTCACTGCGGCAACATGCTCGACAGGTCGTCGGTCAAGCCGGCGGGCTTGTCGGCCGCCGGGACCGCGGGCGCGGCCGCCGCCTGCGGCGAAGCCGCCACGCGCGAGCGGCGGCGCAACGTCTTGACCTGGAGCTGGAAATCGGACGGATTCGACGAAGCCGCCAGCGCGGTCTCGTACGTCACGACGTCGTCCGCGACCAGGTCCATCAGATGTTGATCAAATGTCTGCATCCCGTACTGCTCCCGCGATGCCTTGATGTAGTCGTGCAGCGACGCTGTCCGGTCCTTCTCGCGGATCATATCGCGCGCGGTCTCCGTCCCGAGCAACACCTCAAGCGCCGCGGCCCGGCCGCGGCCGTCGGCGCGCGGCAACAGGCGCTGCGACACGACCGCATGTAAAGCCTCCGAGAAGCGCAGCCGCGCGATGTCTTGTTCCTCCGGCGGAAACATCGAGATGACGCGACTCACCGTCGTGACGGCGTCGGGCGTATGCAGCGTGGACACGAGCAGATGTCCTGTCTCGGCGCCCTTCATCGCGGTGTCGACCGTCTCGGCGTCGCGCAGCTCGCCGATCAGGATCACGTCAGGGTCCTGGCGCAGCGCGGCGCGGAGCCCGGTGCGGAAGTCGTCGGTATCGACGCCGATCTCCCGCTGCGTCACCGAGCAGTTGATGTCGCGGTGCAGGAATTCGATCGGGTTCTCGAGCGTGAGGATGTGGCGATGCTGGTTCTGATTGATGTGGTTGATGATCGCCGCCATCGTCGAGCTCTTGCCGGAGCCCGTCACCCCGGTCACGAGGATCATCCCGCGCTCGGCATTCGCCACTTCGGCCAGCACGGCGGGCAACTTCAGGGACTCGAACGTCGGGACGTCGAACGGGATGACGCGCATGACGATCATGAACGACGAGCGCTGCCGTAGAATGTTCACGCGGAAGCGGCCGATGCCGGGCATGCCCCACGAGCAGTCGTAGTCGCGCAGCTTGTCGATGCGGCCGCGGTCATCGTCGTTGGCGATGAGGCGCTGCGCGATCGCCTTGGTCTGATCGGGGGTGAGACGCTGCTTGGTGAGCGGCACCAGCCTGCCGTCGATGCGGGCACGGAACACATCGCCCGCCTTGATGTGCAGGTCGGACGCCCCGCGATCTACCGCGGCCTTGATGATCTTTTCCATTCAGTACCCGGCTTCCCGGTCGACGAGGTTCGTGAGGGGCGCACCTGCAAGATAGCTCCGGATATTGTCCACGATCAAAGCCGTTTCCCGCTCCCAGAAGCGGCCCGACACAGCGCTCACGTGCGGCGAAATGAGCACGCGCGGATGGCTCCAGAAGGGGTGTCCCGCGGGGAGCGGTTCGGTGCCAAAGACGTCGAGCGCGGCACCGCGTAGCCGGCGGAGCTCGAGGAGCTCGAGCAGGGCCTGCTCATCGAGCAGCGACCCGCGCGAAACGTTCACCACGACGGCTTGGTGCGGCAGCCGTTCGAGCACCCGCCGGTCCACCGCCCCCGCCGTCTCCGTCGTGTGCGGCGCGGCAATAACCAGCACGTCGCTCCCGCCGGCCAGACGGGCGAGATCGCTCAACTGGCCGACCCACTCCACGCCTTGGGGGCCACCGCGCTCCGGCCGGCGCCGCACGCCCGACACCGCCATGCCGAGTGCCAACGCGCGCCGCGCTATCGCGGTCCCGATCCCGCCGAGCCCGACGACGCCGAGGCGCAGCTCCCGAAACTCCCGCATCGGCACGGCGCCGTCGGTGAAGTCTTCTTTCGCCCAGCGGCCCTGACGCTGCGCCGCGACCATGCGGTCCAGGCCCCGGGTGAAGTACGCGATTGCGGCGATGACCCAGTCGGCCATCGGGTCGGCGTGCACGCCGGCGGAATTGGTGAGCAACACGCCGGCGCCCACGTGCGTGAGGCTCGAGCCGACGCCCGCGGTGGCGGTGTGGGCCCAACGCAGCGTGTCCTGCGCGGCGCCGGCGACGCCCGCCGGCACGCCGAAGCCGAGGTAGACCTCCGCGCCGCGCGCCGCGGCAATCGACTCCGGAGAGCCGCTGCCGTACGCGCCGTCACCATCGGAGATTGCAGGTGCCTTGATTTCGACGACGTCCCAGCCCGCGCCCAGCGCGTTCGTGATCGCGACCACGCTGGTTTTCGGAATCCTCCACGCGGCGCGTGGTGAAGTCAGATCGATGACGAGACGTCGAGCCGAGGCGCTCACTCCCCCGTCGACACCGTGCGGACGTGATTGTGATGCAGCAGGGTGACGATGGCCTGGTCGTACAACCGTTTGGACCCGCGCAGCTCGAGCTCGATCACGAGATCGACGTTCTCCTGCCGGTTCGACATCGTGAGCACCTCAAGACCGGTGCGGCGCACGAGCGTTTCCAGATCTTCGAGGACCGTGGGACCGGGCCGCGCATGGATCGTGATGGTCGATCGCATGGAGTGACTCTGCACGATCTTCTCCATGCGGCCCAGGCCGGCGAGCACCACGATCACTGCAAGGGTGGTCGCGACGCCCTCCAGGTAGTAGCCGCTCCCCAGCGCGACGCCGATCGCCGCGACGACCCAGATCGTCGCGGCGCTGGTCAGGCCGACGACCGCGCCGCGCGCGTGGAGGATCGTGCCGGCCCCGATGAAACCGACGCCGGTGACGATCTGCGCGGCGACGCGGGTCGTGTCGGTACCGGCCGGAATGCCCCCACTCCCGGCCAGCATCGCGAGCGATAGGTGCGTGTACAGGACCGAGCCGATGCAGATCAGGATGTTCGTCCTGAGGCCCGCCGGCTTGCCGCCCAGCTCGCGCTCGAGGCCGATGGCGCCGGCGAGCAGCGTGGCGAGACCGATCTGCAGCACGAGATCGAGGCGAAAGATCTCGATGATCCGCTGAAACATTTCACCCATGGAGGAGTCCCATCTTGTCGCGCACCTCCGCGATCGTGCGCTGCGCGAGCGCCCGCGCGCGACTGGCGCAATCGCGCAACCGAGCGAGCACGCCCTTCGGATCAGCCTTCAATGCCGCGGCGCGCTCCCGCATCGGCGCCAGCGTCTTGATCATATTGTCCGCGAGCACGCGCTTGCAGTCCAGACAGCCCCACCCCGCGGTCCGACACTTCTGCGCGACCTCCGCCACGGTATCTGGCGGCGAGAACCCCTGATGGATGGTGAAGATGTTGCAGATCTCCGGCGTGCCGGGATCCTTGCGGGTCTTGCGTGCCGGATCGGTGGCCGCCGGGCGTAGCTTCTCCCAGATCGCTTCGGGGGACTCGAACAGGCCGATCGTGTTCCCCAAGCTCTTGGACATCTTGGCCTTGCCGTCGAGGCCCAGGACCCGTTTCGTCGGGGTCAGCAGCGGCTGTGGCTCGGGAAAGAAATTCACGCCGTAGCGGGCGTTCCAGCGCCGCGCGATTTCGCGCATCAGCTCGAGATGCTGGACCTGATCCTCTCCGACCGGGACGAGACTAGCTTTATACAGGAGAACGTCAGCCGCCTGCAATACGGGGTACGCCAACAGCCCCATGGGCACGGCTTCCTGGCGCTGCGCCTTGTCCTTGAACTGCGTCTGGCGCTCGAGCTCACCGAGCGGTGCCACGGTCGTGAGCAGCCAATTGAGCTCGGTGTGTTCGGCGACGTGCGACTGCACGAACACGATGCACTTGTCCGGGTCCAATCCGGCCGCGAACAGACTGATCGCCATCTCGAGCGTGAGGGACGGCAACGCGGCGGGCTCGTACGGCTGAGTGATCGCATGCAGATCGACCACGCAGAACAGGCAATCGTGCTGGGTTTGGAGGCGTACCCAGTTCTGCACGGCGCCGAGGTAGTTGCCGATGTGGAGCTCACCGGAGGGCTGAATGCCGCTGAATACTCGTTTGGCTGTCACGGGGCCATAAGGTGCGTGAATACAACGACTTAGTCAAGCTGGCAGAGCACGCCGCGCTGCGAGCCGCCGACTATTTGCGCAGCGCGACGCGGCCCGCCGTCCACACCTGGACGGAGAAGTCGCAGCACGACTTCGTGACCGAAGTCGATCGTGCAGCCGAGGGGTTGATCGCCGAGGTCCTCACCCGCGAGGCGCCGGAGTCGGTGATCGTCGGCGAGGAGCTCTCTCCCAAGCGCATACCGCGCGGCGAGCTCGTCTGGATCGTCGATCCCCTGGACGGGACTACGAACTTCCTCCATGGCTACCCCCAATATGCCGTCAGTATCGGCTGCGTCGTCGATGGCAAACTGGCGGCGGGGGTGATTCACGACGTGTGCAGGAAGCGGACGTATCGCGCGATCCGCGGCGGCGGCGCGTTCGAGGAGGACACGCGGCTCAGCGTCTCGGCCGTCACCGAACCCCGGCGCGCGCTCATCGGGACCGGCTTTCCCTTCAAGGCGCTGAACCTGTTGCACATGTACATCTCCCAATTCGCCGCCGTGATGGGTGCCGCCAGCGGTATCCGCCGGGCTGGGGCCGCCGCGCTCGACCTCGCCGACGTGGCCGCCGGCCGGCTCGATGGCTTCTGGGAGCTGCAGCTCGCGCCCTGGGACGTCGCCGCGGGCGCATTGCTCATCCGCGAGGCAGGCGGCATCATCACGCGGCCCGACGGCGCCGCCGATGTGCTGAGCAGCGAGGGAAACAGCTCCATCGTCGCCGGGAATGCCATCATCCATAAGTGGCTCATGGATCTCTTGAGGAAGAGCTGATGACCGCTCCGCTGGTCGAATGCGTGCCGAATTTCTCCGAAGGGCGTGATCGCGCCACGATCGACGCGCTGCGCGCGGCGATCATGACTGTGGCGGGCGTGCAGCTGCTCGATGTCCAAAGCGACGCGGCGCACAACCGCTCCGTCTTCACATTCGTTGCGCCGCCGGACCCGGCCGTGGACGCCGCGTTCGCGGCGCTGCGCGTCGCGACGGAGCGGATCGACCTGACCAAACACACCGGTGAGCATCCCCGCATAGGCGCCACCGACGTGGTGCCGTTCGTACCCCTCGCGGGAATCACGATGGATGGATGCGTTGCGCTTGCGAAGCGGCTGGGCGAGCGCGTGGCGAACGAGCTGCAGATTCCCGTGTTTCTCTATGCGCGAGCCGCGACGCGTCCCGATCGCGTGCTGCTGCCCGAGGTGCGCAAGGGCGAATTCGAGGGAATGCGGGGCCGCAGGCTGGAGCCCGATTTCGGTCCCGACCGCGTCCATCCGACCGCGGGGGCCACGGCAATCGGGGCGCGGCCGTTCCTCGTCGCGTTCAACGTGTATCTGGATACTCAGGAAATCGCGGTCGCAAAAGCGATCGCGAAACAGATCCGCACCTCCAGCGGCGGGTTGCCGGGCGTGCAGGCAAGTGGCTTCATCGTCGATGGTCTCGCGCAGGTTTCGATGAACCTCCTGGACATCGACATTACTTCGCCCGCCGTGGTCTTCAACGCGATCAAGGCGCGCGCGGAAAAGCATGGCGTGGCGGTGCAGAAGAGCGAGATCGTGGGTCTCATTCCGGAGCGCGCACTCATCGGCGCGGCGGAAACCGCGCTGCGGCTATCCAATGCAGGAGATCACATCCTGGAAGCGAAGATTACCGCGCCTTCTCTCGATGGATGGATCGATGCGCTGGCAGGGGAATCCCCGACGCCCGGTGGTGGCAGCGCCGCGGCGCTCGCCGGGACGCTCGCCGCGGCGCTCGTAGCCATGGTTGCGCGTCTGACCGTGGGACGGAAGGCCTATGCGGCCGTCGAAGCCCAGGCCCGCGAGATCGTCGCCGAAGCCGAGCAATTGCGCGGCGAGCTGCGGCGGCTGGTGGATCAGGACGCGACCGCTTACGAAGGGGTCACTCGCGCATACAAGATCCCCAAGGGCGATCCGCGCCGCTCTCAGGCGATCGACGAGGCGCTGTTGGCGGCGGCCCGGCCCCCCGCGGAAGTCGTCAAGCGATGCCGGCGACTGCTCGCGCTCGCCCAAACCATCGAGCAGATCGGGAACAAGAATGCCGTGAGCGACGCGCGCGTGGCGGCGATGCTGGCAAAGACGGCGATCGATGGGGCAACGGAAAACGTCAACGCCAATCTCGCGGGAATGTCGGATCAGGCCAGGGCAAGACAGGCCGGTGCGGGGTGAGGATTGGGAGTAGGGGCGCAGCATGCTGCGCCCCTAGCGGGATCACGGCCGTCAGGCCGTCCGGCCGTCAGGCCGTCCGCTGTCAGGCCGTCGTCAGTATCCTGGGCCCGTTATCCGTCACGGCCACCGTATGCTCGAAGTGCGCCGACAACGAGCCGTCTTGCGTCACCACCGTCCACTTGTCGTCCAGCGTCCGAATGCCGGAGCCGCCGATATTGATCATCGGCTCGATCGCGATCGTCATGCCGGGCACGAGGCGCGGGCCGCGTTTGGGCTTGCCGTAATTCGGCACCTGCGGCTCCTCGTGGAACGAGGCGCCGATGCCGTGGCCGACGAGCTCGCGGACCACCGAGTATCCCGCCTTTTCCGCCACCTGCTGCACCGCGTGCCCGATGTCGCCGACGTGGTTGCCGGCGCGGGCTTGCGCGACGCCGGCGGCCAGCGCGTCCTGCGTCACGGCGAGCAGGCGGGCGGTCTCGGGCTTGATGTCCCCGACGGGAAACGTCGCCGCGGAATCGGCGTGCAGTCCCTCGAGCCACACACCCACGTCGATGCTCACGATGTCGCCGTCGTGCAGCACGCGCTTGTGGGAGGGAATCCCGTGCACGATCTCCTGATTGATCGAGGTGCACAGCGTGGCGGGGAAATCGTACAATCCCTTGAACGAGGGCTGCGCCCCCGGATGGCTGCGAATGAACGTCTCGGCGAGCCGGTCAAGCTCTTCGGTCGTGATGTCCGGCCGGATGTGCTGCCCGACCAGCGCCAGCGTCTCGGCGACGATGCGGCCGGCGGCCGCCATCGTCTCGATCTCGCGCGGCGATTTGATCGTGATCATCGCCCGATGATGCGCTTGATGTCCCCGGAGATCTGGTCGACCGTCCCGGTGCCGGGGACGCGGTGCACGATGCCGCGCTGGGCGTAGTGCGCGATGAGGGGTGCGGTGTCGCGCTGGTAGATCTGCAACCGATTCGCGATCGCCTCCGGCGTATCGTCGGTCCGGCCTTCAACCTGGGCGCGCGCGCGCATGCGCCGCACGAGCTCGTCGTCGGTCACGTCGAGCAGCAGGATGTGATTCAACCGCTGGCCGCGCTGCCCCAGCGTCCTATCGACGAGCTCGGCCTGCGCCGCGGTCCGGGGGAACCCATCGAGGATCGCGCCCGCTTTCGCTTCCGGGCGGTCCAATTGCTCCTTGATCATGCTGAGAATGATACTGTCGGGGACCAGCTTGCCTTCATCGTAGTACTTCTTGATCTCGAGCCCGAGCGGCGTGCCGTCCTTCATCGCCGACCGGATGAGATCGCCGGTGGTGATCTTGGGCAGCCCGAGACGCTCGGCGAGGATTCTCCCCTGCGTCCCCTTGCCCGAGCCCGGTGCCCCCAGGATGAGAATGAACACTTACAGTGCGGGCACTAGCGGCGGAAGCGAACCCGCGAGGTGCCGCCGCCCGCACCCCCACCCTTCATGAAGCCGTCATACTGGCGCAGCAACAGATGCTGCTGCACCTGTTGCACGGTATCGAGCGCCACACCTACGACGATCAGCAGCGCGGTACCGCCGAACCCGAACGGCATGTTGAGAGTGGTGGACACGACGATCGGCAGCAGGGCCACGAACGTCAGGAACAGCGAGCCGGGCAGCGTGATGCGAGTAAGGACGTCGTCGATGTAGTCGGCCGTTGGGGCGCCCGGCTTCACGCCGGGGATGAACGCGCCCTGCTTCTTCAGGTTCTCCGCCAGGTCCACCGGGTTGAAGATGATGGACGTGTAGAAGTACGCGAAGAAGACGATCAGCACCGCGCTCGCCGCGATGTACCACACCGAATTGGTATTGAAGTACTCGGCGAAGTTCTTGAGCCAGGGGAGGCCGCTGAACGTCGCCAGGGTCCCGGGAACGATGATCAGCGACTGCGCGAAGATGATCGGCATCACGCCCGCGCTGTTGATGCGCAGCGGGATGAACGTCTTCTGCCCCTCGCGAATGCGGCCGCGGCCCATCACCTTGCGCGGGATCTGCACCGGGATGCGCCGCGCCGCCACGGTGATCGCCACGGTGCCGGCCACAACGAGCAGCATCATGATCAGCACGAGAATCAACACGGGGAAGCTGAGCGTGCCCGTCTTGAGCGCCTCGAACGTGTTCACGGTCTCCGGGAGAATGCGCTCGATGATCGAGAAGAAGATCAGCAGGCTCATGCCGTTGCCGATGCCGCGCTCGGTGATCTGCTCGCCGAGCCACATGACGAAGACGCCGCCCGTCGTGAGGGTGAGCACCGTCGTCATGCGGAACGCGAGCCCGGGCTGGGTGACCGCATTCGCGAGCGACTCGGTGAAGATCGCGAAACCGTACGCCTGGAAGATGCACAGCAACACGGTGAGATAACGAGTCCACTGCGTCAGCGTTTTCTTGCCCTCTTCATCGCGCTGCATCTTCTCGATGACCGGGAACACCGGGCCCGCCAGCTGGAACACGATGCTGGCCGAGATATACGGCATGATCCCGAGCGCGAAGACCGTCGCGCGCCGCAGGCTGCCGCCGGAGAACAGGTCGTAGAGCCCAAAGAGGGTGCCGGTCCCCCGCGTGCTCATGAAGTTCGCGAGCGCGTCGACGTCGACGCCCGGCGTCGCGATGTGTGCCCCGATCCGGTAGATCACGAGGCACAGCAAGGTGAAGAGGAGCTTTTCTTTGAGCTCCGGGACCTTGAACAGATTGGGGATCGGCGCGGTCACGCGATCGTTCCGCCTGCCTGCTCGATTTTCTGTTTGGCGCTCGCCGACACGGCCACGCCCTTCACGACGAACTTCCGTCCGGAAACGTCACCCGTGCCGAGCAGCTTGATCGGATGGTCGGGACGGCGCACCAGCCCGGCGCCGAACAGCGTCTCCGGCGTCACCTCGACCCCCTCGGCGAGCAGGACGAGATGGCGCACGTTCACGACCTGCGCCGGTTGCTTGAACGGATTGGTGAAGCCGCGCTTGGGAATGCGCCGGATGAGCGGCATCTGGCCGCCCTCGAATCCGGGACGGACGTGGCCGCCCTGGCGCGCGGTCTGGCCCTTGCCGCCGCGACCCGCCGTCTTGCCGATCCCGGAGCCCGGACCGCGCCCCTTCCGGATGCGCGCGCGATGCGAGCCGCGCGGTGGCCGCAAATCGTGGAGCGCGAGCCGCGAGAATTGGGATTCGGGACTCGGGGCTCGGGACTTGGCCCGCGACCTCGGTTTCCGTGTCGTTTTCACCTTCGCTTTTGGCATTACTTCTTTCCTTCTTTCTCCGGCGTCACCTCGACGAGATGCCGCACCTGTTGCAGCATCCCGCGCAGCGCCGGATGATCCGCGTGCACGACTTCATCCTGATGGTGCTTGAGGCCCAGCGCCTCGAGCGTCCGCTTCATGCGATGCGGGTGGCCGCTGCCCGATCGAACCTGCTTGATCCGCAGCTTGCCCTTGCCTGCCGGCGGCAGGACCCGGTCCCGCCCCGGTTTGCGTTTGCGGTACTTCCTGGTCGGCGGCAGCCTACCCATGGGTCACCGCCGTCGGCACTGCCGCTTCCTGGCGCGCGCGATACGGAATCGCCTCCAGCTCCACGCCGCGCTCGCGCGCCACGCGACGCGCGGTCGTCAGGCGCTTCAGGCCGTCCATCGTCGCTCGCACCATGTTGTGCGGATTGGTCGAGCCCAGGCTCTTGGTCAGGATGTCGCGGATCCCGGCGCACTCGAGTACCGCGCGCACCGGACCACCCGCGATCACGCCCGTTCCCGACGCGGCGGGCTTCAGCAGCACGCGGCCCGCGCCGTGGTTGCCGATGATCTCATGCGGAATCGTGCCGCCCGTGAGCGGCACTTCGGACATGCGGCGCCGCGCGGCTTCCACCGCCTTGCGGACCGCTTCGCTGACCTCGTTCGCCTTGCCGGTCGCGATGCCGACCTGGCCCTTGCCGTCGCCGACCGCGACCAGCGCGTTGAAGCTGAAGCGCCGGCCGCCCTTCACGACCTTGGCCACGCGATTGATGGCGACGACGTTCTCGACCATGCCGTCGCCCTCCCGCGCGCCGCCGCGATCACCTTCGCGTCCGCCGCCCGGCCCACCGCGATCACCCCCGCGTCCTCTGCCCCGCCCGCCACGGCCACCGCCTGGACCACGCGGACCGCGCGCGGGGGGGGGGTGGGGAGACGTGGCCGGAGGACGGTGCTCCTCCGGCGCCGCTGGAGCATCCGCCGCGGGCACGTTCGCCGCAGCCGCTGTCTCTTCCTTTTGTTCGTCCATTAGAACTCCAGCCCCCCTTTGCGCGCGCCGTCCGCGACGGCCTTCACGCGCCCGTGATACTGATAACCGCCGCGGTCGAACACCACCTTGGCGATGCCTTTCTCTTTGGCCTTGGCCGCGATGAGCTTCCCGACCGCGAAGCTCCGCGCCACCTTGCCCTTGCCCTCGATCTGCACGCCTTCGGACGTGTCCGTCGCGCCGGCGAGCGTGAGGCCGCGCTCGTCATCGACGAGCTGCGCATAGATGTGCTTCGACGAGCGGAACACGACGAGGCGCGGCCGCTCCGGCGTGCCCGCGATCTTCTTGCGGACGCGCAGGTGCCGGCGATAACGCTGATGGGCCGACGTCTTGATCTTCCGAACGGAGCGCATGGCTTATTTCGCCGCCTGGGCAGTCTTGCCCGCCTTGCGGCGAACCTGCTCGCCGACGTAGCGGATTCCCTTGCCCTTGTAGGGTTCGGGCGGCCGGACGTTGCGCAGCTCCGCGGCCACCTGACCCACCAGTTCCTTGTCGACGCCCTCGATCTTCAGGAGGACGTTATTGGTCACCGTGATCTTGATTCCCTTGGGCGCGTGGTAGGGCACGGGATGGGACAGGCCCACCACCAGCTGCACGCCAAACGGCTTCGGCTCGGCCTTGTACCCGACGCCCTGGATCTCGAGCGACTTCGCGAACCCGCCGGTGACGCCTTCCACCATGTTGGCGACCAGCGTGCGCGTGAGGCCGTGCAGTGCCTTGTGCCGCGCCTCGTCCGACGGGCGCTTCACCACGACGGTGCCGTCCTCGAGCGAGAGCGCCATGTCCTCGTGGAGGGTGCGGCTGATCTCGCCCTTCGGTCCCGTGACCGTGATCTTGTGCCCGTCGATCTGCGCGGTGACGCCTTTGGGCAACGCCACGGGCTTCCTTCCAATTCGCGACATATCCGTTTCCCGTTTCCCGTTTCTCGTTTACCAGACCACGGCCAAGACTTCGCCGCCGACGCGGGCGGTGCGCGCTTCGCGGTCGGTCATGAGTCCCTGCGGCGTGCTGAGGATCGCCATGCCGAGACCGTTCTTGACGCGCGGAATCTCGCGCGCCTTAACGTAGCGCCGCAGTCCCGGCGACGACACGCGCTGCAGCTCCCGAATGACGGGAGCGTCGTTGTGGTACTTCAAGTACAGCCGCAGCAGCCCGTGCTGCCCATCGTCCAGGACCTTGAAATCCTGGACGTAGTGGTTGTCACGCAGGATCGTGGCGATTGCGACCTTCAGCTTCGACACCGGCATGTCGACCCGGCGGTGGCCTGCCAGGCAGGCGTTCCGCACGCGGGTGAGCATGTCGGCGACGGGATCAATGACGCTCATTCGTGTCCCCTCTGGTCCTTCTTACCAGCTGGCCTTGCGCACGCCGGGAATCTCCCCGCGCAACGCCAGCTCACGGAAGCAGATGCGGCACAACTTGAACTTGCGCAGCGTGCCGCGGCTGCGGCCGCAACGCTGGCAGCGGTAGTAGCCCCGCACCTTGAATTTCGGGCCGCGCTTCACTCGCTCCATCCACGCCTTCTTCGCCATGAAGTCTCCTAGGCTGCCGCGCCGGACGCTTCGGTCCGGAACGGCATGCCCAACTCGCGCAACAGGGCCAGCGCGGTGTCGTCGCGCCCGGCGCTCGTCACGAACGTGATATCCATCCCGTGAATCCGCTCGACCTTGTCGTAGTCGATCTCGGGAAAAATCATCTGCTCCTTGATGCCCAGCGTGTAATTGCCACGCCCATCGAAGCTCTTGGTGGGCAGGCCGCGGAAGTCGCGCATGCGCGGCACCGCGATCGAGATGAACCGATCGAGGAACTCGTACATGCGGCCGCCGCGCAGCGTCACCGCGCAGCCGATCGCCTGGCCTTCGCGCAGGTTGAAATTCGCGATGGCCTTCTTGGCCCGGGTCACCACCGGATGCTGGCCGCTGATCGCCGCCAGCTCCACGACCGCCGCATCCAGCCCCTTGGGGTTCTTGGAGGCGTCGCCCATGCCGACGTTGAGCACGATCTTCTTGAGCCGCGGAATCTGGTGCGGGTTCTTGAAGGCAAACTGCTGCTGCAGCTTGCCCCGCACCTGCTGCTCGTAGAAGTCCCACAGCCGCGCCCGCGGCGCGGGCTCGACCGGCTCGGCGGGAGCGGCGTCGGCCTTGGGCCGCTGCTCCTCTTTTGGAGCGCCGCCCTTTTGCTTCTTGGCCTGCTTCTCCTGCTTCGGCTGTTTTTCCTGCTTCGGTTTCTCTTGCTGCTCTTGTTCGTCCGCCATGCCTACCTCACTCCCCGGGGCATGGCCCCGGGGCTTCTTTTTTTTACCGAACTCGTGGGATCGGCTGGCCGGACTTGACCGCGATCCGTTCCAGCTTGCCTTCCTTGTCCAGGCGCCGCCGCACGCGCGTCGGCGCTCCCGACTTCGGGTCGAGCAGCATCACCTTCGAGGCGGCCACGCTCGCGGGAAACTCGATGATCCCGCTCTCGCCCTGCGGCGTCGTGGCTCGCTTGTGCTTCTTCACGACGTTCACGCCCTCCACCACGACCCGGAACTCCTTGGGGTGGACGTGGAGCACGCGCCCTTCCTTGCCGCGGTGCTCGCCGCTGATCACGCGCACCGTGTCGCCTTTGGCGATGTGCATCTTGTGCCGCTTGGGCTCGGTGCCGCGCACGCGCCGGGACTTCTTATAGACGAGCGGCTTCATCTCAGATCACCTCCGGCGCCAGCGACACGATCTTCATGAACTTTTTCTCGCGCAGCTCGCGGCCCACCGGGCCGAAGATGCGGGTCGCGCGGGGCTCGCCTTCGTCGTTGATCAACACCGCCGCGTTCTCGTCGAAGCGGATATAGGAGCCGTCCTTGCGCTTAGTCTCCTTGGCCGTCCGCACGATCACCGCCTTCGCGACCTCACCCTTTTTCACCTGGCCGGTGGGAATGGCGTCCTTGATCGTGACCACGACGACGTCGCCCAGCCCCGCGTAGCGGCGCTTGGACCCGCCGAGCACGCGGATCACCAGCGCGCGCCGCGCGCCGGAGTTGTCCGCGATCTTGACCTGCGATTCTTGCTGAACCATGGCTATTTCGCCTTTTCAATAATCTCGACCACCCGCCACCGTTTCCGTTTCGACAAGGGCCGCGTCTCCACGATGCGGACGGTGTCGCCCAGCTTGGCGCCGTGCTCGTCGTGCGCCGCGACCGTCTTGGTCCGAGTGATCTGCTTGCCGTAAAAGCCATGGGCGAAGCGGCGGACCATCGAGACCGTGACCGTCTTCTGCATCTTGTCGCTGACGACGGTTCCCGTACGAACTTTCCTGCGGCCGCGCTCCGTCATGCCGACGCCCTTTCCTTCAGAATGGTCTGGATCCGCGCGATGTCGCGGCGGATCGTCCGCAGCTGCAGCGGGTTCGAGAGCGACTCCGTCGCGCGCCGGAACTGGAGCCGGAATTGCTCCTCCGTGAGCACCGCGAGCTTCTGCTGCAGCTCGTCGGTCTTCAACTCGCGGAGCCCGTCGGGCCGATTCTCCCGTTTGGTCGCCATCTACCGCTCCTCGCGCTTCACGAACTTCGATTTGACGGGCAGCTTCGCCGACGCGAGGGCCAGCGCCGCGCGTGCCGACGCCTCTTCGATCCCCTCGAGCTCGAACATGATGCGGCCCGGCTTCACCACCGCCACCCAGCCCTCCGGATTGCCCTTGCCTTTTCCCATCCGCGTTTCGGCGGGCTTCTTGGTGATCGGCTTGTCGGGGAACAGCCGGATCCACACCTTGCCGCCGCGCTTCATCTCGCGCGTGAGCGCGACGCGCGCCGCCTCGATCTGCCGGTTGGAGACCCACCCCGGCTCGAGCGACATCAGCCCGTAGTGGCCGAACGCGACGGTGTTGCCGCGCGTGGCCATCCCCGTCGTGCGGCCCTTGAACCGCTTGCGAAACTTGACGCGCTTGGGTGCCAGCATCGTTTAGACGCCCGTCGAATAGGTGCGGCCGTGGAGGTCCTCGGTCCGCTCACCCTTGAAGATCCAGACCTTCACGCCGATCGTGCCGAACGTCGTCTTGGCCGTGGAGGTCGCGTAATCGATATCCGCGCGCAGCGTGTGCAGCGGCACGCGGCCCTCGTGATAGCCCTCGGTGCGCGCGATTTCGGCGCCACCCAGCCGGCCCGCCGTCTTGATCTTGATGCCCTGCGCCCCCATCCGCATCGCGCTCTGCACCGCGCGCTTCATGGCGCGGCGGAACGAGATGCGCTGCGTGAGCTGATGCGCGACGCTGTCACCCACCAGCTGCGCGTCCAGTTCGGGCCGCTTGATCTCCTCGACGTTGATGCCGACTTCCTTGCCCGTGAGCTGCGCCAGCTCGTCGCGCAGCTTGTCGACCTCCGCGCCGCGCTTGCCGATGACGACACCGGGCCGGCCGGTGTGCACCGTGACGGTCACCTTGCCCGGCTTGCGCTCGATGTGCACGTCGGCGATCGCGGCGTGGCTGAGGCGCGTCTTCAGGTACTTGCGGATCAGCTCGTCTTCCTTGAGCAGCTCCGGGAAGTTGTGGCGCGCGAAATAGCGCGAGCGCCACTGCTTGACGATGCCCAGCCGGAAACCGTACGGATGTGTTTTCTGTCCCACTTATCTGCTCGCTTTCTTGGTCGTCTTCTTTTTCTTGGCCGGCGCGCGCTTTTTCGCCTTCGCGCGCGGCGCCGACTTCTGTTTCGCTTCCGCTTTGGCCGCGGCGGGCTTCGCCGCGGGCGCCGGCGCGACCGGCGCCTCCGTGCCCGCGACCCGAATTTCGACGTGGCTCGTGCGCTTGAGGATCGGCGTCCCGCGACCCATCGCCGCCGCGGTGAATCGCTTCAGCGTCTGCCCCTCGTTCACGACGGCGTAGCTCACCCGCAGCGCGTCGGCGTCGAACGGCACGTTCTGCCGCTGCGCCGCCTGCTGCGCGTTCGCCACCGCGGACTTCAGGACCTTATGGATCTGGCGCGCGGCCCGCTTCTTGGAGAAGCGCAGGATCGCGTCGGCTTCGGGGACGGCCCGGCCGCGAATCAGGTCGATCACCAGGCGCATCTTGCGGGCCGACTGGCGCACGCCGCTCTGAATGGCTCGCGATTCCATCGCCTACTCCTTCTTCGCTCTTTCCGGGGCTTCGCCGGCTTCAGCGGCCGCCGCCTCGGCCTCGCGCTCCGCCGCCGAACCCTTGGCGCCGTGGCCGCGGAACAACCGCGTGGCCGCGAATTCGCCCAGCTTGTGGCCCACCATGTTCTCGGTGATGTAGACGGGGATGAACTTGTTCCCGTTGTGCACCGCGAGCGTGTGGCCCACGAAGTCCGGCGTGATCGTGCTGCGCCGCGACCACGTCTTGAAGACCTTCTTCTCGTTCCGCTCGTTGAGGGCGCGAATCTTCACCATCAGCGACTCCTCGACGTACGGTCCTTTCTTAACGCTTCGGCCCATTCATCTCTCCATATTGGGGATTTCGGATTGCGGATTGCGGATTGTCAATCTCGAGTTCAGTCGCTTTTCAATCCGCAATCCGCAATCCACAATCCGCAATTACTGAGTCGCCTTCCCTCTCTTACGCCCTCTCACGATCAGCTTCGTTGACGGCTTCTTCTTGTGTCGAGTCTTGCGGCCTTCGACCTTGCCCCACGGGTTCGTCGGCGGCCGGCCGCCCGAGCTTTTCCCTTCGCCGCCGCCCAGCGGGTGATCGACGGGATTCATCGCCACGCCACGGACTCTGGGGTTACGGCCCAGCCAGCGGCTCTTCCCCGCCTTGCCGATCGACAGCAGCTCGTGCTCGGCATTGCCGACTTCACCGATCGTGGCGAGGCACTCGCCGCGCACCATCCGCATCTCGGTCGAGCGCAGCCGCAGCGTCACGTAGTTGCCTTCCTTCGCGACGACCTGCACGCTCGTGCCGGCGCTGCGGCACAGCTGGCCGCCGCGTCCGATCTTGAGCTCGACGTTGTGCACCGCCGTGCCCAGCGGGATCTCGAACAGCGGCATCGCATTGCCGATGCGGATGTCGGAGCCCGGACCCGAGACGACGTTGTCGCCGACGTTCAGGCCCTTCGGCGCGAGGATGTAGCGCTTCTCCCCGTCCGAGTAGTGCAGCAACGCGATCCGCGCGGTGCGGTTCGGGTCGTACTCGACCGCCGCGACGCGCGCCGGAATCCCGAACTTGTCGCGCCGGAAATCGATGCGGCGGTACTGCCGCTTGTGGCCGCCACCCTGCCAGCGGGTCGTGATGTGACCCTTGTTGTTGCGCCCGCCCGTCCGCTTCAGCGGCTCGAGCAGCGACTTCTCGGGCTCCGTCTTCGTGACTTCGGTGAAGTCCGAAACGGAGCGGAAGCGCGTCGCCGGCGTCATCGGTCGAAACTGTCGAATGCCCATTTAGCCCTCGAATACCTCGATCGCGTCGCCCTCTTTGAGGGTCACGATCGCCTTTTTCCAGGACGGCCGGCGGCCGGCGTAACGGCCGTACGTGCGCCGCTTGGCCCGCATGACCATGGTGCGGACCCCGGTCACTGACACCTTGAACAAGGCCTCGATCGCGGCCTTGATTTGCGGCTTGGTCGCCTCGGAGTGCACGCGGAACGCGTACTCCTTGCGCGCGCCGTAGGCCGCGGACGACTTCTCCGTCACCACCGGGCGGACGATGGTTTCGTGCAGCTCAGGCATCGCTCGCCTCCTCCTTCGCCTGCTTCTCTGAGCCCCCCCCCCGAGGCCGTGCCTCGGGGTCGAGCGCGCCGATTTCCACAACGACGGTCTGCGCCCACAGGATCTCGTACGCCGTCGCATCGGCGAACCGCATCACCTGCACGTCCGGGATGTTGCGGCCCGAGAGATAGACGTGGTGCGAATCGGTCGCCGTGAGCACCAGGACCTTCTTGCCGGTTGCATCGAGCTTCTTCAGCAACGCCGCGAGGTCCTTGGTTTTCGGTTTCTCGTACTCGAGCGCATCGACGATCACGAGCGCGCCTTCACGGGCACGCGCGTTCAGCGCCGACTTCTTGGCCAGCTGGCGCATCTTCTTCGGAATCGCGAGCCGGTAGCTGCGCGGGTGTGGCCCATGCGCGATGCCGCCGTGCCGCCAATGCGGCGCGCGGGTCGAACCCTGCCGGGCGCGGCCGGTCCCCTTCTGCCGCCACGGCTTCTGGTTGCCGCCCGAGACCTCGCTGCGGGTCAACGTGTTGCTCGTGCCCTGCCGCTGGTTCGACAGGAACGTGATCACCGCGCGATGCAGCACGTCCTGATTCACCGTGCCGTCGAACAGCGCTTCGGGCAGCGCGACCGCCTTCTTGCTGGCGCCCGCCGCCGAGTAGTGTGGAGCCTCAATCATGGCGGCTCGGGCCTCCCTGCTTGCGGACGGTGACGAGGCCGTTCATCGGACCCGGCACGGACCCGCGCACGAACAAGAGATTGCGCTCGGCGTCGATCTTCACGACCCGCAGGCCGATCTCGGTGAAGTTGCGGGCGCCCATATGCCCGGGCATCCGCTTTCCTTTAATAATCCGCGACGGGTCGGTCCCCGGCGCGATCGATCCCGGCTTTCTGTGCCTGGTGTTGCCGTGGGTTTCGGGACCGCCGCCGAAGTGATGGCGGTGCACCACGCCCTGGAAGCCACGGCCCTTCGACACGCCGCTCACCTTCACGCGATCGCCCTCGGCGAAGATCGAGACCGTGACCGCGCTGCCGGCCGCCGGCGCTTCCCCCGTGACGGCAAAGCGACGGATGATGCGCGGCGCCACCTCGACGCCGCCTTTCTTCACGTGGCCGGCGAGCGCTTTCGGGGTCCGCTTGGCCTTCTTGGCGCCGAAGCCCAGCTCCGCGCGCCCATCGGCGACGGAGATGACGGGGCACGGCCCCGCCTCGATCACCGTGACAGGCACGTGGGTGCCTTCGGCGTTGAAGACACGGGTCATTCCGAGTTTTCGACCGATCAAGCCATTCATATTTCGTCCCGTTTCACGTCGGCATGTCTGCACGTCGGCACGATCAGTCGTGCAGACGTGCCGACGTGCCATTCGTGTCCGATCAACCCATTCATATCCAATCCTTCTCCCGTTGCACGTCGGCACGTCGGCACGCAATCGTGCAGACGTGCAGTCGTGCCGACGTGGATCCTCCCTCTACTCGACCTTAATCTCGACATCCACGCCCGCCGGCAAATCCAGTTTCGTCAGCGCATCGACCGTCTGCGAGCGCGAATCGAGAATGTCGATCAACCGCTTGTGCGTCTTGAGCTCGAACTGTTCGCGGCTCTTCTTGTCGATGTGCGGGCTCCGCAACACGGTCCACAATTGCCGCTTGGTGGGCAACGGGATCGGGCCCGAGACCTGCGCGCCGGTCTTTTCGGCCGTCCGAACGATGTCCGCGGCAGCTTGATCGATCAGCGCGTGATCGAATGCTTTCAGCCGGATTCGGATCTTACTAGCCATGGGTGCCCCTCATTGCATTACACGTCGGCACGTCGGCACGAGTGGCACGACAAATCGTGCCGACGTGCAGTCGTGCCGTCGTGGATCATTTCAAGATCTTGGTGACCACTCCGGCACCAACCGTTCTTCCGCCTTCACGAATAGCGAAGCGGAGCTGCTCTTCCATCGCGATCGGCGTGATCAGCTCGATCGTCATCTTCGTGTTGTCGCCCGGCATCACCATCTCGACGCCCGCCGGCAACTCCACGCTCCCCGTCACGTCCGTCGTCCGGAAGTAGAACTGCGGCCGATACCCCTTGAAGAACGGCGTATGCCGGCCCCCCTCTTCCTTCGTCAGGACGTAGACTTCTGCCTCGAACTGCGTGTGCGGCTTGATCGAGCCCGGCTTC
>DASYRZ010000147.1:0-4211 GCA_036003865.1 Gemmatimonadales bacterium | reverse complement strand
CCCCGCCAGTGAAAAAAAGTAAGTGCCTAGCACTCGCCGATCTGGACTGGCCGGCCATCGAAGGCTCGCTCGACGCGCAGGGTTTCGCAAAGCTCCCGCCCCTGCTCGCGGCGAGCGAATGCGAGTCGATTGCGGCGCTCTACAAGAATGACGCACTGTTCCGGAGCCGCATCGACATGGCGCGGTTCCGGTTCGGCGTGGGCGAGTACAAGTACTTCGCGGCGCCGCTGCCGGAGATCGTGCAGACGCTGCGCGAGGATCTTTACGTGCGGCTGGCGCCCATCGCGAACAGGTGGTCCAAGGGCCGACACGCGGGTCGGCCCCTACAACGCGGCGATGCCTACCCTCCAACACTCGAGGGCTTCCGGCGCACATGCCACGCGGCGGGGCAGACGCGGCCGACGCCGCTCCTCCTGTCGTATGCCGCCGGCGGGTACAACTGCCTGCATCAGGACATCTACGGCGAGCTCGCGTTTCCGCTGCAGGTCGTCTTCGTCCTCAGCCGCCTCGGCGTCGACTACACCGGCGGCGAGTTTCTCCTCGTCGAGCAGCGTCCGCGCGCGCAGTCGCGCGGCCACGCGCTTGCGGTTGAGCAGGGCGCCGCGGTCATCTTCGCGACACGCGAACGGCCCGTCGCCGGCACCCGCCTTCGCTCGCGGACAAACAGACCAGCGAGCTTCGGCGAGGCTCGCCATAGCGCCGAAGGCGCGACGGCGGAGCGCGGCAGCTATCGCGTCGTCATGCGTCACGGCGTGAGCACGCTGACGTCCGGCGCGCGCATGTCGCTGGGCATCATCTTTCACGACGCGCGTTGACCGTCAACCCGGCCATCCTTTTACGCTGGCGCCCGGACCAATGCCTTTCAGTCGAGTATAGTGATGTCCCGCTTCTCGCGGAGTGTCCCGCATGCCTCTCCGTGCGCAGTCCTGGAAGCATCGGTTCACCGTCGCGGCTGATACCGCGTGCCTCCTGCTGCTCGGCCTGGCGCTGCTGATCGAGTACGCGGGAGGTCTGCGATTTCACATCGGTCGCGTCTGGGTGACCTCGAGCTCCGGCACGCGTGCCCTCCTCCTGGCGGTCATCGTCCTGCTGGTTCGCCATGTGGTCGTGATGCGTCCGTCAATCGTCGATCGGACGGTACATGCGCTGAGCGGACTGCGAACGCTGTCGATGAGCGGCGGCCGTCGTCTTGCCTACCTGGCGTCGACCTGGCGCAGACCGTTCGGTCGGCGACCAGCCCGAGCGTCGTCGTTGACGTTCGATTGGCCGTCGACACGGGAATGGCTCTGGGTGACGCTCGTGATTGCTGTGGTGACCGCTGTGATCTTGCGCCAGCAGGTGCTGGCGTTCACGAGCGTTCCCGATTTTGGCGATCCGCTGTTCTCCATGTGGCGATTGAGCTGGGTCGCGCACCAGTTGCCGCGTGCTCCAGCACATCTCTTCGATGGCAACATCTACCACCCGGCGACGAGAACATTGGCGTATTCCGATGCGATGCTGGCACCGGCCCTTCTCGCCGCGCCTGCGCTCTGGCTCGGCGCGCCGGTGCTGGTCGTCTACACAACGCTCGTCCTCGCTGCGTGTGTGGCGGCCGGAGTCGCGATGTTTGCGCTCGCGCGTGCGGTGACCGAGCAAGCAGGCGCCGCCATAGTCGCCGCGCTGGTATTCGCGTTCGACCCGTTTCGGGTTTCACATTACAGCCATCTCGAGCTGCAGTTCACGTGCTGGATGCCGCTGGCGCTGCTGGCGCTGTTCCGCGCGCTGTCGACCGCGCGCACGCGCGACGGCGTCGCAATCGGCATATTCGTGTCGCTCCAGGCGCTCTCTTCGCTCTACTACGGCGCGTACCTATCGGTCTCGCTGGCCGTCGTGGTTGCTGGCTGGATCTGGTGTGTCGGGTGGCCCACGCGCCGCGCTTGGGGTTCGCTTGGACTTGCCGTGCTGATCGGTGGCGTGACCGCCGCGCTGATTACCATCCCGTACCGGGCCAATCGCTCGACGGTAGGTGAGCGGGGCGAGGGCGAGATCCGCGCCTACAGTGCAACCTACCGCCACTATCTGACGTCGAGCCGCCGCAGCGTGGCGTACGGCACGGCGCTCTACCAACGGCAGGGCAACGAGCTCGAGCTGTTCCCCGGAACAGTGCCGGTCGTCATCGGCGCGGCCGCTTTCATTCCGCCTGTTGGACCTCTCGTGCTGCCGACCGCGTTGGGATTGGTTGCGAGCGTTGAAGCGTCGTTCGGACTGAACGGGACGCTCTACACGTGGCTCAACAAGCTCCCGCCCTTTCGAGCCTTTCGGGTCGCGGCGAGATTTCGCGCTGTGGCAGGTCTGTTTTTGGCGCTGTTGGCGGGTATGGGAGTCGCGCGCATCGTACGGACCATGGGATCGGTCTGGCTGAAACGCGCGACGGTCTCCGCAATCGCCATCGCCGTGCTCGCCGATCTGCGACCGTCACTCGAGCTTCGACCGCTTTGGACCCACGCGCCGGACATCTATGCCAAAGCGCCCACTCAAGCCGTCCTGGCAGACCTGCCGATGTACGGCGACGGCGACCCGTTTTATGTCCATCTCTCGACGTTCCACTGGCATCCCATCGCCAACGGTGCGAGTGGCTTCGAGCCTGTGTGGTACGCGCCTCTCGTGGCGATCAGCCGGAAATTCCCCGCAGACGAGGCGCTCGACGCATTCAACACGCTGGGGACGAAGTACTTCGTGCTCCACGAGGCCTACTATCGAAGCTCCTTTTCGCGAGTGGCGGCCGAGGCCGACGCCCAGCCGCGCCTTCAGTTCGTCGCCACGTCCACCTGGGAGGAAGGGGAATGCCGTCTGTATCGACTAGTGAGGTGAACGCCCGCGCTACAATGTCGACCGCATGACACGTCTGCTGGCGGGACTACTGCTTGTCCCGCTCCTCGTTTCCGCCCAGACTCGCCCCCGCAAGATCTTCATTTCCGTCGACATGGAAGGCATCACCGGCGTCGTCCAGCCGGCGCAGCTCGGGCCCGACGGATTCGAGTACCAGCGCGCGCGCGAGTGGATGACCGGCGAAGTCAACGCGGCGATCGCCGCAATCCGTGACAGCGGCCCTGCCGACATCGTCGTCTGCGACTCGCACGGCAACGGACAGAGCGTGCTCATCGACAAGCTGCCGGACGACGTACGGCTCGTGCGCGGATTTCCACGGCCGCTCGAAATGATGCAGGGCATCGACGAGACGTTTGCGGCGGCGGTCTTCATCGGCTATCACGGCAGCGAGTGGACGGCCGGTGCGGTTCGCAGTCACACGATTTCGAGCGCGCGGCTGCTCGGCATCAAGTTGAACGGCATGGAAGTGTCCGAAGGGATCTTCAACGCCGCGCTCGCCGGACAATTTGGCGTGCCGGTCGCATTCGTGTCGGGCGATCGGCTGGCGGTCACGCAACTGCAGAAGGTCGTCCCCGCCGCCGAAGGCGCGATTGTGAAGGAGCCGTACGGGTATCACTCGGCGATGAGCGTGACCCCGGCGCGCGGGCAGACGATGATTCGCGACGGCGTCAAACGCGCGATGGCGAAGCTCTCTTCTCTTCAGCCATATCGCGTGACGACGCCGATCGATCTCGAAGTGGGATTCAAACTGACGATCGATGCCGAACGCGCCGCGTTCGTTCCCGGCTTGTCGCGTCCCGACGCGCACACGGTCAAAGGCTCCTTCCGAGACATGGTCGAAGTCACGAAGCTCTTGCAGGTGCTGACGAGCCTGGAAGCGCCCTAGATGGGCGGGATGGGCAGGATGGGCAGGATGGAAGGGATGGGAGGCAGGAAGGCGAGACGGGCGGGAGGGCGCAGAGCACGGAGATGGGCGCCTGCGCGCGCGATAGCGCGCAAGTGAAAGTTATGCGCGAGCGCCACAGCGCGAGGGCATCAGGCGTGGGGGTGGGGCCCCACGCCATAAAAAAATGACCAAGACGAAATATGGACGTTCACCCTGGCTCGACCAGTTTCCGAAATCGCGCGTGCCGTCGTATCCACGCCATCGCGGCACCGAGCCTGTCGACGTTGTCATCATCGGCGGCGGGTTGACGGGTTGCGCCACGGCGTATGCGTTTGCCGTGGCGGGCGCCAAAGTGATGCTGCTCGAGGCCGAGCAGATCGGCCGCGGCGCGACGGCGCTGTCGTCGGGATGGATCTCGGAAGATCCGGGCGTGCCGTTCGGTGACCTCGAGAAGGCT
>DASYRZ010000146.1:0-10717 GCA_036003865.1 Gemmatimonadales bacterium | reverse complement strand
GATTCCTTGCCGGGGCGGAAGCCGCCCGACCAGCGCGACAGTCCCGGAATCGCCCGAAACAGCCGCACCGGCACGAAGGGCACGCGTTCGGTCACTGGCACGAGATAATGCTTGGCGTAGATCGGTGAATGCGTCCGATCGCCGGTCGAATCGTAGTAGAACGCCGCGTTGAAGATGCGATAGGCGCGCGACGGAGGGCCTTCGGGCTCCGCGTTGAGTCCGCCGGTCAACAGTGGCACGCGATTCTCACGTACGAACGCCGCGATCGCGGCGTCCCACTGCGGATGGTCGACGAAGTATCCGGGGATCGCCGCTTCAGGCCAGACGAGGAGCTGCGGCTTCGGCGACGCTCCGGCCGCGAGCAGCACGCGCGACAATGAGAACAGCGTGCTCATGACGCTGTCGGCGTGCCCGGGGTCGAACTTCTCCTTGAACCCCTCGTTCGGCTGGACCATCCCGACGACGCCCACCTCGCGAATAGGCAGCGTCTTCATGCGCCATACGCCGTAGCCGAGCGCGACGAGGATCGACACGAGCACTGGCACACCGAAGCGGGCGAGTGGTCCACGTATCCCGCTTCCCGCTTCCCGTTTCCCGAGAAAGGCCTCGACGATCGCGACGTTGCACCACGCCAGCCACAGCGTCACGCCACGGGCGCCCGCGATGTCGGCCCATTGCACCAGCACCGGCGCATCCGCCAGCGACGTGCCGAGGCCGAGCCAGGGAAACCGAACGTCGCCGAGATGACCGATGACCCATTCGAGCATCGTCCAGGCTACCGGCGACACCACCCACAGCGGCAGCCCTGCGATCGCCAACCGCACGCGGACGACAAACCAGAACATGATGCCGGTGAGCAACCCGATGATGGCGATCGTGGCGAGATAGCCGAGCGCCGAGAACGGCGTGAAGTGCCACAGCGCGACCACCATCCAGTAGAGCACCAGCGCGTTCGCGATCAGCCCGTACCACCATCCCCAACGAAATGCGAGGCGCGGATTGGCTTCGCTGACCGCCTGGCGGATCAGCACCACGGCCGGCGTGATGGCGAAGAAGCTGAGAATCGGAAGGGGAAATGGCGGATAGCTTGCGGTGAGTGCGATCGCTCCCAACGCAACGAGCAGCACCAACCGGCGGGGCGTCAGAACAATATGTCGCGTCCTTCGTCCGAGGAGCGGTAAATCGCGTCGAGCACGCGCTGCAGCGCGAGCTGATCGCGCGGCGGCGGTGCGTTCACGTCCCCCTTGATCACGGCGAGGAAATACATCCACTCGGCGCGATACGACTGAATGAACTGCGTTTCACGCCCGGTCGCGCCGGTGGGGGTGACGTCCACCGCGGCCCCATGCTGCTCCTTGAAAATGCGCAGCGGCTGGATCATGGCCGAGCCCTTCGCGCCGACGATGTCGAACCAGAAGCGCTCGCCCTCGCCCAGATGACGCCAGCTGACGTCGACGGTGATCGACACGCCATTCTCACACACGATCAGCGCCGATCCCATGTCCTCCAGGGCGTCTTTTGCGGGCCGCGTCAGATGGGCGGAGATCCGCTTCGGGGCCGGCCAGCCCGCGAGCCACATCCCGAGATCGATGAGCGGCAAGCCGAGGTCGAGCACTGCGCCGCCTCCCGCCTGCTCGCGCCGCAGCCGCCACCCCACTATCTGCCTGCTGGGCTGAAACGTGTACCAGCCGCCGCGCACGGCCTGCAGGCCTCCCAGATCGCCTCCCGCGAGAAACCCGCGCACCGCCTGGACGTCGGAGCGGAAGCGGTGGTTCATCCCCACCATCACCCGCTTGCCGTATTTGTCACTGGCCGCGAGCGCGCGCTCGACGCCCGCCACCGTGAGCGCGAGCGGCCGCTCGCACAGCACATGCACGCCGGCCGCGAGCGCCGCTGTCACGTGGATTTCGTGCAGGTGGTTGGGCGTGCAGATCACGACGACATCGACATTGGCGTAGCGCAACACCTCTTCGATGTCGTCATAGGTGTCTTTCACCTCGAAGCGCGCGGCGAGGGCCTGCGCCTTGCCGACGTCGTTGTCGCAGATGGCGGCGACTTCGACGCCAGGCAGGCGGCGGAGCACCGGCAGATGCGCGACCTGCGCGATCGCGCCGGCGCCCAGGACGCCGACTCGGATTGGATCGTTCACTTATTGGGCCGGCGCCCCGCTCCCGGCTCGCGGGTCCCCCTGAATCGATACATGATGCCGGTCCGCAGGCTTACTGTTTTGAGGCCACTCGAGAGCATTCCCCGACCCTCCAGCGTGAACCGCCAGGCGTTCGAGAGATTGAACTCGAATCCCATCGTGCCGTTGAGCCCCGCCGTAATCACGTCGAGCGCGTCTTCCACGAACGTGCCGTTGATCGCCGCACCGCTGCCGTTGCGCACGTGAATGCTCACGCCCGTGCCGAGGTAGGCGCTGATCCCGTGTCCCTGCGGAAACACGAACTGGAAGTCGACGTCACCGACGATATCGCTGAGCGAAATGCGCCCGAGATTGATGGTGTCCGGCGTAGATGGATTCACGATGCTGTCGAGCCGCCGCTCGAACCGGTTGCGCGCTTCATTGGCGAATTGCGAACGGAAATAGGAGAGGCCGAGCAGCAATCGGACCTTCGGCGCGATCCGGCCGTAGTCCACGCGAATGCCGCCGACCGTCGCGCCGGTGAGCTCCGACGCACCAAGCACACCGACGTCGACCTGGATCGCCGAAAGGCGGAGATTCTCGTACGAGAACTGGTTGAGGACGCCTTGGGCGGCCAGACGGCCGGACGGCCGGACGGCCAATAGCAGCAGCGCGAGTCCGATTCTCTTCGCGACCGTCAGGCCGTCCGGCCGTCCGGCCGCCCTAGTAGAGCTTTTCAATTTTCGTCCCCGGGAAATACGTGGTCAGAATCGTTCGGTAGTCCTGCCCGGCCCGCGCCCGGCCGATGGCGCCCCATTGGCACATCCCGACCGCGTGCCCCGATCCCGCGCCGGCCGCGATCAATCCGCTGACCTCGCCCTGCCGTTTCGTCACGGTCAGCTGAAACGCGGCGCTGGAGAGCATGCGATCGGCTTCCGGCCGCAGCACCGACCGCACATCGGCGCCCGGGATCCGAATGTCGCCGCGCTCGAACACGATGCGCAGCTCGCCCACGCGTCCCGATCGCGTCGTGCGCGTCACCTGGATGTCGGTGATGCGCTGTAACCCGTCGCCGGAAAGCGGGGTCACGGTCGGCAGCGTCCGCGACAATATAGTGCGCAGCTTGGAGGCGTCCCATTCTTCGCGCCAGCGAAACCGCGGTGAGATCTCGCAGTAGTAATGACCCCCCGGCCCCCCCCGGGCGTCGGAGACGGGCCGCAGGTAGGGACGCGTCCGGGCAGACGCAAACGCCTCTTCCACGCCGGCGGTGCTGAAGCCGCACGTCGAGTGGAAATAGGCGTCGATCACGTCCCCGTCGTACTCCAGGACCTGCCCCGCCGTTTGGCGGATGGCGTCCCACACCTGATTGGTCTCGACCGCGACGCCGAGATAGACCTGGTCGCGCGTGTCGGCGTAGGCGTCGAAGCCGAACGCGTCCCAACGGCCCCGATTCTTGATCGCGAACGTGCGGGACACCACGGCTTGTGCCAGCACTGCCGCGAACTCGTCCGGCCGGCGCGCCCCGATCTCCGGACCGACAACGCCGGCGATGTAGCTCTCGGCATTGAGCCGATTGACGACCGTGAGACCGCCGCGTCCCGATGTGATGTTGATTCGGCCGCGATAGCGCCGCCCGTTGGCAACGACGAACCGGTTCTCGGTGACGTTGACGACCGCGATGCCGCGCAGCGCCTCGGTCCGCGTGCTGTCCGGACGGATGAGCCGCAGACGAGACGAATCGGCGGAATCGGGTACGACGACCCAGCGCACCCCAGCCGGCACCGAGCCGACGGGCAAGCCGCTCGCCGCTTCGCTGACGAATAGCTCGCCGCCTTCCGGCCCCCCGATCGACGCGTTCGGCAATCCGATCGCGAGACCGATCCGGAGCTCGGGTTCGCCGCCGCCGGTGGGCTGCGGCGCGCCGTGCGGCCGCGGGCAGCCGACGGTCGCGAGGACCGCGACGCTAGCGAGCGCGCGCTTCGCCCAGCGCCGCATCGAGCTGCTCGAGGGTGAAATCGATATCGGTCTCCGAATGCGCTGCCGAAATGAAGCCCGCTTCGAAAGCGGAGGGCGCCAGGAATACGCCGCGCGCCAGCGCCGCCTTGTGCCAGCGCGCAAACAGCGCCGTATCGCTCCGCTTCGCGTCGCTATAGTTGCGCACCGGCCCGGCGGTGAAATACAGCCCCCACAGTGATCCCGCGTTCCCAAGCGAGACGGGAACGCCATGGTGTCGCGCGACAGTCTCCAGACCGGTCATGAGACGTTTGGTCTTCTGTTCGAGCTGCTCGTAGAAGCCGGGACGACCTGTCTCTCGCACCGTCGCGAGTCCCGCGGCCATCGCGACGGGATTGCCCGACAATGTGCCCGCCTGGTAGACCGGACCTTCCGGCGCGATGCGTTTCATCAAATCGGCTCGCCCTCCGTAGACGCCCACCGGAAATCCGCCGCCGACGATCTTGCCGAGGGTCGTGAGGTCGGGTTGCACACCGAGCCGCTCCTGGGCGCCCCCTCGGGCGACGCGAAAACCGGTCATCACCTCATCGAAGATCAGCAGTGCCCCGTATTGGTCACACACGTCGCGCAGGGCTGAGTGGAAATCGGACTCGGGACTGATGAACCCCGCATTGCCCACATAGGGCTCGACGATGATCGCCGCGATCCGGCCCTCATGCTCCCGAAACAGATCAGCCACGGCGCGCGCATCATTGAACGGCGCGGTCAGCGTCAGTTTCGCGAGCTCGGCAGGCACACCGGGGCTGTCGGGGAGGCCCAGCGTCGCCACCCCCGACCCGGCTTTCACGAGAAACCCGTCGGCGTGTCCGTGATAGCAGCCTTCGAACTTGACGATCAGGTCGCGCCCCGTCGCCGCGCGCGCCAGCCGGACGGCGGCCATCGTGGCCTCGGTGCCGCTGTTTACGAACCGCATCATCTCGAGACTCGGCATGCGCCGCTGGACCTCCTCGGCGAGCTCGACCTCCGCCTCGCACGGCGCGCCATAGGACCAGCCCCGCTCTGCGGCGTTTCGCACCGCATCGAGGACGGCGGGGTGCGCGTGGCCGAGGATCAGCGGACCCCAGGAGCAGACGTAGTCGATGTAGCTCTTGCCATCGGCATCGAACAGCCGCGAGCCTTCGGCGTACGCGACAAAAAAGGGCGTCCCGCCAACAGCCCGGAACGCCCGTACGGGTGAATTGACCCCGCCGGGCAACACCCGTTTCGCCCGGTCGAAGAGCTCGCTCGATCGTGTCACGTCAGCGCGGCTGCCTGGAAGTCGTAGTCCTCGCTGCCCGTGATGCGCGCGCGGACGAAGTCTCCCGGCCGCGCCCAGCCCGCTCGCTCGAGGTAGGTAACACCGTCGACGTCATCGGCCTGCCACTGCACGCGCCCGGCTTTGACACCGCTCTCCTCTTCGAGACCGTCGACGAGCACATCCACTTCCCGCCCCACAAATCGCTCCAGGCACTCGGCCGAGATGGCACGCTGTACCTCGACGACTTCCGCTAGACGTTCCTGCTTGACGTATTCATCGACGTCGTCATCGTACTGCACCGCGCGTGTACCAGTCTGAGGCGAGTACGCGAACGCGCCCATGCGGTCGAACTGCGCTTCCTCGAGGAAGGCGAGCAACGCGCGAAAATCCTCGTCCGTTTCCCCCGGAAATCCCACCAGGCACGTCGTGCGAATCGCGAGATCGGGGATGGCGCCACGCAGCCAGGCCAGCTTCTCGCGCAGCGTCCGCACGCGCTCGGGCCGCCGCATCCGCTCCAGCATGCGGTCGGTGGCGTGCTGGATCGGCATGTCGATGTACGGCACGATACGCGGGCTCCGCGCCATCAGCTCGACCAGCCGCTCGTTAATTCCGGCCGAGTAGACGTACAACAGTCGGAACCACGGCACCGAGGTTTCACCGAGCAGCGCCTCCAGGAGATCCGGCAGCTTGGGGCCGCCGAGACCGAGATCGCGGCCCCAGTGGCCGAGGTCCTGCGCAACGAGATTGATCTCTTTCGCGCCTTGCGCCTCGAGCTGTTGCGCCTCGCGCACCAGGCGCGTGAGCGGTTCGGAGCGGTGCTTCCCGCGCATCAGCGGAATGGCGCAGAAGGCGCAAGTGTGATCGCAGCCCTCGGAGATCTTCAGGTAGCGCACGTGCGACTGACGCCCTAGGAACTCGCGCACCCCGGGATGGGATGCGACGGGATCTTCAATGAGCCCCCGCTGCGCGAGCTCGGGCACCAGATGATGAAGCTCCGAGAAGCCGAGAAACAGATCGACCTCGGGAATCTCAGTTTGCAGCTCATGCTTGTATCGCTGCACGAGACAACCGACCGCCACGACCGCCTTGACCGCCGCAGTTGTCTTGAGCTGTGCCGCGCCGAGGATCGCGTCGATCGATTCTTGTTTCGCGGCGTCGATGAAGCCGCAGGTGTTCACCAGGATGACGTCGGCCGCCGGCAGCTCGGGCGTGACGACCGCGCCGTGGCCGACCAGCTCGCCGACCAGCCGCTCGGAGTCCACGGTCGCCTTGTCACAGCCGAGGGAGATGACGCCCAGCTTCATCCGCGGTAGTTCCCAAACTTCAGCTCGATTCCGTAGTCCTGCGACCGGAGAAACGCGATCACTTCCTGCAGCTCATCCTTGGAGGGCGCCTGGACGCGGATCTCTTCGCCCTGGATCGACGCCTGGGCTTTCTTGAATTTCTTGTCCTTGATTGCCTTCACGATCGTCTTGGCTTTTTCCTGCGGGATGCCCTGCGTGAGCTTGATCTCGCGCCGCACGGTGTCGTTCGCCGCCGGCGTGATGGCGCCGAGCTCCATGTTTTTCACCGGGACGCCGCGCTTGATCATCTTCGTTTGGAGCACGTCGAACAGCGCTTTCATCTTGAAGTCGTCGTCGGCGACGAGCGTCAACGTCGCCTTCGCGCGATCAAACGCGATTGACGCCTTCGAGCCCTTGAAGTCGTAGCGCTGGATGATCTCTTTCTGGGCCTGATTGACGGCGTTGTCGACTTCCTGAAGATCGGCGCCCGTCGAGATATCAAACGATGCTTGAGAGGCCATAGGGCCGGAAATCTAAGCGGGGAACGGGGAATGGGGACTGGGAACATATCGTCCCAATCCCCATTCCCGATTCCCCGTTTTTAGGACAGGAAGCTCTCCAGCGCTCTGGCGCGAGACACGTGACGGAGTCTGGCCAGGGCTTTTTCTTTGAGTTGGCGGACGCGTTCCCGCGTGATGCCGAGCTGCGACCCGATCTCCTCGAGCGTCATCGGCTCCTGACCTTCGAGACCGAAGTAGAGCCGGAGAATCCGCGCTTCCCGCTCTTTCAGCGTGGCGAGCACCGACTCGATCGATTCGGTGAGTGCATGCTCGAAGATCTCGTCGTCGGGACCGGGATTCGTCGTGTCGGGAAGATAATCCAGCAACTTGTTGTCTTCGCCCGGGGTGAGCGGCGCGTCGAGCGAGAGGTGCGCTTGCGAGATCGACAGCGTCTTCGCGACTTCTTCCTCCGAGATGTCCATCCCCTCGGCGATTTCTTCGACGGTCGGCTCGCGCCCCAGCTCCTGGAGCAGCGAGGCCGAGCGTTTGCCGATGCGATGCAATGTCCCGGCACGATTCAGCGGCACGCGCACGATCCGGGACTGCTCGGCCAGCGCCTGCAGGATCGCCTGGCGGATCCACCACACCGCGTACGAGATGAATTTGATGCCCTTGGTCTCGTCGAACTTGTGGGCCGCGCGGATCAGGCCGAGGTTGCCCTCGTTGATCAGGTCGGACAGCGAGACACCCTGATTCTGATATTTCTTGGCGACCGAAACGACGAAACGCAGATTCGAGCGCACCAGTTTGTCGAGCGCCTCGGGATCGCTCTGCTTGATCCGCTGCGCGAGGGTCACTTCTTCCTCTCGCGTGATCAGCGGATACTGGCTGATTTCTCGCAAATACTGATCCAGAGATCCCTCGTCAAATGATGCGCGCTTCGCCGTATTCAGCTGCATGGAATGGCCACTCCTCTCGAGGAAGCTACCACTCTAGTCTAGTGAATCAGCGAACCGAGTCGGTTCCAACGAATGTCGGTCAGCCAGGGTAACGCGTCTCGCGTGCCCCGGTCATAGCTGAAATACACCAGGAGCGGGCGACCCTTCACTGCGCTCGCGTCGACAAAACCCCAATAGCGTGAGTCGGCCGAGTTGTCCCGGTTGTCGCCAAGGACGAAGTACTTATCCAGCGGAACACGCAGCGGACCCCAGTTGTCGCGCGTCGCGTGGTAGCGGCGGCGCTGCTCGTCGGTGCGATTCACGAGATACACGCGCTGCCACTTGAACTCGGGGTCGGATGGGTCGTGCAG
Organism: Gemmatimonadales bacterium; assembly: GCA_036003865.1. Classification (GTDB taxonomy): domain Bacteria; phylum Gemmatimonadota; class Gemmatimonadetes; order Gemmatimonadales; family GWC2-71-9; genus 20CM-2-65-7. The sequence continues at coordinate 2,250 of DASYRZ010000146.1, read as the reverse complement.
CAGGTCTTTGCGCTGCACGTAAGGTTCCTCGAGCACACTCCCGTTCACATAGACCTGGCCCGTGCGCATTTCGACGGTGTCACCGCCAACGCCGATGACGCGCTTCACATAGCTCAACGTCGGGTCTTTCGGAAACGCGAAGACGATCACGTCACCGCGCTGCGGCGTGTTGAAGCCGGGGAGACGGGCGTTGGTGCCGGGAATCTGCGCGCCGTACACCGCCTTGTTCACGAACAAAAAATCCCCCGCCAGCAGCGTGCGTTCCATGCTACCAGAGGGGATTTGAAATGCTTCGAGAAGGAAAGTGCGAATGATGAGGAACAGCACGAGCGCCATGCCGAGCGATCGCATCCAGCTATCGAACCAACGGGCTAGAACGGAGCGGCCTTTGGGACGGGGGAGCCGCGGAGGAGGCATTGCGGCGCCGTTGCCGGCGAGCGGGGCTCCCAAGTCATGCATGTGACTTATCTTAGTGAAGCGGGCCACACGGCGCAACAGTTACGGCCCATCCGCGTGCCGCACCCCATTGCCTGACTCGGACTCGGAATTCCGTCACCGGCTCTGTGTGACGTACGCGGGCTGCCAAACATGCTACGCGACCCTCTCGCTCGATCCGCGACCAGATGACGGTCGCGCCCGCCAACGCGTCGAGGGCGTCAGGTTCGAGGGTCGCGCCCGTGGTGGCCAGCACGACGATGACCGACTCGTGCAGCATGCCCCGATGCTAGGCCGCGACGACCGGCGAGCGTCATCGTTTTCTCGCGCCGAGGGCCAATTCGACGCCACCGTTGACATCGTCATGGCCGGCGGTATATCCGCTCTCGTCGGCCGGTCGGAGGACCCATGACGGAATCATGGATCGCTCCGCTCCAGAGTGGCGATCCCGAGCGCGCGTGGGATCTCTTCATCACGCGCTACCGCCGCCTGATCTTTGGCGCGATCCGCCGTTACACCGGCGAACCCGACGACGTGATGGACGTGTTCGCGCGAGTCTGCGAGGTGTTGCGCGCGAACGACTTCGCCCGACTCCGCCGTTGCGCGGAGCGCGTCGACCCAAATCGCCCCTTTTCGACCTGGCTCGTTGCCGTCGTTTATAACCTCACGATCGACTGGTTCCGCCATCGCGATGGTCGGAAGCGACTGTCGACGATCGCGGCAGCCTTGCCGCCGCTCCAGCAGCGCATCTTCGAGTACGTCTTTCACAGCGGGCATTCGCACGTGGAGGCCTATGAGCTCCTGCATTCACGCGATGCCCCCGCCATCTCGTTCGGCGAGTTCCTCAGAGAGCTAAAGGCTACGTACGCGGCCCTGGCAGCCGCTGGTCGAGGCCGTGTCTCAGGCGAGATTGCCATTCCGCCACCGGAGAGTGCTGACGCTCCGGACGATCCTGCAGTTGCGCGTGAGCAACAGGCGATCCTGGCACGCGCGCTCGAGTCACTGAGCCCGGAAGATCGACTTGCCGTGCAGCTCTACATCGTTGACGCAATGCCCGCCGATCAAGTCGCTCGAGCGCTCGGGCTTACTAGTCCCAAGACGGTCTACAACCGCGTGTATCGTGCACTCGCCGAGGTCCGGGCGTTGCTCGAGCAGGCGGGCATCCGCGGAGGGGATCTGTGAGCGACCGAGCAGGCCGCCGCCCCCTGTCCGTACCACGGGGACGATGTTCAAGACTCTGCTCCGAAAGCGGCGCGTGACGCACCCCGCGCCTGAGGTTCTCCTGCCGTTCGCCCTCGGCGAAGGAGATGGGGCCACCGCCGCACACGTCGCGACGTGCTCCTCATGTCGCGCCGAGGTCGACACGATGCGGGAGTCGACCGCGTTAGTGCGCTCCTCGACCCTGCTCGAGCGCCGGATGGAGACGCCGGAGTGTCCCGACGAGCTCGTCCTCGCGGATTTCGTTGACGGACGGCTGGGTCCCGAAGCCCGCGCGCCGGTCGTCGCGCACCTTCTTGCTTGCGCCCGGTGCCGCGCGACCGTCCGGGCGACAGCGGATCTGGTGGCGCGGGCTGACGTGTCCGCCGAACCCGGTGAAAAACCGCGGCCCCGGTGGGTACTCCCACTAGGGATTGCGGCTGCTGCGGCGGTGCTCCTCTTCATACTGCCGAGCCCGTTCTCTGAGCGGTCTGAGCCAACGTTGCGAGAGCCGCCGCTCACCAATAGCGTCGCGCCGAGACCCATTCTCCCCCGCGGTTCCGTCCCACGCCTCGAGCAGCTCGTCTGGTCGAGCGTGCCGCACGCGGCGCGGTATCG
>DASYRZ010000145.1:0-3133 GCA_036003865.1 Gemmatimonadales bacterium | reverse complement strand
TCGAGCTGCGCCAGCATGATGATCACACCGTTGCGCTTCACCATGCAGAACGACGGCGGCTCATTCCAGAAGCGCTCGTAGCGGAAACCGAGCTTGTCGCGGTAATAGTTGGCCGTGACGACGACATCAGCGACGTTGAAGTACGGCGCGATGTTCCAGCGGCTCATGTCGGTCACTGAATTTTGCGGGCCGGAGCGTGCTGGCCATTCTGATGCAGCACCAGGCCATCAGGTCGGAACGTCAACTGGGCATCGACCACCTTGAGGAAGAACGTGGAGTCCGATTCCCCGAAGATCGGGAATCGCGGCTGCCCCGTCGCCTGCACGAAGAGATGCGCGCCGTCGCGCGTCACGTTGATGTGAAACGCCGGGGTCAGCTCGTACTCGCCCACGTATCGCCGCAGAATCACTGAATCCACGGCGACTTCGCTGCGGCGCGGCGGCGCTTGCCGCAGCGCGTAGGTCTCGTCCAGTAGGTGCAAGCCGATGTCGTCGACGCTCACATTCACATTGGAGAGCACCACGACGCCGATCCGTCGCACCGGATCGAATCCGGTGAAGGTGCGATAGCCGCCCGTCCCGCCGTTGTGCCACACGAGATTGCCGACCGGACGGGACAGGATGTGCCACGCCAGGCCGATCCTGACATTGGGGTTGTCGGTCGCTTGGCGTCCGCCGTGCGTTTGCTGCAGCACTCGCCCCAGCGGTTTCGCGGTGGAGTCGAGGTTGGCCATGAGGTAGACGAGCATGTCGGCCGTGGTCGAGCGCAGCGCTCCGGCTCCAGCCAGCGTCGGCAAATCCCAATTCGGCACGACGTGTCCCTCGTCATCGTGGCCCGGAGCCAGGTGCGCGCGCATCGCCGGCGTGAGCGTGATGGCCGTCTCGCGCATGCCGAGGGGCGCGAGGATGCGGCGCCGCACCAGCTCCTCGTAGCGCATTCCCGCCTTGAGGGCGAGCGCGTGCCCGAGTAACCCCACGCCGAGGTTCGAGTACTCGTACGCGGCGCCGACGTCGCGCGGCAGCTCGTAACCCGACAGAAACGCGTACAGCTGCTGGACGCTGTAGTCCGCGTACGGATTCATCGAATCGTGCGGCGTCAAGTTCGCCGGCATGCGCGGCAGGCCAGAGACTTGAGTCGCGAGGTCGAGCAGCGTGATCTGGCGGCCGTTGCGCGAGGGCACGCGCACCGTCGGCGGCAGGTATTTCGCGACGGGATCGTCGAGCCGCACCTCGCCGCGGTCCACCATGTCCGCCAGCACGGATGCGGTAAAGGTTTTGGTGATCGACCCGATCTCGAAGACGCTAGTCGAGTCGACGCCGACCGCGATGATGCGCCGCCGGCCCCCGGGATCCAGGAGTCCGACCACGATACCCTCGCCGTGCTTGCCGGTATCGGGGAAAGTTTGGACGCGAGCCGTCAGCATGGCTCTGACCGCCGAGTCGGACGGCAGCGGCTGCTGCAGTGTGAAGAGCAGCGCGAGGGCGGCGATGGTGTGCATGCTCGAATTTAGTATCTTCTCGCCGGCGTGCTCATCCCCAAGTTTTTCACCACGATCCAGGATTACGACCGGGAGCAGTTCACCCGGGACCTGATCGCCGGCGTCATCGTCGGCATCGTGGCGTTGCCGCTCGCCATCGCCTTCGCGATCGCCAGCGGCCTCCCTCCCGAACGCGGGCTCTACACCGCCATCGTCGCCGGCTTCCTCATCTCGCTGCTCGGCGGCTCGCGTGTCCAGATCGGCGGGCCGACCGGCGCCTTCGTGGTGATCGTGTCCGGAATCGTACAGCAGCACGGTGTCGACGGGTTGATCGTGGCGACGCTCATCGCCGGTTTCATCCTGGTCGCGTTCGGACTACTGCGGCTCGGCGCCGCGATCAAGTTCATCCCCTACCCGGTGACGATCGGATTCACGAGCGGCATCGCGCTGATCATCTTCTCGAGCCAGATCCGCGACCTCCTCGGTCTCGAGATGCAGTCCGTCCCCTCGGCATTCCTGCCCAAATGGGACGGGTACGTCCACGCGTTTGACACCGTCAACCCCTGGGCGTTGGTGGTCGCGGTTGCGACGTTGGCGATCATCACCGTCTGGCCGAGGATCTCGACGCGGATCCCTGGCCCGTTTGTGGCGCTGATCGCCACCACGGTCCTCGCGCAGCTGCTGCGCCTGCCGGTCGAGACGATTGGCGCGCGGTTCGGCGCGATCCATGCCGGTCTCCCGCACCCCGCCATCCCGCATCTCTCGCTCGGTCTCGTCCAGACGCTGGCGGGCCCGGCGTTCACGATCGCGCTGCTTGCCGCAGTCGAATCGCTGCTCTCGGCCGTCGTCGCGGACGGCATGATTGGCGGTCGCCATCGCTCCAACATGGAGCTCGTGGCGCAGGGAGTCGCCAACATCGCGTCACCGCTGTTCGGTGGGATGCCGGCGACCGGCGCGATCGCGCGTACGGCGACGAACGTCAAGAACGGGGGACGGACGCCCGTCGCCGGCATGACGCACGCTGTCACGCTACTCCTGATCACGCTCTTCTTTGGCCGTTGGGCGGGGCTCATCCCGCTGGCGACGCTGGCAGCGATCCTAGTGGTGGTGGCGTTCCATATGAGCGAATGGCGGACGTTCGTCTCGGAATTCCGTGCGCCAAAGAGCGACGTCGCCGTGCTGATCACGACCTTCCTGCTGACGGTCCTCGTGGATCTCACCGTCGCCATCGAGGTCGGTATCGTGCTGGCCGCATTCCTGTTCATGCGGCGGATGGCGGAGGTGACGAACATCAGCGTGTTGACGCATGAATTCACCGATCCGGTGGACGATTTCGAGCGCGACCCCAACGCGGTGCGCCGCCGGGCGATCCCGGAGGGGGTGCAGGTCTACGAGATCACGGGGCCGTTCTTCTTCGGCGCCGCGGAGATGTTCAAGGATCGCGTGGGGCGGATCGCGGGCAAGCCCAAGGTGCTGATCATCCGCATGCGGCACGTGCCGGCCATCGACTCGACGGGCCTGCACGCGCTGCGGGAGCTGGTGCACCGCAGCCGCAAGGAAGGGATGCTGGTGATTCTGTCCGACGTGCACGCGCAGCCGGTAGTCGCACTCGACCGGTCGGGACTGTACGACGAGCTCACGGAAGACAACATCCAC
>DASYRZ010000144.1:0-2365 GCA_036003865.1 Gemmatimonadales bacterium | reverse complement strand
CCTCGTCGGTGTTGACCGTCACGCGCACCAGCTCGCTGCCGGCGGCGTGCAATGCGCGCACCTGGGCGGCGGTTGCGGCTGCATCGGCGGTGTCGGTGTTGGTCATCGACTGGACGACGATCGGATGGGCACTGCCCACCGCCACGCCGCCCACGCTGACCGTGACAGTCGGGCGTCGGGTACTCACGGGCAGGAATATAGCGCCGCTCCGGGCGGCGCTGCCTCAGGAGACCTTAGAAAACCTTGTCCTGCAGGGCGATTCGCAGGCGGAGATCTTGCAGCCGCAGCCGCCCGGTCATGTTCGGCCCGGCATTCGTTGCGATGCGCGCTCGAATGCCCACCCACAGAGTGTCCGTGTTGAACACCGTATCCGCGAGGGACACCGACGTCGGCGGCAACAGCGAAACGGAGTCGCCTGCGACCACAGCACCGCTCGAGGCCGTCAGGTATGGCGTCGATGTAAACAAGCTTCCCTGCTGTTTCGCGAAGAACACGTCAAAGCGGACGCTTCCACCACCGCCCGTGCACACGAGCGCCGCCGCTGCGGTCGCGGTGACTGAATCGACCGACGACTTCCCGAATCCGGGGGGCAGAAAGAACTGCCGCGACACGGTCGAGTCTGTCTGGGGTATTCCGCCCAGGACGTCGAACGACTTCACCGAGTCGCTCGCCGACAGGAAGCTCAACACGTCGACGTTGAAGATAACGCGACCTTCCCCACAGGCAGCGAGGAACACGAGCAGAGCGGCAGCAAGAGCCTTCATGGATCGCCCCCTAATAAACCGAGATCGACGTCGCCATCGTGATGCCGCGCTTTGTGGCGAATGAATTGCTGTGGGTCCACAATCCGACGTCCAGTCCGATCGCTCCAAAGCGAAGACCGCCGCCAACGCCGAATTGCATTTTCTTGCGCTGATCACGGGATACGCCGCCGCGTAGCGCGAAGGGGCCGGTGCGTTGCTCGACCCCCGCGTGGATCACCGTACCGCGGCCCGAATTTACGACGTCCGCACCTACGGTCGTCCCCGTACCCATGCGCAGCGCGGCGTTGGCGACGTAAGTGATCGGCAGCTTGGTCTTGGTCTCGACATGGTTCGCGATCACAGACGTGCTGATCGAATCTCCAGCCGTGTCGAAGACAAAGCGCTGAATCTTGGTGTCGGACCACGTGAGCTCGGCGCCGAGGTCGTTCGCGCCAAGACCGACTTCGAAGGGCCCTGAGATCCACGCCACCCCGACGTCGCCGCCGATGCCGTGACCGTTGGGCTTGTTGGACGTGAGCAGATTGGCATCGAGGAGCGGCGCCGGCGTGCTGCCAAGCACGACGGGACCCGTGGTAAACCCTGCCGGCCCGACCCCGCGCGCATACGTGGCGCCAAGGTAGTAATGAAGCGCGCCGCCGATGTAAAACCCGTCGTCTGAGTCGTCGCCGCCCGCGCCCCGGAGCACCCGCCCGGCGTATCCGATCGTCGGGGCGAGACCCGCTTGCGCCACGCCGTCGCCCAACGCGGTGTAGTTGGTGAGCGGCTGCGCGCCCACCGTTGTGTCGGTCAAGAATTGCCGCAACGTGCTGTCCAGCGTAAACCCGACGTCATACTGCAAGAAGCCCATCACGCCGACATTGAAGCCGGCAAAGCCAAAGCCCATGTCCAGCAGCCGGCTCGTTGTGCCCAACCCGAACTTCTGCTCGGGAACGAGAACCCGCGTCGCACCCAGGTTCAAGATGAGCTGGTTCCGGCCCAGCGTGAATTCGACGTTGTTCGTCGGCGTAGGCGCCTTCCGTACTTCATAGAAAATCGGCGGATTGAAGATGACGTTCATCAATTCGAACGGATTGAACGCGGCCGAATCCGGATTGAACATCGGGTCGTCGCCGAGCTGGTTGATTGGGTGATCCTTGAAGAACTGGATGAGTCCCAGCGGGATCGGGATCGAGAACTTCGGCGCGCCACTAACGTTGCTCCGATTCTTGACGGCCCGATATGCGGGATTGTAGCGGCGGACGTTGCCGTCACGGCTCAGGGAGACCCCTCCCATGCCGTAGCGGCGCGCATCGAACGAGAATTGCGCGCGCGCCGGCCGCAGGGGAGCGAGTACGAGCAGGACGAGCGCAAGAGCGACGACTCCAGTTCGCACAAAGCACCTCGGACGTGGGAAAGGCCGCCACAACCTTGCACATTGTGTCCGATTTTTCCATTGGCAGTTGTGAGGAAGGTCACCCGGGGACGCTTCAGGACGCCGTTTGGAGCGTCAGAGTGACCCGTGTCCCTTTGCCCGGGTCGCTTTCGAGCGTGATGACGCCGCCCCAGCTCTCGACCAGGCGCCGGGCGATCGCCAGCCCCAGCCCCGCGCCGCTGGACGTGGT
>DASYRZ010000143.1:0-3870 GCA_036003865.1 Gemmatimonadales bacterium | reverse complement strand
TCCCCCGCCTCGGACTCCGGGCTTGCCTTGACCAGCACCATGACTCTCATCGCTTTGCTCCTTGGGTAGTCGGTTTGCCTACTACCTACACGTCGAACGACCGATCGCGAAATCGACACGCTCGCCTCCAGCAGGTTTACCGAGCGTCTCGGCGCGCCCGGCTGGGGGCGACCCGGGGAGGTTCATCAGGCTGTTTCGGGTAGACAGGGGGCCACGGAGCGTCCTTGAGACCCGTGGCCCGGTCACGCTTATGGAGTTCGAGCAGCGGCTCGAGCGACTGGGGCCGCTCGCCCATTTGCTCCCAGGGGTCACCGTGCGCTTCGAGTCGCCCGGGCACGGTCGCGATGGTCAGCTCGTCGGGATGCAGAGTGTCGATCTCGTCCCAGGTCACCGGTGTCGAGACCTGGGCGCCGGGACGGGCGCGCACCGACCAGGCACCGAAGACGGTCTTGTGTGGGGCGTTCTGGTTGTAGTCGATGAAGATGCGGCGGCCCCGCTCCTCTTTCCACCATGCGGAGGTGATCAGCTCTGGGCGGCGTCGCTCGAGCTCGCGGGCGGCCGCAACTGCTGCGGCCCGCACTTGATAGGAATCCCATCGCGGCTCAAGCCGGACGTAGACGTGGAGACCACGGTTTCCTGTGGTTTTCGGGTAACCGACGATTCCGAGCTCGTCCAGCAATCCGTGGACCTCGATCGCGGCGGCGCGCACCTCGTCGAACCCGACGCCGGGTTGCGGGTCGAGGTCGAGGCGTAGCTCGTCAGCCGCCTCCGGGCGGTCATGCTGATAAGGCCAAATGTGAAACCCGAGGCACGCGAGGTTCACCGCCCAGACGACGTGGGCCATATCGACGAGTACCAGCGCGCGGGAGGTCGTTCCATTCGGCGTACTGACGATCGTCGTCTGCAACCACTCCGGCGCATTGTTGGGAACGCGCTTCTGGAAGAACGAGCCGCCTTGCGCGCCGTGGGGGAACCGCTGCATGAGGGTAGGCCGCCCGCCCGCGGCGCGCAGCAACGGCTCTGCGACAGCGAGGTAATACCGGATCAGGTCGAGCTTCGTCTCCCCGCGCTCCGGGAAGAAGACCATGTCCGGGTTCGTAACCGCCATCCGGCGCCCGGCGATGTCAAGAACCTGCGCGTCCGTTGCCAAGCTCGAACCGTACCCAGCGCCAAGGAAGGTTCGCACCGCTGAGGAGGAAACGGTGCTGTGCCCAGGGCCCCACCCGGCGGCGTGAAACGGGCCTCGGTGAATTCATGCAGTCGACGAAGCCCCGGCAGGCCGCCACGAAACCGATCCCTGGGATCGCCTCCGTCACAATGTGCCGATGGCCTCGTATGCGGTCAACGAGCGTGCCGTCGAGAAGCCCCGCCACTTGATCGAGAGCCGCCAGTACGTCCTGGACAGTGACTGGGGCGAGGTGCAGCCCAACCCGAAGCTGAAAACGCCTATCGCGCGTCTCACTCGTGGGAGGAATACGGCCGGTGGCATCTCGGTCTCACCGAAGGCCCGACCGATGAGACGAAGGCACGCTACGCGTTCGTCTACGGAGACTTCCGCTGCCTGCACCGAACGGGGCTGATTTAGCTTTTCGGGTCGATTGGCGTCGCTGTGTGAGCCTCGCGAGTATCCGCCGACCGTGCAAGTCGAAGCTGCGAACGCGCGGAGATCGGCTCGCGGATATGTCGTGGAACGCTCAACGCGGGCGACGAGGCCGCGTCCGTGAGCGTTGAGGTCGTCGACGCGAGGTTTTCGGCGCAGCTTCTGTGTGAGGAGCGAGGCGCCGACGCGCTCGCAGTGACCGATCGCTTGCTGGCAGTACAGGCGCAGGATCTGCGCAGCGCGCGCCTCGCCGTCCGGGCGCGCACGAGTGGGCTGTCGGCGGCCGATGTCGATCGCGCTCTGACCGAGGAGCGGACGCTGGTGATTGGCTGGCTGAACCGGGGGACGTTGCAGCTCGTCCGCAGAGAGGACTACTGGTGGCTGCATGCGCTGACGACGCCTCATCTGTTCACCGGCAACGCTCGTCGCCTGACGCAAACGGGAGTGACCGCGGGCGCAGCGGAGCGTGGAGTCGCCGCGATCGAGCGCGCGCTGACCAAGGAGGGCCCGTTGACGCGCGAGCAGTTACGCGATCGCGTTCAGGCGGCGCGCGTAACGACCGCGGGACAGGCGCTCGTTCATCTGCTCATGCTTGCCTGCATGCGCGGCGTCGCTGTTCGCGGCCCGCTGCTCGAGAGGAACCACGCCTACGCGCTCGCCCGCGACTGGCTCGGTCCTCCCCGCCCGGTTGAGCGAGAGCGCGCGCTCGCGGAGCTCGCGCGCCGTTATCTCAGCGGCCACTCGCCGGCCGATGAGCGTGATCTGGCGAAGTGGGCGGGACTGCCCCTACGCGACGCGGGCACCGGTCTGAGCGCAATCGCGGGCGAGCTCGTTCAGCGCACCGACCGACTGCTCGAGTTGAAGGGAGCGGTCGTCGACGGAATTCCGCGCGCCTGCCTGCTCGACCAATGGGATCCGCTACTCGTCGGCTGGCGATCGCGCGAGTCGCTCCTCGCGCACTATCCCCGCCGAGCCTCACCCGAGGCTCACTACCGACCGTTCGCCTACATCCGCGCTCGCGCGGTCGCGACCTGGAGCCTGCGGAACGGCGTCGTCGAGATCGGCAAACCGTTCGCGCGTCTCACGCGAGCCGAACTGCAGGCGCTGACCACCGACGCTGCCGACGTCGAGCGTTTTCTCTCTCGAGGGCGCTAGTCAATCGCGCCGACCCGACCGGTCGATCCCCTGGTCACCAGTGACCCGGGGGCAGCGACGAATGTAGCGCCCGTCTCGGCGCGGGACTAGATGTCCTTTCGGATGAAAGCGTGACGAACGATCTACAGGCTGCGGCCTAGGCCGCGCCGCCCCCGAACACCCCCGCTGCGCGTCGGACGAGCTCGTCCTCCGGAACGTCTTCGAGGTGTTGCGCCAACCCCCATCTGTGTCCGAACGGATCCAGGATCTGTCCGTGCCGCTCGCCCCAGAATGCGTCCTGCAGCGGTGAGTAGACTTGCGCGCCTTCAGCGAGCGCTCGCTCCCATAGCTCGTCCACCGCGTCTGTCGTGATCGTGAGCGCGCCGTATGTCCCGCCGAGGGTCAGCGGCGAGACGGCACCGAATTCCGGGAACTCGTCCGCGATCATGACGCGCGAGTCGCCGAAGACGAGCTCGATCTGCATGAAGCGCCCGTCCGGCACCGGCACGCGGGCGCCGACGCGCGCACCGAACGCTCGCTCGTACCACTCCGCCGCGCGGGCGGCGTCACGAACGACGATGTGCGGAGTCACCTCTGTCACGTTGCTCTCCTTTGCCTCGACAATTCGATCGAGCAGACGGCGATGAGAACGAGCACTTCGAGCAACGCGTTAGGCATGAGCAAGTACACCGTCCAGCGGCCGAGGCAATCGGCTGAGGTCCAGCGCGTTGACGAGCGAGGCGGCGGACTGGATCTTCCGGCCGCTGTGGGTGCCCATGAAGCGCCGGAGCTGCTCCTCAGTGGTCTGTCCCCGCCACGCAGGCTGCTTCTGGAAGGTGCGGAACGATTCAAGCTCACCCCGAGCGTCGACGACCTGTTCTACGGCGGCCGCACCGAGCGAGCGGATCAGCTCGTCCTCCAGGTCTGCGACGCACACATAGAAACCGAGCGATTCCATATCGGTGCGCGTGAGATGGGAGCCCAGGCCGGCCCGCTCCAGAGCGCGCCTGAAGTCGCCCTCCTCTGCGGCGTCACAGAGGCCCGCCAGTCTGACGTCAAGCCCCTCAGGGCCGAACAGATCCAGGAAGCTTCCGATGTTCGTCGCACCCCCAATTGGCACAATTGAAATGCCCTCA
>DASYRZ010000142.1:0-12990 GCA_036003865.1 Gemmatimonadales bacterium | reverse complement strand
ATCGCGCCAGGTGCATACGTCGACATAACTCGTTTGACTCGGCGCGACGGTGAAGGAGCGGTAAATGCGAGTGGTGGTCCACGAGTTCATCAGCCTTGACGGCGTCGTGCAGGGCCCGGGTAGGCCAGGTGGTCTCGGGGAGGACACCATCGGCGGGTTCCGTCATGGTGGTTGGTCGGTGCCGTACAACGACTCGGAGGTTTGGGCCGCCATAAACCAGTTCGCCGAGCGCAGCGGCGCCGTGCTTCTGGGCCGGAGCACTTACCAATCGGGCGCGGCTGTTTGGCCGGACCGTCCGGGCCCGTTCGCCGACTGGATCAACCGCGCCCAGAAGTATGTCGTATCAGGAACCCTCTCCGGATCCGACGACACGCCATGGAAGCCGACAACAATCATCCGCGGTGCCGACCTACTGAAGGAGGTGTCGCGGCAGCGCGGCCAGCCGGGCGCTGACATCTACGTCTACGGCAGTTTGAGCGTGGTGCGCGCGCTGCTGGCTGCCGGACTGGTCGACGAGCTCGTCCTCATGATCGAGCCGATAACGCTCGGCGGCGGAAAGACCCTGTTCCCCACCGACGGCGAAGCGCGAGCGTTCAAGCTCATCTCGGCCACCACCACCGGTTCGGGTGTGCAGGTCTGCCGTTACCAGCCCGCGCGCTGATCATGGCAACGCGGAGCACGGGCGGGAGCGGAAGGCGGGACATGGGACCCCCCCTGGTGTCGTGCGGACCGCAGTACAGGCTGTGGTGAGGCGTCGACGAAGGCTGTCACGGTCCGGGCAGCATGACGTAACGCGGGAGCCCGCGCGCGTCGAGGACGGGTTACCGCGTCGTGTATCCAGGGTTGCGGAAGCATTCAACCTGCAATTGACCGATCCGAAGACAGTCATGTAGCCTGCGCCACACACGGAGATCGCTTGAGTTCCGAACCAGAGCGTCAGGCCGCCGAGCCCAAGAGAATTGTGGGCCTTGCCACACGGACAACCAATGCCGCGGAATCAGATCCTTCCACGGCGCAGATCGCGACACTCTGGGAGCAGTTCACCCGAGGCCGTTGGTCTGAGCAGTTGGAGGACTTCGGTGCGTTCGGGCCGACAATGGCCGTCTATTCAGCCTATGAGAGCGATGTCACCGGCAGCTACCAGCTGTTAGTGGGGCGCCAAGTTCGTGATTCGAGACCGGTGTCAGCGCCGCTGCAAGTCGTCCTCACCGCTCGAGGATCGTATCTGGTGTTCCGGTGTTCCGGTCCACTCCCGCAAGCGATCATGGATGGGTGGCGCGACGTGTGGGCGTGCTTTGCACGCGACAATGCGCCGGCGCGCGCCTATACGACCGATTTCGAGATATATGCCGACCGAGGTCCGGTCGAGATCTGGGTGGGTGTTCGAGATCGCTAGGGCGTCTCTCGGATCGCGACCCTCAAGGTGCCCACGACGTCGGTCACCGAAGCCGGTCGCTTCAACGCGCAATTCCAAGGGAGGCATATCATGACAAGGCGTGTCGCAATTCTTGCCGCTCTCATGGCGGGTGCGCAGCTAGGCGGTGTTCGTGCCCAGACGTCCAGCGTCGAAGATTCTGTGCGGGCACTCGAATCTCAGCGCGCTCAGGCGTTGTTGAACGCCGATACGGTTGTCCTCTCGCAGTTGGTCTCGGACGATTTCGTGGAGATCTCGCGACTCGGTACGCTCCGAACGAAGGCGGACAACATGCGCGAGATTGCCAGCGGTACGCTGAAACTGACGTCGGTGCGTTACGACAGCCTGATGGTGCGCGTCTACGGGGACGTTGCCGTGCTACAGGGCATAGCCGACAACACCGGCACGTTTCGTAGTTTTCCCTTCACCGGGAAGATCCGCTACACTCGAGTTTTTGTACGGAGGAATGGACGCTGGCGTGCTGTCGCGATGCAGCAGACAAGCATGCAATAACCTTCCAGCAATGGGGTCATGATGGCCGGCATCGGCAATTGGGCCTACGTGCTCAAGTCCAAACTCGCTGTCGCGGGCGCTCGACGAGGCGATGACCCCCTGCGACTCGCCCACAGAATTCGCCACCTTGGCGATGCCTATTATTACGCGGGACGATGGGCCTCGGCCGAAGGTTGCTACGTCGAAGCCCTGTCAATCTATCGTCTCCACGAACGCACGCCCCCGCTCGACCTCGCCAACGCCATTCGCAGTTTCGCGGTGCTCAAGGACGAGAGTGGCGCGGCCGAACAGGCGCAAGGCCTGTGGCAGGAAGCGCATGATTTGTACGTGTCGCTGCAGATCGCGGCGGGAGTTGCTGAGAGCGCGGCGCGGCTCGCGCTGCTGGCACGTCGCCACGGCGACCTGGCGCGAAGCCGAGCCTCTCTCGCGGAGGCGAGCGCAGCCGCCGCCACGACGAATGATCCTGAAACGCTGCAATACATACGCGACGTCACGGCGCAGCTAGGCAGCGTGCACACCACTCCCGAATGATTGAAAATCGGCGACGGACTAACCTGGCGCGGCCCTTAACACGACAGGTATGGCGCGGTGGTCTGAAAGGGAGGGAGGGTCGTAAGGGTCCATGACCAGTGGCTGTGCTGCGACAAGCTCACGTCGGCTAATACTCGCACCGTGGGCATCTTCGGGCGCCTGATCACCGCGCTCACGCATCCGTTAACGCTGCTACGCGCGTACCTCTTGAGCATTTTTCGTCGGGGCGGCAGCTTCAGACGGCGCCCACAGCATGCAGGTGGCATGTGAAACCTGCATCCCCATTTACCGGAAAGCAGGGGCTACCGGCAATGCGCGTTTTGCAGCTCCACCTCCTCGTCCCGCTCACGCTCGCCCTGGTGGCACCGGCCTCCGCGCAATGGACGAGCTCCGTTTCCAAAGATGAAATGACGGGGAAGCGGCAGGGCTTCGCGCACTCGGCCCACGTCCGAGCGACGCGCGCGATGCAGTTCCCGTACACCGACACCGAGGCCTGGCTTGGCTTTGGATGTGACGGTGAGGACGAGTGGGCCTACATCGGCTTCTCCAACCAACCCAATCTCACCAACACGGACACGCACGACGGGTACAACTCGTTCAGTACGCGCGTCAAGTGGGATGACCAGGTCGAAACGACGGACTTCATTCAGAAATGGGGCGACTCCTTCATCCACTTCCGGGAGGCGTCGAAAGCAATCGACCGGCTGACGACGGCCGGCGCCGTTCTACTGGAGCTCGAGTGGTACGGAGCCGGCACGGTCTATTTCCGCTTCTCGCTGCAAGCATCGTCGGACGCCATCGCCAAGGCGCGGGCGGTCTGCAAGAAGTAGCCTCGCGTGAGGTGTCACCCATGAAAATGCCGGCTCTTTCACTTCTAGGTTTCGCGCTCGCGCTCGCGTGCGCGTCTCAGCCTCGCTCAGTCTCCGCGCCGGCTCCCGCGACCGACACATACAAGATGCTCCTCGACAGGCTGCGAGCCCGGGACACGACGATCGATTTCACCGCGCTACGCCTGGCATACGCGGCGTCGCCGGATTATGCGCCATACGGCTCAGATGCCGATCCGCACCTGGACAGCTTGAATGCTGCGCTCGCAAGAAAGGACTATCGTCGCGCGGTTGCGGAAGGGGACTCGGCGTTGAACATCGACTACCTCGACATCCGCGCCCACGTCATGCGAGCCTATGCGGCGGAGGAGCTCGGCGATGTCGCCGCGGCCGAGTGGGATCGGGCGGTGGCGACTCGGCTGGTGCGATCGATCATGCAAAGCGGGTCCGGTACCGTCGATTCGCCGTACGTGGTGATCTCGGTCGCCGAAGAGTACGCCGTGTTGGGAATGACCGGGTATGAACGCGGTATGCAAGCGTTGAGCGTGTGCGGCAGGCGCCCCTGCGACATTCTGGAAACCACGCATCGCGAGAGTCAGGAGAAGCGGACATTTCACTTCGATATCTCGCTGCCACAGGCCTATATGCAGCGGCAATTTGGAGGGAAGCATTAGGGACGTGGATTAGCCGCAATGACGAGAATCAAACAGGCGACACCCGCAGATGCGACAGCTTGGCTCGAGCTCCGGTGCGCATTGTGGCCCGAAGGCTCCCGGTCAGAGCACCGCAATGAAATCGAGCAGTTTTTCGCCGGCACGCTGGCCGAGCCACTGGCCGTGCTGCTCGCGGTCGACGATACAAACCAGACGGTCGGGCTCGCGGAGTTGTCGATTCGGCCCTATGCCGAGGGCTGTCACAGCCCCGATGTGGCCTACCTCGAGGGATGGTTCGTTGCGCCGACGGCCCGCAGGCGCGGCGTCGGGCGCGCGTTGGTGGAGGCCGCCGAGCAGTGGGGCCGTGCGCGCGGGTGTCGGGAGATCGCCTCAGACACGCAGCCGGACAATCTCGTGAGTATCGCGGCGCATCGGTCGCTGGGATTTGAAGCGGCCGGCTCCGTTCGCTGCTTCCGCAAGGATCTAGGAGCGAGCCCATCGTCGCATTCCTGCTGCTGATCTCGCAATTACCCACCGCAGCTGGCGTAGACACTTGCCAGCGCGCAACTCTCATAGCCGCGTACGCCCACAACGATTATCGGAATCCACGACCGTTGCTCGATGCGCTCGACCGCGGCTATAGGGGAGCGGAAGCCGACATCGTGCGCGAAGGTACGGAACTGCTCGTAAGCCACGACCGCCGGCACGCGCGCGCTACAGGTACACTCGCCGGCCTGTACCTCGAGCGGCTTCGCAACCGAACGCGATCGTGCGGTTACGTTCTTCCCGATTCGACACGCTTTTATCTAAACATCGAGCTCAAAGAAGCCGATTCGGCGGCGTTCCGGCTGCTGCTCGCCGAGCTCCGTGCGTACGAAGAGCTATTTCAGTCACGCGACTCGGCGCCAGCGCCCACCGTCCAGATCACCCTGGTCGGCTGGTGGCCTCCGGTGGAGCCGGGTCGTGCGGCATGGCCGTCCTATCTCCGCATTCATCTGCCAATCAGCCGAGACACGCCTATCCCAGAGGACATCGATTCAGCACGAATCGGTCTAATCAGCATCGACTACAGCAAGTCACTTCGGTGGAACGGCCGCGGACGCATCCCACAACCAGCCACCGAGGTCCTCGCGAGGGCCCGAGCCCTGGCGAACGCGTTGGCCGTTCCGCTACGCGTCCACCACGCGCCGGTGCAGCGCGACATCTTCGAGTGGCTGCTCGCCGAGGGCGTTACCATGATCGGAGCGAGCGATCTCGACCGCGCCCGTTCATTGCTTCTGGAGCTTGCCGAACAGCCTTAACGCGTCCGCCGCATGATCGCCCGCGCCGGCGCCCCTTCGTGCCCGCGAACCTTGAGCGGTAGTACCACGAGATCGTAGTCCCCCGGCTGCACCGGGCGCAGGTCCAGTCCTTCCACGATCGGGATCCCGCGGCCCAGCAGGATCTGGTGCGTCCGCGGCGCCGGCGCGCCGAACTGCTCGGCCGAGATGTAGTCCACGCCCACCAACACGACGCCGGCGTCCGCGAGCAGCTGCGCGGCGTCGGGAGCGATGTACGCGAAGTCGCGATGGAAAGCCGAGTCCATCCAGCCGCGGAGCGTGCTCCGCGTGCGGAAGAGCACTCGTGTGGCGCCTTTCCAGTCATGCTTGTTCAGCTCTGCGGCGTCGATCGCCTGGATGCTGTCGGGGATGTCGATCACGCGTGCCGCACCGATCAGCGCGCTCAGGGGGACCTGATCGATCGCGGCGCCATCCTTGATGAAATGCATCGGCGCGTCGATGTGCGTGCCGCTGTGCGCCCCCATGGAGTATGCCGACAGCGTCAGCTTGTCGCCTTTGCGCATGTCCTTGAGAAAATCGAACTTGAGCGGCGCGTCCCCCTCGTACACCGGGGTGTGTGTCGGATCGAGGGTCGCGGTCACATCGATCCATTCCGACGCGTTCAGCTCCGCGCTGCCCCGATCGCGCGGCGCGCATCCCACCAGCAGGCTGAGCAACAGCGTGAAACCCAACCCCGCCACGCCGATGATCGTCTCGGCGACGGTCCACGTTTTCAGCGTCTGCGGCACGGTCATGTTGAAGAACTCCTTGATGAGCCAGAATCCCGAATCGTTGACGTGTGACAGCACGAGTGAGCCGGCGCCGGTCGCGAGCACGAGCAGCTCGGCGCTCGTCCCCGGCGTCGCCGCGGCAATGGGTGCGACGATGCCGGCGCTCGTCGTCATCGCGACCGTGGCCGAGCCGGTGGCCACCCGGATCAGCGCCGCGATGGTCCAGGCGAGCAGGAGCGGCGAGGCATGCGATCCCAGCGCCACCTCGGCGATCGCCTTTCCCACGCCGCTCTCTAGGAGCACCCGGTTGAATCCGCCGCCGGCGCCGATCACGAGGAGAATGGTGGCGGTGGGGCCGAGGCAGTCATTCGCGAACTTGAGGATCTGATCGCGCGTGAAGTGCTGCCGGTACCCCAGCGACCAGAACGAGAAGAGCAGGGCGATGAGCAGCGCGACGATCGGACTGCCCACGAAATCGAGTGCCTCGCGCAGCGTGCTCCCGGCGTGGAGAGCGACGTCCGCCGCACTCGCGCACACCATCAGGATCACGGGGAGCAGCACGGTAAAGACTGAGATATTGAAGCTCGGCATCTCCCGCGCCATGCCGCCCGTGCCGCCCGTGCCGCCCGTAAACTGCGCCGCGATCGGGTTCTCAGCGGCAAGTTGAATCCGCGGCGCGACCCAGGTCGCGAAGATTGGCCCCGCCAGCGCCGCCGTCGGCAACCCAACCAGGATGGCATAAGCGATCGTGCGCCCGATATCGGCGTGGTAGGCGTTCACCGCGAGCATCGCGGCCGGATGCGGCGGCATCATCCCGTGCACCACCGACAGCCCCGCCACGAGCGGAATGCCGACCTTTACGAGCGACAGTCCCGAGCGGTGCGCGACCGTAAAGATCAGCGGGATCAACAGCATGAAGCCGACCTGGAAGAACACCGGGATACCCACGATGAACGCGACGAACATGATCGCCCAGTGCACGCGCCGCTCGCCGAACAGCGCGATGAGTGTGGTCGCGATCCGCATCGCTCCACCGGACTCCGCCATCATCTTGCCAAGCATCGTTCCGAGGGCCACGACGACCGCGATGAACCCCAGGACGCCACCGACGCCGTCCTGGAACGCCTTGCCGACACTGGTCAGCGGCATTCCCGCAGCCACACCCAGGCCGATGGACACAGCGATCAGCGCGAGGAAGGGGTGGAGTTTGAAGCGTGCGATCAGCACGATCAGCGCCAACACGGCGACTGCCGCGTAGAGTATCAGTCTGGTATTCGGGCTCATGCCGTGCGCGTCACCAGATCGGCGACGATCGCTGCGGGCGTCGCGCCGATGTCACACACCCACGCGTGCTCGTCTGGCGCCGGCGCTTCCAACGTCGCGAGCTGACTCTCCAGCAGGGCTGATGGCATGAAATGGCCGCGGCGGTTGGCCAACCGCTCGGCGAGGAGTGCTCGGCTTCCCTCGAGATAGACAAAGCGTACATCCGCTGCTCCGGCGGACCGCAGCAGGTCCCGATAGCTCCGCTTGAGCCCCGAACACGCGACGACGAGACCAGTGCCGGCGCGCTTCGCGTCGCGGAGCCGGGCCGCGACCTTCACCAGCCAGGGGCGGCGATCAGCGTCCGTCAGCGGAATCCCGGCGGCCATACGCCGCACGTTCTCCGGCGGGTGCAGGTCGTCGCCTTCAACAAACTCGACAGCGAGTGCACGAGCGAACTGTGCCCCGATCGTAGTCTTACCGGAGCCGGCGACGCCCATGATCACATAGAGCCCAGTGTGCACAGAGGGCCCAATGCTATAGCAGGGAAGCATCCGAGGCTACGAGGCGCTGGCCAGACACCCGGCAAGCATACCATCTTGTACCGCACGCCTTCCCGGGAACGACAACGATGCAACTGGCGATGATCGGATTGGGCCGCATGGGCGGCAACATGGCACGGCGTCTGTCGCAAGGCGGCCACGAGTTGATCGTGTACGACCAGAACGCCGCCGCGGTGAAGGCCACGGGCGGCAAGGGCGCCAAGGACATCGCCGACGTCGCTAAGCTGCTCGCGCCGCGCCGCGTCGTCTGGTTGATGCTGCCGGCTGGCGACCCCGTCGAGCGGACCATCGAGCAGCTCGTGCCGCATCTCGACCGGGAGGACATCCTGATCGATGGCGGCAACTCGAATTTCCGCGACTCGCTGCGCCGCGCTGAGGCGCTCAAGGCCAAAGGGATCGAGTTCGTGGACGCGGGCGTGAGCGGCGGGATCTGGGGCCTGGAAGCCGGCTACTGCCTTATGATCGGCGCCTCGCCCGCGGCTTTGGGACACTGCGAGCCGCTGTTTCGAACACTCGCTGCGGAGGGCGGCTACGCTCGCGTCGGCGGCCCCGGGGCGGGGCACTACGTCAAGATGGTCCACAACGGCATCGAGTACGGAATGCTGCAGGCGTACGCCGAAGGCTATGAGATCCTGCACGCATCACACGACTTCACGCTCGACCTTGCGCAAATCGCGCAATTGTGGAATCACGGCAGCGTGGTGCGCTCCTGGCTCAACGAGCTCGCGGAGCGCGCGCTCGCGCGTGACGGCCAGCTGGCCGGCATCCGGGGCTACGTGGAGGATTCGGGGGAGGGCCGCTGGACAGTGGAAGAGGCGCTGCGGCTCAATGTGCCGGCGCCGGTCATCACCCTGTCGCTGCTGGCCCGGTTTCGGTCGCGGCAGGAGGAGTCCTTCGGCGCTAAGTTGATCGCGGCCCTGCGCCACGAGTTCGGGGGGCATGCGGTGCAGGCCAGCGAGCGCACAAAACGCACCTAATGGCCGGCACTTTGCTTTGGAGCGAGGGTACACCCGTCGTTAATTCTTCTGGAGCTTCATGATGCGGACGATCGTCATGCTGGCGTGCGCAGCTCTGTTGGCCGCGACGCACGGGGCCTTGGCACAAAGCGGCTCGCGCACCATCAAAGGGATGGTCGTGGACTCAGCGAATCAGAAGCCCCTGCCGCAAGCAGTGGTTTACTTCGCTCGCACTCCCACCGGGCACCGCACCGGCAGTGATGGGACGTTCCGCATTCCCGCCGACTCCGGTCCCGTTGTGCTGATGATCCGCCGCTGGGGGTACGTCCCGGTTCTGATCCCCGTTCCCCCAGCCCCTGGCGACAGCGTCAGCGATATCGGTACCACGGCCATGCATCCAGTGAAGACCGATGCCGACCGCGCGGCGGTACAGAACATCGATCTCATGGTGTTTCCCGAGCTCCGGGAGTTCTACGATCGCAGAGCGAGCTTCCATCAGGGTCTGTTCTTTACGCCGGACGAGCTGCTGCGAGCAGGCGGGAGTCTGTTCACCCTGATCCGCCAGAAGCCCGGTTTCCGGTACATCTGTTACGTCGACCGCAAAGGCGACGTGGACTGCGGACAAGAGTCGAGTCGCGGGCGCACGTCGATCATGAACCCGAATCCCACCAGCCCCGAGCAGCAGCCCTGCTTGATCCACCTCTGGTCGAACGGGCTCGGCCCACAGAAGACATTGGACCAGGTGCAACTGGATGAGGTCTTGGCAGTCGAAGCCTACCGGAGCCCAGGAGTAACGCCGCCGGTATTCGCAGGCAGCCCGTGTGCGGCGATCATGCTGTGGATGAAACCGACTGCGCGGTAGAGCCCAAAGCCGGCGCGCGGAATCTGTAGTAGAATTGCTCTCGCCAAACTTATCGTGATGAGCTGATCTCATTGCATGGTGGACCTGCATGTCGCGATCCACCATGCGCCCTTGATCCCGAAGAGGAGCGAGCCATGACGCGTGCGGTACTGGCCGCGATCTGCGGCCTTGTTCTCAGCGTTTCCCCCGCCCGGACGCAGCAGCAGCAGCCGCAGGCGCCGGCAACGAAACCGGTGGACGCGGCGACGGCGGCCGCGGCTCGGCGCCTACTGACGGTCAGCGGCGCGACCAAGCTCATGATCAGCAGCATGGAGTCGATGGTCGCCTCGCAGCGCGACAACAATCCGCAGATTCCGGCGGCATTCTGGGACGCGTTCATGGCGCATGCGCGACGCGACACCACGCGGCTGCTCGACCTGCTAGTGCCGATTTACGCGTCGCACCTGACGCAGAGCGACCTCGAAGAGCTGATTCGATTCTACACGTCGCCGATTGGCCAGCGTTACATCGCGGCGCAGCCGGCGATCATGCTGGAGAGCACCAAGGCGAGCGAAGGTTGGGGCGAGTTCATCGCCCGCATCGTGAGTGACAGCCTCTCACAGGCCGGGGGAAACCAGCCGCCCAAACAATGATCCCGGCTCAAGAGGCGCTGGCTCGGCTCCGCGAGGGCAATCGGCGCTTCGTCGCGCGTGGCGCCGGACAAGTGGGTCGGCCCAGTGCCGAGCAGCAGCCGTTCGCGATCATCCTGGGCTGCTCGGACTCCCGCGTGCCGGCGGAGCTGGTTTTCAATCAAGGGCTCGGCGATCTGTTCGTGATTCGCGTGGCCGGCAATATCGTGGCGCCCTCGCAAGTGGGCAGCGTGGAGTTCGCGGCCGAGCGCTTCGAGACCCGGCTGGCGGTGGTGCTGGGGCACACGCAGTGCGGCGCGGTCGCCGCCACGCTCGAGGAGTTGCGCCGGCCGCAGGCCAATCAGTCGCCGAATCTGCGCGCGATCGTAGACCGCATTCGGCCCGCGGTCGAGCCGCTGCTGGCTGGGCGGCTCGCCGCGGACCCCGATGCCCTGACCGCCGAAGCGACACGCGCCAATGTCCGAGCGTCGGTGGACCATTTGCGGCATGGATCCGCGTTGCTCGAACGCCGCATCGAGCGGGACGGGCTCTTGATTGTCGGCGCCGAGTACTGCGTCGAAACCGGCACGGTGGAGTTCTTCGACGACTAGGACAGCAAGGGAGTCCACGACACGCATCATCGACGGGCACGAGGTGGCGATCTCGAATCCCGCCAAGGTGTTGTTTCCCAAGCCGAAGTACACCAAACTCGACCTCGTCAACTATTACCTGGCGGTGGCGGCAGGGGCGTTGCGTGGCGCGGGCGGCCGGCCCAACATGCTCGTCCGCTTCCCGAACGGGATCGCGGAGTCGTCCTTCTATCAGAAGCGGGCGCCGGAGTCACGCCCTCCCTGGATCGAGGTCGTGACGCTGCGCTTCCCCTCCGGCCGCAGCGCCGACGAGGTCGTGCCGCGCGATCCCGCGTCGCTCGCCTGGCTCGCGAATCTCGCCTGTCTGGAGCTCCATCCCCACCCGGTCCGCGCCGTGGACCTCGATCATCCCGACGAGCTGCGGGTGGACCTCGATCCGGTGCCGGGGATCAAATGGCCGCAGGTGCGCGAGGTCGCGTACGTCGTGCGCGCGGTGCTCAGCGACATGGACCTTGTCGGCTGGCCCAAGACCTCCGGGTCACGCGGGATGCACGTCTACGTGCGGATCGAGCCGCGGTGGGGATTCGACGAGGTGCGACGCGCGGCCCTCGCGCTGGCGCGTGAAGTCGAGCGCAGGGCGCCGGCCATCGCCACCAGCAAGTGGTGGAAGGAAGAGCGCCACGGCGTGTTCGTGGACTACAACCAGAACGCCAAAGACCGCACGATTGCGTCGGCGTACTCAGTCCGGCCAGTGCCCGATGCGCGCGTATCGGCCCCGCTCGATTGGGAGGAAGTCGCTGCCGCCGACCCCGCTGACTTTACGCTGGGAACGATGCCGCAGCGCTTTGCGCAGCTCGGCGACCGGCACGCCGCAATCGACGATCATCCGGGCTCATTGGACAAGCTGCTCGAGCTGTCGGCGCGCCAGGAACAAGAAGGGCAGGGCGACGCGCCTTGGCCGCCCCACTACCGTAAACAGCCCGGCGAGCCGCCGCGCGTTCAGCCATCCAAGGCCCGCGCGCGCGCGGAGAAGTACCCGCTGATCGAGGTCAGCCGCGGCGACAGTAAGAAAGAAGCGCTCGCTGGGCTCGCGAAGTGGAAGAAGCGCCATCCGCGCGTGGCCAAGCATCTGGAGCCGGCCGATGTGCTGGTCGATCAGATGCGAGGCCGATCGTCCGCCTGGTATCGGATTCGCATCAACCTGCAGCACGTGCCGGAGCAGCTCAGGCCCCGAACACCTTCTTGAGCTCGTAGGCCGGAGTGACTTCGAGCTGGTCGTAGCGGCAGTCCCTCGGCTGCTTGTCGGGCCGCCAGCGCTGAAACACCGTCCCGTGGCGGAAGCGATCGCCTTCCATGTGGTCGTATTTCACCTCGCAGACGCGCTCGATCCGCAGCGGCTCCCACGACATGTCCTTGCCGGCGCTCCAGCGGCTCTGCCCGCCCGGCATGCGGCTCGACTCGGCTGCCGCGCCCGCCCACGATTTCCACGGGTGATACTGGAGTGCGTTCTTGCGTAGCGGGGCGAACTCCTTCACGAGCTGTTTCCGCGTCGCCAGCGTGAACGCCGAGGTGACCCCGACGTGCTGCAGCGTGCCCTCGTCATCATAGAGCCCGAGCAGCAGCGAACCGACGGCGTCCTTGCCGCTCTTGTGCCAGCGGAACCCGGCGACGACGCAGTCCGCGGTGCGCGCGTGTTTGATCTTGAACATCGCGCGCTTCCCCGGCTGGTAGGTGGCCGAGGCGGGCTTGGCGATCACCCCGTCGAGGCCTGCGCCCTCGAATCGCTGCAGCCAGTCGACGGCGAGCGCGCGGTCACGCGTCATCGGTGTGAGGTACAGCGGCGCGCGAACCTTCTTGAACAGCCGTTCGAGCCGGGCTCGACGCTCCTGCTGCTCCAGCGCCAGCAGGCTCTTGCCCTCCGCCGCGAGCAGGTCGAACGCCACGAACGCGGTTGGCATCGCCTTCGCGAGCTTCTCGACCCGGGACGCCGCCGGATGCAGCCGCATCTGCAGACCGCCGAAATCGAGGCCGTGGGGAGTGGGCATCACGATCTCGCCGTCCACGACGACGCCGCTCGGCAGCTGCTCGAGCAACACGGCGTGCAGCTCGGGGAAGTAGCGATCGAGGGGCCGCAGCTCTCGGCTCTGGATGTAGACGTCGTCC
>DASYRZ010000141.1:0-4378 GCA_036003865.1 Gemmatimonadales bacterium | reverse complement strand
CCAGCGCCGCATCTCTTGGCGCATCTTGGTCATCGCGTCAGCGCTCACCGCCGGCGTGAAGTTGATGAAGAACTTCCCCCATCGATTCTTCGACCGCCGAGGGCGAAACGTGTAACCCAAGAAGTCAAACCGTTCCTGGGGCTTCAGCGCTCGCGAGATTTGACCCAGGGTTGCTCACCAAAAGTGGACCACCGACGACATCGCTAGAGACGATCGGAATCTGAGATCGTCATCGGGATCATTCCTCCACATCGGCTGTTCAAGGGCTGAAGAGAGGTCGCCTGCTCGCCGGGGTCGCATCGCATGCGTCGTGGTGTGTGGGGAAGGAACACGTCTGCGGTAACGTTGCCGTGGCTGAGCGATGCGTGAGGACCTGGAGCGCAACCTCCAGGCCCTCGTGACCGAATCGACGCTGCGGCAGGCCGAATCAGTCGCTATTCATTCTGCCTGATGTCGCCGTGGATCGTCGAGGGCGTGCGCTCGGCGCTGCGGCCTCGTGGAATCGGTCCTGCGGGTGCGCACATGCCGAGCGTGTGCGCAGCCCTTTGGCATTTGTCCCTCCTGCGATCGGGGACACGTCTACTGTTCGCCTGCGTGTCGGACGGCGGGGCGCCATGCGTGCGTGCGAGCGGCCCGCCAGCGTCACCAACAGAGCCCCGAAGGGCGACTCGATCATCGCGACCACCAGCGGGCGTACCGCGCGCGCCGCCGTGTGATGGATCAGGGTTCCCTCCGCCCACATCAATTCGGCAGACTCGCCGCCGTGACGCCAGGCCGGGTCCGTCCGTTGTTATGGCAGCACTGCATCGTCTGTGGGCGGTCGCGTGCGGAACTGGACGTGACGTCTCGGCGGGGCCCGGACCACTGGCGGAACTGACACACCCCAATGGAGCTCGAATTTCATCAATTGGATCTGCGCTACGAGGGGCTCCGGGTGCGCCAGCCCGCCCGGGAGCGGCGGCTGTTGGCCTCGCTCGCCGACACCGGCCAGCAGATGCCGATCGTGGTCGTGACCGGCGAATCGGTCTATGTGGTCGTGGACGGCCACAAACGCGTCCGCTGTCTGCGCCGGCTCCACCGCGACACGGTCGCCGCGGTGCTCTGGGATATGACGGCATGCGACGCGTTGATCTTTCGCCATCTGTTGCAGACGGACGCCACGGAGAGCGCGTTCGAGCAGGCGTGGCTGCTGCGCACGCTGCAGGAGGATCACGGGCTGCCGCTTGACGTGCTGGCGCGGCGGTTCGATCGCAGCGTGAGCTGGGTGTCGCGGCGGCTCAGTCTGGTGCGCACGCTCCCCGACACGGTCCAGCAGCACGTCCAGGGCGGGCGCGTCGTCGCGCACGCCGCGATGAAGTACCTCGTGCCGTTGGCGCGCGCCAAGGGCGATGACTGCGTGCGCCTCGCCGACGCGATTGCGCCGCATCGACTCACCACGCGTCAGATTGGCCGACTGTATCAGCACTACGTCGGCGGACCGGAGGCCACGCGCGCGCTCGTCCTGACCGACCCCTTGCTCGTCCTGCGTCTCACCGAGGACACCCCGGCGGCGCGCGTCCGCCCCGAGACGTCGGCGCCAGAGGCGCTGCTCACCGACTTCCACATCCTCGCCGCGGTCGCCCGCCGCGCCGCGCGGCGGCTCCAGCACGGCGGCGGCTTGCTGCCACCCGAATGCGACCGCGCGTGGCGGCTCTTTGATCAGGCGCAGTCGGACTTTCAGGATCTCCAACGTCGGTGTGAACAGGAGTTGCGTGATGCTCGATCAGGGATTGCGGACAGCGATTTTGAGCTTACAGGCGAAGGGCCACGGGATCCGGCAGATTGCTCGCGCGCTCCAGATCTCGCGGGGGACTGTCCGCGCCGTCCTGAAAGCGGGCACCCCGACGGTGCCCCGGCGTGACCGGGCGGAGAAAGCGGAGCCGTACCGCGACCAGATCATCGAGCTGTTCCAGCAGTGCCGGGGCAATCTGGTCCGCGTGCACGAAGAGCTGGTCGCGAAGGACGTCGCGATCTCCTATCCCGCGCTCACGGCGTTTTGCCGCCGGCACGCGATCGGCCACCCGCCGAAGCCGCCCGTGGGGCACTACGATTTCGCCATGGGGCAGGAGATGCAGCACGACACCTCGCCGCATCGCGCGCCGATCGGCGGCGTCGAGCAGCGCGTGCAGACCGCCTCGCTGGTGTTGTGCTATTCGCGGATGCTCTTCGTTCAGATGTACCCGACGTTCACGCGCTTTATCTGTAAGGTCTTTCTCACCGACGCGCTCGAGTACATGACCGGCGCCTGTGCCACCTGCATGATTGACAATACGCATGTGGTCGTGGCGTCAGGCACCGGCGCGCGCATGGTGCCCGCGCCCGAAATGGCCGCATTTGCCGAGCGCTTCCACTTCACCTTCCGGGCGCACGAAAAGGGTGATGCCAACCGCTCCGCGCGGATCGAGAGACCGTTCCACTGGATCGAACACAACTTTCTCGCCGGGCGGACCTTCACCGACCTCGCTGATCTCAATGCCCAGGCCCGCGTGTGGTGCGACAAAGTCAACGCGACCTACAAAGACCACCTGCATGTGAGCCCGCGCGAGCTCTTCGCCGCCGAACGGGCCCACCTCCAGCCGCTGCCGCTCTTCATCCCGGAGGTGTACGCGCTCCATCAGCGCCTCGTCGATGTCGAAGGCTACGTCAATGTGCATGGCCACCGCTATTCGGTGCCCTATCTCTTGATCGGCCGTCAGCTCGAAGTCCGCGAAACGAAGGATCGGATCGACGTCTACCACGGGCCTCGGCTGGTCGCGTCCCACCAGAAGGTGCTCCGTCGCACCTTCACACGGGTGACCGTCCCGGCGCACCGGCCACCCCGCGGGGCGCGGCCCAGCACCCAGCCGTTGCCGGAAGAGCTGATCCTCGCGCAGGCCGATCCGCCGGTGCCCGCGTATGCCGCAGCCCTCAAGCAGCGCAGTGCCGGGCGCGGCACGCTCGCCCTGCGCCGGCTACTCGGGCTCTACCGCGAGTATCCGCGCACCGCGTTCCTGCAGGCGGTGACGCTCGCGCAGCAGTACGGGCTATTTGATCTCGATCGCCTCGAGCGCCTCACGCTGCGGGTCATCGCGAAAGAGTATTTCATCCTGGCAGACGACGACGGAGACCCCGGGTCATGACGGAGGAGATCGAGCAACTGCTCCGAAATCTGCACTTGAAGACCATCGCCGCGATCATCGACGACGAGCTGGTGCACGCCGAGAAACACCAACTCTCCTACGGCGCCTTCCTCGCGCGCCTCTTACGAGCCCAATATCACCATCGCCAAGAGGCGGCCCTGGCATGGCGGATCAAACAGGCGCGACTCCCCGAGACGTGGACCATCGAATCCTTTCCGTTCAAACGCCAGCCCGGCGTGAATCCCAAGCAGATTCGCACGCTCGCGGAACTCGAGTTTGTGGCCAAGGCCGAGAACATCGTCCTGCTGGGCCAAACGGGCGTGGGCAAAACAGGAATCGCCTCCGGCCTGCTGCTCAAAGCGATTCAGAACGGCTATCGCGGACGCTTTATCCGCGCGCAGGATCTCTTCGACGAGATGTACGCCTCGCTCGCGGATCGCTCAACCCGCCAGCTGCTCAACACGCTGATCCGGATCGATTGTCTGTTGATCGATGAGCTCGGATACGTCAACCTCCGGCCGGAACAGACCAACATCTTCTTCAAGCTGATGGAGGAACGCTACCGCCGCAAGCCGACAATCATCACCTCGAACCTCGACTATCCCGACTGGCAAACGTTTCTCGGCAACAAAGCGCTCGTCGAGGCTCTGCTCAGTCGATTGCGCCATCAGTGCCACACCATCCGGATCGACGGGCCCTCCCTGCGCGATCCCCAAGGCTAACCCAACACACCACTACGGGTGTGGACGCTGACGTCCCTGTGGACGCACAGAACGCGCCCACAGGGCCTTGCAAAACCGCACAGAACGCGGTTTCGCACAAGCGCCCACACCCCCTCATCTGTATTCTTGGAAAGACGAAACAACGAAAGGACCGCACGCTCACTGCGCGTCGCGGGATCCGGATTCAGATCGTGCTCTCAGTCTGGGCCATTTCTCGCGAGCAGAAGTGGGTCAATTTTGGCGAGCGCCGAGGTCTGGAGGTGAGAGAGGAACCCCCCAGAGCGAGTACCGTCGAGCGATAGCGGCGCGACGACCACCTCTTGAAGTCGCGACACGATGAATCCAGACTCCTGCTGTGCCCACGTCGACAACAAGTAATGCTTCGAGAGCAAGGGCACGAACAACTGGCACTGCGCGAGCTCGCGAAGTAGGCAGTCGCGCCACTCGTCCGAAACCTCAAGATCTTCATGAGCAAGGAATGCGGAGATACCGACTTCG
>DASYRZ010000140.1:0-26542 GCA_036003865.1 Gemmatimonadales bacterium | reverse complement strand
ACAGTGACGGGAATCCGCCATTGTCGGGCTAGTGCGCGGGCCATCACTTCACTCTGGTTGTAGCCGCGCTCGCGCAATCGTCTGGGGGCGAGGGGAATCGGGATCAGCGCCGACGGCCCGTCGGCGGGAGGCCGCGTGCCGGTCATGGCGGCCGCCAGATCGTCGGCGATGCGCGGGAGGCCGCCGTACTTGAGCGCGTGAACGGCGCGGCGCGCGCCCTCCTCCAGCCAAACGGCCGATCTCACCGATCGCAGTGCCGCCGGCCACCCGGCGCACAGGCGGCAAGGGCCGAAATGTGGCTCCGGCTGTCCACACCGCTCGCACCACGGCGGACGCACGGCCTTCCAGCGGTGGCGACAGACAGGACAGACGATTCTGTCCGTGTCCTGCCGACTCAACAGCGCGTGACAGAGCAGGCATTCCGCTGGGAGGAGAAGCTGTTCCAATGCGGCGCTAAACACGCAGCGCACGCTGGACCGCCGCGCGCATGACCTCTCTCGGCGCGGTGGTGCCGGGGAAAAACCGCTCGAACGCCGCGGCGCCCTGCTGCACGAGCACCTCGCGACCGTCCATGGCCTCGATGCCGCGCTCGCGCAAGGCGTGGACCCACCGCGTTTCGCCGGGAGCATAGACGAGATCGAGCGCCGTTTGGACGCCGGGGATGTGGTTGAGGTCGATGGGCAGCGGATCGTGCCCCGCGAGCCCCAGGGGGGTCGCGTTGATGACGACATCGACTTCGACGGGTCCTCCCCGCGCCACGGTGGTCGGAACGCCGATCCCGGTTGCCCAGGCGGCGAACGCCTTCGCGCGCGAGTCATTGCGCGAGCGGACGAATAGCGTCGCGGCGCGGTCAGCGGCAGCCACGGCAGTCGCTCGTGCGGACCCTCCCGTCCCCACCACCAGCCACCGCTCTCCTTTGTGCGTTGCGCCGACCTTTGCCAAGGCGGCCGTCACGCCGAACACGTCCGTGTTGTCGCCGACCAGGACGCCATCCTCGGTCCAGAACGTATTGCACGCGCCAACCCGCGTGCACACATCCGTTTTCCGCGAGACGAATCCTTCGACCGCTTCTTTGTGCGGCACGGTCACATTGCCGGCGCCGCCGAACGCGGCCTGCGTGGCCAGCAGGCGAGATAGGGACTCGGGAGCCACGCGCAGCGCCACGTACACGGCGTCCAGGCCCAGCGCGCGGAACGCGGCGTTGTACATCGTGGGAGAAAGTGAGTGGGCCACGGGATCGCCGATGACCGTGAGCAGCCGCGTCTTAGCGCTGATCTCCACTCTTGCTCTCGGCGGCGAGGCGATCGGCGACCGCGGCAGCGAGGGCTTCCAGCTCCTGACAGGTGTCGCGATAGACACCGAGGTCGCCGCCGAAGGGATCGCTCACTTCGTCGCCGCCTCGGCCGGAGTACTCGCCCAGGACAAAGACCTTTCCTTCGCCACCCAGCTCGTCGACCCGCGCGCGATGATGCCGTGCCATCGTGAGGATCAGGTCGGCCTGCTCGACCAGCTCGCGGGTGAGCAGGCGCGCGCGATGGCCGGAGAGATCGAGGCCGCGCTCGAGACCTACGAGGTAGGCGCCTTCGGACGCGGGCGCGCCGTCCCAGGCGCCGGTGCCGGCGGAGCTGACCTGCACCTCGAGACCGCGCTCCTGCAACGCCCGCTCGAGCAGCGAGGCGGCGAGCGGGCTGCGGCAGATATTGCCGGTGCAGACGAAGAGGACGTGCTGGATCATGGTGCGAGTCGGCCCACCGCGCGGCGCAGCTCAACGACACTGAGCGTTCCTTCGCGCACGATCTCAGCGCGCGGCTTGGTGCAATCAACGACGGTCGAGGGGGGGCGGTTCCCCAGGACCCCGCCGTCGAGCACCAACAGCTGCCCCGTCTGCACGGCCGGAGCGAAGTCGCGCGCGATCGCATCCGCCCCCGGCCCGGGCGGCTGGCCGGGAAGATTCGCCGAGGTGGAGGTCAGGGGTACCCCCAGCGCCGCGACGAGCGTCGCAATCGCGCGATGCGACGTCCACCGCACCGCGATGCCGCCGTCAGGGCCGCGCAGCAGGTCGGGCAGGCGACCGGACCCGCCCGGCAACACGAGCGTCAGCGGTCCCGGCCAGAACGCGCGCGCCAGCGCATCGGCCGAGGCGTTGAAGGCGAGCCCGTGGGCCTCAGCCATCGCTCGGTCGCTGATCAGTAAGAGGAAGGGTTTGCTCGCCGAGCGGCCTTTCAGCGCCGCCAACGCCGCGACGTCCGCCTGCACGGCGCGGGAGCCCAAGCCGTAGACCGTCTCCGTGGGATAGGCGAGCAGGCCGCCCCGCTGCAAATGCGCGACCACTCTGGGAATGGCGGTGGCAATCTCCGAGTCCGATTGAAACGGGACCGGTTTCACCGCAATTCACGAGCAAGAGCCTCGGCGATCCGGAAGTCGTCGGCTGTGGTGATCTTGACGTTGTACGGCGAATCGGGAATCAGCTCCACCGGAAACCCTGCTCGCTCACAGACCTCGGCGTCGTCGCTCGGTGCGCCACCGTTGGCGGTGGTCCCGAGCTGCGCGTACGCCTCGCGCAGCATTTGCCGCGGGAACCCCTGCGGCGTCTGCGCCCGCCAGATGCGCTCCCGATCCACGGTGCGCGTGATGCGGGGCGTCGGACGATGCGTTCCCCGTCCAATTTCCTTCAGCGTGTCGGATGTCGGCACGGCCGCGACGGCGCCGACGCCGGCGCGCGCCCGCGCGATCACCGCGTCGATGGTTCCCCGGCTCACGAACGGCCGCGCCGCATCATGGATCAGAATGATAGCCGCGTCCTCGGGCAAAGCGTCGAGCCCGGCGCGAACCGAGTCGACGCGTTGCGCGCCACCCGGGACGAAGCCCAGCCGTTCGCCGCGAAGCTTGCCGAGCCACTCGGGTGGCCGCTCGGCATATCTGGGCGGCAAGGCGACGACGACGTGCCGGACCTCCGGGTGCCCGATGAAGGCCCGCAGGGCCCGGAGCAACATCGGCACTCCGAGGATCGGGCGGAACTGCTTCGGTTCCCCGGGGCCCGCGCGCACGCCGGCCCCGGCTGCAACCACGACCACCCCGACGTCAGGCTGCGAGGCGCCGGGTGAGCTCACCGATTCCCTCCAACCCGATGACCTCGAGGTCTCCTGCCATGCCGCGGGAGCGCGCCGACAGGAACACGCGGCGGAAGCCCTGACGCGCCGCCTCCGCGAGGCGCCGCTCGACGCCTGCCACGGGGCGGATTTCGCCGCCCAGGCCGACCTCGCCAAGGAACAGTGCATCAGCCGGGACCGGGCGATCGTGGACGGTAGAGACAAGTGCCGCCAGAATCGCCAAGTCGGTCGAGGGTTCGATCAGACGGACGCCGCCGGTCACATTGACGAATACGTCGAGATTCCCGAACGGCAGGCCGCCGCGCCGTTCCAGCACGGCGAGCAGCAGCGCCAGGCGACGATGATCGAGACCGGTGGCAACGCGCTGCGGCGTGCCGAATCCCGCCTTGGAGGCAAGCGCCTGGATCTCGACGAGCATCGGCCGCGTGCCTTCCATCAAGGCCGTGACCGCGGAGCCCGATGCTCCGGTGCTGCGGCCCGCGAGAAATGCGGCTGCCGGGTTTGCCACCGGCTCGAGACCCGACCCCGTCATGCGAAACACACCGATCTCATCCACCGACCCAAAGCGGTTCTTCACCGCGCGCAGGATTCGGGTGTCCAGCGTCGTCTCACCCTCGAAATAGAGGACCGTGTCGACGATGTGCTCGAGCGTCTTGGGACCGGCGATGCCGCCGCCCTTGGTCACGTGGCCGACGAGCAGCACGGCCGGACCTGACTCCTTCGCGAAGCGCATGAGACGCGCGGCACACTCGCGGACCTGCCCGACGTTGCCGGGCGCGCCCTCCAGCTCTTCGGTGTAGGTCGTCTGCACCGAGTCGAGCAGTACGACGCTCGACTTGAGTTGGGTCGCATGGTGGAGAATGGATTCCAGGCGCGTCTCACCCAGGACGTGAATTCCGCCGGCGTTCTCCTCCAACCGATCGGCGCGCAGCCGCAATTGGTCTGGAGACTCTTCGCCGGAGACGTAGAGCGTCGAGACGCCCTGACTCTCGAGCCGCGCGGCGCACTGCATGAGGAGGGTGGACTTGCCGATGCCCGGCTCGCCGCCGACGAGCACGACGGAGCCGGGGACGATCCCGCCGCCCAGGACAAAGTCGAACTCGGCAAGGCCAGTTTTCCAGCGCGACGTGCTCGTCGATTGCATCTCGGAGAGTCGAACGGGAGATGCGCCAGAGGCCGCAGCGTTCCGGCCGCCAGGCCGTCCGGCCGTGCGGCCGACGGCTTCCTCGATCAGGGAGTTCCAAGCGCCACAGGCATCGCACCGCCCGCCCCATTTGGGTTGATCCGCGCCGCACTCGGTGCAGCGGAATACGGAGCGGCCTTTAGACACCGGCCGGCGCCTCGCGCGCCGTGTAGTTGTCGAAGCGCGTGTATTCCTTCTTGAAGTGCAGCTTCACCGTCCCCGTCGGGCCGTTGCGCTGCTTGCCGACGATCACCTCGGCGAGGCCTTCGATGCTCTCGTTGGTCTTGGGATCGACCGGGCCGTCGTAGAACTCCTGGCGATAGATGAAGCACACGACGTCGGCGTCCTGCTCGATGGCGCCCGATTCGCGCAAGTCGGAGAGCTGCGGGCGCCGGTGCTCGCCGCCGCGCTGCTCGGGCGCGCGCGACAGCTGTGAGATGGCCACGACGGGAACGTCCAGCTCTTTGGCGAGCGCCTTGAGGGACCGAGAGATATAGGAAATCTCCTGCTGGCGATTCTCGGCGTCGCCCAGTCCCTGCATGAGCTGCAAGTAGTCCACGATCACCAGCGCAATATCGTGCTCGGCCTTCAACCGCCGTGCCTTTGAGCGCATGGCGAGCGGCGTCAGCGCGGCGGAATCGTCGATCCAGATTGGCGCCGTGCCGAGCAGGCCGGCCGCGCGCGCGAGCTTGGGGTAGTCGTCGTCGCGGAGCTGCCCGCGGCGGAGCCGTTGCGCATCGACCAGCCCCTCGGAGCAGAGGAGCCGCTGCACGAGCTGGTCCTTGGACATTTCCAGCGAGAAGATCGCGATCGGCGTGTTGTGCTCGATGGCCGCGTGTTGGACGATGTTCAGCGCCAGCGCCGTCTTTCCCATCGATGGACGGGCGGCGATGATGACCAGGTCGGAGCGCTGGAAGCCCGCGGTGTAGCGATCGAGATCGACGAACCCACTGGGCACGCCGGTCAGCGCGCCGGCGCCCGACTGGAGCTGCTCGATGCGCTCCATCGTCGGCCAGATCAGCTCCTTGATGCGGATGAATTCTTCGGCGCGCCGGAACTGCGCCACCTGAAAGACGCGGTGCTCGGCGTTGTCGAGGACCTCGCCCGCGGTCCCGTGTCCCTCGTAGATGTCCTGGATGATGCCCGTCGCCGCTTCGACCAGCCGGCGCAACACCGCCTTGTCGCGGACGATCTTGGCGTGATACTCGACGTTCGCCGCGGTCGGGACGACGTCGATCAGCGCCGCGATGTACTCCATCCCGCCCGCGCGATCGAGGTCGCCGCGCCGGCTCAGCTCATCGCGCAGCGTCACGGGATCGATGACATCGGCCCGCTCGGTCAGGGAGAGCATCGACCGGAACAGGAGGCGATGGCTCTCTTTGTAGAACATCGTGTCGTCCAGGATCTCGGCCGCCTTGAGGGCGCCGTCCTGGTCGAGCAGCATCGCGCCTAGGACCGCCTGCTCCGCCTCGTTGCTCCACGGAGTTTGGCGGCCGGCGTATTCGCTCGACCTCTCAGTTGTCGAGGAGGCGAGCGGCGATACGGACGTCATCCCAGGTTGGTCTCTTCCAGTTGGGGTTTCGCAGCAATGCAGCCGGGTGATATGTGATGATCACGGGGATGCCGCGGAACCGGTGGACCTGATTGCGTAGCGCGCCGAGCGACTGCTTGGTGTTTAGCAAGCTCTGGGCTGCGGTCCCTCCCATGGCGAGGATGACCTTCGGTTTCACGAGATCGATCTGCCGATAGAGGAACGGTAGGCACGCCGCGATCTCGTCGTACTGCGGCAACCGATTTTCCGGCGGCCGGCATTTCACGATGTTGCAGATGAACACCTGCTCCCGGGGCAGCTTGATCGCTTCGAGGATCTTGGTGAGCAGCTCGCCCGCCCTCCCCACGAATGGTCGACCCGTCTCGTCTTCGGTGCGTCCCGGTCCTTCGCCGATCACCACTAGCCGAGCGTTCGCCGGACCTTCACCAGGCACGGTGTTGGTGCGGCCATCGCAGAGCTTGCATTTCCGGCACGCCGCGATGATTTGCGCCACATCCTCGAGGGTGCGGGATTGCTGGAGAGGGTCGGTCGCGAAAAGGTCTGCTGACGGTGGGTCGAACGAGATGCCTGTCGGGACGGTCGAACGGCCGGACGGCCGGTCGGCCGGCTCTTGAGGTGAGGACGGTGACGGTTGTGCTGGTTCTGGTGAGGTTCCGACCGTCGGGCCGTCAGGCCGTCCGGCCGACAGAATGACCGAATCTCCCCCCAAGAGCCGCTGCTGCTTCAAGTATTCGATTGCGAGAGCCCGGCGATCGCTCAAAGCGCCTCTTCCACTACGTCGAGGATGCGTTCGGCCACATCGCGCTTGGGTAGCAACGGCAGGTCGACTTGCGTGCCATTGCGTCCCAGAATCGTCACGCGATTGGTCGTGACCTCGAATCCGGCGCCGGGCTCAGTGGCGTCATTCAGGATCACGAAATCCAGCGCCTTATTCTGCAGCTTCGATCGGGCGTTCGCCAATCCGTTTCCGGTCTCGAGCGCGAACCCGACGACCACCATCCCCTTGCGCCGTTTCAGCGAGCCGAGTATGTCCGGCGTCGCCTCCAGCTCCACGGTCAGCGGGCCGGCCGAGCGGGGGCGCTTCTTGGCGGCGCGACTCTTCGGTCGATAATCCGCCGGCGCCGCGCTCATGATGAGCGCGTCGGCGTTGGTGACCAGTCCCTGCAGCGCGCGCTGCATTTCTTCCGTGGTCTCGACGTGCGTCGTCGCGAGACCGGCCGGGGGCGTGAGCTCGGTGGGGCCCGTGACGAGCACGACGTCGGCGCCGCGCTGGCGCGCCGCTTCCGCGAGCGCGTACCCCATCCGGCCGCTCGAGGGATTGGTGATCACCCGAACGGGATCGAGATGCTCGCGCGTCGGGCCGGCGGTCACGACGACGCGCTTGCCCGACCACCTACTCGTGCTGTTGTTGTGGCCTGCCCCGCCCCCGCCAAGCAGCCGCTCGGCGGCGGCGAAGATCGCATCCGGCTCGCTCATGCGGCCGGGCCGCTCGCTCGGCCCTTCCGCGAGCGCGCCAATCTCCGGTCCGATGAAGTGCCAGCCGCGCTGCGTGAGTGTCGTGATGTTTGCGGTGGTGGCGGGATTCGCGTACATCGCGTCGTTCATCGCCGGGGCCGCCAACACCGGCCGGTCATGGCGTGCGAGCAGCAGCGCCGTGAGCAGATCGTCGGCCATCCCCATCGCCGCCCGCGCCAGGATGTTGGCGGTGGCCGGCGCGACGATGACGAGCTCGGGATCCTTCGCGAGGTCGATGTGCGCGAGGGCGCGGCCGCGCTCCCACAACGAGGTAAGGACGGGCCGTCCCGTGAGCGCCTCGAACGTCACCGGACGCACGAACTCGGCGGCCGCGGCGGTCAGCACCACGTCCACCGTGGCGCCCGCTTCGGTCAGGCGGCGCGCCAGGAAACAGCTCTTGTAGCAGGCGATTCCGCCCGACACGCCGAGGACGACGTGACGGCGGGCGAGCGCCATCAGGCTTCCTGCTGGCGCCGCCGCCGCACCAGGCGGTACTTGAGGCCGCCGCGCACGAGCTCGTCGAACGCGCGCGTGGTGAGCTTCTCTTCCCAATCGACCGATCGGTCGCGCGGGAAATCGTTCACGAAGCGCGCGAACTTGGCCGCCACGAGGACGCCCAGGTACTTGTTCTGTGTCTGCCCTGCGACTTCAGCTGGTGTCACGATGCGCATTGCTCAACCTTTCTTTTGGTGCAATCCATCATATAACCGCCCGGCCTCTTCCTGCAGGAGGCGTGCGTAATTCGTGATCCACTCGAAATCCATCCGATCCCGCGTCCGGCCTCGATCGCCCGGTTCGTTGGCGATCGCGACGACTTCCCGGACCGCCGTCTTCAAGTCGTCGTTCCGAATCCACCGGTCGAACAACGTCGACTGCTGCAGCTCGTACTCGGCCCGGTCGAGGCGCCAGCGGATTTGCTCGATCGATTCACTTTGCCGCGATTGCAGCCGCTCGAGCAGCACCCGCGGATCACTCGGTAGAATAAAAATCGACACGGAGCGCGGGAACGGGTACTGCTCCCGTACCTGACGCGCACCTTCGACCTCGATGTCGAGCAGCACATGCTTGCCCGACTGCAGCACCTTCTCGACTTCAGACTGCAACGTCCCGTACAGCTCGCCGCCGTATTCGGCTCTTTCGAGAAACTGATGCGTGCCCACCGCTTCAAGAAACCGCGAGCGGCTCAGAAAATGGTAATCGACGCTGTCTCGCTCGTCGGCGCGTGGCTTGCGCGTGGTCGCCGACACCGAAAACCCGAACTGATCGGGGTGCTGCTCCCGCACCGCTTTCGCGATCGTTGTTTTGCCGCCACCCGATGGAGCCGACAAAACGACTATTCGCGGCGTCACTCCAAGTTCTCCAGCTGCTCCCGAAACTTCTCGAGGTCCCCCTTCATCGCGATCACGGTCTGCGTGATGCGCGCGTCGTTTGCCTTGGAGCCCATCGTGTTGACCTCGCGCAACAGCTCCTGCGCGAGGAACCCGAGCTGCTTGCCGACCGCCTGGTCGGACTTGAGCGCCGCCCGCGCCGCCGCCACATGCGCGCGAAACCGCACCAGCTCCTCGGTGATGTCCACCCGGTCGGCCAGCAGCGCGATCTCGAGCGCCAGCCGCTGCTCGTCGACCGTCGCCTGCGCCGTCAGCTCGCGCACCGCCTGCTTCAGTCGCTCGTGCTCCGCCTGCAGCCGCGCCGGCGCCTGCTCTTCGATCGTCCGCGCCGCGACCTCGAGGGCGTCGAGGCGGGCGCTCAGCTCCGCGGCGAGCGCCTGCCCTTCCCGCTCCCGCATCGCCACGACGTCGCGCGCCGCCCGCTCCACGATCCCCTGCACGTCCGCCCACTGGACGAGCTGCTCGGTGTCACCGCCGCCATTCGCCGCGGTCAGCACGTCCGGGTGCCGGGCAACGAACGCCAGATCGACTGTGCCTTTCAACTTCAGCTTCTTCTTGAGCTGCTCGGCCGCCGCCACGACCTGCCGCGCCCGCGTCAGGTCGACCGTGACGGCGCGCTCGGCGCTCGCCGGACCGTCGACCCAGCGGGCGGTCACGGCCACGTGGCCGCGCTCGAGCAGCTGGCGCAGTCGGTCGCGCATCTCGATCTCGACCCCGGCCAGGTCAGCCGGCAGCTTGAGCTGCGGGTTGAAATAGCGGTGGTTGACGGTGCGGATTTCAACGCGCAGCCGTCCGCGGAGCACCCGATCTTCGGCGGCGCCGAAGCCTGTCATACTGCGCGGCACAGGGCCTTAAATGTAACTGGGTGTACTAGTTGGTGAAGAACCAGCGGGCGCCGTACTGCTGCGCCGCCTTGGGGTAGCCCAGCCCTTCCACGAAGCTCGACCGCATGATGTTGACGTTCTGGATGCTCCAGAACAGCGTGACGCCGGCGAGCTGCATCTCCAGGTTCGTGTCGACAAAGCTCGAGCCGGTCATGGCGCTTCGCGTGGTGCCGTCGAACCCGCCCCCGCTCCAGCGACCCCAGGACTCCATCGCGACCTCGCCGCGCAGCGCAAAGATGCCGCTCTTGAAGACGCGCCAGAATTTCGAGTAGAACGCCGCCGACACGCGCGCATGGTGCGGCGGCTCAAAGTCGGCGCCGCCCACCACGGGATCGAAGTACCACGCCGATAGCTGCAGACCCGGCAGCAGCCGGATGCTCACGTGTGCGGCGACGAATTCGGTGAGCGGCGTCGGGCTCAGCGAATCCACGGTCTTGATTCCCTCGGCAAATCCGAACGGTGCGAAGGGATCGCGCCGCCCGCGCCCGACCTCGATCGTCAGGAGCCGGTGATCGAAACGCAGCCAGCCCGCAACATCCATTTGCTGTGTCACGAGACTGGTCGCGGCGAGCGCGGCCTGCGGGTCCTTGCGCCACGCGACCTCGGCGCGCGCCGAGAACCCGAGCGGCAGCACAATACCCGCCATCCCGTACGCCTGCGCGCCCTTGCGATCGAGCGTGTAGAAGGACTGGCGCACGCCACCCGACAGTGTGATGGGCGGCAACGGCATCCACGCCAGCCGTCCCTCGAATTGCCGCGGGAAGCCGGCGGCACCGAAGCGCGCCACACCGGACACGGTCGCTCTGCGCCAGGTCTGGCTCGCCTCCACGTTCGCGCTCGAGAGGGTGCGGGCGCGGACGAGCGTGTCGTGACCGATGGCACTCGTGGCGAGCGTTGTCGTCAGACGCCAGCCCAGGCCGTCGTCGCGCTGGGCCACAAAGAGACGCAGTAACCTCTCACGGCGGTCCTGGCGCCAGCCGTCCACCCGGCCATCGGGTGCGGCCGTGCGGTGCCAAGTCGAGCTCGATACCTGGAACGATGCGCCGACCCGTCCTCCCGGCGGGACGTAGTCGAGCTTCACCCAGATGTCGCTCGACGCGAAGGGCGGTGTCGTATGGCCGGGGGAGCCGGTTCCGATACTTGGCCAGTCCGCGACCATCGCCGCGCCGAACCCCGAGCGCCCGCGGACTGAATAGCCCGCGCGGTAATCGCTGATGTCCTGTTGGCCGGTGATGATCCCAATCTGCGTTTGTGCTGCGGTGGCACGATGTTGCGCTGTCACGAGGTACACCTGCAGCGACGCGGGCAATACGATGATATCCACGCGCTCGATGGGCCCGAGCGGGATCCGCGCCGGGTC
Source organism: Gemmatimonadales bacterium (assembly GCA_036003865.1). GTDB lineage: Bacteria > Gemmatimonadota > Gemmatimonadetes > Gemmatimonadales > GWC2-71-9 > 20CM-2-65-7. The sequence continues at coordinate 15,550 of DASYRZ010000140.1, read as the reverse complement.
GAGATAGATCGAGTCTCGCCCCAGCGGCAGCAGCGGTACGCCGTCCCAGAAGACTTCGAGCGACGCGGGTCCGCGTCCCCCGTACAGCGCGATCTCAGGTTCTCCATACCACCCGCCGCGCGCGATGTAGACGCCGGGGATGTGGATGAGGAGGTCGCTCAGGGTGCGCGCGTTGGAGAGGAGGACGGAGTCGAGGGTGAAGGTGTAGCGCACGCCGCGCGGCAGCGGGCCGGGAACGATCGCGGGCGCGAAGGTCGGAAGCAGCGCGGGCATCGTGTCGCGCGCGGTGGTGTCGCGTGCCGTCGTGTCTCGTGCCGACGTGCCTCGGGGTGTGGTATCTACCTGGGCAGAGAGGGCCGCAGGCAACAGGGCGAGGACGAGAAGTCCCGCCCGGGCAGGAATCAAGCGCCGGCGCGTTTGAGCAGGAACTCGGTGAACAGGCGCACTCCGATCGCCGTCGGTCCCTTCGCGTGGCTCGCGCCTTCGTTCTCCAGATAGGCGGTGCCGGCGATGTCGAGATGTACCCACGGGAAGCCGTCTACGAATTCGCGCAGGAACCACGCGCCGGCGATCGTGCCGGCGGCGCGCCCGCCCGAATTCTTGACGTCGGCCACATCGGATTTGAGCAGCTCCCGGTATTCATCCCACAATGGCAGCGGCCAGCAGCGTTCGCCGGCGCGTTCTCCCGCGTCGCGCACCTCGGCCAGGAGTGCTTCGTCGTTGCCGAGCATGCCGATCGCGTGATGACCCAGCGCGATCACGACCGCGCCCGTCAGGGTGGCGGCGTCGAGCGCGGCCGCCGGTTTGAAGCGACGCGCGTACGACAGCGCGTCGCACAGGATCAGCCGTCCTTCCGCGTCGGTGTTGATGATCTCGATCGTTTTGCCGAGATGGCTCTTCACCACGTCGCCCGGCTTGATCGCCGTCCCGGACGGCAGGTTCTCGGTGGCCGGGATCAAGCCGACCACATTGATCCGGGGCTTCAGGCGCCCCAGGACCTCGAATGTGCCGAGCACGGCGGTCGCGCCCGATTTGTCGAATTTCATGTCTTCCATGTTCAGCGCCGGCTTGATCGAGATCCCGCCGGAGTCGAACGTCACACCCTTGCCGATCAACACGACGGGTGCGGCGTTCCCTCCCTTGTACTCGAGCACGATGAAGCGGGGTTCCTCGGCACTGCCCTGCGCCACCGCCATCAACGCGCCCATTCCTTCATTCTTTATCTGCGCCTTGTCCAGAATCGTGACGCTGAAGCCGTGCGCGGTGGCGAGCTTGCGCGCCGCTTCGGCGAGATAGCTGGGCGTGCACACATTCCCCGGCTGCATCTGGAGGTTACGCGTAAACAGATAGCCGGCGGCGATCGCATCACCGATGCGGCGTCCTGCCTCCGCTTCCTCTTTATCGGATGAGTCGACCACCAGCTCGATCGATTCCACGTCGGGCTTGGGATCCTCGGGCTGCTTTTTCAGCTCGGTGAACTGCCAGCTGCCTTGCGCCGCGCCTTCGATGAGGACCTGCGCCAGCTCGGCGGCGCCGAGGCTGCCGCGCGCTTCTTTTGCGACGGCGAGGGCAAACGTCTTGGTTCCCAGGCTGCGGGCGCGCTTCGCCGCAATCGACGCGGCGCGCCGCACGGCGCTGCGCGTGATCTCGCTCGCTTTTCCGATGCCGACGAGCAGGATGCGCTCGGCCTTGCCCGCGCCGTAGACGAGCAGGCTCTCGTCCTTCTTCGCCTTGTAGTCGCCCGACGCCATGGCGCGCTCGAGGCTGGCGTCTTTCAGCGGCGCCGAGCCCTGCGCGACGATCAAGGCCAGCAACGGAGTCTCGACGTTGGCGAGCGGCTTGGTCGAAATTGCAGTCTTCATGCGAGGTGCTCGATGATGGCGTCCGCGAACGCGGAAGTCGAGACTTCGGTTGCGCCGGGGAGCTGCCGCGCCAGATCGTACGTCACGCGTTGCGCGGCGATGGCGCCCTCGATGCCGCGCACGATGGCGCGAGCGACCTCGTCCCATCCCAACTCCTCGAACATCATCACGCCGGAGAGGATCACGCTGCTTGGATTCACCTTATCCTGGCCGGCGTACTTGGGCGCGGTGCCGTGCGTCGCCTCGTAGACCGCGTAGCCGTCCCCCACATTGCCGCCCGGCGCCAGTCCCAAGCCGCCGACCTGCGCGGCGGCGGCATCGGACAAATAGTCGCCGTTGAGATTCGGCGCCGCGATGACTGAATACTCATCGGGCCGCAACACGAGCTGCTGAAACATCGCGTCGGCGATACGGTCCTTGATGACGACTTTGCCGACGTCCTCTTTCCGCTTGCCGCCTTCGGCCTCGGTCACCGTCTGCTCGCTGAAACGCTCCTTCGCCACTTCGTAGCCCCAATCGCGGAAGCCGCCCTCGGTGAACTTCATGATGTTGCCCTTATGCACCAGCGTGACGGAAGGCTTGTGCTGTTTGATGGCGTACTGAATCGCCTTCACGACGAGACGCTGGGAGCCGAACTTGGACATCGGCTTCACGCCGATCGCGCTACCGGCGCGGATCTTCGCGTTGAAGCGGCGCGTCAGGAACTCGATCACGGCGTCGGCTTCCGCGCTGCCGGCCTTGTACTCGATCCCGGCGTAGACGTCCTCGATGTTCTCGCGGAATATGACGACGTCGAGCTTGCGCGGCTCCTTGACCGGCGCGGGCACGCCGGTGAAGTAGCGCACCGGTCGGATGCACGCATACAGATCGAGGATCTGCCGCAGCGCGACGTTGAGCGAGCGGATCCCGCCGCCGACCGGGGTCGTGAGCGGGCCTTTGATCGCGACGCGATGCTCGCGAATGACGTTGAGCGTTTCTTCCGGAAGCCAGTTGCCGTTCTGATTGAACGACTTCTCGCCCGCCAGCACTTCGCGCCACACGATGCTGCGCTTGCCGCCCGACGTCTTGACGACGGCGGCATCGAACACCTTCGACGCGGCCCGCCAGATGTCGGGTCCCGTGCCGTCGCCTTCGATGAACGGGATGATCGGGTGGTCGGGGACGATCCAGTGGCCGTCCCGGAAGTCGATTTTGGCGCCGACGGCACCGCCGCGACGGCCTTCAACCTGTGTTGGCATGGCCCCCATCTTACCACGTCCAGCGTGGAATGATCAATGATCAATGATCAATCATCAATGATCCTTGAACATTGATCATTGATTATTCGCATTTGTGACCTGCCGGGAACGGCCGGGGGTCAATTGGGTAAAGGACACATTCGAATCAATCACGAGGGGTAGGGGGACATATGCGACCCAATCACCCGAGCGTCGTCCCAACTCTACTTCTGCTGGCGGTCAGCGCCTGTTTCACTGGGACTGGGTCCGGCTTGACCGGCATTAGCGGCGGCAACGGCGGCGGCAACAACAACTCGCCACCGGTGCTGGGGTTTTTCGTGCAACCCAATTCGGCAGACGTTGGTCAGATCATCTCACCGGCCGTCGAGGTAGTCACCCGCGATTCACTGGGCAATATCAACACCTCGTTCAACGGCACCATCACGATTGGGCTCGGTTCCAACTCCACGGGCGCGAACTTGAGCGGCACAACCGTCGTACGACCTGTGAACGGCATCGCGAGCTTCAGCAACCTCGCGATCGATAAGGCGGGCACCTACACGCTCCGGGCGACCGGCGGCGGTGCTGGACCGGTGGAGAGCGGGGCGTTTTCGATTACGACACGCTAAAGCGTAAAGGCGCGCCGGTTGCTGGTTAGAGTCGGTAGCCGGCTAACGTCCCTGGCGTCGTCTGCAGAAACAGCATCCCCGAAATATCGTCGACCGCGTAGACGGGCTCGCGCTGTTTGCCGAGGTCCACGCGCGACCGTGGCTGCGCGCTGTCCTTGTCGATCTGGAGCAGGACGTTGCCGTTCCCGTCGGGTGAGCGTGTCAGCACGAAGACGGAGCTGGGAGTCGCGAGCGAAGCCTTGAAGCGTTTCGACGCCATCGCGCCCGCCTGCGACGAGTAGCCGGTCAGTTGTGCCCCGCCCTGCGAGTATGCCGCGGCGAGCTGGCCCGTGATCCGTTTCGCCGTGGTATCGGTGGCGTTGCGCGAGGCCTGTGCGAACGCATCGCCGTACGCCGAGGCCGCGGCACCGTACAGACCGGCGCGGACTGAGTTGATCCGATACAGCGCGCGGAGCAGCCCGGGCAGCCTCGGCGCGGGGTTATAGACCTGCTGCTTGATCTGCCCGTCGCGAGCGATGATGACCATGTTTTGCGCCGAGGTGAGGACAAGACCTCCGGTGCGAACCTCGAGCGCGGTCGGGTCCTCGTCACCTTCCAGCTTGATCTCGCCGCCGAGCGCGCGATAGGTGCCATCCTGGCGATTCACGGCGTAGAGATGGCGATCCTTGTTGGCAAACACGTACAGCGTGCCACCATCTACGGCGTGCAGCAGCACGGATGACTTGCCGCCTTCGATCGCATCCTTGTACTTCGGTTCGCCGGTGGAGAGGTCGATGACGTTGACTTCACCGCTCGTCGACGCGTCCGACCGCGAGATGTACAGCAAGCCGGCGGGAGTCAACTCGGCATAGTCGAGTTGGCCTTTGATTTTCACATCCTTCTGCAGCCGCACGGTGGCGGTCGCGACGTCGAGCACGTTGACGAACGTGCGCGAGTCGGCGTCCACCGCGAGCACGACCGAGTTGCCGATGATCATCGCGTCCTTCACGGTGCCGCGCATGCGCAACGGCTTCGCGGCGATCATCGTGCCATCCTCGTAGCGGGCGACGTTGAGTCCCGTCTGCACCACGCCGTTGATCACGCGCCGGTTTCCGGGACCCTGACCTTCCGGCGGACCCTCGGGCAGCATGATGATCCCGGCCGGGTGCTGGACGATGTCGCGAATCCAGCCGTCCACCGTCGCGGGTTTGGCCCAGAGCGGCTGGCCGTCGGCGAGCCGGTAGGCCATGAGCCGCTCGTCGTAGCTGACGTAGATCCGGTCGGTCTTGGTGAGCGACGGATAGAGTCTCACCTGGTGCGGGACCGCGCCCGAGCGCGCCATCGGCAGAGTCGCAGTCCAGCGGATCGCGCCGGTCTTGGCATCGAGCGCGCGCAGCCCCATCAGCGTGTGGACGACGATGACGTCAGGGCCCGCCTGCAGCACCTCGAGACCGGTTCCCCCGGACGCCACGCGCACTAGGCCCTGCATCAGGCCGCCGAGGCCGCCGCGTTTCGGTTCGGTTTGCTGGAACAGCGATTCGCTCACCCAACGCTGCGTCCCGGTCGCGAGGTCGTAGAGCGCGACCAGCGGCGGACCCGAGGCGCGTTGGCCGTGGACGAGCAGTGTCCCGGTCTGCGGCAGGACGCGCCGCGTCACGACCTTGGTGAGACTCAAGCGCCGGGAGTCGAACAGCACGGTGCCGGTGACGGGATCGAAGATCAGCGACAGGCCTGGCTTGGCCGCTTCCATCAGCAGCGAGCCCTCGATTATCCGCACGCTGTCGACGGGGAGGCCTCCCAGCTCCGGCTTTTGCCAGGCGATCTGGCCGCGCTCGATGTCGACGCCGGCGAGCGTGGCGTCGGTCGAAACGAGCAGCGCGCCGGCCGGCGTGATCTGCTGCCAGCGCACGTCGCCGGTGAAATGCAGGGTCCAGGCGGGGACCGATCCGGCGGGAGCCTGTGCCGGTGGCGTGGCAGGACGGGCTTGAAGCAGCGTGAGCAGCAAGGCTAGAGCCATAAGGCGCCTCCTGAGAGGCCCCTATATCCCCCCATCGCCATCTCCAACGCAAGGGGCGCCGATAGTGGCGTTTTGGTAGGGGCGCAGCATGCCGCGCCTCTGCGCCTTTCCCTACGGCGGTGGTGGTTGGCGTCGGAAACGCACGTCTACCGTTCGTTGCGTGTCGATCTTGGCCGGCCGGCCGTACCGGTACGTGGTGACGACCGTCAACGAGTCCTGCAGGGGCACACCCGGCGCGATGTTGCGAAAGCGCGTGCGAAACTTCATGGAGCGGACGTTGCTCAATGCCGATCGCTCGGGTCTGGTGAGCGAGGTCTCCGTGTAGCGCAGTTCGTAGGTGCTGGTGTCGAGGTATGCCGCGCCCGCCATGTCGGCCGAGCCGATGCGCGTCGCCGGTTCGAAATCCATCCGTACGAGCGTTTCGCCGCCGATCGTGTCTCGGCCCGCCAGCCGGAAGCAGTGATTCGCGATGAAGCTTGGGTTGCCGAGGTCCTGCAGGTCCGCGCTGTGGATGACGAGCACGTTCTCGGGACTCCCCCACGGTCCCCATGCGGGTTCGACGACGCGACCCAGCGCGTAGGGATGGTTGTCGGCGCTCGTGAAACGAAGCCTCCGTACCACCGGTCGGCCCGTGTCGCCGTGCTGACTCACTTCTCGCGTTGCCAGCTCCAGGTCGTACCGAAACGGGTAGGAGTCGGCGAGCAGCTCGAAGCGCCGCGCATTTTCCTGGAGCTGGTCGAAGACGGCGCGGAGCGACACGTCCGTCGAGTCCGGCCGGCCGGGGTTCGTGCACTGCGTTGCCGCGATGGTGATCGGAGGCAGCTCGATGGCGAGACGCCGCAGCGAGAGGTGCAGGACGATCGTGTCGCTCTCGTTAATCACGACCTGCGTGTCCAGCGGTGTGTATCCGATCTGACGGACGCTGAGGAGGTACGTCCCCGCTTTGGTGTCTGCGAACGCGAATGCGCCGGAGGCGTCGGTGAACTGCCTACCGACGTTCGGGTTCAGCATCACGATGCTGAAGCCGAGGGGCTGGCCGGATTCGGCTGAGACGACCCTGCCACGGATCTGAGCCTCGACGACCGGCGTGATCAAGAAGAGGAGAAGGAGCGAGCGCATGACATTCGTTTTTGGAGTGCCCGAGGAGAGAGTCGAACTCTCACGGGGTTGCCCCCGGGGGATTTTGAGTCCCCTGCGTCTGCCATTCCGCCACTCGGGCGCATCGCTGCGAGCCAACAACTTAATCACCCGGCCGCTGCGACGATAAGACTCCAGCTCGCCCTCGCGGACGCGCACCGCCTCATGGCTGGCAAACCGATTTGGGCCATCCTGGGCGGCATCATCAGCCTCGCGATCGCCTATCCAGGGCTGACCGTCGCCGCGGTGATCGGGCTCGTGGCATGGTTGTCGCTGCTCGGCGGCCTGGTGAGTCTCACCGTGGCGTTCGGCGTGCGCGCGATTGGTCGAGGAACAGATCCGGACTGAGATGCTTGGCGCGTGAAAAAGTAACGGTAACAATTCCGTAAATCTGTGACTTACGTTTGTGTAACGGCGAAATGCTCACAACAAATGACTCGCTTGTTGTTGTGACGCGACACTCGTCCTCGCGCTGCTCGCACGCGGCATTTCGTAAATACAGGGCACGCCGATTGCTGTCTCCTCCGGTCGCTGGTGAATGTGGTACGGCTCATTCAGCGGAGTTCGTTCTTTCTCCCTTCCGACGGAGGACCGCATGAAACGGATCACCGCATTGCTAGCTGTCACGGCAGGACTGATCGCAGCATGTAACCGGGAACCGAGCGCACCGAGGATCGCGGCGGCTACCAGCACCGCGACCACCAGCTCACCGATATCGGTGAGCCGCTCGTTCGAGCAGCAGGTCAGCGCAACCGCGACCAGCACCGTCACCGGGTGCGACAACTCGCCCGGGCCTTACATCACGATCGAAGGCGGTATGTCGCTGGGTGGGCTCGGCACGCGCATGACCTTCACGAACAACGTGAAGGGCACGCATACCTACACTGACGACGCCCACGTTGACATCACGGTCGTGCCGGCCGACGGTAACAACATCACGATCCCGAAGCAGCCGGTGCTCGGCGGGGTCGGCGGCAATCCGTTCATCTGGATCCAGCTCGAGGACGGCAACGGGCGGGCGGTGACCGACGAAGTGTACCTCGGGCGCTGCGTCCAAGGGCTCACGAAGGATGTCGGCACCTCCTTCGCGAGCGCCGCGCGCGCGCTGGCGACGATCGCTGTCGCCGACTGCCAGAACAGCCCCGGACCCTACATCACGCTGGACGGTGACCTGTACGTGGCTGCCGGGCTCGACGCCGTGTTCATCTTCCAGAACAACGACAACCCAGTGGGCGGCCCGCACCGCGCCACGGCCGACGCGGTCGTGAAGGTGCAACTCGTCCCGCCCGGCCACGACGTGCGCTTCGCCAAGCAGCCGTCGCGGGGCGGTGTCGGCGGCAATCCGTGGATCTGGTTCAATTTCCTCAGCGACGCCGGCGTCCCGTTGAGCGACCCGTCGCTCCTCGGCCGCTGCGAGCAGCTGTCGAAAGCCTGAGCAGCTGATCTGAGGCATGGGTTGTCGCGTAGGGGCGCAGCATGCTGCGCCCCTACTCGCATCCGGAATACCTCGATTCCCGGACCCTGATCCCGGACCCCTGAACCGCTCCTGCGTGGCGCGACCCGGTTCCCCCCCGGCTGAGATGCTCGAGCCCCTCGCGAGGTAACGCAGTCGGACGCGAGCGTTGCCTGACCAAGAAAACTGTGGCCGCTGGCGGACTACGCGTGTCGCCACGAGTCCACACCGGTTCCCGATCGCGGCTCCGCGTCAGAACAGCGATTCGCCAGGCACGTGCCTTGCCATAACGTCCGCCGGTCGCCGCGCAGGGGGCCTTCGACGACTCGCCTCGGCGCACGATCGGACGCACGCAGTCCTGGTAACGATCTCCCGTGCAAACAACGATCTCCGCGGAAAGGAGAAGCAAACAATGCAGACGAAGGCGTTCCTTGCCCTGGCGGGCGCCCTTTTTCTGACCGGCGCGTGTCGCGAGAACTCGCCGCTGCCGGCCGCTCCCTTGCTTTCCTCGTCGTCCTCCCTTCCCCACATCAACATCACCGAGCTCCCGATGCCGATCAGCGTGAACGCAGAGCTGGTGGCCGAGGACTGTAGCAACAGCCCGGGCCCGAACATCACGCTGGAAGGCGCTGCCGCGTTGGGTGGCTTCGGCGTAGAGATGACCTTTAGCAACAACCTGAAGGGGACACACGAGTACACGGCGGACAACGTTGTGGATCTGACGCTCCAGCCCGCCGGTCAGTCCATTACGATCCCCAAACAGCCAGTGCTGGGGGGAGTGGGTGGCAACCCGTTCATGTGGGTGCAGTTCGTGGATGCGCGCGGTACGCCGACCAGCGACGAGATCTACCTTGGTCGCTGCGTCCAGGGCAGCCGCTATGGCTTCAAGCACGCCCAACAAACGCCGGCCACCGCGTTCGCCGAGTTCGGCATCGAGAGCTGCGAGAACAGCCCGGGGCCGTTCATCAGCATGGACGCCGGGCTCGCGTATGAGGGCCTAGGGGTCCAGGTAATTTTCCGCAACAACGACAACCCGGTGGGTGGCCCGCATGAGGCGACCCACAGCAACGCGCTCTCCGTGGTGCCGCCGGGGCTGAGCTTCTCGTTCCCGAAGCAGCCCGTAGAAGGTGGCGTGGGCGGGAACCCGTGGATCCTCGCGGGCTTCTTGGATGGCGCCGGCGCTCCGGTGAGCGATGCGACGCTGCTGGGGCGGTGCGAGCAGCTGAGCAAAGTATTGAGCTGAGCAGCTGAGGCCGCATAGCAGTCGCGCCGGCTCGGAAGGCGGCCGGTGATAAGCAGAAGGGGCGCAGCATGGTGCGCCCCTTCTCTATCACATCTGTGCCCCTTCGCTACATCTCGTCTGCGTGCAATCGGTCGTCAGATTCCCCGGCCTCGTCGCCCTGCTCGCCCCCGGGGACCCGGTGCGCCCATTCCCCGGCCTCTACCGATGCCTCGCCCGTCCCGCCGTTCCATCCGCATTTCACCCACGCGCTGCATGAGGCGCTCGCGCATCTGCTGATAGCGCGCCCGTTGCACCGGGTTGAGATAGCCGGACATCTCGCGATCCTGATCCTGTTCGATCTTGACCATTTCCGCGCGCCCGGCCTGAATCCCATCCATCAGCTTGCGTACGCTATCGGAGTTCGCCGCGATCCACGGCTGCATCTGATTCTCGAGCGCCCGCCGGCGCTCGAGCTGCTGCTGCATGACATCGCGCCGGCGCGTGCCGAAGCGCTCCTGTGTGGCGCGCAGCTTCGTCGCCTGATCGGCATTCAGGTTGAGCTCCTGCTTTACGCGATCGTTGAACCGCTGCTCGATCTGCGCCCGCAGGCGCCCCGCCTCCGCGGTGTCGCTCGGCGCTCGCATGCTGTCTCGCTGCTGAGCTGCGAGACACGGCGCCAACAGGACGGCAAGGCTGAGTAGGATGTACTTCCTCATGTTTATCCCTCCAAAGAGCGCAGTACTGCACGCAGCTGCTGCGCGTCGAGTTCACGCAAGTCCGTGCTGCCTTCCGGTACGGCCACACTGTCACTGCTGATCAGCTCATCGAACGTCGCGAGCACATCGCGCAGCTCGTCCGTCGAGAGATCGTTCAGGTCGTCCGCGATCAAATGGGCCGCGTGGGTGCTGTCCCCGGAGCGACGCCCCGGGGTTAGCCGAGACGCAACCACGGCCCCTCCCACCACGATGACCAGCGCCGCGGCAATTCGCAGCCACGTCTGCCGGACCCATGCGCTGCGGCGCACCGGCTGCTCGCGCAGCCGCTCGACGACCTTCCGCGCCGTCGCCTCGACGTCGAGCCGCGCGGCAGCTTCGCTGCCGAGTCGCTTCGCCAGGCTCTCGATCCTAGCGTCGTCTTTCATAGCGTCGCTGTTCATAGCGTCGCCTTTCATTTCACTATCTCCTTCAGTCTCCGCACTGCATGATGGTAATGCACGCGCGCCGCTCCCGGCGTCGTTGCCAATGCGGCCGCAATCTCCTCGTATTCCAGTCCTTGCTGCGCCCGCAGCAGGAAGACCTCGCGCTGCAGCCGCGGCAGCTGCTTGAGTCCGGCGACGAGCATCGCTTCGGTCTCACTCGCTTCGGCGTGATCGTGCGGGTTGCCAGTCGCGTCATGCACACCGTCGTCCAGTGGCACAACCTTGCGGCGTGCCGCCCGGCGCCCGAAATCCTTCAGCACATTGCCGCCGATCGTCAGCAGCCAGGTGCGAAACTGGCACTGCCCGCGAAAGCGGTCCACGCTGCGAAACGCGCGGACGAACGTCTCCTGCACCAGGTCATCCACGTCGGAATCCGGCGCGCCCGCCCCCGCGAGAAAGCGCGCCAGGGGCCGTGTGTGGCGCCTGACGAGCTCAGCCGCCGCCTGTTCGTCGCCGTCCCGCCATGCAGCGATCAACGCGGCATCGGGCGCCGCATCGGTGCGCGGCAGAGGATTCGCCATTGGTTTTCGTTTGTCGGTGGACGTGGAAGATGCTGGAATATTAAGAGCTATTGGCTATCGGCTATCGGCTATCGGCTATCGGCTATCAGCTATCGGCTATCGGGTAAATACCGCACCCGATAGCCGATACCCGATAGCCGATAGCACCGTCCAAGGCACCTTGTCTCATCGGAGAACCACAGCTAGGTTGCAATTCGAACGATTGTTCGAAATCTCATGCGACCATACGACGAGCGTTTAGACCACCTGCTCGCCCGTGCCGCCCGGGTCTTTGCGGACAAGGGCTACCACCCCACCACCATGCGGGACCTTGCCGCCGCGAGTGGCATGTCGCTCGCCGGCATGTACTACTACGTGCGCGGTAAAGAAGACCTGCTGGCGCTGATCCAGGAACGCTGCTTCACCCAAGTCCTGGAGGGAGCCCGCCAGGCGGTCGCGTCGGCGGCCGATCCCGCGGACCAGCTCCACGCCTTCATTCGGCACCACGTCGCCTTCTTCGCCGCACATATGCCTGAGATGAAGGTGATGTCGCACGAGACCTCACCGCGCAGCGTCGGCGCGATCAAGCGGCGCTACGTCGATCTGCTCGAGTCCATTCTCAAAGACGCGGCGCCCGACCAGCGCGCCGTGGATCGCAGCGCCGCGACCTACATCCTCTTTGGCATGATGAACTGGATCTACAACTGGTACGATCCGGCCGGCGAAATCGATCCCGCCCGGCTGGCCGATCTCATGGCGAGCATCTTCCTCGGCGGCTTCGTCGAGACTCATCAGGAGGCTAAGTAATCCCATGGCAACTATGACCGAACCGCAAGTCAAGACGCTCATTCAGTACCGCACCGAGGCCGGGGGGGGGCTCGCGATCATCGAGCTCGACGATCCTCCGGCGAACACCTACACGTACGAAATGATGCATCAGCTTGACGAAGCCATCTTGCGGGCGCGCTTTGACGACAACGTGCACGTCATCGTGCTGCGCGGCCACGGCGACAAGTTCTTCTCCGCCGGTGCCAACATCGGCATGCTGAACAAGGTGACGCCGCGGTTCAAATATTTCTTCTGCCTGCACGCCAATGAAACACTGAACCGTCTCGAGCAAACACCCAAGCTGACGATCGCGGCGCTCAACGGGCACACCGTCGGCGGCGGGCTTGAGATCGCGATGGCGTGCGATCTGCGAATCGCGAAAGAGAATGCCGGCAAGATTGGCCTGCCGGAGGTGAACCTGGGCGTGCTCCCGGGCACCGGCGGCACGCAACGACTCGCGCGCATCGTCGGCAAATCGCTCGCGATCGAGCTCATGGTGAAGGGCGAGCTGTTCTCCTTCGATCGTGCCAAAGAGATTGGGCTCGTCAACGAGGTGTTCGACGCGAAAGACTTCTGGGAGCAAGTCCTGCTCTATGCGACGCAATTCTGCCCACCCCACAAGGCATCCAAGGCGGTCGGCCTGATCAAGCGCTCGGTCCAGTCCGGCGCGGAGGTACCGTTCGAGAGCGGCCTGGCCATCGAGCGTGAGCTGCAACAGCAGCTGTTCCAGAGTGATGACGCCAAGGAGGGGATCGCGGCGAACCAGGAGAAGCGCGTGGCGGAGTTCAAGGGGAAGTGAAGACCGACCTCTTCATTAATAACGAGTGGCGGCCGGCGACCTCCGGCAAGCGCTTCCCGGTCGAGAACCCGGCCACGGAGGAGAAACTGGCCGACGTGGCGGCGGGCGATGCGGCCGATGTCGACAACGCCGTCCGCGCCGCCAAAACCTGTTTTGAGTCGCAAGCGTGGCGGGAGATGTCAGCCAGAAAGAGGGGGAGAATCCTCTTTAGGGCCGCGGACCTGCTGGAAGCCCGGCTCGATGAAGTCGCCCGACTCGAGACGGCGCAGAACGGCAAGACGCTGTTCGAGTCGAAGATCGAAATCGGGATGACGATCAACACCCTGCGCTACTACGCGGGGTGGGCGGACAAGATCGTCGGCGATACCCTCCCGGTCGAAGGGCCGTTCTTCACCTACACGTTGCGTGAGCCGATCGGCGTCGTCGGCGCCATCGTGCCGTGGAACTTCCCGCTCAACATCGCGAGCTGGAAGTTCGCCCCTGCCCTCGCGGCCGGCTGCACGGTCGTCCTGAAGCCCGCCTCCGAAACCCCGCTCACCGCCCTGCTCTTTGCCGAGATCGCGCTCGAGGCGGGCTTGCCGCCCGGCGCGTTCAACGTGGTGCCCGGCGGCGGCTCGACCGCAGGCGCCGCGCTCGTGCGGCACCCCGACGTCGACAAGATCTCGTTCACAGGATCGACGGAGGTCGGCCGCCAGGTCATGAAGATGGCCGCCGAGACGAATAAGCGCGTCACGCTGGAGCTCGGCGGGAAGAGTCCGAACATCATCTTCGCCGATGCCGACCTGAAGGCCGCGGTGCGCGGCGCGCAGACGGGGATCTTCTACGGCAAGGGCGAGGTCTGCGCCGCCGGATCTCGTTTGCTGGTCGAGAAATCGGTGCATCCGCAGGTGATCGAGCAGCTCGCCGAGGGGGCGAAGAAAATGACGCCCGGCGATCCGCTCGATAAGAACACGCGACTCGGCGCGCTCGTCTCCAAAAAGCAGCAGGAGACGGTGCTCTCCTACATCAAGAAGGGTGTGGACGAAGGCGCAACGCTGGTTGCCGGCGGCAAGGCGGCGAAGCCGAACGGCAAGGGCTACTTCGTCGAAGCCACGGTGTTCGACGGCGTGCAGCCCGAAATGACCATCGCCCGCGAAGAGATCTTCGGGCCCGTCCTCGCGGTCCTGACGTTCGATGACTTCGAGCAAGGCGTGAAGCTCGCCAACAACACGATCTACGGCCTCGCGGCCGGCATCTGGACGAAGGACATCCAGAAGGCGCATCGCGCCGCGAAGACGATTCGCGCCGGAACGGTCTGGATCAATTCCTACAACTCCTATGACTCCGGTGCACCGTTTGGGGGCTTTAAAGCTTCGGGATTCGGTCGAGATTTGGGGCGTGAAGCCCTGGATGGCTACCTGGAAACGAAGACCGTCTGGGTGGGCTTATGAAACGATACACGTCGGCACGTCGGCACGTCGGCACGACATGACCGAAGCATTCATCTCGGTCGCGCTTCGAACCCCCGTCGGTAAGCACGGCGGGTCGTTGGCCGGCGTGCGCCCGGATGATCTCGCCGCCGTCCCCATCAAGGCCGTCGTGGAGCGTTCCGGAATCGACCCGACGTCGGTCGACGACGTCATTCTCGGCTGTGCCAACCAGGCGGGCGAGGACAATCGCAATGTCGCCCGAATGGCGCTCCTCCTGGCCGGCCTGCCCGTCGAGGTGCCCGGTCAGACGGTGAATCGGTTGTGCGGTTCCGGTCTGCAAGCCGTCGCAAGCGCGGCGCAGGCGATCAAGGCCGGTGAAGGACAAACATTCGTTGCGGGCGGCGTCGAGAGTATGACGCGCGCGCCGTACGTTATGCTAAAGCCGAGCGAACCCTTCAGCCGGAAGAGGCCGGAGGTCGCCGACACGACCGTGGGCTGGCGCTTCATCAACCCGCGCATGAAGAAGGACTGGACCATCTCGCTCGGCGAGACGGCCGAAGTCGTCGCGGAGCGCTACAAGATCAGCCGCGCCGAGCAGGATGCATTTGCTGTAGAGAGTCAAAGACGTGCCAATACAGCGTTGAAGGACTGCGTATTCACCCAAGAAATCGTACCAGTGAACCTGCCCGATGGGACGACATTCGCAAAAGACGAGTATCCGCGTCCCGACACGACGATGGAGGCAGTGGCGAAGCTCAAACCGGCGTTCCGGAAGGACGGAACGGTCACCGCGGCGAGCTCCAGCGGTATCAACGACGGAGCCGCGGCACTGCTGGTGACGGCGGCGAAGGGCGGCGAAGGGCGGCGAGGGGCGGCAATGGCTCGCATCGTCGCGACGGCGGTGGCTGGTGTCGATCCAAGCTGCATGGGTCTCGGACCGATTCCCGCGACCCAGAAGGCGCTCAAGCGGGCCGGCCTCACGATCAAAGACATTGACCTGATCGAGCTCAACGAAGCATTCGCGGCCCAGGCGATTGCCTGCATTCGTGAGCTGAAGCTCGACCCCGAAAAGGTCAACATCTACGGCGGCGGGATTTCCCTGGGCCATCCCCTCGGATGCACGGGCGCCAAGCTTTTGACGACTTTGGTCCACGCCTTAGCTCGTACGAAGTCTTCCTACGGTTTAGTAACCATGTGCATCGGTGTCGGCCAGGGCATCGCGATGATTGTGGAGCGCGTCTGATGGCGGCGTACGAGCGGGTCCTCGTCGAAATCGACGATCATATCGGGACCGTCACGC
>DASYRZ010000139.1:0-24836 GCA_036003865.1 Gemmatimonadales bacterium | reverse complement strand
AGGTAGATGGCGTGTAACTGACGAAGTTCCTTCCGCCGCTTGTGTTTTTGCGTCACGACCTACCGTCGTATGGGCTGCAGGCCCATATTCCGCCCACTTATGATGGAGTTCCAGCCATGAAAACCCAGGGCGCCAGTAAAGACGTCGTCTTTCTGTCCGGAGTGCGGACGGGATTCGGCGCGTTCGGCGGCTCTTTGAAGGACTTGTCGGCCATCGACTTGGGCGCGGCCGCCGCCCGCCATGCCATCCAGCGCTCCGGCGTTCCCGCGAGCGACTTTGGTCATGTCGTTTTCGGCAACGCCCTGCAGACCTCGGCTGACGCCATCTACATGGCGCGCCATGTCGGCTTGAAAGCGGGGCTTCCGATCGAGACGCCGGCGGTCACCGTAAACCGGCTCTGCGGGTCCGGCTTCGAGGCGATCACCCAGGGCGCGCAGTTGATCCTGCTCGGCGAGGCAGAAGCGGTGCTCGCGGGCGGCGCCGAATCGATGAGCCAGGCGCCGCACGTGGTGCGCGGCGCACGCTGGGGGCTGAGACTCGGCCCGGCTCCGCTCGAGGACCTGCTGTGGGAGTCGTTGAAGGATCCGCAATGCGGCCTGTCCATGGCCGAGACCGCCGAAAGCCTCGCCGAGAAGTACAAGCTCACGCGCAAGGAAGTGGATGAAGTCGCGGTCGCGTCGCAGCGGCGCGCCAAGCAGGCGTGGGACGCCTGCGCGTTCCAGGACGAAGTCGTCCCGGTGATGGTCAAGGTGAAAGGAAAGGAAGTCGAGTTCCGCGCCGATGAGCACATGCGGCCCGAAACGACGCTCGAGATTCTCAGTGGGTTGAAGCCGTATTTCAAGAAAGACGGGCTGGTCACCGCCGGGAATGCCTCGGGCATCTCCGATGGCGGCGCGGCGACCGTTCTCGCCAGTGAAGACTACGCCAAAACGCGCGGCTTGAAGCCGCTCGGCCGGCTGGTCGCATGGGCGGTCGCCGGAGTGGAACCGAAGCATATGGGGATCGGACCGGCTCCCGCCGCCCGCAAGGCGCTCGTCAAAGCCGGAATGAAACTCGAGCAGATGGATCTCGTCGAAGTGAACGAAGCGTTCGCGCCGCAATACCTGGCGGTCGAGCGGGAGCTCGGGCTTGATCGCAGTCGTACCAACGCCTGCGGCGGCGCGATCGCGATCGGGCATCCGCTGGCCGCCACTGGCACGCGTATCACGATTCATCTGTTGCACGCGCTGCAGCGCGAGCAGAAGCGGTTTGGACTCGGCTCGGCGTGCATTGGGGGAGGTCAGGGGGCGGCGGTGATCGTCGAAGCCTTGTGAGCGACATACTCCTCGGGGCGATCGGTCTCATCGCTCTCTATCTCTTTTCGGGGCTGCGCGTGCTGCGCGAATACGAGCGCGGCGTGTACTTCCTGCTCGGCCGGCTGCGGCCCACGAAGGGGCCTGGCCTGGTTTTTCTCCCCCCGGTGCTGGCACGGATGCAGAAGGTGTCGCTGCGTGTGATGGCGATCGACGTCCCGCCTCAGGACGTGATCACGCGTGACAACATCTCCATCAAGGTCAATGCCGTCCTGTACATGCGGGTGAAGACGCCCGACAAGGCGGTGGTGGGAGTAGAGAATTACCTCTACGCCACCAGCCAGCTCGCGCAGACGACGCTGCGGTCGGTCCTCGGCGAAACCGAAATGGACGAGCTGCTCGCCAATCGCGACAAGATCAACGCGATTCTGCGCCAGACAATCGACACGCGCACCGAGGAGTGGGGCATCGAGGTCTCGGCGGTCGAAGTGAAGGATGTCGACCTGCCCCCGGAGATGAAGCGCGCCATGGCCCGGCAGGCGGAAGCCGAGCGTGAGCGCCGCGCCAAAGTCATCAACGCCGAGGGCGAGCTGCAGGCATCGGAGAAGCTCGCTCAGGCGGCGCACATCATCGGCGCCGAGCCCGCCGCGATTCAGCTGCGCTATCTGCAGACGGTCAACGAGATCGCTTCCGAAAACAATTCGACCACGATCTTCCCGATTCCGATCGATCTGTTCAAAGTCTTCATCGAGCGGCTCGCTCCCTCCAACCAATCGCCGGCGGCGCTTCCCGAACACGCGTCGGGCGAACGGCTGCCGGCCGTTCGCACCAAGGGCAAGGCCAAAGTCTGATGGGGAAGGATCTCATCAGTCGTGACGCGCTCGAGCGCATCATCAAACGCGCCGCCGAGCTCCAGGCGGGGGAACGGGACATCGGTGAAGGGCTGACGACGAACGAAGTGCTGGCGCTCGGCAAAGACGTCGGCATTCCCGATCGTTATCTGCGCCAGGCGATGCTCGACGAGCAGACCCGGATCACCCCCGAGGTCTCGACCGGAACCTGGGCGTGGTTGACCGGGCCGCGGTCGATAGTCGCGCATCGCGTGGTGCCGGGCGATCGCGATACGGTCGAGCAGGCTCTCGCCCGCTGGATGACGGAAGAAGAGCTGCTGCAGCCCAAGCGGCGCTATGCCGATCACACGTCGTGGGAGCCCAAAGCCGGTGCGTTCGCCTCGATCCAGCGCGCCCTGGCGGGCAAACGTCGATACTCGCTGGCGAGCGCCGGCGAGATCAGCGCGCAGGTCGTCCAGCTGGAGCCCGGATTCTGTCTGGTGCGTCTCGAGGCGGACATTCGCAAGCAGCGCGCGAGCCGAATCACGGGAGCCACGGTGATGACCGTAATCGGGTGGGGACTGACCGGCGCGACCGCGCTCATCGCGCCACCGCTGGCGCTCGCACAGGCATTGATGCTCGTCCCGGGCGTCGGCCTGACGATCGGCGGCGTGATGGTTGCGCGCACGTACGGTGGCGCGAACGAGCGCATGCAGATTGCCCTCGAGCAGGTCCTCGACCGCCTGGAGCGCGGCGAGATTCGGGCCAGCCAGTCGTTGCAAGGTCCGAACCCGTTCTTCCGGATCGCAGACGAAGTCCGCAAGGCCTTCGAGAATCCTCGGCCAAAACGAGGCTAAGGGACCAAGGGACTGAGAAACGATGACCGATATCAAGCGGGTCGGTGTGCTGGGGTGTGGCTTGATGGGGAGCGGGATCGCCCAGGTCGCCGCCACCGTGGGGTACGACACGATCGTGCGGGACGTCTCCACCGAGGTCCTCGATCGCGGCCGCGCCGGCATCGAGAAATCGCTCGCGAAATTCGTCGAGAAGGGGAAGCTGCCGGCGGCCGACCGGGACGCCACACTCAAGCGGCTGACCTTCACGACGACGGTCGCTGACCTGAAGTCGGTCGACATCGTGATCGAAGCGATCACGGAAGACCTGGCCTTGAAGAACGCGCTCTTCAAGGAGCTGGACGGGCTCTGCGGTCAGGGGACGATTTTCGCCTCGAACACCTCGAGCCTGACGATCGCCGAGCTGGCGGGGGCGACCAAGCGCGCCGACCGCTTCGTCGGGCTGCATTTCTTCAATCCGGTGCCGCTGATGGCGCTCGTCGAGGTCGTGCGCACCGTGACGACCTCTCCAGAGACGTTCAAGCGCGCCTTCGCGTTCGCGGCGTCGCTGCGCAAGGAGCCGATCGCCGCGAAGGACACCTCCGGCTTCATCGTGAACCTGCTGCTGGTGCCCTATCTGCTCGACGCGATTCGCGCGGTCGAGCGCGGCGTCGGCAGCGTGCCCGATATCGACAAGGCGATGCAGCTGGGCTGCAGCTATCCGATGGGTCCGTTGACGCTGCTGGACTTCGTCGGACTCGACACGACGCACCACATCGCCGAGATCATGTTCAAGGAGTACCGCGAAGCGCGTTACGCGCCGCCGCCGCTGCTCAAGCGGATGGTGCTCGCGGGGATGCTCGGCAAAAAGAGCGGCAAAGGCTTCTACGACTACTCGGCCAATCCACCAATCGTCAGCAACCTGGGACTCTAATGTTCGGCTACGACGCCGCGCGCTGGCACGCGATTCTGAACGACCTCCCCGCCGCCCTCCTAACGGTCGCGGTGTTGTTCGATATCGCGGCCGCCGCAACGAAGCGCGAATCACTCATGTGGGCCGCGATCTGGACATTGTGGGCCGGGGTGATCGGTGGGTGGGCGGCGGTCGTCGCCGGCAAACTCGCCGAGCGCACGATCGAGCATGGCGACGCGATCCACGAGATCATGGACAAGCACCAGAACATGGCGTTGATCACGATGGCCCTGTTTACCGTCGTGCTCGCCTGGCGTCTCGTCCGCCGCCTCCAGATGCCGCCGCAGGAGCTCGCGCTGACTCGCATGCTGAGTATCGTGGGAATCGCGGCCCTGGTCTGGACGGGCATCCTCGGCGGCCGCTTGGTGTTCGAACATGCAGCCGGCATTCCGTCGCGGACGCTGCAAGTCGAGCTCGAGAACCGGGAAGCGGGGCATCAGCACCAGCCTGGTGAGGAACAGGCGCCCGCGGACACCACAAAAGCGAGCGCTCCCCACACGCACCCCCCCGGCACGCCAGCGCATTCGCACTAATGCGGAATGCGGAATGCGAAATGCGAAATGAACGCGGGAGGTCTCGTGCGAAACTCACCCCACAATTTCGCATTCCGCATTCCGCATTTCGCATTTCTCGTTCTGTTCTCGGCATGCACGCCAGTAACGACACGGCCCTCGTTCGCTCCATTTCCTGAAGCGCTGCACGCGGTCATCAACGCCCCGCCGGCTGATGTGACCCGCGCAGCCCAGGCATTCCTCACCGCCGACACGATTCGCGTGCATTTCGCGAGCTTGCGCGACGCGTTTCTCGAGACCGAGGAATTCGCCGGCACCCATCGCTTACGCGTGTGGGCCGATCCGGACGTTCCCGGCAAGACCCGGATAACGATCGAAGCGGTGTACCGACCCGTGGAAGATCCTTCCCGCACGAGGCGCGATCTCGAGCGCGCTTCCCCGCCCGGCTCGCCGGGTCAGCTGCGCGCCGTGCGGCTGTTGGCGGCGCTAAAGGATAAGCTTGGAGTCACGACCTACTAGCCTGCGGCAGAGCCTCGGCGCGCTCGAATACTTCACATTCGGCTTCGGCAGTATCGTCGGCGTCGGCTGGCTCGTCATCATGGACGACTGGCTGGGGCGTGGCGGACCCGGCGGCGCAATGCTCGGGTTCTTCGGCGTCGCGCTCCTGTTGCTTCCGATCGCGCTCACCTACGGCCGGCTCGTCAGGACGATCCCCGATGCCGGGGCGGAGATCGCGTACACCGAGCGGGTGTTCCCGCGCTGGGTGAGCTTTGCGACGGGTTGGGTCATGGTGCTGGCATACGCCATCGTTTGCCCCTGGGAAGCGGCCGCGATCGGCAATCTGTTGACGCGGATCTTCCCGGCGATGAACGACATGCCGCTCTATACCGTGGCCGGTAAAGTCATCACCCTGCCGCGGCTCGTCGCAGGCCTTGGGCTGACCGCCGGGATCGCCTTCATCAATTACCGCGGCATCCGGACGAGCGGCCGATTTCAGGACTTCACCACCCTCGGGTTGCTGGCGTGTTTTGCGCTGTTCATCGTCCTGGGGTTCGCGCGGGGAAGCCCGGCGAACGTCGCGCCGCTGTTCGCGCCGTCCGGTGCCTTCGTTTCCATCCTCCTGGTCGCGCAGATCGCGCCGTACTTCATGACAGGGTTCGAGTCCATTCCGAAAGCGTCCGAGGAAGCACGCGCGGATCTCGCGCCGGGCACGCTCAGCCGCATGATCATTCTCGCGGTCGTGGCCGCCGGCCTGTTTTACGTGCTGGTGATCGGTGCGGTGAGCTGGGTCTATCCGTGGACCGATCTCGTCGAGCAGCACATCGGCACGGAGACGGCGTTCGCGCGCGCGTTCGGCTCCCCGTGGATCGCGCGGCTGATTCTCGTGGGCGCGTTTCTTTCGCTGTTCAAGGTGCTCAACGGCAACTTCGTCGCGGCAACCCGCCTGGTGTATGCGCTCGGGCGTCGCGGTCTGGTCGCGCCGGCATTCGGCGCGGTACAGCCGCGCTTCGGGACTCCGGCGTTCGCGGTCGCGCTGGTCGCCGCGGTCACGGCCCTGGGTCCATTCCTCGGCGATGCGGTGCTGGTGCCGATATCCGAAGTGGGCACGGGCGTCGGAGCCATCGGGTGGCTGGCCGCGTGCGTGGCCTTCATTGCGCTGGCGCGGCGCGGCGGGAATCGCAGCGGGATCGCGGTCGCGGGGATCGGCGCTCTCGTGAGTGTTTCCATTGTCCTGATAAAGGTGATACCGGGAGTACCGGGCAGTTTCGGCTGGGTGGAATGGACCGTGCTAGGCGGTTGGTGTGCTCTGGGGCTTGCTCTGCGTCACTAGCCCCTGGACCCATTTCTCCATTTGTTCGAGATCGATCGCCGCGTCGCGGCATGGTCCGTTCGGTAGCTGCATGGTGAGGCCAAGCACCGGAAGCTTGCCGGCGACGTCCCGCAACCCGGTCATCATGTCGCGCTCGCACGCGACGGCGACGACGGCGCGGGGCCGTCGCTCGCGGATTACGCGCCGGGCGAGCTGGCCCCGCGTAGCCACGAAGACCGGCACTTCGTAGCGCCCCGCAATCTCCAAAACGCCATCGAGCGCCTGCTTCGATAAGCAGCGCGGAATCAACACCAGCAGCTCTCCCTTGCCTACTCTCCGGCCGCGCCGTTCAGCGAGCGTGTTGTAGATGTCGATCGCGGCGTGCTCGACCCAGTCGCGCGTGCCGAACGCGCGCGCGAGCAGTGACGTGTAGTTCATGAGCTGCAGGTAGGGACCACGCTCCAGCAAACGCTCCGGCAGGAGGTTGCGGCCGGTATAGAAGGAGGTGGCGAGCACGCCCACATACAGCCATTGGAGGGCGGCGGCGGCGGCGAGGACCAGCCACAACACCTGCGGCAACGGCCTCGAGAGTGCGCCGAGCCGCGGCCCGATGAGATAAAGCAGCAGCGCGCCGATACCGGTCACCGCGGCGACGGTGAGGGCGGCGAACCGGAAAAACAGCCTGGGGGGAGCGGAGAAGTCGCCGCCGCCCGGTAACGGCCGGCCATTCCACTCATCCCACTCATGTCCCAACCGCCGGTCCACTTCGATGTGGATCAGCTGCGCACGCGGGGGGGGCGCGGGGGGGGCGCTTGGCGGGGGCGACGTGGGCGTAACTGTCTGACGAACAGCCATTAGGAACCGAAGCTTCACGTTGCGGTTCGCCGGTGTCAAGTTTGGAGCGTGTTAGTCACCGACCCCCGTGTCCGCGCGGCATATGCCGAAGGCGCAGGGATCTACCGCATCGTGCCCGCTGCAGTCGCGATCCCCAAAGACAAAGACGACCTGGTCGCCATCGTTCGTGAGGCCGGCAGGTCGCGGAACGCCCTGATCCCGCGGGGCGCGGGAAGTGGCATGCCCGGTGGGAACGTCGGGTCGGGCGTCATCGTCGATTTGAGCTCCGGCTTCTCACAGCTGAGCCTCGATCCCGAACGCCGCCTTGCCCGCGCCGGGGCTTCCGTCACCTGGGCTCAGGTGAACGACGCCGCGAAACCATACGGCCTCCGGCTCCCACCCGATCCATCCTCCGGTGCGTTCGCCACGAGCGGCGGCATGGTAGCGACGAATGCCGCCGGCCCGCGCACGGTGAGGTACGGCAGTATGTCGAGGTGGGTCGAGGCTCTCGAGGTTGTCGAGGCTGACGGCACAGTGAGAACGATAAGGCGGGGAATGGGGCGGGGGGAAAGGTTTGCGCTGACGGCTGAGGGCAGACGGCTGATCGCAGATCGCTTCCCGAAGACGCGCAAGAACTCGTCGGGCTATGCACTCGATCGTTTCGCCGAGACGGGTGACGAAGTCGATCTCTTCGTCGGTTCCGAGGGCACGCTCGGGATCGTGACCGAAGTCCACTGGCGTCTCGATCCAATCCCGGCGGACATCGCGGGCGCATCGCTCGGCTTCGGCGACCTCGCGGCAATCGCCGAGGCGGTGCCCTACCTGCTCTCGTTGCAACCGTCCGCCATCGAGCTGCTGGATGAGACGCTGTTGAGTTTCGTGCCGGAGGCGCCAAAGGTCGCCTGCCTGCTGCTCGTCGAGTTCGAGCGCGAGAGCGCGGCGGCAGCGCGCGGCGTCGTGGGAGACGCGGTCCGCGGGCTCAAGCACTCCGCCGTGCACGTCGAGACCGCGGTGAACCGGGCAGGCCTCGAGCGGTTGTGGAGCGTGCGGCGGCTGGCCTCACCCGCGTTGGCGCGGCTTCCCCCGACCCAGCGTTCCCTGCAAGTCATCGAGGACGGCTGCGTTCCGCTCGAAGCGCTCGGCACGTATGTCGCCGGTCTGCGCGACGCGGCCGGGCGGAATGGGATTCCCATCGTAATCTTCGGCCACGCCGGCGACGGGCACGTCCATGTCAACGCCCTTCCCGATACGACAAGGCCCGCCTGGCGCGAAGCGCTGCATGCGCTCTTCAACGAGGTCACCGATCTGTTGCTGCGGCTCGGCGGCGTGCCGGCGGGCGAGCATGGTGTGGGCCGCTTGCGCGCGGGCGTACTGGAACGCTTTTATGGAACGGACGTGATGCAGCTGTTTCGCGCCGTGAGGCGGGCCTATGACCCGCTGTCGATTCTGAACCCTGGTGTTATCATTCCCGCGACCGACTGGTCGCCCGTGGCCGCGCTGAAGGTCGGCGCTGGTGCCGCGGCCATCCCCGACGACATCGCGACGCGATTACGAGAAGTGGAGCGCAACGCCGCATGGGCCACCCCGAAACTCGAACTGACACGCTAGCTCCGATGGAAGTGTTTCGCGCTCCTCGTGTGTCGCTGATCGCCCGTCCCGAGTTTCTCGAACCGAAACATCTCGCGGTCCAGTGGCGCGGTGAGGCGAGCGCCGGCGAGCGCCTCGCGGAGTATGCCGGGCGGTTGTGTTACATGAGCCAGCACAACCCCATCAAGCGCACGACGGCCGAGTACCTCGAGAACATCAAGAAGCAGGGGCACGGCTCGGTGCTGGAGCACGCCGTGTACGTGCTGCTGATCGAAGGGATCTCGCGCTCCTGCTCGCACGAGCTGGTGCGGCACCGCGCCGGGTTCGGCTATTCGCAAATCTCGCAGCGCTACGTCGACGAATCACACGCCGCGTTCGTCATGCCTCCGGCGACTCAAGGCGACCCGAGGCTCGAGGAGGAGTGGCAGCAACAGGTCGGCGAGGCGCAGGCCGCCTACGTCCGAGCGGTCGAGGGATTGATGCAGCGCTACGAGTGGGTGACCGACAAGGTCCACCGCCGGAAAATAGCGCGTGAAGCGGCGCGCAGCGTGCTGCCGAACGCGACCGAAGTGAAGATCGTCGTCTCCGGCAACGCGCGCGCCTGGCGCACGATGCTCGAGCTGCGGTGCGGCGAGGGCGCCGAGCTCGAAATCCGTCGCATGGCGATCGCAGTGCTGCGTGTCTTGCAGAAAGAAGCGGGCGCCCTCTTCGCCGACTTCGAGATCTACACCGCGGACGACAAGCAGGAAGCGGCGCGCGTCACGTATCACAAGGTCTGAAAACCGTCGAGCAAAGGCGTCGAGCAACAAAGTCTGAAAACCGTCGAGCAGAGGCGTCGAGCAAAATCGTCTAACAAAAACGTAGTACGGTTCTGCTCGACGAATCTGCTTGACGCTTTTTCTCGACGTTTTTTCTCCGTCTCTCTCTTGCGCATCGCGTGAGCATTTCGTATTCTGGTTTGAGAATGCGAATCGGTCTCGCATACAACGAGAAACCTGACGCGAGTTCGGCGTCTGACGCCTACGCAGAATGGGATGACCCGTCGACGATAGACGCGGTCGAGCAGGCTCTGAGTCTCTTCGGCGACGTCGTTCGCCTCGAAGCCGACGAATTCTTCCCGCAAAAACTCGCGCTCGCGCATCCCGACATCGTCTTCAACATGGTCGAGGGACTGCACGGTCCTTGCCGCGAGTCGCACGTCCCCGCGCTGTGCGAATACCTGAACATTCCGTACACGGGCTCCGACCCACTCACGCTCGCGCTGACACTGCACAAAGGAAGGACAAAAGAGATTCTCGCCTACCGCGGCGTGCCGACCGCGCCGTTCCGCGTGATCGAGAAAGTCGCAGACCTCGAGCGGCTGCCGCTCCCCTATCCGCTGTTCGTGAAGCCGGTCGCCGAGGGATCAGGGAAGGGCATATTTGTCAACAACTTATGCGCTACGCCCGCGCAGCTCGGGGAGCGCGTGCCGTTCCTCCTGGAGCGGTACAGTCAGGCGGTGCTGGTCGAGACATATCTCCCCGGCCCCGAGTTCACGGTCGCGATCCTCGGCAACAACGGTGACGTGCGCTGCCTCCCCATCGTCGGTTTCGATTTCGCGACGCTGCCGCCGGGCGCGCCGCCGGTCTACGGCTACGAAGCGAAATGGATTTGGGACACGCGCGAGCATCCGCTCGCGATTTTCCAATGCCCGCCCACCGGCGTCGCCGATTCGCTGTGCCGCGAGACGGAGCGCGTCGCGCTCGACGCGTATCGCGCCCTCGGCTGCCGCGACTGGTGCCGCATCGATGTCCGCGTCGATCGCTTTGGCGTCCCCAACGTCGTGGAATTGAATCCGCTGCCCGGCATCATTCCCGACCCGGCGATGAACTCCTGCTTCCCGAAGGCGGCGCGCGTGGCCGGCTACGGCTACGACGAGCTGATTCAGGAGGTCGTGCGGATCGCGTGGAGACGGATTTCAGGTCGCGACGTAGGGGCGCAGCATGCTGCGCCCCTACATGCCCCCACCGCGATCTCCGCTTGAAGGTCGTCATCCTCTATGACCCCGGCGGCGAGGACTGGACTGCCGAGGACGTGGCCGGAGTGATGGAGGCGGTCGACGACATCGCGGCCATCTTCCGCGCGCTCAATCATCGAGTCCAGCGCGTTCCCGTCCGCCATGACATGCGGTGGTTCAACGCGTGCCGGGGGGGGCGCGCCGATCTCGTCTTCAACCTCTGCGAAGGGGTGCGCGGCGTGGCGCAGTGGGAGGACCACGTCGTCGCCACGCTCGAGCTGGCCGGCATCGCGTACACCGGCTGCGGGCCGTGGACGACCGGCGTCTGCCGCCGCAAGGCCGTCGCCAACACGCTGCTGGAGCGCGCCGGGCTGCCCGTACCGCGTTGGACGATTGTCCAGGGAAAGATCGACGACGACTTCCCGCTGCCCGCGATCGTCAAGCCCGCCGCCGAAGACGCGAGCGCCGGCCTCGACCGCCAGTCGGTCGTCACCGATCGCAAGAGCCTGAAAACACGCATCGCCGCGATGACCGAGCAGTTCGACGAGGTCCTGGTCCAGCAGTACATCGCCGGTCGCGAGTTCAACGTCGGCATCGTCGGCAACCGCACGCTCCCGATCGCGGAAATCGATTTCACCACGATGCCCGATGACACCTGGCCCATCCTCACGTATGCCGCCAAGTGGCACGTCGGATCGCCAGAAGACCTCGGCAGCCGGCCGGTGTGCCCGGCCCAGATTCCGCAGCGGCTCGCCGAACGGTTGTGCCGGTTGGCGGAGACGGCGTGGCGCACGATGCAGGGCAAGGGCTACGGCCGGGTGGACTTGCGTCTCGACGAGGGCGGCCGCCCCTGGATCCTCGAGGTGAATCCCAATCCCGACCTCACCGACGAGGCCGGCCTGTCGCGCATGGCGAAGGCGGCGGGATGGGACTATGCGGAGTTGATCCGCCGCATCGCCGAGCTGGCACTGCGCGAAGCCCAGGGCACGAAAGCCGCGCGCGAGTTGCTCGCGGCCCGCCCTACGGCTCCGCCCCCGTCATCTGCTCCTGCGCCCCGTGCGCTCCCTGCGGCCGGTAGGGCGCGCGCACCGCGCACGGCTTGAGCAGCTGACGCGGGATGCCGGTCTCTTCCGCGAAGAAGAGATCGCCACCGCGGTCGAGCTGCTCGATGAGTGCCTGGCGGGAGACGACGAGTATCAGTTCGTCGGGGCGTTCGACGGCGCGGAGCTCGTCGGTTACGCCTGCTGGGGCCCGACGCCGGGCACGGTGGCGACGAGTGATCTGTATTGGCTCGTCGTCGATCGCGAGCGACAGGGATCGGGCATTGGGTCGCAGCTGCTGCGCGAAGTCGAACGCCTGTTGATGGCCGACGGCAGACGGCTCGTTGTGGTGGAGACCAGCTCGCGCGCCGATTACACACCGACGCGCCGGTTTTACGAAGCACGCGGCTACACCAGAGCCGCGACGATCCCGGGCTATTACGCGCCGGATGACGATCTGGTGATCTTTACCAAGGATCTGACGACTGGAGACCTGGCAAGAGCTGCTCCGTAAGAAGAGTATCGCCTCCCTCGACGCTCTGGCCGCGCGCTTCGGCGCGGAGCACGTCGGGGATATCGCTCATCTCCGCCAGGCCGCCGAGAATTTCGAATTCCGCATCTCCCCGGCGATGGTCGATCTGATCAAGTCGCCCGGGGATCCCATCTGGCGACAGTACGTCCCGACGGTGCAGGAGCTGGAGGTCCAGGACGGGCTGGTCGATTCGCTGGAAGAAGACGCGAACTCGCCCGTCCCCAACATCACGCACCGTTATCCCGATCGCGCGCTGTTCCTCGTCTCCCCGGTGTGCGCGGCGTACTGCCGCTTCTGCACGCGCCGCCGCAAGGTCGGAGATCCCGAAAAGATCCCGCTGGCGCAGCTCGAGTCGGCGTTCCGCTATCTGGAGGAGCATCACGAGATCCGCGACGTGATCATGTCGGGCGGTGATCCGCTGCTCCTGTCGGATCGCCGCATCGACGAGATCTGCCGGCGCCTCAGGGCGATTCCGCATCTCGAGGTGCTGCGGATCGGGAGCCGGGTGCCCTGCCACCTGCCCGAGCGTGTGACGCCGGAGTTGTGCGCCATCCTCAAGCAGTACCACCCGCTCTACCTCAACACCCATTTCAACCATCCCGACGAGCTGACGCCGGCCGCGGTGAAGGCCCTGGGCATGCTCGCTGACGCGGGGATTCCGCTGGGCTGCCAAACCGTGCTGCTCAAGGGGGTTAACGACGATCCGGAGGTGATGAAGCTGCTGATGCAGCGGCTGCTCGCCGCCCGCGTGCGCCCCTACTACATCTATATGTGCGACCAGGTGGCCGGCGCCGAGCACTTCCGGACCACGGTGCAGAAGGGGCTCGAGATCGTGCAGGCGCTGCGGGGCTGGACCTCGGGCCTGGCGGTTCCCCATTTCGTCATCGACGCGCCCGGCGGCGGCGGCAAGATTCCGCTGCTCCCCGAATACGTTGTGAGAATGACCGACAAGGAAGTGGTCCTCCGCAACTACGCCGGCAAGACCTACCGCTACACCCAACCGCTCGAGCCGATTCTGGTAGGGTGATCGCGTTGGCCGAGGGGCGCAGCATGCTGCGCCCCTACTCTACCCACTTGCGCCATTTCGAACTGATCCGCATATTTATGATAACCAATGTATAAACATACGATGCCCCGGCCGCTGGCGAATATTACCGACGGACCCTCTCCAGGGAGCGGCGGGGCACGATAGTGCGAACCAAATCAGAGCCCAACCAGCCCGCTCCCTCAGCAGAGCGGGCTTTTCGTTTGCTCGATCCCTGGCGCGAACGTGACGCCTGCGGCGTCGGGTTCGTCGCGCGCGCCGACGGCGAGCGCACGCACGACATCCTGTCCATGGCGCTCACCGCGGTCGCCCGGCTCGCCCACCGCGGCGCCGCGTCGAACGACAAATCCGGCGACGGCGCCGGCGTCCTGACCCAGATCCCCCATCGCCTGCTCGGCGTGGGACCGGTGGAGCGCGTCGCGCTGGGCATGTTTTTCCTCCCCGCGGCCGGGCCCGCGCGCGATATCGCGATCGATATCATCGAGACCGTGCTCGTCGGGCTCGGCATGTCGGTGCTCGGCTGGCGCGTCGTGCCGGTCGACGCCGGCGTGCTCGGTCCACTCGCCGCCGCGAGCCAGCCTGCGATCCGGCAGCTGTTCATCGGGCCGCCAGCCGGTCCCGCGAACGCGCAGGCGTGGGAACGGCGGCTCTATCTCGCGCGCCGCGTCATCGAGCGGCGCACCGCGGATGCCGGGCTCCCCGTCTTCGTGTGCTCGCTGTCGTGCCGGACGGTCGTCTACAAGGCGTTGCTCGTCGGCACCGAGCTGCCCCACTTCTATGCCGACCTGCAGTCGCCGTTGTTCGAAACCGGAATCGCGGTGTTCCATCAGCGGTACTCGACGAACACGCTGCCGAGCTGGGCGCTCGCGCAGCCCTTCCGGCTGCTCGCGCACAACGGCGAGATCAATACGCTGTGGGGAAATCGCAACGCGATGCTCGCGCGGGAGCCGGCGCTCGCGGCGCCCGCGTGGGAGCGCGATGTCGAGCATCTCAAGCCCATCATCTGGGCGGACGGCAGCGACTCCGCGAGCCTCGACAACGCGTTCGAGCTGCTCGTCCGCTCCGGCCGCGATCCCGTCCATGCGCTGATGATGCTGCTGCCCGAAGCGTGGGACCGCATTCCCGACATGCATCCCGCGCTGCGGAGCTTCTACGAGTACCACGCCGGGCTGATGGAGCCGTGGGACGGCCCGGCGGCGCTGGCATTCAGCGATGGCGTGGTCGCCGGCTCCGCGCTCGACCGCAACGGGCTGCGGCCGTGCCGCTACAAAGTGACGCGCGACAATGTCGTGGTCGCCGCCTCCGAAGTCGGCGTGATCGACCTCGATCCCACGACCGTGGTCGAGTCGGGCCGGCTCGGACCGGGCGAGCTCCTGGTCGTGGACACGCTGCGCAACGTCGTGTTGCGCAGCGCGGAAGCCAAGATCGAAGTCGCGCAGCGCTGCCCCTACCGGCGCTGGACGGCTCGGGTCGTGCGCCAGCTCCCGCCCGAGGTCCCGGCGCTCGGACCGGCGTTGCCCGCCGACGAGCTCACGGCGCGCCAGCACGCGTTTGGGTACAGCCACGAGGACTTGCGCTACGTCATTGCGCCGATGGCGACAGCGGGCCACGACGCGATCTGGAGCATGGGCGACGACACGCCGATCCCCCCGCTCTCGCGCTTGCCGCAGAGCGTCTACGCCTATGTGCGGCAGCGGTTCGCGCAGGTGACCAACCCCGCGATCGACCCGCTGCGTGAAGAGCTGGTGATGTCGCTGGTGATGTACCTCGGCCGGCGCGGCTCGCTGCTCGCGCAGCGTCCGGGCGGCCGCACCCTGCTCCGTATCGAGCATCCGGTGCTGCTCGCGGAGGAAATGGCGGCATTGCGCCGGGCCGGCGGTGCGGAGCTGACGACCCTGAGCGCGGTCTGGGAGGCCGCGGCCGGTCCCGAGGAGCTGGCGCGCGCGCTGGAAACGCTGAGCCGCGATGCCGTGAAGGCCGTGCGCCGCGGCGGCGGGGCGACGATCCTGGTGATCAGCGACCGCGACGCGGACAAGACGCGCGCGCCGATTCCCATGCTGCTCGCGATCGGCGCCGTGCATCAGAGCCTGGTGCAGGCCGGACAGCGCGTCCGCGTGGGACTCGTGGCGGAAGCCGGAGACGCGTGGGACGTGCATCACATGGCGGCGCTCTTCGGCTATGGCGCGGAAGCGGTCCACCCCTGGCTCGCGCTGCAGGGCTTACGTGACGCTGATTCGTCGGCTGACAAATACCGCGGCGCCACCGAAAAGGGCTTGCTCAAGATCCTGTCCAAGATGGGGATCTCGACGCTCCAATCGTACGCCGGCGCGCAGATCTTCGAAGCGATCGGGCTGGGCGAGGAAGTGGTCCGCCGCTGCTTCACCGGCACGGCATCCGTGATCGGCGGCGTCGGCTTCACGGAAATCGCCCAGGACGTGCTGACGCGTCACCAGGGCTCCGGCGTGCTGCCGGATCACGGGCGCGTACGATATCGCCGCGACGGCGAAGATCACGGCTGGTCCCCGCCGCTCGTGCGCGCGCTGCAGGACGGCCAGTACGGCGGCTTTGAGGAGCGTGTCCGGGCGCGCGCACCGGCGGGCCCGCGCGACTTGCTCGACTTCCGCGAGCAGCCGCCCGTACCGCTCGACGAAGTCGAGCCCGCCGAGGAGATCCGGCGTCGCTTCATCTCGAGCGCCATGTCCCTCGGCGCCCTCTCTCCCGAGGCCCACGCGACGCTGGCCATCGCGATGAACCGGATGCACGCGCGCTCCAATTCGGGAGAAGGCGGCGAAGACCCGGCGACGTATGCGCCCCGCAGCGACGGCGATCGGGCGGACAATCGAATCAAGCAGGTGGCGTCCGGCCGGTTCGGTGTGACGACGGCGTATCTCGTGCGGGCGGACGAGCTCGAGATCAAAATCGCCCAGGGCTCGAAGCCGGGTGAAGGCGGGCAGCTCCCCGGCCACAAAGTCACGGATCTGATCGCGCGCCTGCGGCATGCGGTCGTCGGGATTCCACTGATCTCGCCGCCGCCGCATCACGACATCTACTCGATCGAGGATCTGGCGCAGCTGATTCACGATTTGAAGCAAGTGAACCCGGCCGCGCGCATCGGCGTGAAGCTCGTCGCGGAAGCCGGCGTGGGCACGGTCGCCGCGGGCGTCGCGAAGGCGTACGCCGATTACGTGCTCATCTCCGGCCACAACGGGGGGACCGGAGCCTCGCCACTGTCGTCGATCAAGCATGCCGGCTCGCCCTGGGAGCTGGGGCTCGCGGAGACGCAGGCGATCCTCATGCGCAACAAGCTCCGCGAGCGGATCGAAGTGCGTACCGACGGCGGCTTGCGGACTGGGCGCGATGTCGTGATCGCGGCGCTGCTCGGCGCCGAATCGTTCGGATTCGGCACGGCGACCGTCGTCGCGGTCGGTTGCGCGATGGCGCGCCAGTGCCATCTGAATACCTGCCCGACCGGGATCGCCACCCAACGCCCCGAGCTCCGCGCGAAGTTTCGCGGTACGCCGGAGCAGGTCATCGCCTACTTCACCGCCCTGGCCGAGGACGTCCGCCGCATTATGGCGTCGCTCGGCGTCCGCCGGATGGACGATCTCATCGGTCGCGTCGAGCTGCTGCGGCGCATTGATCGGCCCGAGACGCCTCGCGCGCAATTGCTCGATCTCTCGCTCCTGCTCGCGGCGCCGGCGAGCAAGTCAGAGCCGCGGCGCCGCACCCTCGAGCGCAACGTCCGCTCGGGGCTCGTGTCACTCGACGCGGAGATCCTCGAGCACAAGCAAGCCGCGCCGCACGTGTTCGCGATCGGCAATCATCACCTCACCGTCGGCGCGCGTATCGCCGGCCAGCTCGCGCGCGTGCACGGCAACGCCGGTCCGGGAGAGCCGCTCAGGCTGCGGTTCCGGGGCAGCGCCGGCCAAAGCTTCGGCGCCTTCACTCTGCCGCGCATGCACCTCCAGCTCGAGGGGGAAGCGAATGACCATGTCGGCAAGGGCTTGTGCGGCGGCGAAATCGTGATCCGGCCATTCCGCGGCGCGGCGTACGCCGGCGGCTCGCACGTGTTACTCGGCAACACCGCGCTCTACGGCGCGACATCGGGACGACTGTTCGCCGCCGGCAGCGCGGGAGATCGCTTCGCCGTGCGCAACTCCGGCGCTGTCGCCGTGGTCGAGGGTGCCGGCGACCATTGCTGCGAGTACATGACCGGCGGCGTCGTCGTGGTGTTGGGTCCGGTCGGGCGGAACTTCGCGGCCGGGATGTCGAACGGCATCGCGTATGTCCTCGACGAGCGCGGCCAGCTCGAGTCGCGCTGCAACCTGGAGATGGTTGCGGTCGGCGAGCTGAACTCGATGGACGAACGCGTGGTGCGCAAGCTGATCCAGCAACACTTCCATAAGACCGGGAGCGCCCGTGCCCGGTTGATTCTCGCGCATTGGGAAGCGTATCGCAGGAATTTCCGCAAGGTTGCACCGCCCGCGGTGGCGGTGATCGAACCGGTAGTCCACCTCCAATCGACTGGGAGCCCAGCATGAAGCTCATCACAACCATCGTGCGTCCCGACCGCCTTCCCGAGGTCAAGGCGGCGCTGTTCCGCGCCGGCATCACCGGCATCACGCTGAGCCGCGTCAGCGGACATGGCGGCGAGCACGAGCGCTTCGAGCAATACCGCGGTACGGCTCTCGTCATGGAGTTCCATGAGAAAGTCAAAATCGAGATGGTGTGCTCCGAGCCGTTCGTCGAGCCGTGCGTGCGGGCCATCCTCTCGGCGGCCCGCACGGGCGAAGTGGGCGACGGCAAAATCTTCGTGCAGCCGATCGAGCGGGTGATCCGCATCCGGACGGGCGAGGTGGACAACGCCGCCCTGACCGCCGTCAACGCCGACGAGGTTCAACGCGCGGCCATCAACGCGGCCGGTGTGGGAGGTGCCGTATGACACAAGCCACCCTTTCCTCGGGCGATACCGCTTGGGTCCTCGTCTCGAGCGCACTCGTGCTCTTGATGACCGTGGGGCTCGCGTTCTTCTACGGCGGCCTGGTGCGCCCCAAGAACGCGCTCAACACGATGATGATGAGCGTCGTCGCGCTCGGCGTGATCGGCGTGCAGTGGATGCTGGTCGGGTATTCGATCGCGTTCGGTCCCGGCAACTCTTGGTGGGGAGGCTTCGCCTGGCTCGGCCTGCACAACGTCGGGCTCGAGCCCAATCCAACGTATTCCGCGACGATCCCGCTGCAGGCTCACGCGATGTTCCAGGGGATGTTCGCGATCATCACCCCCGCCCTCATCTCGGGCGCGATCGTGGAGCGGATGCGGTTCCGGGGTTACATCGTGTTCCTCGTCCTGTGGGCGACCCTGATCTACGATCCGCTGGCGCATTGGGTGTGGGGCTCGGGCGGCTGGCTGCTGAAACGCGGCGCGCTCGATTTCGCGGGTGGCACCGTCGTGCACATCAGCGCGGGCGTCTCGGCGCTCGTCGCGGCCTGGTTCCTCGGACCCCGGCGGGACTACCGCCGCGTCCCCATCGCACCGCACAACGTCCCGCTCGTGCTGCTCGGCGCGGGGTTGCTCTGGTTCGGCTGGTTCGGCTTCAATGCCGGCTCCGCCCTCGCGGCGAATGGCCTTGCGGCGCTGGCGTTCGTCAACACCAACACCGCCGCAGCCGCGGCCCTCGTGACCTGGGCCGGACTCGACCTGCTGCGTACCGGCAAGATCACGGCGGTCGGCGCGGCCACCGGTCTCGTCGTGGGTCTCGTGGGCATTACACCGGCGGCCGGATACGTCACCCCACTGTCCGGGCTCTTGATTGGAGTTCTGGCAGCGGGCGTCAGTTACACGGCGATCCAGATTCGGTCGCGGACCAAGCTGGACGACGCGCTCGATGTGTTCTCCTGCCACGGGCTCGCCGGAATCGCGGGGGCGCTCCTGACCGGCGTTTTCGCGACCAAGCTCGTGAACCCCGCCGGTGGTGACGGGCTGCTCGCCGGGAATGCCGGCCAGATCGGCGTCCAGCTGCTCGCCATCCTGGCCACGGTCGCCCTCGCCGCCCTCGGCACGCTCGGGATCCTCGCGCTCGTTCAGGTGACGATCGGCGCGCGGGCGGACGTGCCTGAGGAGACCGCCGGACTCGACCTGAGCCAGCACGGTGAAGAAGCGTATTTCGGATCGGATCTGGGCGGCGTTCCCGGCACGGGCGGCTCGCTCGGGGGCAGCGTGGTCGTCGAGACGTTTGGGGTGGAGCCGGTCGCCGCGCCGGCTCCGAGCGTCTGATGCGCGCGCGGCTCGTCGCGTCGATCATCGCGGCCGCGGTCGTCGCGCCGGCGGTACTGGCCCAGTCGCCGCGTACGCTCTCGGGCAACGTGGCGCTCGTGGGGGATTACCGGTTTCGCGGGTTGTCGCAGACTTACACGCAGCCCGCGATTCAGGGGGGCGTCGACTACGCATCCACCAGGGGAGCCTACGTGGGCGCATGGGGCTCGAACGTGAGCGGCAATCAGTTTCTGAATGGAGGATCGCTCGAGCTGGACCTGTATGGCGGGTACCGCTGGACCATCCGCAAGGTCGGGGTGGATCTCGGCCTGCAGTATTACTGGTATCCCCGCGCGCGCTATAACATCGACCCAGGTGACCGCTATAACACGGCGGAAGTGTATGTCGGCGTGCGGTACAGGCAGTTCGCCGCGAAGTACTCGCACGCCGTGACGAATTTGTTTGGCATGAAAACGCGCACCATCGGCGGCTATTGCGGGATCGGCGCCGATGGCACCGCGGCTACGACCGATTGTCTCGGCAGCGGTGCCTCGAAGGGGTCGGGCTACGTCGACCTCAGTGCCGCGTTTGAGGTCGGCGCCGGCGTGACTCTGGGGCTGCACTACGGTCGTCAGTATGTGCGAAGCTACGCCCGCCTCTCCTACGACGATTACAAGCTCGGCCTCTCACGGCAGTTTGGCGCCATCACGCTGGGAGCCGCCGTTCTGGACACGGACGCGGAGGGCCGGTTCTACCGCTACACGCCGACGACGCCGGGATCGCGGGAAACCGAAGACGTGGGCAAGCTGGCGTTCGTCTGGTCGGCGAGCAAGACGTTCTGAGATAGCACCGAAGGGCTCGACGGTCTATTCTTCATCCACATGACCGCGGGTGTGGCGAAGCAGGCGCCGTCGAAGTTCAAGGTCGGGCTCGTGCAGATGAGCATGAGCGACGATCCGGAAGCGAATCTCGGCAAGGCCGTCGCGCGGATTCGCGAGGCTGCGCAACAGGGAGCGACACTCGTCTGCCTCCCCGAGCTCTTCCGCACGCACTACATCGGCCAACGCGAGGACCACGCGCTGTTCGATTTGGCCGAGTCGGTTCCGGGACCGACGACGGAGACGCTCGGCAAGATCGCGAAGGAGAGCGGCGTCGTCGTGATCGCGTCGCTGTTCGAGCGCCGCGCCGCCGGCCTCTACCACAACACCGCCGCGGTCATCGACGCCGACGGCAAGGTCAAGGGGATTTATCGCAAGATGCACATCCCCGATGACCCGGCGTACTACGAGAAGTTCTACTTCACGCCGGGCGACCTCGGCTTTCGCGCGTTCGACACCAAGGTTGGGCCCATCGGGACGCTCGTCTGCTGGGATCAGTGGTATCCCGAAGCGGCCCGCCTGACCGCCCTCCAGGGCGCGAATATTCTGCTCTATCCGACGGCCATCGGGTGGCACCCATCGGAAAAGGCGCAGTACGGCGAGCAGCAGCTCGACGCGTGGAAGACGATTCAACGCAGCCACGCGATCGCGAACGGCTGCTGGGTGGCCGCGGTGAATCGCGTCGGGTTCGAGCGGCTGAGCGGCGAGGGCGCGGGAATCGAGTTCTGGGGCCACTCCTTCGTCTGTGATCCGTTCGGCGTGGTGGTCGCCGAGGCCGCGGAGGACGAGGCGCTCGTGCTCGCGCAGGTGGATCTGGCGCGGATCGAGGAGGTCCGCCGTAACTGGCCGTTTCTCCGTGACCGTAGGACCGATGCGTATGGTGGAATCGAGCACAGGTTTCTGACCGATTAGCCCACACCTTCTGCCGTCAGCCATCTGCCATCTGCGATCAGCAAACACGCTACAGACGGCTGACGGCTGATGGCAGACGGCTACAGAATGCCCGCCGAGTGGGAGCCGCATGCGGCCACGTGGATCGGCTGGCCGCACAACGTCTCCGACTGGCCCGGCAAGTTTCCGCCCATCCCGTGGGTCTACGGCGAGATCGTGCGGGCGCTCGCGCAGGGCGAGACCGTCCGCATCCTCGTCAATTCAGCCGCCCACCAGGCTCAGGCGACTCGAATCCTCAAGCACGTCGGTGTCGATCTCGGGCGCGCCGATTTCCTGCGGTTCCCCACGAATCGGGGCTGGACCCGGGACTTCGGACCGA
Source organism: Gemmatimonadales bacterium (assembly GCA_036003865.1). Lineage (GTDB taxonomy): Bacteria > Gemmatimonadota > Gemmatimonadetes > Gemmatimonadales > GWC2-71-9 > 20CM-2-65-7. The sequence goes on along the minus strand of DASYRZ010000139.1, from coordinate 3,152 downwards.
TCTTCGTGCGCCTGCGTGCGAAGCTGGCCATCGTGCGCTTCCGCTTCAATGCCTGGGCGAAGTACAAGGACTGGAAGAAGGACGCGCAGATCCCCGAGCGGGCGGCGAAGCAATTCAAGCTGCCGCTGATCGACGGGAAGATCGTCCTCGAGGGCGGTAGCATCGACGTGAACGGCCGCGGGACACTGCTGACAACGGAAGAGTGTTTACTCGATCCCGTTGTCCAGACACGGAATCCCGGGTTGTCGCGCTACGAGATCGAGAATGTGTTTCGAGAGACGCTCGGCGTGACGAACACGCTGTGGCTCGGCAAAGGGATCGCCGGCGACGACACGCACGGCCACGCAGATGATCTGTGCCGCTTCGTGAACCCCACCACCGTCGTCTTGTGTCGCGAAGAGAACCGGAGCGACGTAAACTACAAACCGCTCGCGGAAAACCGCGAGCGGCTGCAGGGGATGCATCTGGAAAAAGGGACGAGCATCGAGGTGATCGATCTCCCGATGCCCGCCCCCCTCCACTTCGATGGCGTGCGGCTACCCGCCAGTTACGCCAACTTCTACATCGCCAATGCCGCGGTACTCGTCCCCACGTTCAACGATCCCAAGGATCGCATCGCCTTGGGCATCCTCGCCGAGCTGTTTCCCGATCGGCCGGTCGTGGGGATCCACGCCGTGGATCTCGTGTGGGGACTCGGCACGCTGCACTGTCTGACGCAGCAGGAACCGAAGCCCTAGTCACCTTTCAGCGCCACGTCGATCGCGTCGGCTACGCCGGCGAGGTCGGCGAGCAAGTGGGCGCGCGCGCGCACACTGAGGCCCTCGGCAACGCGTACCCTCCCGAGGCAGCTCTCAAGAACTTCGAGCGCGGCACAGAGATAGACCGTCGCCTGGTCGGCTGCCCGCCAGATCCGCTCCAACGCGCCGAGGGACAGCCCGGCGAGCTCGATCACGAGCCGTTCGGGGCTGCGGCGCTCGATACCGGACGGCGGCGGCCCTGGAGCGTCCAGCCGCACCGGCGCGATATGCCAGAGGGCGCCGTCCGCACGGCATCCGACCCACCGGCTGTCCGGACGGCCCTGGCGACCCCATTGGCGCAGCAGACCACCGAGATCCACGTCGAGGATCTGCGGGGGCGCGTCGGGCGGGCTGACGATTTCGACCACGGTGCTTCCTTCGTCCGTCAACCGCCACAACCCAACGACCTGGCCTCGCAGGGCGGCGCTCGCCTGATCGAGCAGGACGCGGCGGCGTTCCATGAGAGACAGCAGTGAGGACTGGCGCACAGCGACCTCCTCTGCATGGGAGTACATAGAGAGACCGTACGCCCATGGGGAGGTAACGAGGCAATCCGGATGCCTTGTGACGAGGCTCACGCGACACTCACGAGTCCTCGGTGTCTCTTCGGCCCTCGCCGGACTTACTGCAACTGCCAAATCTCCACGCGATTTCCGGTCAAGATCGGAATCAGCAGCCGGTTTCGCTTCGCGTCATACCCGATATCGGCGGGGCTGGGAACCCCGGTGATGATCTTGGTACCTTGCGTGCTGTCGAACCGCGTGATCGAGGAGTCGGTCCAGCTCGACACGACCACTTTTCCCCCGATCATCTCCACGCCATCAAATCCGCCGACGCCTCTGGCGATGACGCTGGGCGCGCGGTCGGCCGGCTTCCACGCGAGCACCGCCTTACCACCGTACTGGACGATGATGAAGCGGCGCCCCACCGCGTCCAGCGTGATGCCATTGGGCCGGCCGAGGGTGTCACCGCGCACCGCCACCGTCACCTTGCGGTCCGGTCCAACGCGGAAAATGCGATCCGGTCCGGGGTGGAGGACGTTGCCGACGTCGTCGAAGCGGATGCCGGTATCGGTGATGTAAATCGCGCCGTTGGGAGCGATCGCCAGGTCATTGAGAAAAACCGCACCCAAGCTGTCGAGCTTCACGCTATCGACCGGAGCTCCGGTGCGCGCGTTGAACGCACGCACGACGTCGATGTCCGTCACCCACAGTGTGTCACCCAGCACGGCCAGGCCCTTGGGCGCATTGAGAGTGACGCCGCCGCGACCGCCCTCGATGAACTTGAGGACCTCGATGGCTCCGTCGGGCCGCAGCCGACTGATAAAGCCGTTGTTGTCCTTGGCCAGCGGCCCACCGTTGATGTTCGATACGAAGTAGATATCCTGCGCCGAATCGTCCAACACCGATTCGGGCGTGAGAAAGCCGAGTACCGTGGCGACCTTCGTCGCGCGTGATAGCGCGGCCGGCGGAACCTGGAGCTGGGCCGGCCGGACTGTGTCCTCGGCCTGCGAGGCCTGTGGCGGTGGTGGCGACCGTCGCCGGTCCACGGGTTGACACGCGGCGAGTGCTGCCAGGGTGATGCAAAGAGTGGTCCCTTTCATCAGGCCTCCTCCTCCTTGGAGCTGCACACTTTCAATCGCTTTCACTGCAGCTGCCAGATCTCGACCCGATTCCCCGTAAAAATCGGCACCAAGAGACGGTTCCGGCGCGCGTCGTAGCCGATGTCCGCCGGGCTCGGCACTCCCTTGATCAGGCTCGTGCCCTGCCCACCCGCATACCGATGGACCGCTGAATCCGCCCAGCTCGATACCCAGATGGCGCCGTCCTTCGTGATTTCAACGCCATCGAACTGCCCCGCGCCGCTCCCCAGTGACGTGGTGGCGGTTTCGCCCGGCTTCCAGGCCAGCAGCGACTTGGCGCCGAACGGCACGACAATGAACCGCTGATTGGCAGCATCCCACGTGATGCCGTTGGGACGGCCCAGCGTATCGCTCTTTAACGCGACACTCACCGTCCGATCCGGAGCGATGCGGAAGATCTGATCGGTGCCGGGATGCTCGACGGCACCGTTCGCGCCGAAGCGAATCGCCGTATCCGTCACATAGAGTGAGCCGTCGGGAGCGGCGGCAATGTCGTTGAGGAAAATCGCGCCGGGAACGGACACCGTGGCGACCGGCGCCCCGGTGCGAGTATTGAATGCGCGAACCTGGTCGATGTCGGCGACCCAGAGGGTGTCGTGCACCAGCGCCATTCCCTTCGGCGCGTTGAGTCCCCTGATGAACAAGCTGTCCATCACCATCCCCGCCGGGCCCATCCGAGTGATGTAGCCGTTGCCGTCCTTGGCATCGGGCGC
>DASYRZ010000138.1:0-2133 GCA_036003865.1 Gemmatimonadales bacterium | reverse complement strand
GGCGTCGGGCAGCGCAATCTTGCCGAGGTCATGGACGCGTGCGGCCAACCGGATGGTCGCGATGTCTTCGCGGCTGAGGCCCATCGCGGGCGCGATCATCGCTGCGTTGCTCGCGACTCGCCTCGAGTGCTCGGCCGTGTAGCGGTCCCTCTTGTCAACGAGATCCGCCATGGCCTCCACGGCCGCGATCGTCTGCTCATAGAGCAGCACCGCGCGTTTCGTCGACAGGTAGACGACCGCCGTGGGGATCACCATCACGAGCGGCGCCCAAGGGCGCGAGACGGCGAGCACCGCGGCTACGAATCCGATCAGGTACAGGGCCGCTTCGGCCGGGATGTCGATGCGCTGGGTGGCGAGAAAGACGTGCCACGGTCTTCGCGCCGTCTCGATGCCGACCACGATCGAAACCAGCAGCGTCGTGGTCACGTATGCGATCGCGGCCGCGGCCGGTATCCCCCAGATGTCCGGCCCGATGAGGAAAACGGCCGGCCCCTTCGATCCCGCCAGGCTGTACAGGACGGTTGCCGCCACGCCGGTGGCGATCATCGTCTGGGCGACGTTGAAGATGGTGTCGTAGATGCCCCTCCTGCGCTGCCCGAGGTGGTTGCGGCGCAGTGCAAGGGTGCCGTTGCCCGCCAGCACCGACACCCCCACTGCTGTGATTGCAATCGGTGGCGAGAAGAGCAACAGGATCGCGAAATGAACGGCGGTCGCGGTGTTCGTCTTGAACTTCGGCGTCAGTTCGACCGGGAAGTGGGATGCCGTCGCGCCCAGGACCACAAGCAAACCAAGCAGCCGATAGTCCGCAGACCATCCGCCACGCCATGCCGCAATCCAGATCGCCGCCAGGCCCACCGCCACCGCAGCGGTCAGGCTGACAACCGCCACAATCCGGATGTCGATCGCCGGCCGGATTCGCGCCGCCAGGGCTGGGGTGATGATCATTTGGATTCGCCCCCCTGGCTAGCTGCCGCGGTCGTAATGGAATTCGAACGAAAGCTCCATCCTGTGACCGCTGCGACCCATGACGACTCCGTAGATCGTGCCGGCTCCGTATGGCTCCGAGCTGACAACCAGCACAGTCGCGAAGCTCTCGCGGCCTTGCCCGGGGATGTTGGCACGGATTCTGATGTGCACGGCGCCGTGCCTCTTGTCGGCCTTGGCATCGAAGTCGAGCTTCGCGTGCTTCAGCCTGCCCTCGTACCGCGTGCCCTGAACGCCTTCAGTCGCGTAGATCGTGATCCTCTGCTTCGAATCCGGAACTTTGAAGACCAGTGCCGGGTCATGCAGACACCACTCCGCCGCCTCGACCGGCGTGGCGACGAACACCGTGAGAATCCCGATCGCACCGGCGACTATCAACCGCCGAATCATTGTTCCCACCTGCCTTCAGGCCGTTAGTCGGCGAGGGCCTGACGGCACGCTACTGCGACGCCCGTTAAGGAATTGTTAAGAAGCTCATTTTGGCGAATCGCAAAACACAGAATTCGAACGGGTCGTTCTTGTAGAAATCTGAGCCTTAATGCGTGCTTTCCTGAGATTTTCTAAGATATCCCCATGCCCGAATGGCTGAGCCTGGACCAGGCTGCGAAGCGGCTCAACGTCCACCCGGCCACCCTCCGCGAGTGGGCCGACAAGGGGCGCCTCCGGATGTACCGGACGCCGGGTGGGCATCGACGGTTCAGCGAGGCGGACGTGTCCGCGATGGGCAAGGAGGCGAAGCCTGACCTGTCGCTGCTGATGCACGCGACGGTCGGCCAGACGCGGATCGCCACCAGTGACGGGCGGCTCGCGTCGGAGTCATGGTACGCGCGTTTCGACGAGGCCGCCAAGGCACGCCAGCGCGAGCTCGGGATGGACCTGGTCCAGTTCCTCGTCTCGTTCCTCACCAACACCGAGCGCGACTGGACGCAAGAGATCCAGGAGCTCGGCCGGCGCTACGCGAGCCTGGCGAAGAGCGCGGGCCTCTCCGTCGGCGACGCGATGCGTGCCTTTCACCTGTTCGACGGGCTGGTCCGCGCCAGCGTCAACGACCTCAGCGCGGCGCGGCTGACGCGCGGCGACCTCGAGCAGAGCGTCGGCTGGTTCCTCAACGAGGTCGAGGTGGCGATGGTGGAAGCGCTCACGAAAGGG
>DASYRZ010000137.1:0-2395 GCA_036003865.1 Gemmatimonadales bacterium | reverse complement strand
CGGTCAAGACCGGCAACGAGGCGCGCGGGCGCGCCATCTTCCTCGGCAAAGGCGCCTGCACCGGATGTCACCGAATTGACCTGGACGGATCCCGCGTCGGCCCCAACTTGAGCGACATTGGCGCCGTACGCAGCGCGGGATCGCTGCAGCGATCGCTCGTCGACCCGACGAGTCAGATGATGCCGATCAACCGTCCGGTCCGCGTGGTGACGAAGGACGGCGCGATCATCAACGGCCGGCGCCTCAACGAGGACACGTATGGCCTTCAACTCATCGACGACCACGAACGCCTGCACTCGCTGGTGAAAGCCGACCTTCGCGAGTACACGATCTCGAAGACGTCGCCCATGCCGTCCTACAAGGGCAAGCTCTCCGACGAGGAGATGGGCGATGTGCTCGCGTACCTGCTTTCGCTGAAAGGACGATAGCCATGATCGGAAGACGACGAAGCGTCGCATGGTGCGTCGTATCGGTGATGGGCGCGCTGTCTCTCCGCGTGCATGGACAGGTGACGTCCGAGCGCCTCGCCGCCGCGCCGAGCGAGCCGCAGAACTGGTTGACCTACTCCGGCAACTATTCGAGCACGCGCTACAGCCCGCTGAATCAGATCACGCCAGCCAACGTCAGGAATCTGAAGCTCCAATGGGTCTACCAATCGCCGGTCGCCGGCAACTGGCAGACCACGCCGCTGGTCGTCGACGGCACGATGTACGTCACCCAGCGCTTGAACGACGTCGTCGCGCTCGATGCGGCGACCGGTCGAGCGTTCTGGATCTATCGCTATACACCGGCCCAGGATCGCGTCGTCTGTTGCGGCGCCAATAACCGCGGGCTGGGTATCCTTGGCGACACTCTGTTCATGGGCACTCTCGACGCGCAGCTGATCGCGATCGACCGGAGAACCGGCCGTGCCATCTGGAAGACCGAAGTGGCGACAACCAAATCCGGGTATTCGATTACGCACGCGCCGCTGGTCGTCAAGAACAAGGTCATCGTCGGCGTGGGCGGCGGCGAGTACGGCATCAGGGGCTTCATCGCAGCCTATGACGCCAAGACCGGACGCGAAGCGTGGAGGTTCTACACCATCCCCGCGCCCGGGGAGCCCGGTTCCGAGACGTGGGAGCGCTGTCCGCCCGAGGCCAGGTCCTTCTGCGATCCGGAAGCGTGGAAACATGGCGGCGGTTCGATCTGGATGACCGGCTCCTACGATCCACGGCTCAACCTGACGTACTGGGGCACCGGCAACGTCGGTCCGGATTACAACGGCGCGCAGCGGCCCGGCGACAATCTCTACACCGCGTCAATCGTGGCGCTCGACGCCGACAGCGGCAAGCTGAAATGGCATTACCAGTTCACGCCCCACGACGTCTACGACTACGACTCGGTGCAGGTCCCCGTGCTCGTCGACAACTGGGCGGGCAGCCGCTTCAACGTCGTCACGTGGGCCAACCGCAACGGCAATTTCTATGCGCTCGATCGGGAGACGGGACGGTTTCTGCTCGGGAAGCCGTTCGTGAAGGTCAACTGGATGAGCGAGTTCGATGAGCGCGGCCGGCCGCAGCAGACGCCGCAGCCGGAGGGACAGCCGACCTATCCGGGCAATCAGGGCGGGACGAATTGGTACTCGCCGTCATTCAGCCCGCGCACGGGCCTCTTCTATGTCTCCGCGTGGGAAGACTACGCGAGCATTTACGCGCCCGCGTCGTCGCAGTACAAGGAAGGCACCAACTTCGTCGGCGGCGGCCCACGGAACTTGACGGCGGTCCCCGGCGCGCCCGGCCTCGGGCGGTCGCCAATCAACACGTGGACCGACGCGGCCGGTCACGGCGCGGTGATCGCGCTCGACCCTGCGACGGGGCGGGAGAAGTGGAAGTTCACGATGACAGACGTGACCGACAGCGGCATCCTGGCGACTGGTTCGGATCTGCTGTTCACGGGCGGACGTGAAGGGTACTTTCAGGCTCTGGATGCCCGCACCGGATCGCTGCTGTGGAAAACGAATCTCGGCGCGGCCATCAACAGCGGTCCGATCAGCTATCGCGTGGGTAATCGGCAGTACGTCTCCATCGTGTCCGGGCTCTCGTTGTTCGTGTTCGCGCTCGACGAATGAGTATCGCGTCGGGCTCCATGCTTTCTTCGATTTTTAGCGTGGGGCGATGGGCCATCCGAGGGCTCTGAGATGAACGATGAAGGGGCAGGGTCGTGTCCGGACTCTGCGCCGCCTCCTGCAACCGCTCAGTGCCGCCCGACATGACGAGAACTCGCGCACGAAATTCCAGAATGTCCGTGACGATAGCTGCGCAAAGCGCGGCGCCCGGACCCGTCCCGCCTCCATCGCCGGTCGCAAACGCAGCCGCATCGGAGGAAAAATCGGTTATGTCACAACCCACGTCAC
>DASYRZ010000136.1:0-9654 GCA_036003865.1 Gemmatimonadales bacterium | reverse complement strand
CGTGACGATGACCAGCATCCCGACGATGATGATCCGTTTCATCAGTCGCTCGGGCGCCAGGACCTCGCCCGCAATCATGCTGACGCCAATCCAGCCGTCGTAGGTCCAGATGACCGCCGCGACCGCGCGCGCCAGGCCGCCGCCTTGCACCGTGCCGCCCTCGGTAAGGTGGGACAGACTGCCGTCCCCCAACAGAACCGCGCCGAGGATGATTGCCGCGAGCGCAGTCACCTTCACCAGGGTGGTCACGCCGCTCACGGCTGCGCCGACTTGCGCCCCGAGCACGTTGGCGCCTGTCAGCGTGATGATCGCGGCGATTGCGATCGCCTGTGCGGTCGCAGCTTCCGCCGAGGTGCCGAGCAGGTTGAGCAGGAATTCCGCGAAGACGACCGAAAGCGCGGCGATCGTGGTGGGCGTGGTGACCAGCACGTACAACCAGCCAAATACGAACGCGGCGGCATCGCCATAGGCCTCGCGCAGGAACACATAGACGCCGCCCGCCCGCGGCAGTAGCGAGCTCAGCTCGGCCACCGCGAGCGCTCCGCAAATGCTGATCAGACCGAAGGCCGTCCAGAGTCCCATGATGACGAGCGGATTCGGGACGAGCCCGGCGATTGTGGGGGGAGTTCGAAAGATCCCGCTGCCGATGGTGATGCCGACGATCAGCGCCGTGCCGCCGGCGAGCCCGATGACTCGGCGGAGTTCGGTCAAGGAGCCCGCACCGCTCTCCCCGGCAGGGCGCCCTCGACTGCCTGCCCGTTCGCGACGACCGACACGCCGTTCACGATCACGTGCTGAATGCCGAGAGGCGGGAGCGACGGCTCTCGATACGTCGAGCGATCCAGCACCGTCCTTGGGTCGAAGATCGTGATATCCGCGTCGGCGCCGACGCGCAGCCGTCCCTTCTGCCGCATCGCCGGCACTCGCGCCTCGAGTCGCAGCGCCGGCATCAGTGTCATCTTGCGGATTGCGTCCATCAACGAGAGCCGGTGGGCTTCGCGCACGTAGCGGCCTAGCACTCGTGAAAACGTCCCCGTGGTCCGAGGATGGCCGGTGCCATTCCGCCAGTATGCATCGCTCGCGATGATCGTGAGTGGACTGTTGATTGCCAGGGCGACCATCTGCTCCGTGTTGGTGTGGATTACAATTGGTCCGCCGATTCGGGCGTATCGCTCGAAGCTCTCGCGATTGAGCCGCTCCCCGGTAGGCGGCCATTCCAGCTCGGCGAAGCGCTCATCGGGCACGTCTCGATACATGTCCTGAATGGTGGCCGATTGGATCTCGGTCATCCCGGCGTCATACGGATACGCTTCCGTCGTCACGTCCTGTCCGCGGGCGCGTGCATCGCTGATCATCTGCAGCATCACCGGCGTTGCCGCCAGGCTGACGCTATTGATGTGCACCACGTGCAATGGGGCACCGGTTTCGCCGGCGAGGGAGAGCACGTCGTTGAGGCCTTGGGGGCCGGGGCGAATATGCACGTGAACTGCCGTCTTCGTTTTGCCGGCGACGCGGAACACGGCGAGCAGCTCGTCGCGCGTTGCGGCCGGCGTGTACGGAAACCCCGCGCCGATGCTGACCGCGCCCTCGCGGAGGCCGATTTCAATGCGCTTCGCGATCTCGCCAATCTGTTCCGTTGACGCTGGGCGATACGCTCCGTCGCTCACCGGCATGACGGTGCCGGAATCGTGCATCACCGCCATCCTGACTCGGATGTGGCCGATGCTGACCCCATAGTTGATGCGCTCGCCGGCGCTACGCTCGCGGTACCAGGCGGCGACGTCGGACGTGCCGAGCTCGAGCTCCAGTGACGTCGTCACGCCGTCCAGCGACTGGAACCGGTAGGTCTCGGGCGTCTGTCCGTGCGCGTGCAGGTCGATGAACCCAGGGGCGACGACGAGGCCGCGCGCGTCGACCGTGTCCCGGCCGCCTATGGGTTGTGTCGTGATGATGGCGATGCGTCCGCCCGAGAGCCCGATATTGCGGACCGCCTCGAGTCCCGAGGCCGGATCCATCAGGCGTCCGCCGAGAATCACGCGGTCGTAGACGGGCGGGGTGCCTAGCTGCAGGAGGAGTAGGAGTCCGGTAATCATGGCATGACATCCTATCTCTTTTTTCAAAAGAGCGCGCCTGAGCATGTCATCCTGAGCGAAGCGCGCGAACGCGCGCGTAGCGAAGGATCTGCTTTGGCGTCAGGTCACTCCCCGAACCGCACACGCCAGGTCTCCTGCTCCTGGCCCGTGGGACGCGTCAGCGACTCGTACAGGTCGGGCCGCCGCGCGCGCAACCAGCGCCGGCCGGATGACGTGGGCAGGACCGACGCGTCGAGATCCGCCACGACCATGGCGTCACCCAACGCCCGCGACTCCGCGACGACGTCGCCATAGGGGTCGAGCACCATCGCGTTGCCGGTGCGGATCTCATCGTCGTCAGGGCCGATGCCGTTGCTGAACAGCAGGAACATGCCGTTGTCGTGCGCCCGACTCGGGAGCCAGCGCATGAGCCACCCCCGCCCCTTGGGCCCGCACAGCTCCGCCTCACACGCCGCGGGATCCTCATGGCGACGGGCCCAGACAGCGGGGTCGATCGGCTTCATGCCGCGCGGGCTTACCGAGTCACACCCGCCCGTCTGGTGCGGCGCGAGCAGGATCTCGGCGCCCAGCAGGGCTGTGGCGCGGGCGTTCTCGACGATGTTGTTGTCGTAGCAGATCAGCACGCCCACGCGGCAACCGTGCGGCGTGTCGAACACGGTGTAGCGGTTCCCGGCGCAAATGTTCGGGTGCTCGAAGACGTGCAGCTTGCGGTGGACCGCCCACGCCCCGTCCGGCATGGCGACGACATAGGCGTTGTAGACGCCGCCATCCGGCGCGCGCTCCAGCAACCCCGCGCCTATGGTCATCCCGTGTTCCCGGGACAAGCCCAGGAGGTCCCGCGTAGACGGCCCTTCGGGGACCGGCTCGGCCAGCGCCTCGAATGCCGCGCGCGAGAGCTTGCGCACGTGCCAGTAGCCCGTGAGGCACATTTCCGGGAACGCAATCATCTCCACGCGCGCGCGGGCCGCCTCGGTCACGAAGTGGCGGATGCGGCCGAAATTGTAGGCCTTGTCGCCCGCAGCGTGTTGAAACTGGACTGTCGCCACACGGATGTCGCGCATGGAGCCTACATCCTATCCTAGGATCTGCTTTGCACCACCGGCTGATACGTATTGACCACAACCCCGCTGGGATACGCCGTCGAACCCGTCGAGCGCAGCGCCTTCCGGTCCTTGAATATCCGCATTCCGCGACCGATCGCGACCGGGTTCACGAAGATGTTGAATTCGTCGATCAGATCATGCTCGATCAGGGAGCTCACGAACGTCGCTCCACCATACACGACGATGTCCTTGCCGCGTTGAGCCTTCAGGTGGTTGACCGCCTGGACGAGATCGCCGCTTTCCACGCGCACGTTCTTCCCCTCGACGCGCTTAAGCGTCTTGCTGAAGACGACTTTCGGCGTGTCTACCATCCTGCGCGCGAAGACGTATTCGGGGCTCTCCGGTTGGACGGCTTCCCAGTACTTGATGAAGCCGTCGGTCATCTTTCGACCGAGCAGGATGGTATCGCTCGAGTCGGTGATCTGGACGATGCGTGCAATTGCCCCCTCGTCGAGGTTGCGCGTCATCCAGTCGAGCTGGCCTTCCGGGCCCGCGACGAACCCATCGACGGTCATCTGCACCTGCAGGTTGAGCTTGCGCGTCGTCATAAGAGAATGTCCTGGTGGTTGGTCTCACGCACACGTCGAATCAACTACCCCGAAATCGACATGGTCGGCTCGGGCAACGCTTCAGCGGGGTGCCGCAGCGGGAGACGTGCGTGCGACGTGGGGGCGCGTGGCTCATGTGGGCCGGCTGGTGGACGACGAGCCCGGTTGACCGGTCCGCCGCCGGCGTCAGGCTAAGGAGAGAATCGGCAGCCTGCGGATCCGCTTTCCCGTCGCGGCGAAGATCGCGTTGCACACGGCCGGCGCCAGCGCCGGCAGCGCCGCTTCGCCCACACCGCCCGGCGGCGCGTCGCTCCGCACGAGATGCACCTCGACCTCCGGCATCTCGGCAAGCCGGAGCATCCGATAGTCGTGGAAGTTGCTCTGCACCACCCGGCCGCGATCGATGTCGATATGTCCGAACAACGCCGCCGTCAAGCCATACACGATGTTGCTCTGCGTCTGCGCTTCGACCGTGTCGGGGTTGACGACGACGCCGCAGTCGATGGCACAGACGACGCGATGCACGCGCACCGACCCGTCGCCCTTCACCGATACCTCGGCCACCTCCGCCACGCTCGTTTCGCCGAACTGCCACAGCGCGATCCCTCGATGGCGGCCCGCCGCGGCGGGGGTGCCCCACCGCGCGGCTCTCGCCGCAGTGTCGAGCACAGCGACTAGCCGCGGGTGCCCGGCCGCCAGGTCGCGCCGGAACGCGTACGGGTCCTTGCCCGCGGCGTGCGCCAGCTCGTCCACGAAGCTCTCGACAATGAAGCCGTTCTGTGACGGCCCGACCCCGCGCCACGGCGCGATCGGAATCCCGGGGTCCTGGGTCACGCGCTCCAGGCGGAAGTTGGGAATCGCGTAGATCAGCTCATCCGCACCGCGGGTGATCATGAACGACGCACCGTCGGGCCCAACGAGCTTGTGGCTCCACGCCACGGGCCGGCCCGACGCGTCGAGACCAGCGCGCAGGACGTTGTAGGTGGCGGGGCGATAGAGGCCGTTCTGGATGTCGTCCTCGCGGGTCCACACGACCTGGATGGGCCGGCCGACCTGAGCGGCCAGCTCGATGGCTTCGTTGGCGTAATCCATCGGCCCCCCGCGCCGGCCGAACCCGCCGCCCAGGTAGGTCACGTGGACGGTGACCGCTTCGACGGGCAGGCCCAGAACTCGCGCCGCCTCGCGCTGAATGCCCTGAGGGTTCTGGGTGGGAGCCCAGATCTCCACCTTGCCGCTTGTCACGTGCGCGGTGCAGTTCATCGGCTCCATGCAGGCGTGCGCGAGATACGGGGCCTCGTACACGGCGTCGACCGTGCGTGCGGCACCGGCGAGCGCGGCGTCCACATCTCCCGTGGCGCGGACGGCTTGTCCCGCACGCCTGGCAGCTTCGGCGAACGCGCGCCGGATGCTCTCGGTCGACCATTGCGCCGTGTCGCCCTCGTCCCACTCAACCCGCAGCGCCTGTTTCCCCTGGAAGGCCGCCCACGTGTTGTCCGCGACCACCGCCACACCGCGCGAGATCTGTTCCACGCGGCGCACGCCGGGGATGGCGAGCGCGGGCGCCGCGTCGAACCGCCGGACGCGCCCGCCGAACACCGGGCAGCGCGCGACCGCGGCGAACGCCATCCCGGGAACCCGCACGTCCATCCCGTACTGTGCCTTGCCGGTGACCTTGTCTACCGAGTCGACGCGCGGCACGCGAGTTCCCACGATGCGGAAGTCGGAGGACGGCTTGAGCGGCGGGTTCTCGGGGAGGGGCAGGGAGGCCGCGCGCTCCGTAAGCTGCCCGTACCGAAGCTGCCGGCCACTCGCCGTGTGCCGCACCATGCCCCCCCCCGCAGCCCGGCAGGTTTCAGGCGGCACGCCCCAGGTGAGCGCCGCCGCCGAGATCAGCATGGCGCGCGCGGCGGCGCCGGCTTTCCGGAGTGGCTCCCAGCCGCTCTGGACGCTCCGGCTTCCCACCGTCATCTGATTGCCGTAGGCTGGATTGGCGTCGGCCTGGATAACCCGGACGCTCTGCCAGTCGACGTCGAGCTCCTCGGCTACGATCATCGGCATTGCGGTCTTGACGCCCTGGCCCATCTCCGAGCGGCCGGTCCAGATGCGCACGGTGCCGTCGGGATGGACCTCGAGCCACGCGTTGGGCTTGAACGTAGCCGGGGGGGCCGGGCTCGGCCGCCCGCCCCGCGGAGGCAGGTAGAACGCGATGACGAGCGACGCGCCGAGGGAGGCACCGGTCTGGAGGAATTCGCGCCGCGTCTGGGTCGCGCGAGTCATCAGTTGAAACTAGACTCCGTGCGGCGCGTCGTCCATCCGTGTCGATTTCCGCCCTCGTCGATCGTCGCCCTGATACCTCGAAGAGGAGAGACACACATGCTCCGTACTGCCCTCATTGCCGCGCCCCTGCTCGTCACCGCCGTGGCCTGCGGCGCGCCCAAGCCGGTCAGCGGTCGCGTCCAAGTCAACGGCATGCAGCTGTATTACGAAGTCTCCGGCCAGGGCGATCCGCTGGTCGTGCTGCACGGCGCCTACATGAACATCCCATCGATGGGGGCGATCATCCCCAAGCTCGCTCAGGCCCGCAGGGTCTACGCGCTCGAATTCCAGGGTCATGGCCGCACGACCGACATCGATCGGCCGATCACCTATCAAAACCTGGCGGATGACGTGGCGGCCTTCATGGACAGCGTGGGCCTGCAGAAGGCCGACGTGTTCGGCTATTCGATGGGCGCCATTGCCGGGCTGCAGCTCGCCATCCGTCACCCGCACAAGGTGAACAAGCTCGTCGCCGCGTCCGTCGCCTACGATCTCTCCGGCTGGCAACCGGAGTTCACGGCGATGATTCCGCAGATGACGGTGGAGATGATCGTGGGGATGCCGTTCGCCGCGGAGTATCGCAAGCTCGCCCCGAATCCTGATGGCTTTCCGGAGCTGGCCAGAAAACTGATCGCGCTCGAGAAGGAGCCGATGGCGTGGGCAGCGGAGGTGCGCGGGATCAAGGCGCCCGTGCTCATCATCACCGCCGACGCCGACGTGGCGACCCTCGAGCACTCGGTCGCGATGTTCCGGCTGCTCGGCGGCGGCGTGATGGGGGACATGGGCAAGCCGCTGCCGGCCTCGCGCCTCGCCGTCCTGCCGGCGACATCTCACACGGCCGTGATCACCCAGCATGCACTGCTGCACGCGCTGATCGAGCCGTTCTTGAAAGGCGAGATGCCGAAGGGGTTTTTCGGATCGTGACGTGCGAGGACCTCATTCGCGAAGCCCTCTTCTTCTTTTTTCAAAGAAGCGCGCCCAGCCTGTCATCCTGAGCGCCGCAGGCGCGAAGGACCTGCTTTACGCCAAGCAGATCCTTCGCTACGCGCGCGTTCCGCGCGCTTCGCTCAGGATGACAGGCTCGCCCGCTCTCGAAGAGAAAGAAAAAAAAGAGGAGAGGGATCGACACCGGCAGTTGAACATCCGTGCTATCATGTTGCGATGCCCGGCGACCACTCGTACGTCCAGCGTCGTACCCTGCGCCTGCTTTTCGTCACGCAGATCATCAGCGGCATCGGCGTCGCGATCGGATCGTCCGTGGGGGCGCTCCTCGCCGCGGACCTGGCCGGCGTCGGCGTCTCGGGGCTCGCGCAGAGCGCGACCGTGGTCGGCGCGGCGCTACTCGCGCTCCCCGCCGCGGCGATCGTCCATCGCCACGGCCGCCGGCCGAGCCTCGCGGCTGCCTACCTCGTCGCCGCGGTGGGCGCGATGCTGGTCGTCCTCGCCGCCATGCGCGGCTCGATTCCACTCCTGTTCGCGGGCTTCCTCCTGTTCGGTGGCGGCACCGCGGCAAACCTGCAGGCGCGCTACACCGCCGTCGACCTCGCACCGGCGGAGCGGCGCGGCCGCCATCTGTCCTTGATTGTGTGGGCGACGACACTGGGCGCCGTCGCCGGCCCCAGTCTCGCCCCTTTCGCGGGTGCAACGCTCGCGGCGTACGGCGTCCCCACCCTGGCCGGCCCCTTCTTCTTCTCGGCGGTGCTCCTCGGGCTGGCCGCCCTCTGTCTGGCGCTGCTGCTGCGACCCGATCCGGCGATCGTGGCGCGCGTCGCAGCCGGCAATCCGGCCGACTCGCCTGGCGGATCAGCGGATGGTCGTGCGGGAATACGCGCTGCGCTGCGAGCCATCGTATCGCGACCGTCGGGGACCCTGGCCGTGAGCGCCATGGCAGTCGGTCACTTCGTGATGGTCGGCGTCATGGCGATGACGCCCGTGCACATCCGGGGCGCTGGCCACGACGCCGCCCATACCCTGCGCATCGTCGGCGTGGTACTCAGCTCCCATGTCGCCGGGATGTATGCGTTCGCGCCGCTGATGGGTTGGCTCACCGATAAACTGGGCCGACGGCCGGTCATTCTCACCGGCATCGCGCTGTTGCTCATCGCGTGCGCGGTGGCCGGCAGCGCGGGACACTCCCCCGCGCAGCTCGCGCTGGGCTTGACGGTGCTCGGCCTCGGCTGGTCTGCGACGATGGTGGCCGGCGCCACGCTGCTCAATGATTCCGTGCCCCTCGAGCTGCGCGTTCCATCACAGGGGCTTTCGGACCTGACGATGGGGCTCGCCGGGGCGTCGGCTGGCGCCGTCTCCGGCGTGATTGTGAGCGCGCGGGGATATCCCACCCTCACGCTGCTCACGGCGCTCGCGACGGTACCGCTGATCGTGTGGGTCATGGTTTCCAGAGGAGGCCGTGTCAAACCGTTTTGACGCGCTCGCGGATGGACGGTAGCGTTGTCGCTCGACTCCGCCCCGGAGAATTGCAGTGAACGCCAAGCGAGCCGCCACGTGGTATCGCTGGGACCAGATCCAGCGCGAGGACCTGCACGAGCGCCTGTCGCGCCGCCTGATCACCGGCGACCAGATGATGCTCGCGCACGTGTACCTCAAGAAGGGCTGCGTCGTCCCGAAGCACTCTCATGCGAACGAGCAGTTCACCTACATCTTGGAGGGGGCGCTGCGCTTCTTGGTCGGGGATGACGGCGCCGAGGAGATCGTGGTGCGCGCGGGCGAGGTGCTCCACCTGCCGGGCAATGTGCCCCACGAGGCCCACGCGCTGGAGGATACCCTCGACGTGGACGTGTTTTATCCGCCGCGCCAGGACTGGCTCCAAAAGACCGACAGCTACCTCAGGAAGTAGTGCGGGGACGGCCTGCGTCCGGGCGCGCCCGCCCTTCACTTTGTAACGTCACCCAAGGACGCGCAACATAGGGGTTGCATTTCCAAGGACCGGCTGGTATGATATGCAACACATATGTTGCATATCGAGGAACGCTGTTCTACCTGGTTTGCGGAGGAATCAATCCATGGCAGTCAAAACCGAGACGCCCACCGACACGACGAGCACCGATCGGATCGAAAAACGAGTCGTGCTCCGCGCCCCACGCACGCGCGTGTGGCGCGCCCTCACGAACGCGGAAGAGTTTGGCACCTGGTTCCGGACAAAACTCGAGGGCCAGTTTGCCGAGGGCAGGCCGATCCGGGGCAGGATCACCGCACCGGGCTACGACCATGCGGTGGAAATGCTGGTCGAGCGCATGGATCCGGAGCGATACTTCTCGTATCGCTGGCACCCGTACGCGATCGATCCCGCCGCAGACTACTCGACGGAACCCACGACGCTGGTCGAGTTTCATCTCGAGGACGCCGACGGCGGCACCGCCGTCACGATTGTCGAGTCCGGGTTCGACCGCATCCCGCTCGCCCGTCGCGCCGAAGCGTATCGCATGAACGACAAGGGGTGGGCCGGGCAGCTCGGCAACCTCGCGAGGTATGTCGCGTAGCCGGAGCGCCGCCGCGCGGCCGCTGCCCGACGCGGCGCCGCTGTTCGCCGCGTTGGGCGACGCGACTCGGCTCCGCCTGCTGGGACGCCTGTCCGCC
>DASYRZ010000135.1:0-8804 GCA_036003865.1 Gemmatimonadales bacterium | reverse complement strand
ATTCACCAGAGTGCCCGTCTTCACCGTCAGCGACGCCGGTGCCGATCCGTTGATTGACGTGAGCTCAATCGTCCCATTATTGCTGAAGCCACTTTCCACCGTCACGTAACTGTAGTAGGCCGAGGCAGCGTCGGCTTCGAGTCGCAGCCTGGAGCCTACCGCCGTCGTCAGCACCCCATTGAGGTTGTTGATGTAGCCCC
The DNA here is from genome assembly GCA_036003865.1 of Gemmatimonadales bacterium. Classification (GTDB taxonomy): domain Bacteria; phylum Gemmatimonadota; class Gemmatimonadetes; order Gemmatimonadales; family GWC2-71-9; genus 20CM-2-65-7. The sequence continues at coordinate 8,604 of DASYRZ010000135.1, read as the reverse complement.
GTAGGGTCAGCAGCCCCTGATTGTCGAGTGGCGCATTGACCGTACTGGCGTTGACGACGAGGTTCTTTCCCGCAACATTCGTGAGGGTACCCGGCCCATTCACCGTCGCACCGTTCAGAGCCAGGGAGGTCACTGAATTACTGAAGCCCTGATCGCCAATCACGAACGTGGCATACTCGAAGGCGACCGTGCCCGCACCGTCCAATCTCCCGGCGTCATAGTGGAATTCCCCATATGACACCTTCAGCGTGTCATCTGCCGCGACCGTGATCGAACCAGTGTTTGTAAGCGTTGCCGGCGTGTAACCTTGATAGAGCGTCAGGTTGGCGCTGACGTCGATCGATCCACTGTTGGTGTGTGCTGTGCCCGAGACGGAGCGCTGTAACGTGGTCGCGGTCCCGATCGTCATCGCACCTTGATTGTCCAGCTCCAGATCTAGCTGGCGCGTACCACCGGTCCCCGCGAGCACGTTGAGCGCCGCCCCCGCTGCATTCACCATTGTTCCGGTCTGCACGACGAGGGAGGCCGATCCAGCGCCGTTGATCGAGGTGAGCTCTATTGTGCCCCGGTTCGTGAAGCCACTCTCCACCGTCAAGTAGCTGAAGTAGTACGTCGAATAGTCTGCCTCCAACCGCAGCATCGAACCGGGCGTCGTGGTCAACGGACCGTTCAAATAGCTGTAGCCCTGCACCGTCAGTAATCCCTGGTTGTCCAACGGGGCGATGATCGTGCTCGCGTTGACGATCAAGGTCTTGCCGACGACGTTAGTGAGCACGCCGGGTCCGCCCACCGTGGCGCGATTCAGCACCAGATCCGTGGTCGCATTATTGAAGCCCTGATTACCTACCACGAACGTTGCAGACTCGAAGGCGATCGTCCCGGCACCACCCACCGTACCGGCATCGTAATGGAATTCCCCATACGACACTTTCAGCGTATCACCCGCCGCCACCATGATCGTCCCGGTCCCGCTGTTCGTAAAGGTGGCCGGCGTGTACGCCTGATAAACCGTCAGGTTGCCATTGACGTCGATCGTCCCGGTGTTGACGTGCGCCGTGCCCGTGACAGTGCGCTGTAAGGTGGTCGCGATTCCGATGTTCATCGAACCTTGATTGTCCAGCTGCAGGTCCAGTTGCCGTGCGCCCCCCGTGCCAGCCAGGACATTGATCGACGCCCCCCGCGCATTGACCAGCGTCCCGTTCGGCACCGTTAGTGACCCCGCCCCAGGACCGTTGATCGTAGTCAGCTCAATCGTGCCATTGTTCGTGAAACCGTCACGCACCGTTGCATAGCTGTAGTAGTAACTCGCGTAGTCCGCCTCCATGCGGAGCGTGGATCCCGCTACGGTGGTCAATGGCCCGTTCACATAGCTGAAACCGTGGATCGTAAGCAGCGCTTCATTGCGAAGCGCGAGGGGCGATTCGAGCGTGCCGGAGTACAGCTGTACGACACCATTATTCGTAAGCACTCCAGTCCCAGCGACTATGCCGCCGTTGACCTGAAGAGCGCCGTTCGCGTTCACTGTGCCGGCGCCGTTCAACGTCACCGTGTGACCAGGCACAACCAGCGTCTGCGTCCCACTCGAACCGCCCACGCTCAAGCCGGCAAATGTCGCGTCGACGTCGAGCGTCACCGTATAGGTTCCCGCCACATTGATGACGGCATGGTCGGCGCTGCTCGGCACTACACCCGTACTCCAGTTGGCCGCTGTACTCCACAAGCCCCCGGCCGCATTGCTCCAGTAGACGGTGGCAGGGGCGGCGCGGACATCGAAGGGTGGGCTGATGACCACCGGTAGATTGGGCGTCGCAGCCTCGAGCGTGTACTGATCGCCGGGCTGATCGAGACGCAGATCCGCGAACTGCACGACGCCGCCCACGGCATTCTGGGCGGTCGTCCCGTTAAGGACACTCCCACCCGGATTCGCACCGATGGCGATGGTCACGAGATCGGTGAACCCGGCGACCGGGTTGCCACGCGCGTCTTGCGCGGCAATCGCGACTGGCGGGGAGATCACCACTCCGGCCGCCGCGGTCGAGGGGGGCGTCGTGAATGCCAGCTGGATCGCCACCTGATTCACGGTGACGACCGTGCTTCCCGAGACGCCCGACGTCGTTGCACTGATCGTCGTCGTGCCGTTCGCAACCGCGGTCGCAATGCCGGTTGCCGTATCAACCACGGCGACCGCCGGGACCGAGGACGACCATCTGAAGTTGGTCGGCTGCGTCGCGAGGGGATTGCCGTTCTGGTCCAACGCGACTGCCGTGAATTGCTGGGTCGCGCCCAGCGACGACAGAGCTACCTCGACTGGCGTCACGGCGATCGACGCGACGGTGGCACGGATCGTCACGGCAACCGTAGTCGCCGTCCCGCCCGCAGTCACCGTGACCGGCTGCGGGTAGGGATCGTTGCGCAACACCGTGTCGCCCGCGGCGTTGATGAGCCGCAAATAGAGCAGCATTTCTTCGCTGCTACTCGTTAAGGGCACTCTGAGGGAGACATCAATCGTATCGGCCGTCGCTGGGATCGCGATCACGGTGTCGAGAACCGTCCCGCCACCCGGATGCTCCAGCGTGACGCGCATGCGATCGAAGTCGATCTGGCTGGCCGCGCGGCTCTCGAACGTCGGAAGCAGGGCGAGCTGCCCCCCCGCGCGCCGCGGACCCGTCGCGTCGCGACAATTGAGGCCGAGCAGTCCCACCAGCACCACACACGCGCGCCACAACCACGGCGCGTGCGTGTGCTTCACCGCGACCATTCGATCAGGGCACCCAGACGGGGACCGACGACGGAGATACGCTGGCCTGGCGCTTGGAGCTGACCGAACGCGACCTGCGCCTGGAGCACCCCCGCGGCGTGATCACTCAGCCGATAGCGTAGATCAGTGCCCGCGCGAAACAGAAAGCCCAGCAGCTCCATCTTGCCGCCGGGTCCCGTCAGCTCGTGGCGGAATTCGATCAGCGGCACCAGCGTCCCCCGTGGATTCAGGGGCCGCTCGAGGCGCGCGCCGAGCGCGATCACGTTGCCCCGCGGGACCGACACCGTGCCAGGCGCGCCGAAGTTGCGGGCCCGGAGCCGGCGCATCTCCCATCCATAGATGGAGAGATGCGCGTTCCCGAGCGGCAAACTCACCGTGCCATACGCGAGCACTCGGTCGCCAATCGTACTCTGCCGCCCGACCCCGAGGTCATTCGCACCAGTGGTAGTGAAAACCAACGCGCCGCGGAAGTATTTGCCGCCGCCGAACGGACCCTCGAGACCGAGGCGCGCGCGCATTTCGCCGCCCGGGCTCATCTCCTCGCCACCTTTGACCGGGACGTAGCTCGCGCCCCGGCGATAGCTCGCGCCCGTCCCGATCGCCCAGTCCGATCCCATCTTGAATGCCGACGCGAAGCCCACCGAGGCCCCGCCGCCCGAGCCGAAGCCCGGCGTGGTGAATCCCAGGAGATCCGTCGCCGTCGCGCCGAACAGCGGAATCGTCGTATCGGGAACGGCGGTCGCGCCCGTGGGAACCGTGCCCACGAGATTCACCACCAGCCGCCCGGGAATGACGCTCACCGTCGCGCGGAGATCGGTGTCGACGAACCCCGAGTGATCGATCGTGCTCCCATCGGCTCCGCGCACCGAGGCGCTCGCGAATGCCGTCCCCACGTCGAGCACGAAACGGTCGCCGAGCCGCTGGGTGACGCTGACCGGAATCGTGAACTCACTGATGCGGCTGAACGCGAGCCCCGTCCCGAAGCTGTACGATTCGAAAAAGGCGCCGCTCCGCGCGATTGTTCTCCCGGCCTGCGCAGCGGCGCTGCACGGCCCGAGCAGGCCGATCACTCCCAGCAGCACCGCGCGCCCGTTCGTCATGGGATCTTGAAGATGATGCGGATCAGGCCCGAGCTCTGGACGACGTTCGTGATGCCCTGGCTCTCGGTGGTGGGATGGCTAAGGATGCTGCTGATGCCGGTCTGGCCCGTCGCGTCGCCGTACGTTCCGGATACGTCAACGGTCCCCTGTTGCAACGCACCGAGCGCGGCCGGCTCCGTGGGCGTCGTCAACTCAGCGACGGCTTCGACGACCGTCACCACATCACCGGGTGACGCTTGCACCGCCGGCGTGGCTGCTGCGGCCTGCCGCTGTTGCTGCGCCGCCTGGAAGGACGGATCGGCACGCACCGCCGCCGCGAACGCGGTCGCCGCCGCGCGATAGTCGCCGCGGTCCATCGCCTCGAGTCCCTCGCTGTATGCGAGGAACGCGGCGAGGTTCCTGGGACCCTGCCGCAGAATTCGCTGCCGTTCAGCCTGTGTCAGCTGAATGCCGAGCTCGGTCGCCAAACCGAACACCAGCTGCTTCTCGAGATCGAGCAGCTGCTTGAATGTGCCGTTAGCCTGGGCTCCCGAGCGTACGGCACCGTCACCACGGACGACGGTGGCGGACATGCGCACGGGACCATTGTGTGCAATGGACGCGACGCCTTGCACCATCCGCTCGGCGCGCAACATGCGCCCGACCCGCGTCGCCGTGCTCGGATCCGCCCGGCCGCTTTGCCCGATCTTCAACTCGTCGAGCAGCGCGCCGATTTGGACTCGCTCGAGCAGCCGCAGACTGCGGACGAGCGCGAGGTCGGTTGTCAGCAGCTCGGCGAGACCGCGCGACAGCGGCTGGAGACTCGAGTCCCCCGCGATCGTCACCGGCAACACCGCGACGGTGGCAGGCTCGGGCGCGAGCGCGGTGAGCGCGGATTCGCGCGCCAACGCGAGCTTGGCGGTCTGGGTCGCCTGCGTGCGCAACGCGAGCTGCGCTAAGGCGCGAACTGCCCCGACGCCGCGCGCCCGCGGATAGCGATTGGCGAAGTCGGTGTAGGTGTTGTACGCGAGGTCGTAGCGGCCGTCCTTCTCCTGGCAGCCGCCGATCACCAGTGGGCCCAATGCCTCGCTTGGCGCCACCATCTGGCCGGCATTCGCGACGACAACGGCAGTATCACAGCGCCCGGCGGCCATCAGCGCGGCGGCGAGACGGAATCGGATCTGTGCGTTTGTCGGTTGCTGTGCGGCTTGGGCTTTGAGGGTGGGAATTTCAGCGGGCGTGACAGGAGCGGGCCGTGGCCCCCCCCCGCCGGCGCAGGCCACGACAAGACCCATCATTCCCAAGAGCAGGTACCGCGGACCAGCCAAAACCTGGGACTCCACCTAGGAGAAGGGGGTGTAAGATGCCCGTGGCTTGAGGCCGCGCAAGAGCCGTGCGTGGTACGTGGTGCGCGGTATGCGCGACCCCACGGACGACGCACCACGCACCACGCACCGATTTACCGCTGTCTGACCGGAATCGCTATGATGCGCGTCACCTGCGCGCCGCTTCGCGGCGCGAATGTCCAATGTCCAACCGCAGAATGTCCAACCGAACAGCGATTAATAAGGAAGGCGAAGCGCAGCCGGCGCGGAGGCCACCACGCCGTGGAGGGGCAATACCGAGGGCGATGCCGCCGGCTCACTCTTGGCTTTGCAGCATCTGACGCATCTTGCGCGCCAGGTCCTCGATCTGTTTGAGCGCGGCTAACGTCTCCTCGTCGTACTTCTCGGGCGCGAGGAGCAGCAGCTGAGTCTCGGCGAGAATCGCCGACAGGGGATTGGAGAGGTCGTGCCGAAGCTTCGACAGCGCCTGCTTATCGACCATCAAAGCAGCGAGCGATACAGGTCGCGCAGGTGGTGATCCCGCAGATCCCGCACCGACTGCCACAAATCCTGCTCCGAGCCGGCACAAAAGATCTCCGCGCTGGAGCGCTCGGCTTCCGTGCCTTCGGCACCGAACAGTATGCGGCCACGCCAGATACCATCTTCGGTGCGGCGCAGGGAGAGCCGGATGTCTATGGGTTGTCCATCAAAGCGAATCGGGGGCAGGTCGTGGACGACCGTATCGGTCGCTGCAGCTGGTGTGTATCGGGCAGGTTGGGCAGACATGCCGATCCAGGGGCTGGTTTGAAACAACATTATAGATGGCTAGGAGTTACGCAATGGCTTTGCGCTATTGGCTATTGGCTATCGGGTGGTGGCCTTTCAGACCCAATAGCCGATAGCTGATAGCCAATAGCGTCAAGACCGAAAGGGAGCCGGCGCGAATGTAAGCAGAAAGAGAACGAGACTCGCCCAGAGCACCCATCGTCGCGAAGGTGGCAGCGGCCGGTAGGCATCGAGCACCGGCGGGTGGCGCAGCTGGCCCCGCGACAGCACAAGCACGATGAATCCCCACAGCAGCCAGCCGATCCAGAACCAGCCGAGCAGCATGAGGACCACCCAGAAGAGGCGAGCGGTCTGCTGATGCCAGCGCGGTGTCGCGGCGTACATGATGTGGCCGCCATCGAGCTGGGCCATGGGAAGCAGGTTGAGCATGGTGACGAACATTCCAAACCAACCGGCGAACGCCGCGGGGTGGAGCACAATCGTGTTTGCATCACCGGCTGCGAAATGGCGTACCAGCCAAGTCACCGCCGAGTCCCCCAGCGGCAAGACCGCCTGCACGTCGCCCCCCCCCGATCCTCCCCACTGGACGATCATGCCTTGGAGCGGCGCGTCCGACACGACGGTGCTGTGGCTCAAGCCGATCCAGAGCAGCGGCAGCGCGATCACAAACCCGGCGATGGGGCCCGCCGCGCCGACGTCCAACAGCTGACGGCGGTCGTTGACGATCGTCCGCAGCCGGATGAACGCGCCGAACGTGCCGATGCCAAATGGCGGCAGCAGCCCCGGGATAAAGAAGGGGGGCGACACGTTGAGCTGATAGCGGCGAGCGGTGAAGTAATGCCCCAGCTCATGGCACAGCAGGATGGCGAGCAGCGGGAGCGAGAACCAGAGGCCGCTCGGGAAGGCGCGAAGCATCGCCGGAGCGGTCCAGGTGCCGGGGTGAGCCGGCAGCGCGTTCGAGACGACCGCACCGGTCAGGGTGGTGGTAAGGAGTACCGCAGCGAACAGGAGTGCATGAATCGCCCACGACTCCCGGGCCTTCTGCGTAGGGCGCGTGAGAATGACGTGGCGGCCATCAGCCTCATCGGACCAGTAGTAAGTCCCGGCCCACTGGCGGAGGGCGGCGGCAAGATCAGCGGAGGGTCCCGCGTGAGCCGGATCTACAAGTGCGTCAACAACTTCACGATCGTGGAGGGGTGTGGTCCGCCACGCCGCCAGAAACCTTGTGAGGCTCACGAGAGCGTACTATACTTGAGCGTTCGCACACCGCCACATTCCCAAGTTTCCATTTTCAACCAGGACCAATCCCCCATCCCGGGGTTTCCCCCGCCGTAGCGACCAAACGGAGCTGAAGCACAAGTGGATATCGCCGAACTGAAGAGAAAGTCCGTCGCGGAACTACACGCGATGGCCGAGAGCCTGAACATCACCAACTACTCCGGGCTCCGCAAGCAGGATCTCATCTTCCGCATCGAGCAGTCGCTGCTCGATACCGACACGGTTCTCCGGGGCGAGGGCGTGCTCGAAATTCTGCCGGAAGGCTACGGGTTCCTCCGCAGTCCCGACTGGAATTATCTGTACGGCCCCGACGACATCTACGTCTCGCCCAGCCAGATCAAGCGTTTCGATCTGCGCACCGGCGACACGATCATGGGCCAGGTGCGGCCGCCGAAAGAAGGCGAGCGCTACCTCGCGCTGCTGAAGGTCGAAGTCGTCAACGGCGAGGAACCGGAGAAGGCCAAACATCGCGTCGCGTTCGACAACCTGCGTCCCCGTTATCCCGAGCAGCAGCTCAAGCTCGAGCGGAAAGACGGCGATCTATCGATGCGCGTGATGGACATCCTGTCACCGATCGGCAAGGGACAGCGCGGCCTGATCGTTTCGCCGCCCAAGGCCGGTAAGACGATCCTGATGCAGAAGCTGGCCAACTCCATCATCGAGAATCACCCTGAGGTCTACCTCATCGTGCTGCTGATCGACGAGCGGCCCGAAGAAGTGACCGATATGGAAGAGAACGTGAAGGGGCCGCAGGTGGAGGTCGTTTCGTCCACGTTCGACGAACCCGCCGACCGCCACGTGCAGGTCGCGGACATGGTGATCGAGAAAGCGAAGCGCCTCGTGGAGCACGGCAAGGACGTCGTGATTCTGCTCGACTCGATCACGCGCCTGGGCCGCGCGCACAACGTGGTGGTGCCGCACTCGGGCAAGATTCTCTCGGGCGGTGTGGATGCGAACGCGCTCCAGAAGCCCAAGCGCTTCTTCGGCGCCGCGCGCAACATCGAGGGCGGCGGCTCGCTCACGATTCTGGCGACCGCGCTGATCGACACCGGCTCGCGCATGGACGAGGTCATCTTCGAGGAGTTCAAGGGCACCGGCAACTCCGAAGTCATTCTCGACCGGCGCATCGCCGAGCGGCGCACGTTCCCGGCCATCGACGTGCAGCGCAGCAGCACCCGTAAGGAAGAGCTGCTGCTCAGCAAGGAAGAGCTGAACAAGGTCTACCTGCTCCGCAACTTCCTGTCCGATATGCCGCCCGTGGAAGCGATCGAGTTCCTGCTCGAGCGGCTCAAGCGCACGAAAACGAATAACGAATTCTTCCAAACGATGTCGCAGGGATGATGGAAAGATGGAATGATGGAAAGATGGAATGATGGAA